>JAEUMD010000011.1 GCA_016793635.1 Hyphomicrobiaceae bacterium
CTGCAATGCGCCGCGCCCAACCTTGTCGCCATGCGGACGAAAGACGGCGTGGCGACGCTTTCCGATCTGGTCCGGTCCTCGCTGCGCCTGCGCCCCGACCGCATCCCTATCGGCGAGGTGCGCGGATCGGAAGCCCTCGACCTGCTCAAAGCATGGGGCACGGGCCATCCGGGCGGGATCGGCACCATTCATGCAGGCACCGGCATCGGCGCGCTGCGCCGCCTTGAACAGCTCATCCAAGAGGCTGTCGTCACCGTCCCGCGCGCCCTGATCGCCGAGACAATCGACCTCGTTGCCGTCCTTTCCGGGCGCGGTTCCGCGCGCCGGCTGGCCGAACTCGCCCGCGTCGAAGGGCTGGGACCGGACGGCGACTACCGCATCACGCATCCCATCCCTTTGGCAATCCCCACCAGCACAGGAGAATCTTCATGATCCGCACGATTTCGCGCGGCTATCGCTTCGCCGCGACCGCCGCATCCACCCTTGTCATCAGCTTCATGCTCGCCCCGGCCGCCCATGCGTCCGGTTCGTCGATGCCGTGGGAAGCACCGCTCCAAAGCATCCTCCAGTCCATCGAAGGGCCGGTCGCCAAGATCATCGCCGTCATCATCATCATCGTGACCGGCCTGACTTTGGCCTTCGGCGATACGGGCGGCGGCTTTCGCAAGCTGATCCAGATCGTGTTCGGCCTGTCCATCGCCTTCGCGGCGTCGAGCTTCTTCCTGTCGTTCTTCTCGTTCGGCGGCGGGGCGCTCATCTGATGGCGGGCGGCCTCGAACAGCTCGACGCGGTGCCGGGGTTCACGGTCCCGGTCCATCGGGCGCTGACCGAGCATATTTTGCTCGGCGGCGCACCGCGCTCCATCGCGATTCTGAACGGCACGCTGGCCGGGGCCGTGGGCCTCGGCCTGCGCCTCTGGCTGGTCGGCATCGCCATCTGGGCCATCGGTCATTTCGCGGCCGTGTGGGCGGCAAAGCGCGATCCTCAATTTGTCGAAGTCGGGCGGCGGCATCTGCGCATCCCCGGCCATCTGGCGGTGTGAGGGCGCGGCCATGATGAACCTTGCCGAATACCGCCGCACCGCCACCCGGCTCGCCGATTATCTGCCATGGGCGGCACTGGTCGGCTCCGGCGTCGTCTTGAACAAGGATGGGAGTTTTCAGAGGACCGCGAAGTTTCGCGGCCCCGATCTGGATTCCGCCGTCGCGGCCGAGCTGGTCGCCGTCGCCGGCCGCATCAACAACGCCGTGCGCCGTCTCGGCTCCGGCTGGAGCATCTTCGTCGAGGCACAGCGCAGCGAGGCGGCGACCTATCCCGATAGTCGCTTTCCCGATGCCGCGTCGGCGCTGGTCGATGCGGAACGGAAGGCTGGTTTCGAGGAAGCGGACGCGCATTTCGTGTCCGGCTACTTCCTCACCTTCCTCTGGCTGCCCCCGGCCGAGGAAGCCGCGCGCACTGAGGCATGGCTCTATGAGGGCCGCGAGAAAACCGGCGTGGACCCGTGGGAGCTGATGCGCGGCTTCATCGACCGCACCGACCGCGTGCTGGCGCTGCTCGACGGCTTCATGCCCGAGTGCCGTTGGATGGATGACGGCGCAACGCTGACCTACCTCCATTCCACCATCTCAACCAACCGCCATCGCGTGCGCGTGCCCGAGGTGCCGATGCACCTCGACGCGCTGCTCGCCGACCAGCCGTTGACTGGCGGGCTGGAGCCGCGCCTTGGCGACACACATCTGCGCGTCCTGACCATCGTGGGATTCCCGACCGCAACGATGCCGGGCCTGCTCGACGAGATGAACCGGCTGCCGTTCCCCTACAGGTGGGGCACGCGCGCGATCCTGCTCGACAAGACCGATGCGACCCGGTTGCTGACCCGCATCCGTCGCCAATGGTTCGCTAAGCGCAAGAGCATCGCGGCGATCTTGAAAGAGGTGATGACCAACGAGGCGTCCGCCCTTGTGGACACCGACGCGGCGAACAAGGCGCTCGACGCCGACATGGCGTTGCAGGAGCTTGGGGCAGACGTGGCGGGCATGGCCTACGTCACGGCGACCGTCACCGTATGGGATGCCGACCCGCGCGTGGCGCAAGAGAAGCTGCGCCTGGTCGAGAAGATCGTTCAGGGCCGTGACTTCACCGTCATGCCCGAGAGCGTCAACGCGGTTGACGCATGGCTCGGCAGTCTGCCCGGACACGCCTACGCCAATGTCCGCCAGCCGCCCATCAGCACTTTGAATCTCGCCCACATGATCCCGCTTTCAGCGGTGTGGGCGGGGCCGGAACGGGACGAGCATTTCGGTGCACCCCCTTTGCTCTTTGGAAAGACTGAAGGCTCAACCCCGTTCCGGCTAAGTCTCCATGTCGGCGACGTAGGACACACCCTTGTCGTTGGCCCGACCGGCGCGGGCAAATCCGTGCTGCTGGCGCTCATGGCCTTGCAGTTCCGGCGCTATGCGGGATCGCAGGTTTTCGCCTTCGACTTCGGCGGCAGCATCCGCGCCGCCGCGCTCGCCATGGGCGGGGATTGGCACGATTTGGGCGGTGGCCTCACGGAAGGAGATGAGGCGTCCGTTTCGCTCCAGCCACTTGCCCGCATCCACGACACCTATGAACGCGCATGGGCGGCGGACTGGATTGCGGCCATCCTCATGCGCGAGGGGCTGGCGATCACGCCCGAGGTCAAGGAACACCTTTGGACGGCGCTGACTTCGCTCGCTTCCGCGCCGGTCGAGGAACGGACCATCACCGGCCTTGCGGTGCTGTTGCAATCCAACGATCTGAAACAGGCGCTCCGTCCGTTCTGCGTCGGCGGTGCCTATGGCCGGCTGCTCGACGCCGAGACAGAGCATTTGGGATCGGCGGACGTGCAGGCGTTCGAGATCGAGGGCCTTGTCGGGACCGGCGCGGCCCCTGCCGTGCTTGCTTATCTGTTCCATCGTATCGGCGACCGGCTCGATGGCCGCCCCACGCTGCTCATCATAGATGAAGGCTGGCTTGCGCTGGACGACGAGGGTTTCGCCGGCCAGCTCCGTGAGTGGCTGAAAACGCTGCGCAAGAAGAACGCCAGCGTCATCTTCGCCACACAAAGCCTGTCCGACATTGACGGCAGCAACATCGCGCCCGCGATTATCGAGAGCTGCCCGACGCGACTCTTGCTGCCGAACGAGCGCGCCATCGAGCCGCAGATCACGGCCATCTATCGCCGCTTCGGCCTCAATGACAGGCAGATCGAAATCCTCGCACGGGCCACGCCCAAGCGGGATTATTACTGCCAGTCACGGCGCGGCAATCGCCTGTTCGAGCTTGGCCTGTCCGAAGTCGGCCTCGCCCTCTGCGCCGCATCCGCCAAATCCGACCAGACCCTCATTGCGCAGATCGTCGCCGAACGCGGCCGCGACGGCTTCCTCGCCGCATGGCTGCGCGAGCGCGGCGTCGATTGGGCGGCCGACCTGATCCCGAACCTCACCAATCTTGCCGACCGGCCGGAATCCGCCGCGCCGGCCCCGCTCGATAGCCACCCCACACAGGAGATTCTTCCATGACCTATCCCAAGATCGTTGGGGCCTCGGCCCTCGCGCTGGCGCTCGCCATGCCCGTCGCGCTTTCGCCCATGCTGGCAAGCCCGGCCCATGCACAATTCGGCTTCGGCCGGATCGTCTATGACCCGACCAACTATGCGCAAAACCTGCTTACCGCCGCGCGCACGCTGGAGCAGATCAACAACCAGATTCAGAGCCTCCAGAACGAGGCGCAGATGCTCATCAATCAGGCCCGCAATCTGGCGAGCCTGCCATATTCCTCGCTCCAGCAGCTCCAGCAGAGCGTCCAGCGCACGCAGCAGCTTCTCGGGCAGGCACAGAACATCGCCTTCGAGGTCGGCCAGATCGACCAAGCGTTCCAGAAGCAATATGGCAATGTCTCGCTTTCGGCGACCGACGCCCAGCTTGTCGCCGATGCGCGCAGCCGGTGGGAGAACACGGTCGGCAGCTTGCAGGACGCCATGCGCGTGCAGGCGGGAGCGGTCGGCAATATCGACAGCAACCGCGCCGAAATGGCTGCGCTGGTCGGCCAGAGCCAAGGCGCGACCGGCGCGCTGCAAGCCACGCAGGCCGGCAACCAGCTTCTCGCCCTCCAGTCGCAGCAGCTTTCCGACCTGATCGCGGTCATCTCGGCCAATGGCCGGGCCGACGCGCTGACCGAGGCCGAGCGCGCGACCGCTGCTGAACAGGGCCGCATCCAGCGCGAGCGGTTCCTGACACCCGGCACCGGCTACCTGCCGGGCAACGCGCAGATGTTCAACAACGGCAACAACTGACCGGGAGGCTCGCCATGGACGGCAAGATGCTGGCCCGGCTCGGGGCCGTGGTGTTCGTTGCGATTGCCTTGACAGTGACCGCAATCGACATGGCGCGGAAGGATGAACCTTCCGCGCCGCTCCCGGCCTCGGCCCTCCAGCCGCCGCCCGATCCCCTGCGCGCCAGCCTGCGCCGTTGCCAGCAGCTCGGCGAGGCCGCCGCAAGCGATGCCGACTGCCTCGCCGCTTGGGCTGAATCCCGCGACCGCTTCCTCGGCCGTGACCGCAGCGAGGCGCGCTGACCATGGGCAACACGGGCGTCATCGACAATTTCCTCGGAGTCTTCACCTCCTACATCGACAGTGGTTTTGGGCTGCTCGGCGGCGAGGTCGCCTTCATCGCCACAACGCTGATCGTCATCGACGTGACGCTCGCCGCGCTCTTTTGGGCATGGGGCGCGGATGACGACATTATTGCGCGGCTGGTCAAAAAGACGCTGTTCATCGGCGTCTTCGCCTACATCATCGGCAATTGGAACAACCTCGCCCGCATCGTCTTCGAGAGTTTCGCCGGCCTCGGCCTCATGGCCTCGGGCACCGGCTTTTCCGTCACCGATCTGACGCGGCCGGGCCGCGTGGCGCAGACCGGCCTCGACGCCGGCCGTCCGCTTCTCGATTCCATTTCCGACCTGATGGGCTGGATCAGCTTCTTCGAGAACTTCATCCAGATCGCGTGCCTGCTGTTTGCATGGGCGCTGGTGGTGCTGGCCTTCTTCATCCTCGCCATCCAGCTTTTCGTGACGCTGATCGAGTTCAAGCTGACCACGCTCGCCGGCTTCGTCCTCATCCCCTTCGGCCTGTTCGGCAAGACCGCCTTCATGGCCGAGAAGGTCTTGGGCAATGTGGTGTCGTCCGGCATCAAGGTCTTGGTGCTCGCCGTCATCATCGGCATCGGCAGCACCTTATTTTCGCAATTCACGGCCGGTTTCGGCGGGGCAACCCCGACCATCGACGACGCCATGGCGATTGTGCTGGCAGCCCTGTCGCTGCTCGGCCTCGGCATCTTCGGCCCCGGCATCGCCAACGGCATCGTCTCTGGCGGCCCGCAGCTCGGCGCGGGCGCGGCCGTGGGAACCGGCCTTGCGGTCGCAGGTGCAGGTGTCGCCGCTGGCGGCGGGGCTATGCTTGCGGCCAAGGGCGGTGCTGCCGCCCTCTCCGGTGGGGCCGCGGCCGTCCGCGGCGGTGCGACCGCCGCGGGCGCGGCAACCGCAGCCTATAGCGTCGGCGCGCTCGGCCAGTCCGGCGCGGTCGGTGTTGCTTCCGGCCTTGGTGGTGTTGCCCGCGCCGCAGGCTCGGCCGCCGTCTCTCCCTTGAAGCGCGCCGTCTCGAAAGCCACCGAGAGCGTCAAGTCCAGCTTTTCCGGTGGCGCACGCGCCGCCTTCGGTGTGACCGGCGGCTCATCCACCGCAGGCACGGTCGGCGGCGCGAGCGCCGATCCCACCGCAGCAGCATCCGGCCCGGCCGGCAGCCCGCCCGCATGGGCGCAACGGATGCGGCGCTCGCAGGCCATGAACCACGGCACGACCATGGCCGCCCATGCGGTGCGCTCCGGCGACAGCCACGGCTCCGGTTCCTCCATCAACCTTTCCGAAAGTGACCGCTCATGAGCATCTTCAAACGACCAGCAACCCACTACGGCAAATCGCCGGAACCCGAGACGCCCTATCAGAAGGCCGCGCAGGCATGGGACGAGCGTATCGGCTCGGCCCGCGTGCAGGCGAGGAACTGGCGTTATATGGCCTTCGGTTCCCTGATCCTGTCGGCCGGCTTCGCCTCGGCGCTGGTCTGGCAATCCGCGCGCGGGACCGTGGTGCCGTGGGTGGTGCAGGTGGACAATCTTGGACAGGCGCAGACCGTCGCGCCGGCCGCCGCCGATTATCGCCCGACCGACCCGCAGATCGCTTTCCATCTCGGCCGATTCATCGAGCAGGTCCGCGCGATCCCGGCCGACGCGATCATTGTCCGCCAGAACTGGCTTCGCGCCTACGAATGGACCACGGATCGCGGGGCGGCGGCGCTCAACGACTACGCCCGCGCCAATGATCCTTTCGCCAAGGTCGGCCGTCAACAGGTCGCCGTCGAGGTGTCTAGCGTCATCCGGGCGTCCCCCAACAGCTTCCGCGTCGCGTGGACCGAACGCCATTTCGAGAACGGCCAGCTTTCCAGCACGGAACGATGGACCGCGATCCTGACCATCGCCATCCAGCCGCCGCGCGATGCCGAACGGCTGCGCGCCAATCCGCTCGGCATCTACGTCAACGCAATTTCGTGGTCGCGGGAGATGAGCCAATGAGGACGATCACCCGCACCCCCACAATCGCGGCCGTGCTGCTTTCTGCCACCATGCTCGCAGGCTGCGCCACCAACCGGACGCCGCAATTCAGCTATGACGCCAGCGTACCCCCGCTGCCAACCGTGCAGGCGGCGGCAACCGATAACACGCCCCGGCCTTTGCGTGTGCCCCCTGCATGGACCGTCGCGCGTGGAGGAACCGCCGCAGGGACGCCGGCCGGCCGCGTCGAGAACGCCAATGCAGCCGCCCGCGTCGAGCCGCGCCGGGAAGGCTACTACAATGCAATCCAGATTTATCCGTGGTCGGAAGGCGCGCTCTATCAGGTCTATGCCGCAGTCGGGCAGATCACGACCATTGCGCTGGAGCCGGGCGAGAGCCTGACAGGCGCGGGGCCGATTGCGGCCGGCGACACCGCCCGCTGGATCATAGGCGACACCGAGAGCGGCAGCGGTGCGAACCGCCGCGTCCATATCCTCGTGAAACCGACGCGACCTGACATTTCCACCAACCTTGTCGTCACCACCGACCGGCGCACCTACATGATCGAGTTGCGCGCGCGGGAATCACTCTACATGCCGGCCGTCGCATGGGCCTATCCCGCACCGCCTGCCGGCCAGCGTCAGACCGTTCCAGCCGCACCGATCATCCCGGCCGAGGCTGCGCGGAACTACCGCTATGCATTGCACGTGCAGGGCGACAACCCGCCATGGCGGCCGGCTTCCGTGTTCGACGATGGCCGGCGCGTCTATGTCGTCTTCCCGGCCGGGATCGTGCAGGGCGAAATGCCGCCGATTTTCGTGCTCGGCACGAATGGCGAACCGCAGATCGTCAACAGCCGAGTCCACCAGAACGTCCTGATCGTGGACCGCCTGTTCGGCGCGGCCGAGCTGCGCCTTGGCAACGGCAACCGCCAGCAGGTCGTCAGGATCGTTCGCATCAACCCGACGCAGGCCGCTGCCGCACAGCCCGCCAGCGCGACCGGAGGCTCCCCGTCATGACCGACAACACCATCAGCGACACCATCGCGCCCATGCGCCTGCGCACCGAACCGCCGCGCGTCACCCGCCTGTCTCGCAAGATGCTGGCAGGCGTCGGCGCGGTCGCCTTGCTCGGCATCGGCGGCGCACTGATCTACGCGCTCCAGATCCGCGATGCAGGGCCGGGAGGCGAAGAACTCTATTCGACCGAGAACCGCCCAACGGCGGACGGCCTGTCCGGCTTGCCGCGCGACTATACGGGGCCGGTGCTCGGCCCGGCGCTGCCCGGCGACCTCGGCCGTCCGATCCTCGACGCGCAGAACAGGGGACAGCCGGTCGCGCCGCCCGTCATGACGACGCCCGCCGTCGATCCCGAAGAAGAACGCCGCCGCGCCGAGGAAGAAGCCGCGCGCTTGAGCAACGTGTTTTTCCAGTCCGGCCCACGCACGGGAGCGCCGACAGGAACGTCCATGCCCGGCCTTGCAGGACTCGGCCTCGGCGGACAGCCCGCGACGCAAGACCGGCACGCGGCTTTCCTCAACGGACCCGTGGACCGGCAGACCATCGCGCCGGATCGCGTCGCGCCGCCGGCATCGCCCTACATCCTTCAGGCCGGGGCCGTGATCCCCGCCGCGCTCATCACCGGCATCCGCTCGGACCTGCCGGGCCAGATCACGGCGCAAGTGACCGAGAACGTCTATGACAGCCCGACCGGCAGCCTGCTCCTGATCCCGCAAGGGACGCGCATCATCGGTCAATACGATGACGGCGTGACCTTCGGCCAGCGCAGGGTGCTCTTGGTGTGGAATCGCCTGATCCTGCCCGGTGGCCGTTCCATCGTCCTTGAGCGCCTGCCGGGCGCGGACGCCAGCGGCTATGCCGGGCTGGAAGACGGGGTTGATTACCATTGGTGGGATCTGATGAAGGCCGCAGGGCTGTCCACGCTGCTCGCAGTCGGCACGGAGCTGGCGACCAGCGACGAGGACCGGCTTGTTCGAGCTATCCGCGACGGGGCGCAGGATACCGTCAATCAGGCGGGCCAGCAGATCGTGCAGCGCCAGTTGCAGGTTGCGCCGACTCTCACCATCCGGCCCGGCTTCCCGGTCAGGATCATCGTCACCCGCGACCTTGTATTTGAGCCGGCAGGAGGTTGACCATGACCAAGCTGAAACTCGGCCGCTTCCCGACGACAAGCCCGTGAAGGTGACGGTGGAGCTACCCGCGCCGCTTCACCGCGATCTGACCGCCTATGCCGAGGTGCTGGCCCGCGAGAGCGGCCAGCCCGTCGCCGATCCCGTCAGGCTCATCGTGCCCATGCTGGAGCGGTTCATCGCCACGGATCGCGGCTTCGCCAAGGCACGGCGAGCCGCCAACTGAGTCCCATCCCGGCAGGGGTGCCGCCAGCGCATAGACGCAAATGCGGCACGCTACAGCCCGCCGACTGCCCTCCATGGTTCGCCCAATTCCGGGGCCTACAGCGCCCCGGAATCCACCAGAACCAAGGAGGATTCCATGTGTGCAGAGCGCCGTCGCGCCCGCAAAGGGCGACCGCGACAGCCGGTCCCCGAGACACTTCCCGACGATCTTTTCGACTATGCCGACGAACCTACGCCGGACGGCCGGGAGCGCCGCAGGTCGCCGCTTCGCATCGTCGATGTGGTGTCGTTGCCTGTCTTCGACGACTGGCCCGAGAAGGTGCCGATCACCGAGGAAGAACTGCAAATCTTCGAGCGGTATTTCGGTGACGTGCTCGACCGACTGTTCGGCCCAATCGACGATCCTGGCAATCAGGACTTGCAACGGTTATCCTCCGATGATAACACTAAGCCATGAGCGAGGATCGTGACCCGAGCCTCGACACGCTTCTGGACCTCGACGGACAGGTGCTCGTTGTCGATCCCGAGGGCGGCCATTGGGTGAAGTTCGTCGTCACCAGCGTTCCGGCCTCGCCGGAAAAGCCGCACGGCCTCGATTATTCGCTCACGCTTCACGGGCCTTCGGGCGAACGGTTGGTCGGATTCGATAACGCCCATCCGGTCGGCCGAGGAAGGCGGGGCGAGCCGATGGACCACCGGCATCGCCTCCAGACCGTGAAGCCCTACGCCTACGAGGATGCGGCCACGCTGCTGGCCGACTTCTGGCAGGCGGCGGACGCGGTGTTGAAGGAACGAGGCGTAACATGACCACATTGAAAGTCGGGATTGCCGACTACGACGAGATGAAGGCGCGCACCATGCGGATCGCCAAAGGCGAGGAAAAGCCCGCACCCGACGATCCGAAGGTGTGGTTCACATCCATGGAATCCTTCGCGCAGCTCCTTTCGAGCGGGAACCGCGAGTTGCTGCGCGTCATCGACGAGCAGTCACCCGGTTCGCTGGAGGAACTGTCGCGGATCACGGGACGGGCGAAGCCTAACCTGTCCCGAACCCTCAAGAAGATGGCGAGCTACGGCCTGATCCGTATGGACCCCGGCGAGGGCCAGAAGCTCGTCCCTAAGGTGCTGCATGACCGCGTGGAGCTGGAATTGCCGCTGATAGAACGTCGCACGGCGGAAGGAGTCCGGTCATGAATATGCAAAGTCCCCATGTTGCGCTGCGCGCCGCGCTCTACCTGCGCGTTTCCACCACGCGGCAGGCCGAGCATGACGTGTCGATCCCCGACCAGCGCAAGCAGGGCGAGGCTTATTGTGTCTCGCGCGGCTACCAGCTTGTCGAAACCTTCGTGGAAGCCGGCGCTTCGGCCACCAATGACCGCCGCCCCGAGTTCCAACGGATGATCGAGGCCGGCACGTCCAAGCCCGCGCCCTTCGATGTCGTCGTGGTCCATTCGTTCAGCCGGTTCTTCCGCGATCACTTCGAGCTGGAGTTCAACGTCAGGAAGCTCGCCAAGAACGGCGTCAAGCTGGTGTCCATCACGCAGGAGATGGGCGACGACCCCATGCACGTCATGATGCGGCAGATCATGGCGCTGTTCGACGAATACCAGTCGAAGGAGAACGGCAAGCACGTCATGCGCGCCTTGAAGGAGAACGCCCGGCAAGGCTTCTGGAACGGCTCCCTGCCGCCCATCGGCTACCGTGTCGTCGATGCCGAGCAGCGCGGCGCGAAGATGAAGAAGAAGCTGGAGATCGACCCGCTCCATGCCGACACCGTGCGGCTGATTTTCCGCCTTGCATCGGAAGGCGACGGCACGTCCGGCCCCATGGGCGTCAAGAACATCGTCAATCACCTGAACAAGCACCGCATGTTTACCCGCAACGGCGGGCGTTGGGGCATCGGCCAGCTTCACCGTGTCCTGACCCGGCGCACCTATATCGGCGAGCATCGCTTCAATCGCCGCTCCAATAAGGGCGTGGTGAAGCCGGAGGAGGAAATCGTCACCGTCGCCGTGCCGCCGCTGATCGACCTTGAGATATTCGAGGCCGTGCAGAATCGCTTGAAGGTCAACAATCCGAAGGTGACGCCGCCGCGCGTCGTCAGCGGCCCGAACCTGCTGACCGGCATCTGCCATTGCGGCAATTGCGGAGGCGCAATGACGCTGCGCACCGGCAAGAACGGCCGGTATCGCTACTATGCTTGCTCGATTCGGGCACGGCAGGGCGACACAGGCTGCAAGGGCCGCGCGATCCCGATGGATAAGCTCGACCGCATGGTGGTGACGCATATCGAGGAAAGGCTTCTCGACCCCGAGCGGATCGAAGACGTTCTCGCCTCGCTTCTGGATCGCCGGCAGGAAGGCGTCGAGCGGCGCAGCCAGCATATTGCCGAGTTGAACCATCGCGCGGCCGAGGCCGACAACCGCCTCAAGCGCCTCTACGATGCCATTGAAGCCGGTTCGCTCGACCCGGCCGAGTCTTCCCTTGGCGAGCGCATCGCGGGCCTCACGGCGCTTCGGGATCAGGCGCGGGCCGATGCCACGCGGATCGAAGCCATGCTCGCAAGCTCTACCCACCAGCGCCTCACCGGGGCAGCCGTGCGGGAACTGGCGAGCGAAGCACGCACCCGACTGCGGCTTGGAAAGGGCGGCTATCGGCGGGAACACGTCCGGGCCTTCGCCCAACACGTCGAGGTCGCAGACGACGCGATCTACATCAAAGGAAGCAAAAACGTCCTGTTGAGGACGCTGGTAGCCGCCAAGGGAGGGAAATCGGCGGGAATCGGCGTTCCCGGTTTTGTTCCGAAGTGGCGGATGGGGTGGGATTCGAACCCACGGTGGGCGTGAACCCACGGCGGTTTTCAAGACCGCTGCCTTAAACCACTCGGCCACCCATCCTTAGCACCTGCGGTGATCTTGCCGGCCAGCATCGCCGGCAAGCCGCGCCCAATTCGACCGCAGGGAGATCGATCGACTGCGGACGATGGTACGCCAGCCCGCAGCCGGCCATGCGGCAATGCTCTACAGAGTTTCCCACAGCCGCTCAAGCGCAGGGCGCTTTACGCCACGTCAAGTGCGGTCCGCCATGCTACAGCGCGATTGCCATGCTTCCACCACATGGAGCACGGATCAGTCGACGCGGCTCCGTACCATACGGGGCGCCAAGGAAGGTTGATGCAACTCGAGCGAATGAAGATTGGTGACGGCGAGGGCCGCGCTGTCAGCGACGGGCGGGCGATGCGGGAACCGCTCTGGCCGGCTCGCGCTCGTGCGCTGCTGGCGGCATCGGCACTGCTTCCGCTCGCGCTCATCGCAGGGTGCGCTCAAAACGAACAAAAGCCGCCGGTGGCGGGAGCATGGAGCACGAGCTCCAGCTACGCCTTCCCGCCGTCGGTGGTTCAGGTGCCTGCAAGCCCGCGCATCGTCGAGATCAACCAGCCTGTACCGAAGGGCGGTGGCGCGTTCAAGATCGGCAAGCCCTACAGCGTCGCCGGGCGCTGGTACTTCCCACGCGAGGAGCCAGGCTATGATCACTCCGGCTCCGCATCCTGGTATGGCGACGATTTCCATGGCCGTAAGACGGCGAATGGCGAATTGTTCGACAAGCACGCGCTGACGGCCGCGCATCCGACGCTCCCGCTGCCAAGCTATGTCTGGGTGACGAACGTCGACAACAACCGGACGGTTCTCGTTCGGGTCAACGATCGCGGCCCCTATGTTGGCGGCCGGATCATCGATCTGTCGCATGCCGTCGCTCACCACCTGGACTTCGAGCACAAGGGTGTCGCGAACGTGCGGGTGCGCTACGCGGGGCGGGCGCCTCTCGATGGCAGCACTCACCGCGAGCAACAGCACCTAGCCACGCAAGCGTGGTACTCGGGGCGGTCGCGCTACGCTGCAGATACCGGTAGTGGCGGGCCCGCCGCTGGGTACGGCTTCACGGGGCGCCGCTGAGCCTCCTCCCTTGGGGTAGAATCCGGCGAGCCGGCACTCCCGTGCAACAGGTCCACCGATGGCATTGCTCCCAGGCTCCGGACATTTCCGGCTTTTGCCCGCTAATTCTCGCGGTTCGCGTTGACACGACTCGTCGCCAGCATCGATAGTCGGGTATTAACCATATCAACGGAAGGATCGGATGCGACGCTCGCTCCACGAAGTGCCGTTGTCGTTCGTGGCGACCGTGATGCTCTTTGCGCTCACCTTACTGGTCGCTGCGGCCGGCACCGCCACCGCTCAGACGTCCGCGCCCGCTCCCGGGGCAATTTCCACGAAGGCCAAGCACGCCATTTTGATGGACGCGGTGTCGGGCGCGGTGCTGTTCCAGCACGACGCCGATACACTGGCGCCGCCGGCGAGCATGAGCAAGCTGATGACCCTGGCGGTCGTCTTCCGGGCCCTGAAGAACGGCACGCTGAAACTCTCCGATCCGATTACGATGTCGGTGAACGCCTGGAGGACGGGCGGCGCGCCATCTGGAACTTCGGCCATGTTCGTGCCGGTGAACGAAACGGCGACGGTCGAGGAGATGCTGCAGGGCGTCATCGTGCAGTCGGGCAATGACGCTTGCATCGCGATCGCCGAAGCTCTCGGCGGCAGCGAGCAGAACTTTGCCGCGATGATGGTGGCGGAGGCACGCCGCATTGGTCTTCCCAAGTCCACCTTCGCGAACGCGACTGGGCTCTATCACGCCGATCACCTCATGACCGCGCGCGAGCTTGCCATGCTCGCCCGTTACATCATGCACGAGTACCCGGGGCAGTTCGCGATCTTCGGGCAGAAGGAGTTCAACTACCGCAAGCACCGCTTCATCAACCGCAATCCGCTGCTCTTTCTCGACATCGGCGCGGACGGCATGAAGACCGGCTTCATCAGTCAAGCGGGCTATGGCATGGTCGGCACGGCGACCCAGGAGGGGCGGCGGCTCATCGTCGTCGTCAATGGCCTCGAGTCCGCCAACGACCGCCGCGACGAAGCCCGACGCCTGCTGGAATGGGGCTTCCGCTCGTTCGGCGAGTTCAAGCTGTTCGATCCCGGCGAGGTGGTCGGCGAGGCGCGCGTCTGGGGCGGCAGCCAATTCTACGTTCCTCTGGTCGGCAAGGACGGCGTGGCAATCGTCCTGCCGAGGTTCCCGGCGAACCAGAGGCTCTCTGCGGAGATCCGCTACAAGGGTCCGCTCAAGCCGCCGATCCATAAGGGTGACGAGGTTGCGCATCTGCGGGTGACGAGTTCGTCGTCGGCGACGAACGAGGTGCCGCTCTACGCGTCGGAGGACGTGGCGGAGGCTGGCATGATGCGGCGCGGGCTCGATAGCCTGCTGCATCTGGCGCTCTCGTGGGCCAAGCTCTGAGGGGCATCGCCGCGCGGTTCGTCCCGGTTGGTTGATCGGCGAGGCGGTTCTGGCGCGCATACATGCGATCAGGGGAGCTGCGGGCCATTCCTTCTGATTGGATGGGCCTCTAGACTACGAGATGAGAAAACCTTCCGCGCGTCCGATGAGGGCGCGAAGTGCTTCCATTTCGACTCATCGCACCCTAGGGATCTTGGCCAAGCACGTCGGAGACCAGGAAATCGCAGACGCATGACCCCGGGCAAGTTCATCACTTTCGAAGGCGGAGAGGGCTCTGGCAAGTCCACCCAGGCGCGTCTTCTCGCCGAGCGCCTTCGTGGCCTAGGTCACGATGTCGTTGTGACGCGGGAGCCGGGCGGTACGCCGTTCGCGGAGCAGGTGCGCCAGCTCCTGCTTGCCCCAGATACGGCGCCACACGGTCCGGTTTCGGAAGCCCTGATGTTCTATGCCGCGCGCGCCGATCATCTCGAGAAGGTCATCCGGCCGGCGCTTGCGGCGGGGCGCTGGGTTATCTGTGATCGTTTTTCGGATTCGACCGACGTCTATCAGAGCCATGCCGGTGGCCTCGACCGGGCCATGTTCGACATGCTGGAGCACGCCATCGTCGCCGCGACACGTCCTAGCCTGACGCTGGTCATCGACATCGATGCGAGGCTCGGCCAGGAACGGGCGACGGCGCGCCGGGGATCAGCCTCCCGCGGTTCCGACAGCGCGGCTGCCGACGCCTACGAGCGACGCGACATCGTCTATCACGAGACGCTCCGGCGCGGGTTCCTGGCGATCGCCGAGGCCGAGCCGCAGCGTTGCCTCGTCATCGATGGCGCCAAGCCCATCGACAATGTGGCTGCCGCGGTATGGGCCGGTGTGTCGGAGCGTTTCGGCGCCGATACTGGTGCCGCTGCGCCGCGAACGGACTAGGTACGCGGTCATGGCCCGAGGCCCCGTCACCCAAGAGATCGAGGACCTGCCGGAGATCGACCGGCTGGAGGGTTTTCCCCATCCACGCGAAACCACCGAGCTCTACGGTCACGAGGCGGCGGAGACCGAGCTGGCGACGGCGCTCCGCTCCGGACGCATGCACCATGCCTGGCTGATCGCGGGGCCATCGGGCATCGGCAAGGCGACGTTCGCCTACCGACTCGCCATGCACGCGCTGGCTTCTCCCGGTGAACGCGACGGCGAGGCTCGCACGCTCGCGGTTGCGCCCGGCGCCATAGCCGCGCGGCAGGTGCGCGCGCAGTCGCATCCGGGACTTCTGGTTGTGCGGCGTGGATACAACCTGAAAGACAAGCGATTTCCCGCCTCGATCAGCGTCGAGGAAGTGCGCCGGCTGAGATCATTCCTCGGTCATCGCGGGGCGCTGGGCGCATGGCGCGTGGTGATCGTCGACAGCGGCGACGAGTTGAACATCAACGCCGCGAACGCGTTGCTGAAGTCGCTCGAGGAACCGCCGCCGCAAACGATGTTCCTGATCGTCTCGGCAGAGCCGGGGCGGCTTCTCCCGACGATCCGCTCGCGTTGCCGGCGTCTCGATCTGGCGCCGCTCGAGGAGGACGATCTGAGCAAGGCCATGCGCCAGGCGCTGATGGCGGCGGGGCGGGACATGCCGGATGCGGCCGCGGCCGGAACGTTGCTTCGACTCGCCGAGGGCAGCGTGCGCCGCGCCCTCAATCTCGAGAGCGAAGGCGGGATCGCGCTTTACAACGACGTCTTCCAGATCGTCGCCGGCCTGCCGGAGGTGCGGTGGGGAGCAATTCACACTCTTGCCGACACGATGTCGGCGGTGGCGGCCGAGGCGCGCTTCGAACTGTTTTTCGAGCTGTTGCTCGAGCTTCTGGCGCGTCTCGTCAGGGCCGCGGCCACGGGGGCGGGTGAAGCGCGGGAGCTACAACTCGCCGAGCGCCTCGCGCGCACCGGGGAGGCAGAGGGGCGGCTTGCCTCCCTGGCGGTCTTGTGGGAAACAGTGGCCCGCGAGAAGGCGGAGACCGTCGCGCTCAATCTCGACCGGAAGACGCTGATCCTTCGAACCGTTTCCCGTCTCGAGACGACGACCCGCTGAGGCGGCGCCGTGTGTGCGGCCGCCGAAAGCGAGGGAGACGAGACCATGAGCGACGTCCAACGGTTCTACATCACCACGGCCATCTCGTATCCGAACGGCGTGCCTCACATCGGCCATGCCTACGAGGCGATCGCGACGGATGCAATCGCGCGCTTCGAGCGGCTCGACGGCAAATCCGTGCTGTTTCTCACTGGCACCGACGAGCACGGGCTCAAGATGAAGCAGACGGCGGTGAAGGAGGGGCTGACGCCCCGTGACCTCGCCGACCGCAACTCCGCGCGCTTCCGCGAGATGGCGGCGAGCCTCAATCTCTCCAACGACGACTTCATCCGCACGACGGAGCCCCGCCACTATGCCGCCTGCCAGGAGCTGTGGCGGCGCATGGAGGCAGCGGGCGACATCTACCTGAAGAAGTACGGCGGCTGGTATTCGGTGCGCGACGAGGTCTACTACAAGGAGAGCGAGACCGAGGTCCGCGACGGGCAGCGCTACGCGACGCCGACCGGAACGGAGGTCGCCTGGGCCGAGGAGGAGACGTTCTTCTTTCGCCTCTCCAAATATCAGGACGCGCTGCTCGCGCACTACGAGGCGAACCCGGACTTCATATTGCCGCCCGAGCGGCGCAACGAGGTGACGAGCTTCGTGCGCTCGGGCCTCGAGGATCTGTCGATTTCGCGGACGACGCTCGACTGGGGCATCCCGGTTCCGGATCATCCCGGCCACGTCATGTACGTTTGGGTCGACGCGCTCAACAACTACGTGACGGCCACCGGCCTGCTTGGCGGCGGCGGCGACGAGCGGCGCGAATTCTGGCCGGCCGACGTGCACGTCATCGGCAAGGACATCGTACGGTTCCACGCCATCTACTGGCCGGCGTTCCTGATGAGCGCGGGGCTCGCCTTGCCGAAGCGCGTGTTCGGTCACGGCTTCCTGTTCAACAAAGGCGAGAAGATGTCGAAGTCGGTCGGCAACGTGGTCGATCCCTTCGCGCTCGTCACGCACTACGGTGTCGATCAGGTTCGCTACTACTTCATGCGCGAAGTCGTGTTCGGGGCCGACGGCAGCTACTCGCCGGAGACGATTGCCACGCGCATCAACGCCGATCTCGCCAACGGCATCGGCAATCTCGCGCAGCGCTCGCTGTCGATGATCGCGAAGGGCTTCGCCGGGGTCGTGCCGACGCCCGAAGCCTTCAGCGAAACCGACACCGCGCTGCTGGCGAAGGCCGACGCGCTCTATGCAACCTGTCGCGAGGCGATGGACCGGCAGGCGATCAAATCCTGGCTCGACGCGGTGTGGGACGTCGTGGCGGAGGGCGACCGCTACTTCGCCAACGAAAAGCCGTTCGACAAATCGCTGACGCCGGAGCGCAAGGGCACCATCCTTTACGTTGCGGCCGAGGTGGTGCGCCAGCTTGCGATCCTGGTGCAGCCGGCGATGCCGGCTTCGGCGGCGAAGCTGCTCGGGCTGCTCGGCCAGGAGGAAGGCGCGGCACGCTCCTTCGCGGCGCTCGGCGCGGCGGGACGGCTGAAGCCCGGAACGCCGTTGCCCGAGCCACAGGGCGTGTTCCCGCGCTATGTCGATCCGGCGGCTGAGGCGCAGAAGAGTGGCAGCCAGTCGGCCGAAGCGCAGGCGGCGGCGAAAGCGGCCAAACAGGCGAAGAAGCAGGCCAACCGTGACAAGAGCAAGGGTGACGACAGTCCGGGGTGAGCCGGGCGCGTCACACGCAACGGCGCGGTGACCTGGAGCAAACCGCTATCGCCGCGGCACTCTTACGCGACGGATGACGACAGCCGCCACACCGGTCGGCCGACTTTGAGAAATGGAACGAGGCGTGATGCTCGTCGACCACCATTGCCACTTGGACTTTCCGGGACTCGTCGAGAACCTGGAGGACGTGGTCGCGCGCGCCAAGGGTGCCGGCGTCGGCGTGATGGTGACGATCTCGACGCACGTCTCCAAGATCGACACTCTGCTGGCGATCGCGGCGCGTGACCCCGATCTTTATTGCTCGATCGGTACGCATCCCCACAATGCCGATCAGGAGATGCACGTCACGACGGCCGAGCTGGTCGAGATCGCCAACGCGCACGACAAGATTGTCGCCATCGGCGAGGCGGGGCTCGACTACTTCTATCAGAAGTCGACACGCGAAAATCAGGCCGAAGGTTTCCGCCGCCACATCGCCGCGGCGCGCATCACGGGCTTGCCCCTCGAGATCCACACGCGCGATGCCGACGATGATTGCGTGAGCATTCTCGAGGACGAGCACGCCAAAGGCGCGTTTCCCGCGATCCTGCACTGCTACACCGGCGGCATGAAGCTCGCCATGCGCGCCGTCGAGCTCGGCCTCTACGTATCGTTCACGGGCGTCGTGTCGTTCAAGAAATCGGAAGCGTTGCGGGACATCGCCCGTGCTGTGCCGCTGAACCGGCTGCTCGTCGAAACCGACGCGCCGTATCTCGCGCCCGAGCCGTTTCGCGGCAAGACCAACGAGCCGGCGTTCGTCGTGCATACCGCCGCGGCGATTGCCAAGGCGCGCGGAATGCCGGCCGCCGAATTCGCTCAAGCGACGAGCGAGAACTTTTTCCGTCTGTTCGGAAAGGTTCGCCGCCCAGCGCTTCAGACGCCAGTGCTTCGGACGAAAGCCGCCGGATGACCCACAGATTGACCATTCTCGGCTGCGGGTCGAGCGGCGGCGTGCCGCGTATCGGCGCCATGTGGGGACACTGCGACCCCGAGAACCCGAAGAACCGGCGGCGGCGCTGCGCCGTGATGATCGAGCGCTTCGGCGAGAACGGCACGACGCGCGTGCTCGTCGATACGCCGCCCGATGTCCGCGAGCAGTTGCTCGATATGCGCGTCGCGGCCATCGATGCTGTCGTCTTCACGCATGACCACGCGGACCACACGCACGGCATCGACGATCTGCGCATGGTCGCCTACGCGATGAAGCGGCGCATCGATGCCTACTTCGACGCGCCGACGCGCAAGAGCCTCGAAGATCGTTTCGGCTATTGCTTCTCGACGCCGAAAGGTTCGGGTTACGCGCCGATTCTCAACTCCCGCGACATCGCCGCGGGCGCCAGCATCACGGTCGATGGGCGGGGCGGGCCGATCACCATTGCCGCGATCCCACAGGTTCACGGCGATATCGCTTCGCTCGGCCTTCGGGTCGGCCGGCTCGCTTATTCGCCCGACGTGTCGTCACTGCCGGAAGCGGCCCTTCCAATGCTGCAAGGGCTCGACCACTGGATCGTCGATGCGTTGCGCTATACCTCGCACCCGAGCCACTTCAGCGTGAAGGATGCGCTCGGCTGGATCGAGCGGCTCGGTGTCAAGCACGGGGTTCTGACCCACATGACGACCGATCTCGACTATGCCGCTTTGAAACGCGAGCTTCCGCCCAACGTGGAGCCCGCGTACGACGGCATGGAGATCATGTTCGAATAGCGAGCTGAGCGGACCACGCCGGGCTTACTCGTGCTCTGGTCAATCGAACGGAAGCTCGTGCGTCGGGTTCCGTCAACCGAGGTCTCAGGCCTCGTCGGCCATCGGTACCGACTTTCCCATCTCGGCCAGTTGCTCGCGCGCGTCGAAGGTAATGCCGTTGCTGGTCATCGACGGCTTGCACAACTCGACGATCGCAGGCGCAATCATGGCAGGTGTCGGCAGCGTCTCGGGCTTCTCGCCGGGAAATGCCTTGGCACGCATGGCGGTCGCAACGGCGCCCGGATTGACGAGGTTCACGCGGACATTGGTATTGACGAGCTCGGCCGCCCACGATCGCGCCAGCGCGTCGAGCGCTGCCTTCGATATCGCGTACGGTCCCCAGTAGGCATGCCGTCCGGTTGCAGCGCCCGACGTAACGAACACCGCGCGTCCAGCGTCCGAGAGCTTCATCAGGGGATCGAGCGAGCGGATCAGGCGCCAGTTCGCCTCGAGGTTCACCCCCATGACGTAGTCCCATGAGTCCGCCGTCACGTGCGACAGCGGCGACAGCGGCCCGAGCACGCCGGCGTTGGCGACGAGAATGTCGAGCCGTCCCCAGCGCGGAAAGATGGTCGGGCCGACGGCGTCGACACGATCACCCTTCTTGAGATCGAGCTGCATGATCGTGGCGCTGCCACCCATCGAGCGGATCTCGTCATCGACCGTCTCGAGGGCGCCGGCCGTCCGGGCAGTCAGGATCACGTGCGCGCCTTCACTCGCGAGTGCCAGGGCAACGGCTTTGCCGATCCCGCGCGATGCGCCCGTGACGAGCGCGATGCGGCCGGCGAGGCTCTTGTTTGACGACATGAGATCTTGATCCAATTGCATGCGGCGAGCGGCGGTCGGGCGGCGCACAAACAAGGCCGCGCGATGGGGCCCGGATGGGCCCGGCATCCCCTTGCTATCGGTCGCCACCTGATCCGGCAAGCGCTATCGGGCAGGGCGGTTTACGGGCGCAGCACGCGCAGCCGGTGCAGGTTCGCGCATGTTCGCGTGCACGGGTTTCATGGCCGAGCTGCACGCCCGGCGCCGTTCAGTTCGCGTCGGGTCGTTCCGCGGGCTTCGCGGGTTCGATCAGTTCCTTCACCGTCTCCTTGGCCTTCTCGATCGTATCGGCGCCGCTCTCCTTCGCGCTGTCGACGTGCGGCTTGGCCGCCTCGAGTGCCTTCGCGGTCGCCTCCTTCGCCTTCTCCAGCAACGGCTTCGCCTTCTGACGCGCGCTCTCGGATACATCGACGAGCCCCTCGACGGCGCCTGCCGAAAGCTGCCGTGTGCGCTTCAGCACCGAAGCGATCAGGCCGCCCTTGGGCCGCATTTTATCGGGCGGCCAGGCGGCGAGCGATGCAATCAGCTTGCGATGACGGGCAGCGGCCTCGCTGTCACCCAGCCGCTCGGCGGCACCGGTGAACAGCACGAGCGGCGTGCACGAGGTGACGAGGCTGGTGCCGCCCTTGAGCCAGCTCGCCTCCGCCACCTCGGTCTCCTGGGCGTGGTAGATCTGCTGCCCGCGGATTTTCCAGTCGAGGATGGCACGGTCGATCACCGGCACGAAATGCCCGCCGAGGTCTCCGACCAGACGGAAGCGTGCATTGTCGGGATCGGGAAACTGAACGAACAAAGCGACGGCATTATCCGAGGCGAGGGCGAGGCGGATCGCCTCGTCCACGGACGCCGCGTAGCGGACGTCGCCAGCCGCCGCGAGGTCGGAGTCGATCGACTGCAGGTGGCGGAACGTCGCCGAGGTGCCCGAGTTGGCTGGCGGCAGCACGAACTGCAAGTGTTCGGCGCGCGCGGCGATGTCGCCATAAGTCGCGAGCGCCTCATTGCGGGCGACGGCGAAGATGCATTCCCGTACGTCGTCGCTGCGGATCTGGGTGAAGGCGCCGGAGCCACCCTGCGATGCCTGCTCGATCGCCAGCAGGTCGAGCTGGCCAAAGGCGAGGTCGGATGGGTTCGTGCGGATACGGCGCATATTGTCCGCAGTGCCATTACTCGGCGTGCAGACATGTTTGTGCCCTTCGGCGGCCAGCGCCGCGGCGAGGGGGGGACAGAACGTGGTGTGATAGGCTCCGGACTCGCCTCCCGTGTAGATGTGCTGGGAATCGGCGGAACGCGCTGACGAGAAGGGGATGATGGGGGCGAGGGCTAAAGCGGCCAGGAGGGGCACCATGTGACAGCGCCGCCGCGCGGGACGGACCACGGCTCTGGACGATGAGCAAAGGGGTTTTAATGAAGACCGGCGTTGCACATCCGACACCGTCGTTCCGCCAGCATTCCCGGAGTGCATCAGTTCGTCCAATCCCGCTATCATCGCCACGGTGCCAGTTGGGCGGGCAACTATGGCGTGGAGAAGAAGAGACATCGGACCTCAGTGCTCGACATGTCGAAAAGTGGCCGTGAAGCCACGTCTGGACGTTTAGGCGTTGAACATCTTAATGGTAGAATTACAAGCGTACCATACTGATACATCGCCTACACCATCATATATTTTCCATAATATGCATTACGCGAATTGCAAGTTGACCTTGGCTCTCAGTTGGTATGGCTGGGATGCGATACGGGCATGATAACCGGTCGCGCCGATTGGCGGATTTTGGAAGCTGATGACGCTGCGCTGGTCCAGCGCCTCACAGCAAGCGGTCCTCTGCCCCGACGACGGCCTCGGCGATCACGACCGCGTAGATGGCGACGACGAAGCCCGTCAACACGTTGACGCTCAGCAGCACGCCGACGGCTGGTGCCCAATCGGCGCCGACGACCGTCCGCAACAGCGTCACGACGATGCTGTCGATATAGAGCTTCAACTGGAACAGCAGCTCGCTCGCCTGCTCGACGCTCGGCTTCACGGGCGTATTGAAGATGGTGCGGCCGAGGTCGATCGTGCCGGGCGTGTGAACCACGCCGAAGCTGCCGGCGAGCGCGAGCCCGACCGAATAGAGAACCCCGAGCGGTGCAGCCAACCGGAAATAGCCCCACCGCGAGGGGCGCGCGTCGAGCCGGACCGTCAGATAGCGCAGCAGGCTCGTCGCCGCGTAAAGGGTGATACCGAAAACGGCCGCTATCCACGTCAGGCGCTCGCCGTCCGTACCGGAGAACGTGAGCAGCGCGACAATGCCCGCTACGGCCGCTCTGACCAGTGAGCTCGAAAGCGCCACGAAGGGCACCAGCACGCCAGCCCCCTTCCCGGCCGCTGCCGCCGAGCGCTCGCCGAAATAGAACGGCAACTCGTGGCGCAGGCGCGCATGCTCGAGGCGGAGCCCGAGGGCGAACGCGAATGCCGCGGTTCCGGCGGCAAAGTAGAGGGGATAGGCATGGCCGATCCAGGCCACCCCGGCGACGGCCGCGATCTCAGCCACCATGATGATTGCGTTGACGAGGATACGCACGACGACCATACCGGCCAGGGCCTCCAGCAACGCTTCGACCGCGGGGCTCGCCCCTTTCCTCGATTAGCGGAAGGACAGCGTGCAAACAATGACCGATTCCCCGCAAGGCGCGCCAAAGGCCGCCAGTGAACCCGTCCGTGAGACCGCCCGTGAGACCGGGAGCGCAATGGGCTCGGCCTCGCGCCCTGCTTCCACCGACTTCACCGTGGAGGGGCGCGGCGAGCGCCCGTATGCGCTGGGCGACCTCCTCGCCGTCATGGCGGCACTGCGCACGCCTGCGACCGGCTGCCCGTGGGATCTCGAGCAGACGTTCCGCACCATAGCCCCCTATACGATCGAAGAAGCCTACGAGGTCGCCGACGCGATCGAACGTGGCGACATGGCGGATCTCGAGGAAGAGCTTGGCGACCTGCTGCTGCAGGTCGTCTACCATGCGCGCATGGCCGAGGAAGCTGGCGCGTTTGCCTTCGCCGACGTTGCCGATACGGTCACGCGCAAGATGATCCGCCGCCATCCCCACGTCTTCGGAACGCCGGAGGAGCGCGCGGCTGGCGCCGAACCCGGCTTCTGGTCGCGTATCAAGGCGGCCGAGAAGGCGGAAAAGGCAGCACTACGCGCGCGGCTCGCCGCATCCGGTGGTGCCGCCGACGACGCCGACGGGGCGCATGCGGGTCCTCCGGCCTCCCTGCTCGACGACGTTCCAGCGGCGATGCCTGCCCTCGTCCGAGCGATCAAGTTGCAGGACAAAGCAGCCAAGGTCGGGTTCGACTGGCCCTCCCTCGCCCCTGTCTTCGACAAGATGCGCGAGGAGCTGGCTGAGCTTGCAGAGGTGGCCCTGCCCCACGATCCCCGTGGCTCCACCGGTGCCGCGACGCGGGATGCGGCCAGCCAGAACTCGGCCATAACCGCCTCGCCCTCCCCGCGCGAGGACTTCGGCGAACCAGCGGCGTCTCGGGCCGAGATCGAGGAAGAATTCGGCGATCTGCTGTTCGTCATGGCTAACGTCGCGCGCCATCTCCGCATCGACCCGGAGGCGAGCCTGCGCGCGGCCAACCAGAAGTTCACGCGCCGGTTCCACCACATCGAGCGGCGTCTGGCGGAGATGGGCCAAACACCGGAAAAGAGCACGCTCGCCGAGATGGACGCGCTGTGGGACGAGGCGAAGGACGGCGAACGAAAAGGTGAGTGAGTTCCGTCTCCGGCGCGCTCTTGGCGGGATGCGCGAGGTCGGAGGTCGTCCCGCCTATGCGAGGTAAACCCTGCCCCTCGCCCGTCGGCGCGCCTGGCCGACAGCCGATTGGCTCGGTCCGCGGGCGCGTCTCGATCGAGCCCCTTGCCTCACAAAAAGAACCGCTGTATCAAGCGCACTTCACCGCTTCGGTTGGAGGCTGAACGGGAGGTTTGGTGCGTTCGCGCGCCAAGCGGGGCAATCCCGGGTGCCGCAAGGCGCTCTTCTCCCCGTGTCTCCGCTCTTTGGGTGCCTGGTGGGCCTTTCCCGGCCCATAAGGGGCTATGCGCCGAGGCGGACAATTCGAACCAGAAGGGCCGAGCATGCCGCTTTACGAGCATGTGTTCCTGGCGCGCCAGGACATTTCCAACACCCAGGTCGAGGCTTTGACGAAGGAGTTCTCGGACGTGATCACCTCCATGGGGGGCAAGATCACGAAGACCGAGTACTGGGGCGTCAAGTCGCTCACCTACAAGATGAAGAAGAACCGCAAGGCGCACATGTCCCTGCTCAACATCGACGCGCCGCCGGCAGCGGTCGCGGAGATGGAGCGGCGCATGAGCATCGCCGCCGATATCGTCCGCTTCCTCACCGTCCGGGTCGAGGAGCACGAGACCGAGCCGTCGGCGATGATGCGCAAGTCCGACCGCGACGAGCGTGGTGAGCGTGGCGAGCGCGGTGACCGTGGCGGCTTCGGCCGTGGCGGCGATCGCGGCGGCCCGCGTGGTGATCGTGGCGGTTTCCGCGGTGGCGACCGTGGCGGTGATCGTCCGCCGCGCGGCGACCGCGAGGGCGGCTCCACGTTCCGTGCCCGTCCCCCGCGCGATGGCGACGCTCCGCGTCCTCCGCGCCCGCCCCGCGACAGCAACCCCGGCTCTGAGGCTTGATCTCCATGTCCGACGCAGCACCCTCCTCCGGTGGCGGCGCCCGCCGTCCGTTCCATCGCCGTCGCAAGACCTGCCCGTTCTCCGGCGCCAATGCTCCGAAGATCGATTACAAGGACGTGCGCCTGCTCGGCCGCTACATCTCCGAGCGCGGCAAGATCGTGCCGAGCCGCATCACCGCGGTTTCGGCGAAGAAGCAGCGCGAGCTGGCCAAGGCCATCAAGCGCGCTCGTTTCCTCGGCCTGCTCCCGTTCGTGGTGAGCTGAGGCCGAGCGGGCAGGAACACCCTTTCTGCCCCTGTAATTCGTCACGGCGCCGCCGGGCTACAGTCCGGCGGCACTTCACTTCCATCCCTCGCTGGATCGCACCATCGTTCCGCGGGGCCTTTCGACAGCATGGTTGGGGCGGCCAGGTCCGTCTCTAACCGCGGCAACGCGGGACAGCGCGAGACATGCAGAAGGCGATCTTTCTCGGCATCGCTGCCGGCTGCGCGGCGGCCGTGGTCTTCCTTTCGGCGACCACCGGGCCGATGCTCGCGCGCATTCTCCTCTATCTCGTGACGCCGCTACCTTTGTTCCTGGTCGGGCTCGCCCACGGCTGGGCCGCGTCCGCCATCGGCGGTTTCGCTGGCAGCTTGGCGATCGCGCTCGTGGTCGGACCGGCAGTCGGCGGCGTATTCGCTGCATCGGAGGCGGTGCCCGTCGCCGTGCTCACGTACCTCGCGCTTTTGAGCCGGCCTGCGGCGGCGGCCGGTCCCGACGTCGATCCTGCGACCGGGATCGAATGGTATCCCGTCGGACGGCTGGTCATCTGGGCGGCGATCATCTCGAGCGCCATGTCGGTCGCGGCGATGTTCCTGCTCGGGCCGGATCTCGAGACACTCAAGGTCGCTATTCGCAAGCTCATCGACGAGGTGCTGAAGGCGCAGATCGAGGCGATGGGCTCTGGAAAGCCGCTCGAGGAGGATGACCTCACCCGCCTCGCCGACCTCGGCTTGTATCTGCTCCCGGCCTTGACCGCGCTGTCCTGGATGCTGACGGCCCTCTTCAATCTCTGGCTCGCGGGCCGCATCGCGTCGTACTCGGGCGGCCTCGCACGGCCCTGGCCCGACATTCCGGCAATGCGCTTTCCGCGCTGGGCGCCGCTGGCGCTCGCCGGTTCTACGGCGGCGACGCTCCTGCCGGGCTATCCAGCTCTTGCCGCCTCAGCCGTTTCGGGCGCGCTCTACCTCGCCTATGTCCTGCTCGGCCTCGCGGTCGTCCACTACATCACGCGCGGCCAGCCATGGCGGCCGATGGCGCTCTGGGCGCTCTACGCGGTTCTGGTGGTGCTCAACACCGGCGTGTCGGTGATCGTCGCGATCATCGGCCTCGCCGACAGCTTCATCCCGATTCGCCGCGACCGCCCGCCGACGGGTCCGCCTTCACCGCCATCTTCGGGCCAACCACCACGGCAGATGCCGCCGCCCGCCACCTGATCCTCTGAGTTTCAATCTGTTCCTTTCATCCGAACCACGAGACCGCGCCCCAGGCGCAGACCCAACCGAACCAAGAAGGAGAATACCCATGGACGTCATCCTGCTTCAGCGCATCGGCAAGCTCGGCCAGATGGGCGATGTCGTGACCGTGAAGAACGGCTACGCCCGCAACTACCTGCTGCCCGAGAAGAAGGCGCTCCGCGCCACCGCCGAGAACCGCAAGCTGTTCGAATCGCAGCGCGCCCAGCTCGAGGCCAACAACCTCGCCCAGAAGAGCGAGGCCGAGGCCGTCGCCGGCAAGCTCGCCGGCCAGACCTTCGTCGCCATCCGTCAGGCGGGTGACACCGGCCAGCTCTACGGCTCGGTGTCTACGCGCGACATCGCCGATGTCGTCAAGGCCGGTGGCTTCACCATCGACCGCAACCAGGTGGTCCTCGACAAGGCGATCAAGAACCTCGGCCTGCACGGTGTCGAGATCGCGCTGCATCCCGAGGTGGTGGTGAGCGTGACGCTCAACGTCGCGCGCTCCGAGGACGAGGCGGCCCGTCAGGCACAGGGCGAGGACGTCACGGTCATCAAGGGCGAGGCGCTCGAGATCGAAACCTTCAACCCGGACGAGTTCGAGGGCGAGGATCACGCCTGATCGCGCGCTCATCGCGGCAAGTGTAATCAGTCCCCGGCGCCCCTCGCGCCGGGGATTTTTCGTGAATGCTCATCTGGCTGCGAGTTTCGACGCTGGAAACGCTTGCGCCGCATGGTGGACCGGCATTCGCGTCTCGTCGATTTCGAACTCGCCACCGATTCGCGCCACCGCCAAGCGGAAATTCCGCGCCCTGTGAGTATCGGTCATGACATCGATCAGGTCGCAGCACTGACCGCCCGCGCTGTTCTAGGGTCCGCCCGACTCGAACTAGCTTCAGGGCCATGGCACAGAACGCACTCCTTCCGACCGACAAGCTCCGCGCCGCAGCAAGCGCCGAGGAGCCGCTGACGTTTCGTCAGCCGCCCCACAACATCGACGCCGAGCAGGCGCTGCTCGGCGCCATCCTCGTCAACAACGAATCGCTCGACCGCGTCTCGCAGTTCCTGCGGCCCGAGCACTTCTTCGATCCGCTGCACGCGCAGATCTACGAGACGGCGGGCAAGCTCATCCAGGTCGGCAAGCAGGCCAACCCGATCACGCTGCGTACCTATTTCGAGAACGCCGAGCCGATCGACGCGCACCTCACCGTGCCGCAGTATCTCGGCCGCCTCGCCGCCAACGCGACGACCATCATCAACGCTCACGATTACGGCCGCACGATCTACGATCTCTCGATCCGCCGCCAGCTCATCGGCCTTGGCGAGGATGTGGTGAACACCGCGTTCGACAGCCCTGTCGATCATCCGCCCGAGATTCAGATCCAGGAGGCCGAATCACGCCTTTACGGCCTCGCCGAGTCTGGCAAGTACGGCCAGGGATTCGTCACGTTCGGCACCGCACTCACCGCCGCGATCGATATGGCCGACAGCGCTTTCAAGCGTGCCGGTCATCTCTCCGGCATCTCGACCGGTCTCACCGATCTCGACAAGAAGATGGGCGGCTTGCAGAAGTCCGACCTCATCATCCTCGCCGGCCGCCCATCGATGGGTAAGACGGCGCTCGTCACCAACATCGCCTACAACGTGGCGCGCAACTACCGCACGACGCCGCGCCCCGATGGAACGGACGAGGTGATCGACGGCGCGGTGGTCGGCTTCTTCTCGCTCGAAATGTCGTCGGAGCAGCTCGCCACCCGTATTCTTGCCGAGCAGGCGGAAATCGGCTCGGAGAAGATCCGTCGCGGCATGATCGACGAACGCGAGTTCGGCAAGCTGGTGCAGGTCTCGCAGGAGATGAGCCGCATCCCGCTGTTCATCGACCAGACCGGCGGCCTCACCATCGCCCAGCTCGCCGCACGCGCGCGCAAGCTGAAGCGCCAGAAGGGCCTCGGGCTGCTCATCGTCGACTACCTCCAGCTCCTCGCCGGCTCGTCGAAATCGCAGTCCGCGGGGCGCGTGCAGGAAATCACCGAGATCACCACGGGCCTCAAGGCCCTCGCCAAGGAGCTCGAGGTGCCGATCATCGCGCTGTCGCAGTTGTCGCGCCAGGTCGAGCAGCGCGAGGACAAGCGTCCGCAGCTTTCGGACCTTCGCGAATCGGGCTCCATCGAGCAGGACGCCGACGTCGTCATGTTCGTCTTCCGCGAAGAGTATTACGTCGAGCGTCTGAAGCCTTCGGAGGGTGACCCGAAATTCCTGGAATGGCAGCAGAAGATGGTGCAGGTGGCGGGACGCGCCGAGGTCATCATCGGCAAGCAGCGCCACGGTCCGGTCGGCACGGTGGACCTCGCCTTCGAGGCGCAGTACACCCGCTTCGGCAATCTCGCGAAGGACTACGTGCTGCCCGAGCGCATCAGTGACTGAGGGGCGGCAGTGGACGCGGCGCGGCGTCATGTTTCGATCGGCGCGCAAACCCGCCACGACCGGCAGGAGTTTTCTTTGATCGAGCCGAGGCTCTCAAACGCCAGCGAGGCGGCAGCGTCGATTCCTGCGAGCGCGACCGGCGTGCTTCGGGTTGATCTCGGCCGCATCGCGGAGAACTGGAAGGCGCTCGCGGCGCTCGTAGCACCGGCGCATTGCGCGGCGGTGGTGAAGGCTGACGCTTACGGACTTGGCGCCAGCCGCGTCATTCCCGCGCTTGCCGCCGCTGGATGCCGCACATTCTTCGTCGCAACACTTGCGGAGGCGTTGGCCGCGCGTGCGTTCGCCCCCGCCGCCGCCATTCTCGTTCTCGACGGTCTCGTTCCAGGCTCGGCGCCGGACATGCTGGAGAGCGGCGCCATACCGGTGCTGTCGAGTCTCCCCGAGGTTGAAGCCTGGGCAGCGCTCTCCGAACGTCGCGGACGGCGCAATCCATGTGCGCTCCATGTCGATACCGGGCTCAATCGCCTGGGGCTAAGCGCCCGCGACGTTCACACGCTCGCCGGCGATATGCATGTGCTCGGCTCGCTCGACGTGCGCCTCGTCATGAGCCATCTCGCCTGTGCCGACGACCCTGCGTCACCGAAGAATTCGCAGCAGCGCGAGGTCTTCGAAAGGCTCTTGCCGATGTTGCCAAGCGTGCCGGCGAGTCTCGCGGCATCGGACGGGCTGATGCTCGGGGCCGCGTTCCATTACGATCTGGTTCGCCCGGGTTATGCGCTCTATGGCGGCCAGGCCTTCGGCGGCGGCAGGACACCCGTCGAAGCGGTGGTCGAGTTGCATATCAAGGTGCTCCAGGTCCGCGACGTCGCGCCGGGCCAGACCGTCGGCTACGCGGCGAGCTGGTCGCCGGCGCGCGCTTCACGCATCGCAGTCATCGCCGCGGGGTACGCCGACGGCCTGTTCCGCCACCTGAGCCGCGCCAGTGATGCGTCGGGACCCGCAGGCGCGGTCGCCATTCGGGGGCAGGTCGCGCCGATCGTCGGGCGGGTATCCATGGATCTCGTAACGGTCGATGTGACCGATGTCGAAGGCGGCGTCGAACCGGGCGAGCTGGTCGAGGTGATAGGTCCGTCTTTACCGATCGAGGCGCTTGGCAGTGCGGCCGGAACCATCGGCTACGAGGTTCTGACGAGCCTCGGCCGCCGCTTCCATCGCCAATACGCCGGCGGAGGAAGCTGACCGTTATGGCCAAGCCCGCCAAGAACGCATTCGTCTGCCAGTCCTGCGGGGCTGTCGCGTCGCGCTGGGCGGGCAAGTGTCCGGGCTGCGGCGAATGGAACACGATGGTCGAGGAGGCGTCCGGCCCCCCACCACCCGGCACGGGGCTCGCCAAGGCTTCGTCCGGCCGCAAGCTGGCGCTCGAGACACTCGACGGCGTGAGCGCCGAGGCTCCACGCTTTTCGACCGGCCTTGCCGAGCTCGACCGCGTCACGGGCGGCGGTGTCGTGCCCGGCTCCGCGCTCTTGATCGGCGGCGAGCCCGGCATCGGCAAATCGACTTTGCTCCTCCAGCTCGCCGCGGCCGTGGCCAATGCGGGCCGCCGCGCCCTGTATTTCTCGGGCGAGGAAGCCGCCGCCCAGGTGCGGCTCAGGGCCGAGCGGCTCGGCCTCACCGCAGCCCCGGTCGCGCTCGCCGCCGAGACGAACATCGCCAACATCCTCGCGACGCTCGGTGCGGAAAAGCGGGCCGATCTGGTCGTCGTCGATTCCATTCAGACGCTGTGGACCGACGCGCTCGACGCCGCGCCCGGCACAGTCAGCCAGGTGCGCGCGGCGACCCAATCTCTCATCCGCTTCGCCAAATCGCATGGTGCTGCGCTGTTGCTGGTCGGCCATGTCACGAAGGACGGCCAGATCGCCGGCCCGAAGCTGATCGAGCACATGGTCGATACGGTGCTCTATTTCGAAGGTGACCGCGGCCACCCGTTCCGCATCCTGCGCTCGGTGAAGAACCGATTCGGAGCGACCGACGAGATCGGCGTGTTCGAGATGGCGGGGGCTGGCCTACGCGAAGTGCAGAACCCTTCGGAACTGTTCCTCGGCGATCGCGATGCCGCGAGCCCGGGTGCCGCCGTATTCGCCGGCATGGAGGGGACACGGCCGATCCTCGTCGAGATTCAAGCGCTGGTCGCGCCCTCCCCGCTCGGCACGCCGCGGCGAGCCGTGGTTGGCTGGGATGCGAGCAGGCTCGCCATGCTGCTGGCCGTGCTCGAAGCACGATGCGGTGTCTCGTTCGCCCAGGCCGACGTCTATCTCAATGTCGCGGGCGGACTGCGCATTCAGGAGCCCGCCGCCGATCTCGCGGCCGCCGCCGCCCTGCTGTCGTCATTTTCCGGTGTTGCGCTGGCGCCGGATCATGTCTACTTCGGAGAAATATCTCTCTCCGGGGCGGTGCGTGCGGCAACCCACATGACAACCCGGCTGAAAGAGGCGCAGAAGCTCGGATTCAGGAAAGCAGTGCTCCCGGCCGCCGGTGAAATAGACGCCGGCGCCGTTACGCTTGCGACCCGGAGGATCGAGCATCTGAAGGCGCTGGCGGAGGAGCTGGCATCGTGAGCTTCGAGCAGCAGCGAAATAGATTACACTGCGACGCGGGGGCGATGCCCGCGGCGCGAGAACGATTGCCGATGCCTGAGAAACAGGAGCCTTACCGATGATCGGGCCGCTCAGCTACCTCGACGCCGCGTTGCTGGCGATATGCTTCATATCCGGCCTGCTCGCGATGTATCGCGGCCTGACGCGGGAACTGCTGTCGATCCTCTCCTGGGTGGTCGCGGCCGCGGCGACCCTTTACTTCGTCCTCAACTATAAGAGTTTCGCCGCCGACATGGCCACCCAGATGGGCACGCAGGTCGCCATCGCGCAGATCGCCGTGGGCGCCGTCATCTTCCTCATCGTGCTCATCGTCGTCCACCTCATCACTGGCCGCATCTCCGACTCCGTGCTCGACAGCCGGGTCGGCATGATCGACCGCGTTCTCGGATTTTTGTTCGGCGTCGCAAGGGGTTTCATTCTGATCGTCATCCCCTACATGTTGTACGAGGCGTTCATCGTCGACCCGAAGAACCCGAACAGCGAGTGGGCCTGGGTGAGCAAGTCACAGTCGCTGCCCGTGATCCGATCGACCGGAAACTCCATACGTTCCATCCTGATGCAGCACATGCCATCGTCGCTGACCACGCCGCCGAGCGCGCCGCCGACGGGCGAGCAGCAGGGGCTGAGGATCGACCAGGGCTCGCGACGGACGCTCGAATCGTGAGGATGGGACAAAACTGGCACTGGTGTGCCAGCTCGCTTATCATATATGTGTCACGTTCTATCGGGGGTGGCTCGTGCAGCCGGCCCTTTTCGCGGTCGCCGCACCGGCAATAGCCGGGTTTGAGGCGACCGCCCGCGTTGCGATGTGGAGGAGGCCGCCATGGCGCAAGGGTGTGACAAGGAACCGGTTCAGCCTGCCGCCACGGCAGCCGTGACACCGGCAACGTTCGATCCAGGGTTCTCCCGTTGCGGCGATGATAGACTCCGCGAGGAATGCGGGGTCTTCGGCATTTTTGGGCACCCCGATGCCTCGGCCCTGACCGCCCTCGGTTTGCACGCGCTCCAGCACCGGGGGCAGGAGGCAGCCGGTATAGTCTCCTACGATGGCCAGCAGTTCCATCAGGAGCGGCGCATGGGCCTCGTGGGAGATAGCTTCAACAACGCCACTGTCATCGGCCGTCTCAAAGGCAACATGGCCGTCGGCCACAACCGCTATTCGACCACCGGCGACACCATCCTGCGCAACGTGCAGCCGCTGTTCGCCGACCTCAACACAGGCGGCTTCGCCGTCGCTCACAACGGCAACCTGACGAACGCTCTGGCCATCCGCCGCGAGCTGATCCAGGCGGGCGCCATCTGCCAGTCGACGTCCGACACCGAGGTGATCCTTCACCTTGTCGCACGCTCGCAGAAGGCCCGCATCGTCGAGCGCTTCATCGATGCGATCCGTCAGGTCGAGGGCGGCTATGCCTTCGTCTGCCTGACCAAGGATGTGATGATCGCCGCACGCGATCCGATCGGCATCCGCCCGCTGGTGCTCGGCCGCCTCGGTGGTGCCTACGTGTTCGCGTCGGAGACCTGCGCGCTCGACATGGTGGGCGCCGAATTCGTGCGCGAGGTGGAGAACGGTGAGGTCATCGTCGTCACCGCCGCCGGCATCGAGAGCCATCGCCCCTTCCCGATGCGCCACGCACGGCCTTGCATCTTCGAGTACATCTACTTTGCCCGCCCCGACAGCGTCATCGGCGGCAAGAGCGTCTATGGCATCCGCAAGCAGATGGGTGTCGAACTGGCGCGCGAGTCGCCGGCCGAGGTCGATGTCGTCGTGCCGATCCCGGATTCGGGTGTGCCGGCGGCGATCGGCTACGCCAGCCAGTCGGGCGTCCCGTTCGAGCTCGGCATCATCCGAAACCATTACGTCGGGCGCACCTTTATCGAGCCGGAGCAGCGCATTCGCGCCCTCGGCGTCAAGCTCAAACACTCCGCCAACCGGCATGTAATCGCCGGCAAGCGCATCATTCTCATCGACGACAGCGTCGTGCGCGGCACCACGTCGAAGAAGATCGTGCAGCTGATGTACGATGCGGGTGCGAAGGAAGTGCACATGCGCATCGCTTCGCCGCCGATCACCCACCCCGACTTCTACGGCATAGACACGCCGGACAAGAAGGATCTGCTGGCCGCGAACTTCGATCTCGAGGGTATGCGCCAGTTCATGGGCGCAACGACGCTGGCGTTTCTCTCCGTCGACGGCATCTATCGTGCCGTCGGCTACGATCAGCGCGACCACCGGGCGCCGCAATTCACCGACCATTGCTTCACTGGCACCTATCCCACCCGGCTCGTCGACCAGTCGGGCGAGAAGGCGTGCAACACGCGCCAGCTTTCCATGCTCGCCGAGGTGAGCTGAGCGCACCCGCGTTGCCGCGGCGTGCACCGTTGCGCGGCTCCGCTTGTGCTGCAGGGTGACGATCAACATGAAGCCCCGCCTCCTCATCGGAGACGGGGCTTTTTCATGAGCCGATGGATCGGCGCTTCCCGCCTACTTTTCGTAGTTGTCGGCGACCATGCGGTCGAGCAGCGCCACACCCCAGCCCGAGCCCCAGCTCTGGTTGATCTCGTTACGCGTCGCGTCCATCGCGGTACCGGCGACGTCGAGGTGCGCCCACGGCGTATCCTTGACAAAGCGCTGGATGAAGGATGCCGCCGTGCACGCGCCAGCCCAGCGCCCGCCGATGTTCTTCATGTCGGCGTTCTTCGAGTCGATGAGCTTGTCGTAAGCTTTGTCGAGCGGCATCCGCCAGACCTTCTCGCCGCTGGCCGCTGAAGCGGCGTTGATCTCGGCGACGAGCGCGTCGTCGTTGGAGTAGAGGCCGGCGTACTCCTTGCCGAGCGCTACCATGATTGCACCGGTGAGAGTTGCGAGATCGATGACGAATCGCGGCTTGAAGCGCTCGATGGCATAGGAGATGACGTCGGCGAGCACGAGACGGCCCTCCGCGTCGGTGTTGAGGATTTCGATGGTCTGACCCGAATAGGATTCGACGATGTCGCCCGGGCGGGTCGCTGTTCCAGACGGCATGTTCTCGACGAGGCCAATGAGACCGACGGCGTTGACGTTGGCCTTGCGCGCGGCGAGCGCGTGCATGAGGCCGGTGACGCAGGCGGCGCCGCCCATGTCGCCCTTCATGTCCTCCATGCCCTGGGCGGGCTTCATCGAGATGCCGCCCGTGTCGAACACGACGCCCTTGCCGACGAAGCAAAGTGGCTTCGCCGCCTTCTTCGACTTCGAGCCGTTCCACGACATCACCGCCACACGGGCGGGGCGCTCGCTGCCTTGCGCGACGGCGAGCAGCGCGCCCATGCCGAGCTTCTTCAGCTCCTTCTCGTCGAGAATTTCAACCTCGACGCCGACCTTCTCGAGCTTCTTCGCCTCGGCGGCGAACTCGACCGGGCCGAGCGCGTTGGCTGGCTCGTTGACGAGGTCACGGGCGATGATGATGCCCTCGGCGAGAGCCCTGAGACGCTGGAATGCGGCCTTGGCCTTGTCGGGATGGCGGGCATGGACGACGAGCTTCTGCAGACCCTCGACGCGAGCTGCGACCTTCTTCAAGACGGCGGTCGTTTCACCCTTCTCGAACTCGCGGCTGATCCCGTCCGCCTCGTCCTTGCGCGTCAGGTACTTACGGAACGTGTAGTGGCGTAGGAGGGCACCGAAGGCCATCTGCGCGGCGATCGCATCGGCTCCGATCTCGCCGTCACCGGGCTCAACATCGACGACGAGGCTCGCCGAATCCGCCTTGCGATGTGCGATCTGGCCCATGGCGTAGCCACCGAGCAGTGCCCAGTCGTGCTCCTTCGTATCCGAGGCGGTGCCGACACCGACCAGCAGCAGGCGCTTGTGCGGCAGGCCTGCCGGCGCCAGGATCTCGATCGAATGGCGCGCCTTGCCCTTGAATTCGACGGCTTCAGCCGCCTTGGCGAGACCGCCGCCCGCCTTCTCGTCCATGTCCCGGGCCACTGGGCCGAATGCCAGATTGTTGGCCGCCAGCAGGGCGGTCACCGCCTCGGTCTTCTTTTCGAGCGTTGCAAACGTGATTTCGAGACGATCGGTCATGAGAGTTCGGGGCTCCTGAGTGCCTGTTGAGGCTTGCGGGATTCTTTCGGCGCGGGCGCTCGCGAGTGCGGGCCGCGTGAATGTCGGTCGGCGAGCTTGCAGGCGGGCTTGCTCGGGGTGCCGGCGGGGTTCTCATCAAGCCCGGCTTTGAGCCGTCGCGGCCAATCAACTTGACGAGAGGTGGCACGGCGCGATGGAAACGCCCGTCCGCCGCAAGGGCACTTGCGGCTGGTCCGACGCACCGGCGCGCGGCCAGCCCGACATTATCGCCCGTTTTCCAAAGTGCAAGCTCCGCCGCCCCGGTCGGCGGGCGCCGCGAGCCGACCGGCGGTGTGGTCCGGGCCGCATGTGAGGTGGTGGCGGACAGCCCCCTCCGCCCGTCGCGCAACAGGACGCTCGACGGAACGCTCATTGACCTCCAGCGCGGGTGCTGATTTACCATCCAACCGCTCGGCGGAGCGGCCGAATTTCCGCCACCGTGCTATGGAACCCCGAATGGGGACTGGGCTGCGATTCCGCTGGCGCGCAGGGCGCGTCAGCGTGTGCCCGGACGGGGGCTGATGACACTCTTCGGGCGCTACATCTTCCGGCAGGCTGGCGGCGCGCTATCGCTGATCCTGATGTCGCTCGGCGGCATCGTCTGGATCGCACTTGCGCTGAAACAGCTCAACGTCGTCACGACGCAGGGCCAGGACGTATTCACCCTGCTCAAGATGACGACACTGGCGCTGCCGAACCTGCTCGCCATCATCGCTCCGTTCGCTCTTCTCATCGCCACCCTGCACACCTTGAACAGACTCGCTGGCGACAGCGAGTTGATCGTGATGACCGCCGCCGGAGGTCCGGTGTGGGTGGTTGCGCGGCCCTTCTTGGTTCTGGCGGCGATCGTCTCGGTGGCGGTCGCGATCGTCAATCACGTCGCCCAGCCTTGGAGCCTTCAGCAGCTCAAGGCGTACATCGTGCAGGCGCGGACCGACCTTCTCCAGCAGGTCATCCAGCCGGGGCGTTTTTCCAGCCCCGAGCCGAACCTCACGTTCCACATCCGCGAACGGTCCAACGCCGGCGAGCTGTTCGGGTTGCTGATCCACGACAACCGCACCCCGAACGAGTCACGGTCCTATCTGGCGGACAGCGCACTGATCACGAAGCAGGACCAATCCGCCTACCTCATCATGACGACGGGCCACATCCTGCGCCGTCGCGGAAAGGACGAGGCGCCACAGGTCGTCGTCTTCGACAAGTACGTCGTCGACCTCGACGGCTTCGACAAGAAGGTCGCCGGTCCGACGAACCTGAAACCGCGCGAGCGCTTTTTCGACGAGCTGGTTTGGCCGCAGGACGCACCGAAGGAACTCGCGCGGATCAAGGGACAACTCCGTTCCGAGTTGCACGAGCGATTCTCCAATCCGCTCTATCCATTCGCTTTCGTTCTCATCGCCCTGGCCGCGGCGGGGCAGGCCCAGAGCACGCGCCAGAACCGCAACGAGCGTCTCGTGATGGCATTCTTGCTCGCGGTCGGGCTCAGAATTGGCAGCTTCGCGGTCAACAATCTCGTGACGCTGAAGGCCGGGTTCGTGCCGCTGCTCTACGGCGTGCCGTTCGGCGCCATGGCCATATCGGTGTGGCTGATGATGCGGGGCGCGCGACCGCACCGGAGCTATTCACTGGTGGAGGCGGTGCAGGACCGCCTGGCGCCACTCCTGGCACGTCTTCCCGGCCTGGCGCGCCGTCGCGCCGCCTCAGGTGGGGGCGGCATGCGATGAGCTGGTTTGGTCTTGCCACCATCGACCGATACCTGGTCCGCCGGTTCGCCACGGGCATCTTCGGCGCGTTCCTGATCTGCTCCTTGTTGATTTACATGATCGACATGGTCGAGCTGCTCCGGCTTTCCGGAAAATACGGCGCGGTCAAGTTGTACCACCTCGCCTGGCTCGCCCTCTTGCGCTTGCCAGCCTACACGGAATTCCTGGTCGGCTTCGCGGTCCAGGTGGGCTCGATCGGCGCCCTGCTCATGCTCAGCCGCAAGAGCGAGCTCACCATCATGCGCGCGAGCGGGATGTCGGTCTGGCGCTTCCTTCGCCCCGCCATGCTTGTTGCGTTGCTTATCGGTGTCGTGAGCACCGCCATCTATAATCCGATGGCCGCCTGGGCCAGAACGGAGGGCGAACAGTTCTACGCGGAGCTTTTCGGGCGCGAGACGAACCTGCTCGGCAGCGACAACAAGCAATCTTGGCTCAGGCAGGATGGTCTCGACGGTCAATCCGTGATCGGAGCTGCGGCCGCCGCTGACCGCGGGCTGAAGCTCACGACCGTGACGGCGTTCGTCTACGACCGAGCCGGACGCTTCGTCGAGAGGGTCGACGCACGCGCTGGAAACCTCAAGGAAGGCTACTGGGAGCTCGACGGAGTCTGGGTCACGAGGCCGGGAGAAGAGCCACAAGCCTACGGGTCCTATCTGCTCTCGACGTACCTATCTCCGGAGCGCGTGGCGGACGCCCTCGGCAGCGTTTACGCGGTCTCTTTCTGGGAACTGCCGGCTTTGATCGAAGTCGCTGAAAAAGCGGCGCTTTCTACCACGCGTCTCGCGCTGCAATACGAGGCTCTGCTAGCCCGCCCGCTGCTCTGCGTGGCGATGGTGCTTTTGGCGGCCACTGTGTCGCTAAAGTCATTCCGGTCAGGCGGCATCCAGACTATGGTCGTCTCGGGAATGGTTGGGGGATTTGGCTTCTTCTTGCTGGCTGAGGTTTCCAGACAACTCGGGTCTGCCGGTCTGGCGCCCGTTTGGGCGGCGGTTTGGCTGCCGATTTGCCTGGCAATTCTCGTCTCACTGACTGTGCTGATGCACCAGGAGGACGGCTGAGTGATGCGTCGTGCGCGACCGATTGAGGGTTGCGAAGACCGCGGCAGGGACCTTGAGCGCTCGACTGAGCGTGCGGGGGCTCGGGTTGCGGCTGCGACGTATTTTGCCCGCATGCCGGTAATTTCTGCGGGCCGCCTCGCCGCTGCAGTCCTTTCGCTCATCGCCCTCTCGTTTGGCGGCACTGTCCCGGGCGCCCTTGCTGCGGGCGCGAAGACGTACAGCAGCTCCGAGGACGTGGCGACGTCGAAGAAGGCGTTTCCGAGCGCCAAGGGCGGCATGTTCGGCAAGCTCAAGGCGCCGGACAAAACTCAGCCCCTCTATCTTCAGGGCGATCAGCTCGTCTACGACAATGCCGGCACCAGCGTCACCGCGCGCGGCAATGTCGAGATCAACTACTCGGACTACGTGCTGACCGCCGACGAGGTGATCTACGACCAGTCGGCGCAGACTTTGACGGCTGTCGGCAACGTCGTGCTCAAGGAGCCGAACGGGAATGTCATCCGCGCCGATCGCTACACGCTGACGGACGACTTCCGCGATGGCTTCGTGCAGTCGCTGAGCGTTGTCGCGCGCGATGATACGCGCATCGCTGCGGAGCGCGCGATCCGCCGCGAGGGCAACGTCACCGAGTTCGTCAACGGCAAGTTTACGCCGTGCAAGAGCGAGGGCGGAATGCCGCCGCTCTGGTGCATCAGTGCGAACCGCGTCATCCACGACCAGCAGGCCGCGACGGTAACTTATCAGGACGCGCAGTTCGAGCTGTTCGGCCAGCCGATCTTCTACCTCCCCTATTTCGAGCACGCCGACCCCTCGGTGAAGCGCAAGACCGGCCTGTTGCCGCCGAGCTTCGGCGTGTCGAGCAGCAGCCTCGGCTTCTATACCGAGGTGCCGTACTACTTCGCGCTGTCTCCGAGCTTCGACTTCCTGTTCCATCCGATGTACTCGGCCAAACAGGGGGTGATGTGGCAGGGCGAGTGGCGTCACCGCCTCGCCAACGGCTCGTACTCGGTGAAGTTCGCGGCGATCGACCAGGACATCAGCTCGTTGCCGTCCACCACGAACAACCGGGCCGATCTCGAGGGCTGGCGCGGCTCGATCCAGACGCGCGGCAAGTTCTCACTCGGAAGCTGGTGGCATCTCGGCTGGGATGCGACGCTCGAGAGCGACGATACCTTCCGCCGCTTCTACAAGCTCGACAGCGTGCTGCTGACGGACCGCATCAACGAGGCCTATCTCGAGGGCATCTCCGAGCGCAACTACACGAGCATCCGCCTCTATCACCTCGGCGGCCTGACCTTCGCCGACGATTCCGACACGTCGAACGCGCTCGTGCACCCGGTCATCGACCACAACTACGTTTTCGCCGAGCCGGTCCTCGGCGGTGAGCTGCGTTGGAATTCCAACGTTCTGAGTTTGTCGCGCGACGGCGATTTCCTCGACGCGGGCAACAACAAGATCAACGTCCACCACGACCTGACCCGCGCGGTGACGGAGCTCAAGTGGCGCCGGCAGATGACCGACGCCATCGGCATCAGCTACACCCCGTTCGCCAACGTCCGGGCCGACGCCTACAGCTACGGCGGCTACAATCAGGCATCGACGACGGTTGACGAGAGCACCAGCTTCCTGCGTGGCGTCGCGGCCGGCGGCGCGACGGTCAGCTATCCGTGGGTGGCGGCGAGCGCCGGCGGTTCGCATGTGATCGAACCGATCGGTCAGATTATTGTCCGCCAGGCCAAGGTTCAGCAGACACAGCTCCCCGTCGAGGATGCGCGAAGCCTCATCTTCGACGATACGACGCTGTTCGAGGTCGACAAGTTCTCCGGTTACGATCGCATCGAGACGGGTACGCGCGCCAACGTCGGCCTGCAGTATACGTTCCAGGCGAATAGCGGTGGCTACGCACGCTTCGTCGCGGGTCAGAGCTTCCATCTTGCCGGCAACAACCCGTTCCAGAATCCGGGCATCAACTTCGACGGCCGCGAGAATTACTCCTCGTCCAGCGGCCTCGAGACGAGCCGGTCGGATTACGTGCTCGGCGCATACCTCTCGCCGTCGACCATCTTCCGCATCATCGGACAGGCGCGTTTCGACGAGGATACGCTGAGCATGCGCCGTACCGATCTCGCGGCTCAGTTCGATATCGGCCCGGCGTTCGCCTCGGCGAGCTACACCTTCGCGGCGTTCGATCCTCAGTTGCTCGACGACGACCAGCAGGAAGTCACCGGCCAGCTCGGCTTCCGCCTCACCGAGCACTGGAGCGTGCTCGGCCAGATGCGTTACGACATCGACGACCGCCAACGCCTGACGGACGCCATCCAGGTCAAGTACTCGGACGAGTGCTTCGTGCTGACGGCAACGTACCAGGAGACGTTCATCACCGACGTGCAGCGCGATCTGGTTCCGGACCGCACGGTCATGCTGAACTTCCAGTTCAAGCACCTCGGCGGATACCAGTATAAGACCGACGCTCTGCTCGGGTTCGGACCGGAATAAAGAGGCGCCAGCCGAGCTGGTTCTTTCCGTTCCACTGTTTCTCCGCCCCATGCCGGAGTGCCATGTCACGGGCGCACGACGTCGGCCATCGCGGCACCGTGCGATCGACGAGAGGCCCAGTCGTGTCCTCGCCTTTGCCGGGAACCGTGCAAAGGCCGCGGGCTGACACGCCGCTGGTACTCCGCGGCGCCTCCGGCAGACCTGGGGTTGCCTTCGGCTCGTCAAGGTTCGTGTGGATAACCGATACTGCGAATCTGGCGTACATCCGGCGCCGGGGCCGCGGAACGAGCCGTAGAGCGCTGTTCCGCCACGCGTAAAGACCGCGGCGGGCGTTCCGGCCAAATTCACTTCGCCAGAGCATGCCGGCGCCGGGATGCTCCGCGCCGCTCCTCGCGGAGTAACATGAGATCCCATGCGAGTCGCACCGACACCGACAGGAATTCGATACATGCCGCCGATCGCGCCGTCCGCCGGGACGTTCTCTGGACCGTCTGCAACCGCCCTTGCGCGTGCGATGCGTGCCCGCCGCGCTGCCTGCGCCTTGGCGATGGCTTTGCTCGGCGGCTTGGCGCTCACGGCCCCGGCCCCTGCGGAATCGAGCAACCAGATCCTCGTGCTGGTCAACGACGAGCCGATAACCGCCTACGAGATGGAGCAGCGCCAGCGTCTCATCGGCCTCAGCGCCGATGTCGGCAGCTACATCCGTGACAATGCCAAGAAGCGCTGGGAGTCGATCGTCAAAAATCCCAAGATCAACGAGGAATTCCGTGCCTTCGCCGTCAAGCGCAACCCGAAGTCGAAGGAGGACCTGCAGAAGATCCAGCAGGAGTTCGTCAAGGGCAAGCAGAAGGTGATGATGGATCAGCTTCAGCAGGAGGCCCGCTCGCGCGCGCTCAAGGGCACCGACAAAATGGCGCTCAAGGAGCTCGTCGAGGAGCGGCTGAAACTGCAGGAGGCGAAGCGCAACAACGTCCTCGCCACCGACGAGCAGATCTCGAAGATCATCACCGGCATCGCCTCGCGCAACAAGATGAACGAGGAGCAGTTCGCCAAGCATCTCGCTGGCATGGGCGTCGACATCTCGACGATGAAGCAGCGCTTCCGTGCTTCGATCTCGTGGAACGAGGTCGTCCGCCGCCGCTTCGGCTATCAGATCTCGATCACCGAGCGCGACGTAGAGCGCTTTGTCGACCAGGAGGCAACGGTCGACGACGGCAGCGCGGGGACGGAGGTCTCGGTGCAGCGCGTGGTGCTGGCAGCGACATCGCTCGACCAGAAGGCTATGGCTGAGCGCCTCGCCGTTGCCGAGCAGATCCGGCAGAAATTCGCTGGATGCAAGAGCACCGAGAAGGTCGCCAAGAGTTTCGGCGCCACGTTCGAGGATCTGGGCTCGCGCTCCGCCGGTAGCATTCCCGACCCGGCGCGCACGATGCTGCTCGGCGCGAAGGAAGGTCAGATGATTCCGCCGAACGTCGGAGCCGACGGTGTCGAGATGTGGGTGCTGTGCGGACGCAAACAGTCGGCGAGCGCCGGCAAGACGGGGGCGCCCGGCGCCGGTGGCGGGGCACCGTCGGAAAAGGACGAGCGGCGCCAGAAGGAGCTCGAGATCCTTGCCAAACGTCATATGAAAGACTTGCGGCAGGATGCGACGATCGACTGCCGCGCCGATGCCAAGAGCGGGCTCTGCCAAGCGCTCTGAGGGACGAGCCAAGCCCAGGTCGGCCGCTTTGCAAAAAAGAGCTGCGCCCGGCTAGATCGACAGGCCCATGGCGCCCGTTCGCCCACGCGCAGGTCGCAAAGGGTGCTATCACCGTGATGGAAACCGCGTTCGCGATCCATCGAAGCAACCGATAGCAGTCCTGACGATGTTCGGGCTATCGAACTCGCTTTCCATGCGGGCGCGGAACGCTCGGATCTCGATAGATCACACCCCAGGACAAGAACGCACGATGGCACCGGGCGTATTGCCACCGCTGGCCGTGACCATGGGAGATCCCGCGGGGATCGGACCCGAGATCGCGCTCGCCGCATGGCTGCGGCGCGACGTGGAGCACTTGGCGCCGTTCGCCATCCTCGGCGATGCGCAGATGTTGTCGGCGCGCGCAGGGCTCCTCGGCCTTGAAATTCCAATCGCGCGGATCGGGCGGTTCGAAGAGGCCGCGACGACGTTCGCCCGCTCAGTTCCCGTCCTCGACGTGCCACTCGCAACGCCTGCGGCGCCGGGGCGGCCCGACGCTGCGAATGGCCCGGCGGTCATTGCTGCCATCGAGCGCGCCGTCGCCGCCACTCACGCAGGGGAAGCCGCGGCCGTCGTCACCAACCCGATCGCCAAGAGCGTGCTGTATGCCGCGGGCTTCCGCCATCCAGGGCACACCGAGTTCCTCGCCGATCTCGCGCTGCGCCACTGGCCGGACGAACCGGCCGAGCCCGTCATGATGATCGCCTCAGATCTCCTGCGCGTCGTGCCGTTGACGATCCACATCGCGCTCGCCCGCGTTCCGGGCGCCATCTCGACCGCATCGATCGTCAAGACGGCGCGGATCATGGCGGCGGCCCTCGACCGGGACTTCGGCATCGCGCAGCCGCGCATCGCGATTGCCGGCCTCAATCCGCACGCTGGCGAAGATGGAAGCATGGGGCTCGAAGATCGCGACATCGTCGCTCCAGCGGTCGCCGAGCTCCGCGCCGAAGGTCTCGCCATTACCGGCCCCCACCCGGCCGACACGCTGTTTCATGCCGCACGCCGGGCGACCTACGACGCGGTGCTGTGCATGTATCATGACCAGGCGCTCATACCGGTGAAGACGCTGGCGTTCGATACCGGCGTGAACGTGACGCTGGGTCTCCCGTTCGTTCGAACCTCGCCCGACCACGGCACCGCATTTGATATCGCCGGACGCGGCGTCGCCTCGCCGTCGAGCCTGATCGCGGCATTGCGGTTGGCGGCCTCGATGGCAGAGCGCCGGTGCGGTCGAAGCCGGGTCGCTCGCTCATGAGTGCATCGGAGAACGAGCACGACACGGCGCCGACAGGCGCGAGCCCGGACGGCTTGCCGCCGCTTCGCGACGTCATCCGCACGTACGAACTCGCGCCAAAGAAGAGCCTCGGACAGAACTTTCTTCTCGATCTCAACCTGACACGGAAAATCGCGCGCGCCGCGGGTCCGCTCGACGGTCGCACCGTGGTCGAGATCGGGCCTGGACCGGGCGGGCTGACCCGCGCGCTGCTGCTCGAGCGGGCTGCCCGCGTCATTGCCGTCGAACGCGACGACCGCGCAGTCATGGCACTCGGCGACGTCGAGCGGCGCTATCCCGGCCGCCTCGACGTGATCGGTGCCGATGCCCTCGCCATCGACTGGCCGGGCGAGTTGCATCGACGCGAAATCACCGACAAAGCGATCATCGCCGCCAACCTTCCTTACAACATCGCCACCCTGCTGCTGGTCGGTTGGCTGGAGACGGAGCCCTGGCCACCGTGGTTCTCGGCGATGTTGCTGATGTTCCAGAAGGAGGTGGCGGAGCGCATCGTCGCCGCACCTGGGACCAAGGCTTATGGGCGGCTCGCCGTCATCGCGCAGTGGCGCTGCGCGGCGCGGATCGTCATGACGCTGCCGCCTCAAGCCTTCACGCCGCCGCCGAAGGTTTCGTCTGCCATCGTCGAGCTCGTCCCGCGCGAGACGCCGCAGCCATTTTGCTCCGTCAAGACGCTTGGCCGGGTCACGGCTGCCGCCTTTGGCCAGCGCCGCAAGATGCTGCGCCAGAGCCTCAAGGCGCTGACGCCGATGCCGGAGCTGCTGCTGGCGAAGGCCGGCATCTCGCCCGAGGAGCGCGCCGAGCGCCTGACGGTGGAGCAGTTCGCGCTGCTCGCCTCGCTGGTCGACAGCTGAATCTCCGGCCGCTCGTCGGAGTGGGCGCAACGTCTGCTTACGGCGAAGTCGCCTCGATGGCGCTCGCTGTCGCCTCGTCGACCATCGTTTCGAGATTCGTCGACTTGGTCTCCTTGCTCAGCAGCAGCGCGATCAACGTGAGGCTGGCGAGGAACGAGAGATAGTACCCGACCGCGCCGGCGCCATGGTTGAGCACGATCCACGTCGCCGCGAAGGGCGTCAGCGCCGCGCCGATGATCGACGCCATGTTGTAGGAGATTCCCGAGCCCGTATAGCGCGTGTTGGTTGGGAACAACTCCGGCAGCAGCGCCGACATGGGCCCGAACGTGAGCCCGGTCAGAATCATGCCCGTGCTGAGGAACGCCAGCATCCGGCCGCGATTGGCGTCGGCTCCCGATCCCATTGCACCGGGATCGAGGAAGGCGCCGAAGCTGAAGCCGAAACCGATGATGGCGAGGGTCACCAGGATCAGGAATTTGCGCCGTCCGAGATGATCGGCGAGATGCCCGGCGACGGGAATGAACAAAGCGAAAAGCACCACCGAGATGAGCTGGAGCACGAGGAAGTCGCGGTAGCTGATGCCAAGGAAGCCGAGCTCCACTTTGCCGATCGCATAGGAAAGAATCCACGTCGTCATCAGGTAGAACAGGCCGTAGGTCGCCACCATCGCGAACGTGCCGATTACGAGCTCGCGCGTGTGCGAGCGGATGACGTGCAGAAGGGGTGATTTCAGTTTCTCGCCGCGCTCGACCGCGCGCGCGAAGACCGGCGTCTCATGCAGACGAATGCGCACGTAGAGCCCGACCAGCACCATCACGATCGACAGCAGGAAGGGAACGCGCCAGCCCCAGACGAGGAAATGATCTCCCGTTTGCGCCGAAATGGAGTTAAAGCCGAATAGTACGGTGAGGGCGAGGAAGAAGCCGTTGGCGAGGATGAAACCGAACGGCGCGCCAAGCTGTGGCCACATGGCAGCGCGGGCTCTTTTCCCCGGCTCGGCCGTCTCGAGCGCGAGCAGCGCTGCACCCGACCATTCTCCGCCGAGCCCGAGCCCTTGGCAGAACCGAAGCACCGTCAGCATCGCCGGGGCAAAGAGCCCGATCTGGTGGTAGGTCGGCAGCAGGCCGATGAGGAACGTGGCGAGCCCCATCAGGAGCAGTGAGCCGACGAGTGTCGCCTTGCGCCCCGCGCGGTCGCCGAAATGTCCGAACAGGATCGAGCCGATCGGCCGCGCGACGAAGGCGACGCCGAACGTCGCCATCGAAGCGAGCAGCGCCGCGGTGCCCTCGCCCTTGGGGAAGAACAGAAGCGGGAATACGGAGACGGCAGCCGTCGCGTAGATGTAGAAATCGTAGAATTCGATGGTCGTGCCGACCACGCTCGCGAAGACGATGCGACGCCGCTCGGCGGCGCTCAATGGCGCGGGCTGACCCATCGAAATCCCCCTCCAGCCGTGCAGCCGGCGACCTGAATTCGAATGGTGCCTCCCCCGAGGCTGACCAGCGCGGCATCCGACAGGTGTCGCGCGGCGGCGAGCAGCCGTCAAGGAGCTACCTGAGGATCGGCAGCCCGGCGTCGATGCGCGCGACGAACTGCTCGGCGTCGAACAGGTAGCCTTCTTGCTTCGGCTCCGGCCATACGGCACGCGCGGTGGCGGCCTCGTCGTTCAACGGCGCGACCTTGTGTCCTGACACCTCGAAGCCGCCGAGCGGCACGCACGTGCCAACTCCGAAGTCCATCACCGCACCGTCTCCCACTTCGGCGGCGATGTCGCAGCCGATGAACAGGCGCGTGCTAAGGCCGCCGCACACGACGAGCGAGGAATCGTGGAACCCGGTGATGATCGCTTCGCGCGCCTCGACGTCACCATCGATGAAGACACATTTGCCGTATTCGCCGATCAGCCGGTTGCACGTCACGTTACCGAGGACGATGAAGAGGCCGCCCTCCTCGATGCCGGGATTGCGCAAGTCGAGATTGCCCGCGACGTCGAGCTGGCCGTCGATCAGCGTGCAATACGCGGGTGCTTGGAGCGAACCTGCGAGCTCGAGGTCACCGTGGTGCACCGCCGCGTCGAACGCGATCCAATGATCGAACGACATGAAGCGGCGGATCTGCGCGGCGAGACGTTCCGACGATGACGCCGCGAGCATCGCATGGAACTCGGCAAGCGTCGCTTTCCGGAACCCCTGCGCGCTTGACGACATGCCTAGAGCTCGCGCTCGATGTCGCGCACGAAATCACTGAGGCCAGTCTGGCGCTCACGCTTCAACCGCTCGGCGGTGAGAATGGCGGTCAACGCCCGGTAGCTCTCGTCGACGTCGTGATTGACGATGACATAGTCGTACTCGGGCCAATGGCTGATCTCGTCCGCCGCCTTGGCCATCCGCTTGGCGACGATGTCGTCCGAGTCGGCGTTGCGCGAGCGCAGCCGCTCCTCGAGCGCACGGCCCGACGGCGGCAGGATGAACACACGCACCAGATCGTGCGGCATGCGTTCTGCAAGCTGGCGCGCGCCCTGCCAGTCGATGTCGAACAGCACGTCATGGCCGCGAGCGATGGCGGCTTCGATCTGGCTCCGCTCGGTTCCATAGTAATTGCCGAAGACGACCGCCCATTCGAGCAGGCCGCCGGCATCGCGTAGTGCCGTGAAGCGGGTGGTATCGAGGAACGTGTAATCACGCCCGTCCACTTCGCCAGGTCGGGGGGCGCGCGTCGTTACCGAAACCGACATGTGCAGGTTCTCCTGCTCCGCCGCCAGCAGCCGCTTGGCGAGCGTCGTCTTGCCGGCGCCCGACGGCGAGGACAGCACCAGTAGCAGGCCACGGCGCTTGAGGGGTTCCCGGTTCATGATCGTCTCGCCCTGATCCGTCGATAGCGTTGCCTGTCGCAGTTCGCGCACGGCCGTCGTCAAACATCCGCTGCAAGGTCCATTTTCAAATGGTGCAGTCGAGGCGGCCTCGATGCCTCGGCGCCCTCCATCACTCGATGTTCGCCACCTGCTCGCGCATCTGGTCGATCACCACCTTGAGGGCGAGCCCGGCACGGGTAATTTCGGTGGCATTCGACTTCGAGCAGAGCGTATTGGCCTCGCGGTTGAACTCCTGCATCAGAAAATCGAGTTTGCGGCCGACGCTGCCCGCTTCCTCCATCAACCCCCGTGCGGCGACGATGTGAGAGGCGAGCCGTTCGAGCTCCTCCGCCACGTCGGCCTTCGTCGCGAGCAGAACGGCCTCCTGGTGCAGGCGCTGGGGATCGAGGACGCCGTTGGCTTCGACCAGCCGGCGCACCTGCTCGGCGAGACGCTCGGCAATCGCCTCCCGCGTGCGCAGCGGGCTTTCGCGAACCTCTGCGACGAGACGCCCGATCTCGTCGAGCTGACCCGAGATGACCACCGACAGGCGGTCCCCTTCTTGGGTGCGGGCGCGGGCTAGATCGCCGAGGGCATGCTCCAGGCTTGCCACCATGGCGTCGTGACGCGGCTTCTGGTGCGCCTCGTCGTCGATCGGCTCGACGACCTCGAGAACACCCCGCATGGAAAGGAGCGCATCGACGGGTGGCCGCTCGCCCCCCGCCAGCGCGCGAACACGGTCCGCGGCGGCGAGAACCTGAGCCAGCGCCTGCTCGTTCAAACGGATTTCGGTGACGCCACCGGTCCGCTGAACGGCGAGATTGATAGAGATGCTGCCCCGGCTGAAGCGGCGCGCGAGGGCTTCGCGCACACGGGCTTCGAGGGCGTCGCTGCCGGGTGGAAGGCGCAGGCGCACGTCAAGACCGCGGCCGTTGACGCTGCGAACCTCCCATACCCAGCTCTGGCCCTCGTAGGAGCCTTCGGCGCGGCCGAAGCCGGTCATGCTGTTCAGGGACATCGGTGTTCCAGCGCAGGCAGAATGGGGATCGGAATCGGGCCGGACCTTATCTGCTCACAGAACGCGCAACAAGCGGCACGGCCTGGGCACGCAGGCGCATGGGCTTTGGTTAGACCTCGAAGTGAGGAAGATCAGCGCTTGGGCTTACGCGCCGGCAGGGGCACATCGCCGGCAGGTGCCGAATCCGAATTGGTGGCAGCGGGTATTTCAGCAGGTGCTTCCGGCTTGGCCGTTTTCACCTTCGTCGCCCCGCTCGCGGCTGCATTGAGGTGGATGACCTGTGGCAACGCCGCGGATTGGCCGGGCGTCGTGGTGCTGCCTGCGGCGTTTGCGGCGGGTGGTGCGGGACGCGAGACGGCGCGTGTCGCTGACGGAGCGACCGGGATAGCGCCTTCAACCGCGCTGGGCGTAGTCGGAGCTGTCGCCGGCGCGGCCTGGGGAAGGGGCGCCGAAGACGGCGCCGAACTCGGCTGGCTCGCAGCTTCGTCACGCGCCTGCTTTTCGACCTTTCTCCAGTTGGAGACGGCCGCGTTGTGCTCCTTCAGCGTCTCGGAGAACGCGTGCCCACCGCTGCCGTCGGCGACGAAATAGAGGTCCTGCGTTTCCGCCGGGTCGAGGGTCGCCTCGATCGCGGATCGGCCCGGGTTGCAGATCGGGCCAGGTGGCAAGCCGTTGATCTGATACGTATTGTAGGCCGTCTTGCTGTCGATATCCGAGCGGGTGATCGGGCGCCCTAGGCTGCCCTTGCCGCCGACGAGGCCGTACACGATGGTCGGGTCCGACTGCAGGCGCATATTCTTGCGCAACCGGTTCACGAACACGGCGGCAACGCGCTGGCGCTCGTCGGCGCGGCCCGTCTCCTTTTCAACAATGGACGCGAGGACAAGGGCCTGCTCGGGTGTCGAGACCGGCAGATTAGCTTTACGCTTCTCCCACATGGCGGCGAGGAACTTTTGCTGCTCGCTGACCATGCGGTCCACGATTTCCTGGCGCGTCGTGCCTTTCGAGAAGCGATAGGTATCGGGCAGCAGCGAACCCTCGGGTGGAATCTCGGTGATCTCGCCGGTCAGCGTTTCCTCGGCCGTGAGCCGCTCGATGATTTGCGCGCTGGTCAGGCCTTCGGGCAACGTGACCTTGTGCAGGATCGATTTGCCCTCGACGATCGTCGCGCGCACCTGGGACATGCTCGCCGACTTGCGGATCTCGTATTCGCCCGCCTTCAGCACCGCGGGCTTGCCTTGCGACATCAGATTGCGGACGTAGTGGCTTGCGACGAACGCCCAGCGGTTCGAGATGATACCTTCGCGCTCGAGGCGAGCAGCGATCTCGATCGGCCCCTCGCCTTTCGGCACGCCGACTGTCCTCGTCACGGCCAGCGGACCGGCGCGCTCGAACTCGTGGTAGAGCCAGAGCATGGCAAGGCCACTCACCACCATGGCGGCCAGCGCGATCGTGAAAATGCCGCTGACGAAGCGGGCGAAGCCGGTCAGCCGGCGTGATGGGGGGGCTTTCGGACGTTTGCGGCGCGGGCGCGAAGGCGGCGATCCCGGCTGCAATTGCTCGGCGGGGCTGCGCGGCGTCTGCGGACGCTTGCCGGCCGTGATGTCCGGCCTGCGCTGCTGTGGTGCACCTGGCTGTTGATTGCTCATCGCCGCTGGACGAACCTCGCCTTGCTGTCGCGCCGCCATTTCGATCGCCGCTCGTTCAGGGGCGCACCAGCGATGAAACGCCCCAAAAATGTGGCGAAACACCGGACCGGACGACGCATTCCCGCCGGCCGGTCTAGGTGGACGCATGTCAACAGCGGCCGATCAACCGTCCGGGTTTATCCGGCAGGACAGATCCCGGCAGTTCCTCAAGGCCGATCGACGCACAAGATCGCTTGGCCGGCACAAACCCCGGGCGCAGCATCCTGCGTCCTGGTCAGGAGACCCGACGCATGACGATCGAGGCGTTGGTGCCGCCGAATCCGAACGAGTTGGACAGAACCGTGTTGATCTCACGCGGCTGAGCCTTGTGCGCCACGAGGTCGATCCGTGTCTCGACGGATGGATTGTCGAGGTTGAGCGTCGGCGGAGCGATCTGGTCGCGCATGGCGAGCAACGAGAAGATCGCTTCGACGGCACCCGCCGCACCGAGCAGGTGGCCGATTGCCGACTTGGTCGACGACATCGCCAGCCGCGCGGCGGTGTTCCCGAACAACCGCTCCACCGCACCAAGCTCGATCTCGTCGCCCATCGGCGTCGAAGTGCCGTGGGCGTTGATGTAATCGATGTCGCCCGTGCCGACCTTGGCATTCTTCAGGGCCGCCCGCATGCAGCGGTAAGCGCCGTCGCCGTTCTCGGCGGGAGCGGTGATGTGGAAGGCGTCGCCCGACATGCCGTAGCCGATCACCTCGCCGTAGATCTTGGCCCCGCGCGCTTGGGCGTGCTCGAGGCTTTCGAGTACGACAACGCCGGCGCCCTCGCCCATCACGAAGCCGTCGCGGTCCTTGTCGTAGGGGCGCGATGCCTTTGTTGGATTTTCGTTGAACCCGGTCGAAAGAGCGCGGCAGGCGATGAAGCCGGCCATGCCGATACGGCAAATGGGGCTTTCGGTGCCGCCCGCGACCATCACCTCGGCGTCGCCCAGCGCAACGAGACGGGCCGCATCGCCGATGGCGTGGGTGCCGGTCGCGCAGGCGGTGACGACCGCGTGGTTCGGACCCTTGAGCTTGTGCTTGATCGAGACGTAGCCCGCCGCGAGGTTGATCAAACGGCCGGGAATGAAGAACGGCGAGATGCGTCGCGGCCCCTTGTCCTTGAGCAGCAGAGACGTGTCGGCGATACCCGAAAGGCCACCGATGCCCGAGCCGATGAGGACGCCCGTCGTCTCCTGCTTCTCGATGGTATCGGCGACGAAGCCCGAGTCCTTGATCGCCTGATCGGCGGCGGCGACGGCGTAGATGATGTAATCGTCGACCTTGCGCTGCTCCTTCGGCTCCATCCAGTCGTCGCCGTTGAACTTTCCGTCGGCGAGGGAGCCGCGCGGAACGAAGTTGGCGATCTGGCAAGAGAGATCGGAGGCGTCGAACTCCTCGATACGCCGAGCGCCGCTCTCGCCGGCGAGCAGACGCTTCCACGTCGCTTCGACGCCGCATCCGAGCGGAGTGACGAGACCGAGACCTGTTACGACGACACGGCGCATGGCTGAACTACCAACCTCGATGGAGTTTGAGACAGTCACCCTACCTGCATGGATGCCTGGCAGGGAGCAGCGGAGACTTGGCTAGTCTAGCCGAGCACGAAGCCCGGCGTCATGCAGCGGCGCACAACAGACCGGCATGTAGCGCGAGCGCTGGCGCCGAACAAGCAACGCCAGCCCAATTCCCGGCGCGGAGCGACAACTTCGGGCGACAGAGCCACCGCGGAAGGTCGCGGCAAATCGGCAAGCGGCCCACCGGTGGTTTGACAATCGGCCCGGCCCGCGTGAGGGAAACACGCGTCAGCGAGCGGAGAACTCACCATTCGGTGCCACTTCTCGGTGCCACTTCCGGGCCACTTCTGGCGAAGTCGCCGCCAAACAAGTGCCACGACACGCACCCTGCTCAACTTGCAGGCGAGCCGCATCACGATCTGAGACGTGACAGTTGGCAGACACCCCGTCCGCCGCGCGCGACGAGGGAGCCGGCGCCAACGGTAGCGGGGTTATCGAACGTCAGCCCGGCTGCACGGCCTGTCGACTCCCACGCTGAGGATTCGACGGAACGGCAGCCGGATTGCCGCTTAGGCCGCGCTGGCGTTCTTCTCGAGGAACTTCACGGCGTCGCCGACGGTCAGGATGTGTTCGGCGGCATCATCGGGAATCTCGCAGCCGAACTCTTCCTCGAACGCCATGACCAGCTCGACCGTATCCAAGCTGTCTGCGCCAAGATCGTCGATGAAGCTGGCGTTCTCGGTGACCTTCTCGGCCTCGACACCCAAGTGCTCGATGACAATCTTCTTCACGCGCTCAGCCACGTCGCTCATCGTATTTCCTCGCGTTCTTTGGAACTGGTGATCTGGTTGATAGTGTGATCGCACAATGGAAAGCCACACTCAAACCGCTGGAGCCGGAAAGGCTCCGGCACCGTTGGAATTCGAGCGGCAAACTCGTGGCCGGCACGTGCATACGCCTGCCAGTCAGCCGGTACACGAGTCCGAACCTCGAGACACCGGCCGAACCCTTGGAGATTGGGCTTTTCCCCAATTTCCGCAGGCGAAAACCGATGGCTCGTTAACATACTTCACGCGGCATTTCCAGCACCGGTCCGCCGCGCCCCTTCCCCTCAGATCATGGCCATGCCGCCGTTCACATGAAGGGTCTGCCCAGTGACGTATCCGCCTTCGTTGCTTGCCAGATAAAGGGCCGCGGCAGCGATGTCCTCCGGCGCGCCGAAGCGCTGGGCCGGAATCATCTTGGCGATCTCCTCGGTCTGCTTGTCGTTGAGGACGTCCGTCATCGCCGTCTTGATGAAGCCCGGCGCGATGCAGTTTGCCGTGATGCCGCGCGAGGCGACCTCGCGGGCGAGGCTCTTCGTCATACCGATCATGCCAGCCTTGGAGGCGGCGTAATTGCCTTGTCCCGGATTGCCGAACACGCCCGAGACCGACGCGATGTTGATGATGCGGCCATACCCCGACTTCGAACGCATCATGTGGCGCGCGCCGGCCCGGCAGATCATGAAGGTGGACGTCAGGTTGACGGCGATGACGTCGTCCCACTGCTCGTCCTTCATCACCATGAACAGGTTGTCCTTGGTCAGTCCGGCGTTGTTGACGATGATGTCGAGACGGCCGCCGACCGCCTTCACGGCCTCGTCGATGAGCTTGCCGACGGCGGCGCGGTCGGCGAGGTCGCACGGCACGACGACAATGCGGTCGCCGAGCTCGCCCTTCAGTGCCTCGAGCTTTTCGACTTGGCGGCCCGAGACCGCGACCGTCGCTCCGGCTTTGTGGAAGGCACGGGCGATGGCGCCGCCGATGCCACCTGTCGCGCCAGTCACGAGCGCCGTCTTGCCGGTCAGATCGAACATGGGTCTCTTATCCTTCGTGGGTGCAGTTTGCGCGCGTCAGACGAGGCCGACCGCGGCCTCCAGATCGGCGGGCGTGCCGAGACTCGAGGCGTTCAGCGACTTTTCGATGCGCTTGACGAGGCCGGCGAGGACCTTGCCAGCTCCGATTTCGTAAACGTCCGTGACGCCGTGCGCCACCATATAAAGTGTGCACTCGCGCCAACGCACCGTGCCCGTCACCTGTTCAACCAACCGGCGGCGAATCTCATCGGGATCGGAAATCGGCGAGGCCAGCACGTTGGCGACGACCGGCACGACCGGCGCATTGATGGTGACCTTGGCCAGCGCTTCCGCCATCGCTTCGGCGGCGGGTTGCATCAGCGCGCAATGGAATGGCGCGGACACGGGCAGCGGCACCGCGCGGCGCACGCCCAGAGCTTTGCCGACCTCCGGCACGCGATCGAGCGCACGCTTATGGCCCGAGAGCACGACCTGCGTCGGCTCGTTGTCGTTGGCGACCTGACAGACGTCGCCCTGCGCGGCCGCCTCGGCCACCTTCTGCGCCACGTCGAGACCGACACCGAGCAGGGCGGACATCGCGCCTTCGCCGACGGGAACCGCCTTTTGCATCGCCTGCCCGCGCAGCTTCAGCAGCCGCGCCGCATCCGCGAGGCTGAAGGCTCCGGCCGCCGCAAGCGCGGAATACTCTCCGAGCGAATGGCCGGCGACGAACTTGACCTTGTCGGCGAGCTTGAAGCCCTTCTCGCGCTCGAGCACGCGCATCACCGCCATCGAGACGGCCATCAGCGCGGGCTGGGCGTTCTCGGTCAGCGTCAGCGTTTCCTTCGGTCCCTCCCACATAAGCTGAGAGAGCTTCTGGCCGAGCGCCTCGTCGACCTCTTCGAACACCTCGCGCGCGGCCGCGAACGTCTCGGCGAGCTCGCGGCCCATGCCTACGTCCTGACTGCCCTGTCCTGGAAATACGAACGCGATCGCCATCGCCGCCCCACAATCCGTCATAATTGAGTTGTGGCGGCTTTAAGCGTGGGGCCTGGGCAAGAGTCAATACCGGCCAAGTGCGGTAGCTGGCCTCGCCCCCGCGGGCGGCCCGGATTGCTGCACGGCCGGCGGACCGTCAACGGGCCATGATTCTCACCCAGTAAGCGGCACGAATTGGTGCGCCGCAATATGCATTTTTTCATCCCCCGCGGGCTCGGCCCGGCGCTACACGCCCGGGTTCGCGATGCCTCTCCCACTTCCCGTCCGCAATTTTAGATTGTCGCAAATTCCCGATTTTGGCGAGGCTGTGCGTTCCGATGCCGGAATGTCGCGACCTGACCTCCAACATCAGGATTTAACGAAAATAAATGGAATTGAACGCCTTCAAACAAGTCACGGAATAAGTGGGCAAATTTGTCGCACGAGTTGTCTCTCCCACGATTTTGCCACAATTGGCCGAGCATTGGCCGGGTGTTCAAAAACGCCTAGGAGAAAGACATGAGCAAGAAGATCTTCGCTCTGCTGGCCGCGATCGTGATGCTGCCGGCCCTGGTTTCGACCGCGGACGCAGCCCCGCATCGCAAGTCGCACTATTCGAAGTCGTACAGCTCTGGCCAGAAGGTCGCCAAGCGCGGCGTGCGCCACAACCGCAGCGCGTCGTCGCGCCGCGCCACGTCGCGCCGGTACGCCTCGCGCAGCAGCTATCGCAGCCGCAGCGAATATCGCAACAGCGAAGTGTCGAACGTCAGCTACTCGTCCGGCTCGCGTTATTCGGCCGGCCCGCGCCCCGGCAAGTGGTGCGGCTGGTGGATGCGCACGCAGCGCGGCGGTGGCTCTCACCTCAATCTCGCCTGGAACTGGCGCAACTACGGCAGCCCGTCGTCGCCGCAGGTTGGCGCCGTCGTCGTCTGGCGCCATCACGTGGGGCAGATCGTCGGCCAGGCCGCCAATGGACGCTGGCTGGTCCAGTCGGGTAATGACGGCGGGGCCGTGCGCACCCGCGCCCGCTCGATCGCGGGTGCCGTCATTCGCATGTGATCGGTCGCAACGTCGTCCGAGTCATGGGGCGGTTCGCAGAGCGGACCGCCCCTTCTTTGTTCCGCGTTCCATGTCGTAGCTAGGTCCCACCTGCCGCATCGACGAAAATGGGCTTCCTTCCTGCCTTCACGCCCCCTAGAGTGCGCCGCACAAATTCGGATTCCGCATCCTCGAGGGACAAGCACTGCCGATGACCGCCACCCGCACCCCCGCCAAGCACTTCGCCCCCCTGGCCATCGGCGCGCCCGAGCCTTATCGCGCGCTGCCCGTGCGCCTCGAGCGCATGATCCACTTCATTCCTCCGCACAACGAGAAAATCCGGGCCAAGCTCAAGGATACGATCAAGCAGGTCGACGTCGTGCTCGGCAACCTCGAGGATGCGATTCCGGCCGGCGAGAAGGAAGTGGCGCGCAAGGGCTTCGTGTCGATGGCGCGCGAGCACGACTTCGGCCAGACCGGGCTTTGGACACGCATCAACTGCCTGAACAGTCCGTGGGCGCTCGACGACATCACCGAGATCGTCGCCGAGGCCGGCAACAAGGTCGACGTCATCATGCTGCCGAAGGTCGAAGGGCCGTGGGACATCCACTACCTCGACCAGCTCCTCGCCCAGCTCGAAGCCCGTCACGGCGTCAACCGGCCGATTCTCATTCACGCGATCCTCGAGACCGCCGAGGGCGTGAAGAACGTCGAGGCGATCGCGGCCGCTTCTCCCCGTATGCACGGAATGAGCCTCGGCCCGGCGGACCTTGCCGCTTCCCGCGGCATGAAGACGACCCGCGTCGGTGGCGGCCATCCCGACTATCAGGTGCTGGCTGACGCTGCAGGTGAAGCCCCGCGCACGCGCTACCAGCAGGACCTCTGGCATTACACCGTCGGCAAGATGGTGGATGCGTGCCTCTCGTATGGTCTCAAGCCGTTCTACGGTCCGTTCGGTGACTTCTCCGACAGTGCCGCCTGTGAGGCGCAGTTCCGTAACGCCTTCCTGCAAGGATGCCTTGGAGCCTGGTCGCTGCATCCTTCGCAGATCGAGATCGCCAAGCGGGTGTTTTCTCCGGACGTGAAGGAGGTGCTTTTCGCCAAGCGCATCCTCGACGCCATGCCGGACGGCACCGGCGCGGTGATGATCGATGGCAAGATGCAGGACGACGCTACCTGGAAGCAGGCCAAGGTGATCGTCGATCTTGCCAAATTGGTCGCCTCTAAGGACCCCGCCATGGCGGCGGCGTACGGTCTTTGACGGCGTGCGGGCGGCACCATGGGTGGGGCCTGTGCCCGTGCAGGGTGGGGCGCTCACCCCGCCCAAGCCGCCGCTTCCGTGCTAAACTGCGATGATGAGAGTCCGGGGAGGAGCATGACCGAGCAGAAGCCCAAGACGAAGCCGCGAACGGCCGCCAAGCGCGCGCCGCGTCGAGGGCTGCGTGGAAAAGCGGCGAGCGAGGCCAAGGCTCAGGCAAACCCAGCGGACGCCATGACGCGGTCGTCACCGAAGAGCGACCCGAAGCCCCCGACGCCGAAGCGCGCCGCGAAAGCCAATGTCAAGGCTCCGGCAAAGGCCAAGACGGCGCGTGGCCGCAAATCGGCAGCCGACGCCGCGCGGGCATCACGCAAGGCGCGGTTTGCGGTCGGTGATGTCGTGCGTCACCGTTTCTACCCGTTTCGTGGTGTCGTCTACGATATCGATCCCGTCTTCGCCAACACGGAAGAATGGTGGCTGTCGATCCCCGAGGAAATCCGCCCGTCCAAGGATCAGCCGTTCTATCACCTGCTGGCGGAAAACGCGGAGACGGAGTACGTCGCCTACGTTTCGGAGCAGAACCTGCTGCCCGACAACACGGGCAAGCCGCTGCGCCACCCGAAGATCCGCGAGATGTTCGAGGTCGACGACGATGGCGCCTACCATGCGGTGTTCATCAGCCGCCATTGACGGAGTTGCAGCCGCCGTGCCGGCCGGATGACGTGGCGCGGTGTGCCTGCTCACGTACGAGCCACTGCAGAACGGACCACGAGTAGCAGCGGACCCTCAGGGCCCGGGCTTCGTGGCCGGGCCCGCGGCGGTTTCGAAGGTCTCGGGCTCCACGCTCACCAGATCGCCACCGTTGTCGCGCCAGCCGTCGGTCCCCTGCGGAAACCAGGCGATGTTGGTGTAGCCCCACTCGACCGCGCGTTTGGCTGCGTTCCAGCTCATCCAGCAGTCCGCGAGACAGAAGAACACAAGCGACTTCGCCTTATCGCCGCCCGTGAGGCGCTCGAGACCTGCGCGGAAATAGGCTTCGGGTTCTGGCGCCAGCTTTCCGTAACCGACGTTTGGCAGCCAATAGGAGCCGGCGATGCTGAGGTGCTTGGCGCTGCGCCAGATGGTTCCGGGCGGCAGGCCCGCGGGTTTCGGTGCGCGCGGGTAGACGTCGATCAGGATCGAGACGCGCTTTTCGTGCTCGGCCATCGCCATCACGGCATCGACGACGCGGGCCCCCTTGAGCGTGGCGGGCACCGGAGAGTTGTAGTGGTCGGTGCGGTAGTCCGCTGGCTCTTCGATCTTGACAGGTTCGATGGTGTGGGCTGGCGCAGCTCCATCGGCGGCTATGGCCGGTTGCCCGGACAGCGCCATCAGGGTGCCGGAAAACGTGCAGATCGCCAGCGCGACTTTCCAGGCGGCGGCGCCCCCGGTTCGGCGGCCACTGTGCTTGTTCACACCGGTATCCTCCCGCGCGAGGTAGCTTCCATCGGTGGTGCATAGAGCAGGCACCGCCGCCAGCCTCACCGCGCCGCTACTTGCGGGGCGCGGTGATCAGGTTATTGCTCTCGTCGAGCAGCGGCACGCCGTAGTCGAGCAGCACCTTGTCCATGTCGCCCTGACGTTTGGCGATGATGTCGTTCAACTGACGCTTCCAAACGTCGTCGCCTTGGCGCACACCCATGGTGATGCGATAGGCCATGCGCGGACCTGTTGCTTCTTTGACCAGTGGTGCGACCACGAGTTCCTCCCCTCCCCGGCGGGAGAAGAAGCCTGCGATCGGCCCCCAGAGGACTCCGGCATCGACCTCACCCTTGCGAATATCCTCGATCATCCGCTCGGCGGGGGATTCGTAACGGCGGTCCACGGTGAGGGGATACGGACGGGCATGGCCCATCAGCCCGAGCGTCGTCATGATATCGCCTGGCGGCGTGCCGGCGATGATGCCGATTCGGCGGCCCTTGAGACGCTCGTCGGCGAGACTGGCGACGCCGTCGAGACCCTTCCCCTTGCGATAGAGGAGCGCATAGGTGGAGCGATAATAATGGTTCGTGTTGAGCACGAACTCGTCGCCCTGCGCGAAGCCGATGACGACATCGCAAGCCTTGGCGAACAGTGTGCGGCGGATGAAGCCCGTCGCCTGCGGAAACCAAGTGTACTCGACCGGGATCTTCAGTTCGTCCGCGACGATGTCGGCGATACGGTTCTCGAAACCCTCACCCTTCTGGTTGGAGAAGGGCAAGTTAGCGGGATCCGAGCACACGCGCAGCACGCGGCGGTTGACGAGATCGGCCTTCTGGCCTTCCGCCGCCTGTGCGCTGGGCAAGGCGACGAGGCTCAGCAGCGCGGCAATCGCGCCGCAGAGCCCCCGCGCGACGACGGATCGAGCATTAGCCACCGAAACACGCCTTGTCGAATTCCTTGGCGGCGTCGGGCTTCTCGTCACGGCCGACAGGACGGCCACGGCCGACAGCGTCGTCGGAACGGGCCTTGAGATAGATGTAGATGTCGTCGACGTAGCACATGACGTTCTTGTTGTCGCCGAGCGCGGGCATCACGCTCTCCTGGCCGCCGGGCAGGTGACGGATACGGCCCGAAGCGACGACGCCGATGAAGTCAGAATAGTTGAGCGTCTTCAGCGAGTCCTTCAGAGCCGGGGCATAGGTCGAGCCCTCGCCCTCGGGACCATGGCAGACGTGGCATTCGGAGTGATAGCGCCGGAACCCGGAGTACGCGTACCAATCGAGGGTACCGTCCTTCTTGACGTGATAGGTCGGATCGCCGTCCGGCGTGGTCCACTTGCCGTCCTGCTCCTTTGCGCCCTTCTGGGTCTTCGAGCCATCCTCGAGGGTGACCATCTCGGGGCCGACGGCCAGAACCGGCGTCGACGCCACGACGGAAAGACCGGCGATCGCTGCCGCGATACCCAGGACATTGCGGCGGGCCAGATTATGGGACTTCGTCACGCGCTTCCTCTTATCGTCGTTCGAGTTGTTTTCATTGGTCCGCCGAGCAAGGCCCGCGGACACGGACTTTCCGCAACCCTTGCCGGTCGAGGCCAGCTTCGCGCTTCAAGAACGCTTAGCGAGCTCCCCGGCGGCTTGAGCCCGGGCAATCTTCGGTCGCGACAACTGGCCAGGACGAACGTTCAGCCACCCTGGCCCGAAGCACCACCGCCCGGCACCACCTGCCCTTGCTCGCGGGTGTCGCAGAGGCGGCTGGCGAGCGGCGGACAGGCGACAACAGAAAAGTACGCCATTGGCGCGGCTTTGGTTGACCGCTTCGCGACTGCCGACATCAACTTGCGGTGATCGACACCGCTGGTCCCAAACGCACCGGCAAAACGCGCTCTCAAAACGCGCTCTGGCGGTCTTGCGCTGGTGGGCTTCCGGGCGGTGATCGGTCTCTACTTGAATCGAAACCGGCGCGGGTCGATTTGGCCCGCGCCGGAAGAGTTGCTGGCTATTTTCTTGTTATGGGAGTGAGAAGACCGTCAGGACGCCACCGAGAGCGGTGTAGTTCTTCAGGCCCGCGTAGCCACCGACGGCGCCGAGACCGTCGTTCGGGTTGGTGAGGCCGGCCGCGAGACCGATGCCTGCCCAGCCGCCGATACCCGAGAGGATCGCGACGTACTGCTTGCCCTTGTGGCCGTAGGTCATCACGTTACCGATGATGCCCGACGGGGTCTTGAACTTGAACAGCTCCTTGCCGTCCTTCGGATCGACGGCCTTCAGGTAGCCCTCGAGGGTACCGTAGAAGACGACGTCGCCAGCGGTCGCGAGAGCGCCGGACCAGACGGAGAACGGCTCAGGCTTCGACCAGACGATCTTGCCAGCGCCGGCATCCCAGGCAATGAAGTTGCCCATTCCGCCATGGCTGTTCGGAGCCGGGAACATGGACAGCGTGGCGCCGACGTAGGGCTGACCAGCCGTGTACGAAACCTTGAAGGGCTCGTAGTCCATGCAGACGTGGTTGGTCGGGACGAAGAACAGGCCGGCCTTCGGCGAGAAGGTGGCCGGCTGCTGGTCCTTGGAACCCAGAGCCGCCGGGCAGATGCCCTTCGTGTTCACGTCCGCGCCACCCTTCGCCGTCGAGTACTTGTCGACGACATACGGACGGCCGTAGTTCGGCTTCGAAGCGTCCATCTCGACGCCCGTCGTCCAGTTCACAGCCGGATCGTACTTCTCGGCGACGAGAAGCTCACCGGTGTGACGGTCGAGGGTGTAGCCGAGGCCGTTACGATCGAAGTGCACGGCGACTTTGCGCTTCTTGCCCTTCACATCGACGTCGGCGAGGATCACCTCGTTGATGCCGTCGTAGTCCCACTCGTCGAACGGCGTCATCTGGTAGGCCCACTTGGCCACACCGGTGTCGACGTCACGCCCGAACAGCGTCATCGACCACTTGTTGTCGCCCGGACGCTGCGTGGGGTTCCAGGTCGAGGGGTTGCCCGACCCGTAGTACATCAGGTTGACCTCGGGATCGTACGAATACCAGCCCCAGGTGCAGCCGCCGCCGATCTTCCACTGGTCGCCCTGCCAGGTCTTGAGCGAGCTGTCCTTGCCGACCGGCTTGCCGAGCGACATCGTCTTCTCGGGGTCGAACTTGATCTGATCGTCCGGACCAACCGAGTGAGCGCGCCAGACCTGCTTGCCGGTGTTCATGTCGTAAGCGGTGACATGGCACTGCACGCCGAACTCGCCGCCCGAGATGCCGACGATGACCTTGTCCTTGACCGGCAGAACGGTCGCGGTGTTGGTCTCGCCCTTCTTCGGATCGCCGTTCACGGCCTTCCAGACTTCCTTGCCGGTCTTCGCGTCGAGCGCGACGACGGTGGTGTCAGCCTGGTGGAGGAAGATCTTGCCGTCAGCATATGCGAGGCCACGGTTCACCGTGTCGCAGCACATGACGGGAATGACCGACGGATCCTGCTTGGGCTCGTACTTCCAGATGATCCGGCCGTCGTTGTTGAGGTCGAGAGCGTAGACGATGTTCGGGAACGGAGTGTGAACCCACATCGTGTCGCCGACCACGATGGGCGAACCCTCGTGACCGCGGAGCACGCCGGTCGAGAAGGTCCACGCGACCTTAAGGTCCTTGACGTTGCTCTTGTTGATCTGATCCAGCTTCGAATAGCGCTGGTTGAAGTAGTCACCGGTCTGCAGGACCCAGTTGTTGGGGTCACTTACCAGCTTCGAAACGTTGTCGTTCGCCAGGACCGGCGAAGCGATAAACGTCGTCGCCAGCAATGCACCTGTTAGTGCACTCTTGCGCATTGCGCTTCCTCCTTAAGGTTCTTGCCACGCTTGCAAGCGGCAGCTGTCGTCAGCGTGTCACGGGCCTAGGAGCGGACTTGGGGAACGTCCTGTTGCTTATGCTCCGTAGGACCTACGAAACGACCCCGGACAGATCGTCGCGGTGGGGCCTGAAGTCGCAGCTACCGGACGGCATCTAGGCATTTTTTGTCAGGCGTTGCAAGACAAAGGTCGAAAGGTATCTGGGTCGCGGTCAATCCAGATGCAGACCAGAACAAAATGAGACAACGAAGCTGACCCATTATATCCGCGAATTTAAGCGGCTTATTGCGGCGCAGCGCCAAATGGTGCGCCGCACGTCTGATTGTCCGCCAAAAAAGCAAAACGGCTCGCAAGGGTTTGATTGGCCAGCTCACGCGGGACGTCCGACAATGGGAGAGCGGCTGAACGCGGAGCGGCAGGTGGCGAAGTGAACTGGATTGGGATGCTAAAGGCCGGCGGACTTGGCCTCGACCGTCGCCAGCTGCTGTCCGGGATTATCGGCAGCCTATTGTTTTATCGAGCGTTTCCGAGTGACGCTGCTGCGCACGCTACGACACTCGTCGAAGTGGCGCCGGGGGTATTCGTGCACCGGGGCGAGCATGCCCCCGGCTACACGCCTGCCAATCGCGGCGATATTTCCAACTGCGGATTCGTCGTTGGCGGAGAATGCGTGGCCGTGATCGATACCGGCGGCACGGCGGCGTTCGGCAAAGAATTGCATCAGGCGATCCGTGGCGTCACTCCGCTGCCCGTCCGTTATGTCGTCAACACCCACATGCACCCCGACCATGTTCTCGGGAACGCCGCATTCCGGGGGGATGGCACCCATTTCGTCGGCCATCACAAGCTTGCGGCGGCGCTCACGGCGCGGGCTGAGCGCTATATCGCCGCCAACAAGACGGCGGCTGGCGATGAGGCCTTCGCCGGCACCGAAATCGTGCTCCCGGACATGGCCGTCGAAACGACGACCAGCCTCGATCTCGGCGGCCGCAGGCTGGAGCTCGTCGCACGCCGCACGGCCCACACCGACAATGACCTCACCGTTCGTGACGAAGCGACCGGAACCCTATTCGTTGGCGATCTGATCTTCTCCGGGCACGTTCCCGCTCTCGACGGATCGATCCGGGGCTGGATCTCTTTGCTCGAGGAGCTGAGCGCTACTCCCGCCGAGCGCATCGTCCCTGGACACGGCCCGGCCTCCATGCCCTGGCCCGCGGCCGCGACGCCGATGTTGCAGTACTTGCAGGCCATTGCCACCGACGTCCGGGACGCCATCGCCAAGGGTCGCAGCATGAGCGAGACCATGCGCACCGCGGCTGAGGGTGAACGTGCGAACTGGGAGCTTTTCGACGAGTTCCACCCGCGTAACGTTTCGGCTGCATTCGCCGAACTCGAATGGGAATAAGCGGCAACCGCGCCCAATCACCATGGGCTCGTGATCGGCGCACCGATTTCGAGTAGGATGGAAAAGCCCGAGAGTTCGGCCGATGCAGCCGTGCCCGGCGGTGGGAGGAAGGAGAAACAACAATGTTCCCTGCCAAGAAGATCGACCACGGCCCGACCATGTCGTACCTGCCCCGCGTCATGCGGCGAGCAGGCGGCGCGATCGTCGGCCTAGCGTCTCTGGCGATTGCAGCCCTGACGCCCATGCCGGCCCTCGCCCAGGCCGCCGACGAAGACATGTGGCCCGGCATCCGCAAGGATCTTTACGCGGCCCGCGATATCGCCGAGGAGGACGGCGCGGTGGTTCTCGAGGCGCCCGTGCGCGCCGACGATGCCGCGCTCGTGCCGATCACGCTTCGTGTGCCAGCGAGCGTCGCGGAAACTGCCAAGTCCCTGGCGCTCGTCATCGAGAAGAACCCGATGCCCGTGGCCGCTACGTTCACCTTCGGTCCCGCGGCCGGCTCGGGAGAGCGCGTCATCGAGACCCGCGTGCGAGTCGACATGTATTCGAACATCCGCGCCGTGCTCGAAACGTCGGACGGCAAGCTGCACATGGCGACGAAATACGTGAAGGCAGCGGGCGGTTGCTCGGCGCCCGCGTTGAAGGACCAGGAGCAGGCGCTCGCCGAGCTCGGCAAGATGAAGCTGCGCATGCGCGAGGGCCAGCAGTCTCCGCTGATGCAGGAGGCGCAGGTTATGATCCGCCATCCCAATTATTCCGGGATGCAGATGAACCAGCTCACCGGCCTCTACATTCCGGCGAAGTACATCCAGAGCATGGAGGTCCGCCGCGGCAAGGACGTCGTGTTCGAGATGGAAGGCGGCATCTCGCTGTCGGAGAACCCCAACCTCCGCTTCACCTACGGCTCGGGCCTCGACAACGAGATCAGCGTCGTCGCCAAGGATACCAGCGGGGCGACCTACACGATCCGTCAGTCGCCGAAGGGTTCGTAGGCGCCGCGCCGCGGCGTGCTTGCCCCATGAAAGGCTTCCGGCTTGTCCGAGCTGGGTGTCATACGAAAACGCCGCCCGCACAGGAGGTGCGGGCGGCGTTTTCGTTAGTCGTCGCGAGAGTGATCCCCTCGGGAAAGAGTACGTCTCAGAAGCAGCGCAGCTCGCCTTCGACTTGGGCGCGCTTCAGCTTCTTGATCTTCTCCTGGAAGATGGGACCGTGGAGCATGGAGACGTTCTCGCCGCCCCGCTGCACCACGCTCATGACCGTCTCCGCCTCCTCGTAGTCCGAGTACGGCAACAGCTCGGCGATGGCATCGATCGAGCATGAGCAGCGCTCGAGAACCTCACGAGTCTGCCCGTTGACCTGCATGCATGCGAACACGTAGTCCGCACGGGCGATCGTCGGATAGTCGTTGTGCGGCAGCTCGACCGCCCGCGACGGGACGGCAGCGAGCAGCGCCACTGCGGTGACGGCTGAGAGCGCGGCGAGCGTGGCCCGGGTGGCAATCATTTGATCGCTCCGACTCCATCGAGAACGATCCGCTCCTCGAGCCGCGGGCTCAGCTCTTGCGGGCTCGCGTAGACGGAGCGCGTCTCGGCAAAATGACCCGGTATCTGATCGCTGACGACGATTTCGAACGAGCTCCCATCGTAGCCCTGCATCTTGAGCGCGTTGGGATCGCCGGCGTAGGGCGTAAGCTTCACCCGGTAGCCCTCAACCTTTCGACCCTTGTAGTCGATCGCAACCGGTTCCACGGTGGTGCCGCCGTCGAGCTGCTGCTTGAAGCGGTTCTTGAGGTAAGGCCGGCTGCCGCCCGCCAGCATCGCGAAGTTGTTCACCGCACGGTCGAGAAAGACGACCAGGAGCGGATTTCCCGTCATGCCGGAAATGCGCTGCTCGGGCCGCGCGCGGTCGGTGGTGAACACGCGGACTGAAACGGCGCGGGTGCCGCCCGCTTCCTCCTCGATAATGCCGACGTGGATGTCGTCGGTGAAATTCTCGCCGAGCACCTTCTGCTCCGAACCTTTGCGCTCGAAGTGATAGGTGAGTTCATCACCCTTCTTCAGGTTGGCGAGATGGCTGGCGTCGAACAGCATAGCGGTGGCGGCCGGTGCCGGAGCGGCGTGACCCGTTTCAGGCGTCGTCAGCAACAGTGCGGCGGCAAGGCAAGCAGAGCCGACGAGGGCGCTCCGCAGGATCGATGTCAGCATGTGTCGTGTTCCTCCTCAGCCGGGGTGTACCCCGTTGTTCGTTCGTTAATGCGGTAACGCCGGGCCGGCGAGCAGGCCGCCACGATGATGGTCGGCGCCTTGTACAGACCGGTGTCGGGGCGCGCCAGACATTTGCCGAAGCATGGCTACGAAGACTGCTGCGCGCCACTTCTCGTGCATCATCAATATGGTACCTGGGAATGGCGGTATTGGCGGGCTCACGAAATCGTGAAGCGCCGCGCCGGGGCACGCTCAATCGGTCTCGCTCAGGAAGAGCCCGAAAGCACGCGGTCCATCCCCAACCGCCACCTTGCCCGTGACCTTCAGTGTCGCCACGTCGATGCGCTCGAGCGTGTTGTCGAACCAGCAGGCGACAAAGGCTTCCTTGCCGGAGCGGCTGACGGCGATTCCCTCCGGATGATCGCCGACGCCGACGAGGGCGGCGCGGGTCCCCGTGGCGATATCGACGACACTCACCGTGCCGCCGTACTGATCGGTGACGAATGCCCGCCCGTCGGCGAGCGCGACGGCGTATGGTCTCCGGCCGACCTTGAAGGAACCCGCGAGCCGTTGCCCGGCGAGATCGACGATGCTCACGTCGTCGCTGCCGACGTTGGCCGTGTAGGCCCGCTCGCCGCCAGCATCGATGGTGACACCGAACGGCCGTTCGCCGACCTTCACCACCGCCTTGCGCTCCAGCGTCGCGGCATCGATGATCGATACCTGATTGTCGTCGCGGTCGGTCGTCACGATGGTGCGGCCGTCGGGCGTGACGGCAATTCCCGATGGCGACTTGCCAACCGCGACCTCGGCTTTGACGGCGATCGCCCCGGCATCGACGACGAACAGCTTGTGCGCGTACCAGTCGGCAACGAGCACATCTCCGGAGCGAGGGTTGACGGCGAGACCGAGCGGGCCGTCGCCGATGGCCAGGCGGCGTTCCACTTGCCGAGTCGCCGCGTCGACGACGTAAAGAGCCTTGCCCTCTGGCGCCGTGACGTAGACGCGCGATCGGTCTGGCGACACCGCGACGCCCGCTGGACGGCCCGGTATCGCGACCAGGCCGACCACGGCCATCGCGTCGACGTCGACAACCGTCAGGCTGTCACTGCCCTGGTTGGTGACGTAGGCAAAGCGACCAGCGCGCTGGGCCGCGGCGCCCCCCGCGAACCCGCACACCAGCGCGACCGCCACGGCTGCGATGATCGACACGATGGAAACCGAGCGGCGGCCGCGGCCGGGTCCGCCCATTAGGTTGTATCGTCCCATCGCCTAGCGACCGCGCGGCTTAACCGCCCGTCTCCGCCGCCTTCTTCACCGCGGCGAGGCCACCGTCATAAACACCGGTGACGGCCTTCACAGCAGCTTCGTCGCTCAGCTCCGGCGGGGGATCGTTGTTCATGTAGCCGCGGTAGAACGCTCCTCTCCACGTGACGGTCGATTTACCGCCCTCTCCCGAAACCGACAGGGTGGAGGAGTAGTTTGTCACCGGCAGAACCTTCACGTCCACGTTGGTGATCTCGTAGGACAGCGAGTAACCGGTGGCGTCGTGCTTGGTCAGCGCCTCCTCGATCGTGCCGCCACCCTTCAGGGTCAACTTGCGTTTGGCGCCGGCGTCGTTGCCGCCACTCCCCTCGGTCTTCTCGACAGCGGGATGCCAGCTCATGTCCTGGAAGTTGCCGATGATCTTCCAGACCTTGTCGGCAGGCGCGTTGATCTCGACCGATTTGCTCACCTTCTGGCGCGACGGGCCATGGGCCTCCGCGACGGCGGGTAGCAGGACAGCGGCGGCGGCCACGGTCAGGGCCACGAAACGGATCATCTCTTTTCCTCCGGCGGCAACGGGTTTCACATCCACATGCTCAAGCTTGGCTGCGCACTCGCGCAACGCGCCGACCATAATCGCCATGGGCGTGGCGCGCAAATGACGTACACGCGGCAGCGGCGAGGCCGCCTGTTGCCCAAGCTCAGCAAGGGCAGTTGTACTATTGTCCAACACGTGCTTTTTTGACGCGCTGCGACGACAAGGAGAACAAAAAGAATGCCAGCTCCCTCCCAAGGCATCGCGCGAGAAAAGGCTCCCCAGCCCGGCACCCACGGCTCCGTCTCATGCCCCTTTTGCGGACTTCATTGCGACGATCTCGAAGTCCGATCCGATGGCCGGCGCCTCGCAGTCACCGCCAACGGCTGTGACCGCGCCAAGGCCGGCTTCGAGCAGGAGCCCCCAGCTGCCGGCATGCCGCCGAGCATCGACGGCAAGCCCGTTTCACTCGAGGCGGCGATAGCGCGCGCGAGTGACCTTATCGCGGCAGCGCGCCTGCCGCTCTACGGTGGTCTTGGAACAGACGTCGAGGGCATGCGCGCGGTGATGGCGCTCGCCGACCGTTCGGGCGGCGTCGTCGATCACGTGCTGAGCCGGGCGCAGTATCGCAACACCAACGTGCTCCAGACCCGCGGCTGGTTCATGTCGACGCTCACGGAAGCGCGCAACCGCGCCGACCTTTTCGTCATCGTGGCGAGCGACGTGTCAAAGCTGCATCCCCGCTTCGTCGAGCGCATCGTCTCTCCCGAGCAGACCATGTTCGACGCCCCGGCGAACGGTAGAACGGTGGTGCTGCTCGGCGCAGGCATGCCCCCATCAGCCGTTTCCGGCCGGCTCGTCGGCGACGTCGTCGACATACCGTGCGCCAAGTCCGACGTTCCGGCTGTCTTGGCCGAGCTGCGCGCGATCCTGCGTGGCGCACCACTCTCCGGCGCTCGCCCCGGCGGTGTCGAGATCACGGCGCTCGAAGATCTCGCGGCCCGCTGCCGCGCCGCTCAATATGCGGTGTTCGTCTGGGCGCCGCAGGCGCTCGACTTCGACGGGGCCGACGATGCCGTGCATATCGTGAGCGATGTCGTGCGCGACCTCAACAAGACGACCCGCGCCGCGGGACTTTCGCTCGGCGGCAACGACGGAGCCGCTTCCGCGGCCTCCGTCTGCTCATGGCAAAGCGGCTATCCCCTGCGCGTGAGCTTTGCCGGAGGCGTGCCGACCTACGACCCCTATCGCTTCGAGGTCGCGCGCATGCTGGCCGAAGGCGAGGGCGACCTCCTGGTCTGGGTTTCTTCGTTCGGTCCCGACCCTACTGCGCCACCTGCGACTGCCGCGCCGACCGTCGTTATCGGCTCGCCCGCGATTCGTCTCGACACAACGCCCGCCGTTTTCATTCCGGTTGGCACTCCTGGTCTCGATCACCGCGGGCGTCTCGTTCGCTGCGACAGCGTTGTTTCGCTGCCATTGCGGCGATTGCGCGAGATCGGACTCGCGAGCGTCGCGGATGTCGCGACCGAACTCGCCGGCCGCCTGCCGGCGGTCGTGGCTCCGGCGGCCGAGTGAGCGCGCCCTGACGGCGGCACCAATCGATGCCGGACCAACCGGCGCCTGCGCGGCGTGGCGCTGAACGGCACCCGCGCGAAGACCTCAAACGAACTCGTTCGAGCAGGACGGCAACGATGCTGATGAAGCTAAAAGGCGGGCGCATCTACGACCCCGCGAACGGCGAAGACGGGCGCACGCGCGACATCTACGTACGCGACGGGCGCATCGTCGCGGCGAGCCCCGACGCGAAGGTCGATGTCGAGCATGACGTGACGGGGCGCGTGGTGATGGCGGGCGCCATCGACCCGCATACGCACATCGGCGGTGGCAAGATGACCATCGCGCGTATGATGCTGCCGGAGGACCACCGCGGCAGCGAAGTCGCGCATACTGGATTGACGCGAGCGGGCACGGGCTTCGCCGTCCCTTCCACGCTCGCTGCCGGCTATCGTTACGCCGAGATGGGCTATACGGCATGTTTCGAGCCGGCGATGCTGCCGGCCAACGCGCGCCAAGCCCACATGGAAATGGGCGATACGCCGATGGTCGACAAAGGCGCGTTCGCCATGCTCGGCTCGGACGACTTCCTGCTGCGGCAGATGGCGGCGCGCAAGGACTTCTCGGCGATCAAGGACTACATCGCCTGGACGATGCACGCGGCGCAGGCGATCGCCGTCAAGGTCGTCAATCCGGGTGGTATCTCGGCTTTCAAGTTCAACCAGCGCAAGCTCGACCTCGACGAGCGGCACGCGCACTACGGCGTGACACCACGCGACGTCCTGACGACGCTGTCACGCGGGTTGATGGAGCTCGGTGTCACCCATCCCCTGCACGTGCACGGCTGCAATCTCGGTGTTCCCGGCAACCTCCACACCACGCTCGATACGATCCGCGCGATGGAAGGTCTCCCGGTCCACCTGACCCACATCCAGTTCCACAGCTACGGAACCGAAGGCGACAAGAAGTTCTCGTCGGGCGCGGCGCAGGTCGCCGAGCTCGTCAACGCCAACCGCAATGTTTCGATCGACGTCGGCCAGATCCTGTTCGGTCAGACGTGCACGGCTTCCGGCGACAGCATGCGCCAGTACGGCAATACGAAGTCGGCCAACCCGAAGAAGTGGGTGGTGATGGACATCGAGTGCGATGCCGGCTGCGGCGTCGTGCCGATGAAGTATCGCGACAAGAGCTTCGTCAACGCGCTGCAATGGGCGATCGGCCTCGAGATCTTCCTGCTCGCAGACGACCCCTGGCGGGTGTTCCTGACGACGGACCACCCCAACGGCGCGCCGTTCACCACTTACCCGCATCTCATACGGCTGCTGATGGACAAGGGGTTCCGCCGCGACATGCTGCAGAAGATTCATCCCGACGCGCAGGCGGCGTCGATCGTCGGATCGCTCGACCGCGAGTACACGCTCTACGAGATCGCCATCCTGACGCGCGCCGGTCCTGCCCGCAGCCTCGGCCTCAAGGATCGCGGGCATCTTGGGCCCGGCGCATGTGCCGACATCACCGTTTATCCCGACGATCCCAACCGCGAAGCGATGTTCACGACACCCGAATACGTGTTCAAGAATGGCGAGCTGATCGTGCGCAACGGCAAGATCAAGAAGGTCGTACAGGGCGCCACGCACGTTGCGCGGCCCGAGTACGATCCCGCGATCGAACGAGACCTGCGCGACTACTTCACACGCTATCACACGGTCAGCCTCGACAATTTCAAGGTCGCCGACGACGAGATCATCGGCCACGACAAGGGGGCGATCATCGTCCAACCGACGGGAGCGCGCGTGTGATGTCGAACGCTCAGGACAAAGCCCCCATCACCGTCAATGGAATCACCATCGACGACACGTTCGCCGAAGCCTTTGGCATGACAGGCACGGGTATCGTCATCACCGCCGATACCGCAAAGTGGGCGATGCAGGCCGCGATCACCATGACGGGCTACGGCACGTCGGTGATCGGCTGCGGCGCCGAATGCGGCATCGACCGTGAGCTTTCCCCCGACGAGACGCCCGACGGCCGGCCGGGCGTGCGCTGCCTCGTCTTTTCGTTCTCACCTGATCTCGTCGAGAAGCAGATCAAGAGCCGCGTCGGCCAGTGCGTTCTGACGAGCCCCGGCTCGGCCTGCTACAACGGCCTCGAGTCCAAGACGAAGATCAAACTCGCCGCTGGCATCCGCTATTTCGGCGACGGCTGGCAGACGGCGAAGAAGCTCGGCTCGCGCCGCTTCTGGCGCGTCCCCGTCATGGATGGCGAGTTCGTCGTCGAGGATGCGATCGGTATCACGACGGACGCTGTCGGCGGCGGCAACATGCTGGTGCTCGGCACCGACCGGCGCGGCTTGCTCGAAACGTGCGAGGCGGCCGTCGCAGCGATAGGCCGTGTTCCCGATGTCATCACGCCCTTCCCCGGCGGCATCGTACGCTCCGGCTCCAAGGTCGGCTCGAAGTATGCTGGCGTGATCGCCTCGACCAACGATGCCTTCTGTCCAACGCTGCGTGGCGCGGTGCGCTCCGAGCTTTCCGCCGACACCCTCGCGGTGCTCGAGATCGTCATCGACGGTCTCAGCTCGCAATCCGTCGCCGATGCGACACGGGCGGGTCTCAAAGCCATCCTCGAAACGGGCCCGGCGAAGGGCGTCACGCGCATCAGCGCTGGCAACTACGGCGGCAATCTCGGCCAGCACCACTATCACCTGAAGGAGCTTCTGCCATGAGCCAGGCGGGAACGAGCAGGCTGACACTGTCACTGCGCGCGGAGCCGGCCGAACGTTGCGATCTCTCGGCGCTGACACCAGGGCGAATCGCCGGAATGGCACGCGCCGACATCGAACGCATGGCAATCGGAACGACCAACGCCACGCTTCGTCTCGCCGACGTGTTCACGGTTTCGGGCGAGGCGGGCGGCGAAATCGTCATCGCCGGCGGATCGACGCGGCTCGACTTCGTCGGTGCGGGTCTCGATGGCGGCTCGCTAACGGTCGAGGGAGATGTCGGAGCCTACGCCGCCGCGGGTATGACGGGAGGGACGCTCACCGTTCGCGGCGATACCGGGCCTTGGCTCGGCGCGGGCATGAAGGGCGGGCTCGTGCATGTCACCGGCTCGTCGGGCGCGGAGACCGGTGGCATGCGCGCCGGCGATCGTTACGGCATGCTCGGCGGTTCCATCGTCGTGGAAGGGAATGTCGGTCCCCGTGCAGGTCATCGCATGCGACGTGGCACCATTGTCGCCCGCGGCCAGTTCGGCCCGACGGCCGGCGCGCGGATGATGGGCGGCACCCTCTGGACGGAAAAGGGTTTTGCCGCCGACCCCGGCTTGCAGATGCGTCGCGGTACGCTCATCGGCCCGAAGGTGGAGCGTCTCCTGCCGACGTTCCGCGATGCGGGTGATCACGATCTGGTGATCCTGCGCATTCTCTCCCGCGATATGGCCGCGCGCCTCGGCAACCTCGCGCCGAAACCTCTGCCATTGAAGGTACGCAAGATATCGGGCGATCTTGCTGTTTTCGGTAAGGGAGAGCTGCTGCTCACGGCGTGAGGCGGGCATGCCGAACCCGGCGTCGCTAAGCGAGCATCGGCGCATGCCGCGTGATCCGGGTCCGCGCGGACGGCGTTAGCAGTGATCGGAGCGGTGGTGGCGCCATCCCTGCTCCGCTCACGCCGCGTGTCCTCCCGGAGGTTTCAGATGCTCGCCATCATCATCTCTGCCTGCCTCGTCAGCGACCCGAACGTCTGCAAGGACCACAAGGTCCCGTTGATGTTCGATGTCTCCTCGCAGATGTGCATGCTCTACGCCCCGCCGCACTTCGCGCAGTGGGCCGAGAACCATCCGCAATGGCAGATCCGCCGCTGGCGCTGCTCTGCTGCCTCCGACCAGGAGCTCTGATCGGTCTATTGCTCTTCGCCTGCGTCGACGCGTAACGCTTGGCCGAGATCGCGCGTACTTCGCTCCAATCAGGCTCGAAGCGAGGACGTGCCATGCGCATCAGGAGTCCGAAGTCTCGGCAGCAGGGTTGGCGCATGGATGCGCTGGCGCCGTTCGTGGTTCTCGCACTCGCCACGGCCATCGGCGTTTTCGGTGCACCAACGGTTGGTGTCGCGCAGGACATGATCCAGTTCCTGGATCTGAAATCCGACGAGTTCACCAAGGCCGACACGACTCGCGCGGAGATCGAGGCTCTCATTGCCGCCCAGAAGCCCGGCGAGCCGCTCGACCTGTCGGCGAGGCGCCTCAACCACCTCGATCTCTCCGGGCTCGATCTTACCGGGGTGAATCTCCAATCGGCGCGCATCAATGGTGCGAACTTCAAGGGTAGCCGTCTCGACCGCGCGATTCTGGACCAAGCCTGGGCGCTCGATGCCGATTTCACCGGTGCGTCGTTCAAGGAGGCGAGCCTGTTCTCGACGCAGCTCCTCGGTGCCCGGCTCGACGGTGCCGATTTCACTGCGGCTCGGGTTGCAGGTGATTTCTCGCGGGCGAGCCTCAAGGGAGCACGCTTCGACCGCGCCGATCTCTCGGCCGACATGCGCAATCAGTCGATGGGGTTGATGCGCGGCGTATTCCGCTCATCGGACTTGCGCGATGCGTCGTTCCGCAACGCCAATCTCGCTCGCGTGGTGCTCGAGTACGCGGATTTGCGCGGTGCGGATCTACGTGAAGCGAACCTCAGGGGCAGTGAGCTCGGCGGTGCCAACCTGTCCGGCGCCAAGGTCGCCGACGCCGATTTCGACCACGCTGATGTCAACTCCGCCCGCCTCATATCGCTTGAAGGCCGGAACGCCGCCCGCAACCTCGAAAGCGCGGTGAACCTCGAGCGCGCCTTCACTGACGCGCCGCGCCCCGCACCGGCAACGGGAGAGCGCTGATCTCGACGACGAATTTCTGGCGGATGGCGCGGCCGAAATCTTCATAGCCCTGTGCCGCGAGGATGAACGAGCCGGGTCCGCCCATCACGTTGCCGCGGTACCAATCTTCCAGCGTCGCCGCCTCGCGCCCCTCGAGGATCGGCAGCCCATTGATGGTGATGCCGCGCCGCACCATCTCATCGCGTACGGCGGTTACCGGCTCCTCGGGGTTGCAATTGTCGCTGCCATCGCCGGAAACATCGACCACCACCTTGAGCGCTCGCTCCGGTATTTGCGGCACGATCTTGTCGGAGACGAAGCGAAGCATCTTCGAGAGGCAGGTGAAATCGCCGTTTTCGCGAGGCATCGCCCGCACCATTAGCGCAGCCCGCATCGCGTCCGCCTTGCTGGCGATGCGCAGCCAGGGCAGCGAGAGTTTCGGTCGGTCGGCCCACGTCACGACGGAGAAGAGGATGCCCGAGCGCGGCCCGGCGAGAATGGCGCTGATCACGGCGGGGTCCTCGAGCGCGGCGGCGATGCCTTCAAGCTGGAGGCGATAGCGCCGTTCATCGACGGAGCTCGAAACGTCGACCGACACGACGAGGGCAGTATCTACCCCTCCGGCCGCTGGCGTCGTACCTGCAGTCGAAGACTCCGGCGCGTAGCTCGGCAAGTTTCCGGCTGAGCGAGGATGCTGCGGGAGCAGCGTGGCGAATGCCGCCGCAAGACCCGCAATTGCGATGGTGACGGCCGCTGCCCGCATCCCCTTGTCAGACCTTTCCAGTCACCTGCCCCGGCGCGACCCGACAAGCTCTTATCGCTCATGGCGTGCGAGGAGAACCCTATCACGACCTTGGCCGGACGGCGAAAGCCGCAAGCTCAACCTCTCGTTACTATCCATGCCAGCCTGTGATCGTTCGCCGGGGTGCGATCGCATGAGCTGGAAGGACCGCCAATGCCGTCGAAAGCGTGGAACGCACCCCAGTTCGGGGAGAAAAGGGCGCTCTTCACGGTTCCGTGCCCTCACCCGCAAAGTTCCATAAAAGCCGATCTTGCTCCGGGTGCGCGTTACACCGCGGACGACGTCACGCCCATAACGTAAATGGCCATGACCAGAACGAGCAGCGGCACCAACGTCACGTGCAGGTATCCGAGCAGCTTCTTGAGACCCGGGTGCTCCGCCACCTTGCTGTTCATGCGCAGGATCGAGAGGCCGATCATCAGGCTGACGGCCATGTAATTGAACAGGAAGATGCGGTCGGAAAGAGTCGTCGTGTCGGCATCGAGGTTCGGTAGCGACAGATAGAGCGCCACCGCGGAGAGCAGTGCCGTCACCTGGATGGTGACGATCGCTTCGAAGTGCGAGAGAGGGATGAAGATCGAGAGATAAGCGACGATCAGGATGAAGCCCAGAGGTACGACCACGCGCAGGTAGTAGTCCGTCGTTTGCCGGGTCATCTGCCAGATGAAGCTCGCCTTGTAGAAGGGAACGACACTGCGCTCGAGCGATCGCGCGTCGAGCGTCGAGACGAAGTCCTCGTCGTAGCCGACGTACTGCGCCTTCTGATCCCATCCATCGCTGACGACGGCGCGATCGCGCATGTCCTCCGGCGGCGGCTGGATGATGAACGGCGCGTCGCCCTGTTTCGGTCGGATGTCGATCGAGAAGCGCTGCGTATCGAAGGGATAGTTGCCGAGGTCGGGTTGGAACATGAACTGGCCCGAGACCTGATAGATCGAAATGCCGTCGGGAAAAGCGCCGTTGCCCTTGCCGTTGCTCAACGTTCGGACCGTCACGCGGCGGTCGTTTGTCTCAGGATTCAGCAGCGCATTGGCGAACTCGATCTGGTCGATGCTGGCGCCCTTGTCGCCGTCGTTCATGGAGAGATAGAACTCGGCGAAGAACGACTTGGCGTTGTCGTCGACTCTGAACGCGCGGATCAGGTCGATGTCGAGGTAGAGAGTCCGGATCGAACGGAGCCGGTCGTTTTTCAATCGCACGAACTGGAACGGCGCGAGCTGCAACTGGCCTGAGCCACGCGGCAGCATCACGACGAACGGATTGCGTGCGACGGAGCGGCTGCCCGGGCGAAACGACCAGTTCTCGAACGATCCCTGGTAGATGCCGCGCCCGTTGACATAGGAGGTAGCGAGTGTCTTCAGAACTTGCGCGCGACGCGCCGCAAGGTTGGCATCCACAGGCGCGCCCGCCGCCCCGGAGGACACGAGCCCGACCATGTCGGCGTACTGCATGCCGAGACCGATCGCCCGCATGTTCGTGGACGAGAGCGGCTCGGGTGTCGCGTCGGCGGGACGCTCCTTGCACTCCCCCGTCGCCCAGCCCGGTGCCGACGCGATCTTGGCGCCCTCGAACATCCATGCTTCCGGCTGATCGACCATGATCCGCTTCAGCATGCGGTCGTTGTAGACCTCGGGAAGGCGGTCCCAGGCGAGCTGATAGATCTCGTTTGGATATTTCGCCGCAAGCTCGGCTGGAATGGCGTCGATCCGGCCGGACAGGAACAGCGGCGGCGTCACGCCCGCCTCGAGCAGCGCCTCGATTACCATTGCATTTCGGCTGCTGCCCACAGCCAGCACCAGCATGTCGGTGTTCGCCTGGCGCAACTCGCCCACTGCCGAGGCGACCTCGCGTGGTTCGAATTTGTCGTCCGTAAGCGCGAAGCGGCGGTCGGCGACCAGCGGGCGATCCGGCAGCCCGGACGCGAGGCCGTCCCCGAGGCTGGTGCTGAACACCATGTCCTTGATGCCGAAGAACGCCGGGCGCTCGGTGCGGATCTGCTTCATGAACTCGATCATCACCGGGAGGCGCTCGTCGTCTTGCGAGGGCCGCGTCGTGTAGACGTTGGGGTGGTTCTCGAAGATCGAGTTGACGGAGATGTCGGACAGGAACGGGATGCCGGACGCCTTGATCTCGCCTCCCATCGTATCGAACACGTGCTTGGCGATCTGCGAGTTCGATAAACCGATGACGGCAAGCGTAGACCCCGACTTCAGCGCGGTGCGCAGGTTCTCCACCGCCAGCGCCTTGTCGCGCTTGTCGTCGAGGAAACGCACGTCGACGCGGTGCCCCGCGATGCCACCCTGGCGGTTGATGCGCGCCTGCTCCTGATTGACGAGCTTGGTGATGGCGCCGACGTTGCCCTGGTCGTGGCAGACGTCGTTGCGGCTGCTCACCATCACGGCGATGCTGAGGGGTGACTTGTCAGCGGCCAACGCCTCGGCCCGGGCGGCGTGCTGCCAACCCGCGTGAAGGCCGCTGGCGATCGTGACCAGAGCCACGAGGCCAAGTGCCGCCACCGAAGACAGGAGGCTGCGCCGAGGCGCGCCGCCGCGATCGAGCTTGATGATACCCACGACGTGAAACCCCGTTCGAGCGCCCTGCGCCACCCCGCAGGCATGGCCCGGACATTAGCAAACCGCCAACCCGGCCGTATCGCGGCGCATGGCCCGACCGATGGCGCTTTCCCCAGCCCCGATGCGCGCGGGCCACCCTGCGACCCGCCGGCGTGCACGCGCCGCCCGTTTGGACGGCCGCCACGTCACCCCTTGGCCGCCTCACCCGTCGCGGAAAGCTCGGCGCTTGAGTCGAAATGGCGCTGGCCAATGTAGCTGTAGACGATCGGGACGACGAAAAGCGTCAGCAGTGTGCCGACCGACATGCCGCCGACTATGACCCAGCCGATCTGCTGGCGGCTTTCCGCACCGGCGCCAGTTGCGAGCGCGAGAGGCAGCGCGCCGAGCACCATCGCGCCCGTCGTCATCAGGATGGGGCGCAGCCGCAGCTCCGCCGCCTCGATCACCGCCACCACCCGGTCCGAGCCGAGCGCCTGGCGCTGGTTGGCGAACTCGACGATCAGGATGCCGTGCTTGGTGATGAGGCCGATCAGCGTGACGAGGCCGATCTGTGAATAGACGTTGAGGGTGCCGCCCGTCAGCCACAGCGCGGCGAGTGCGCCCGCCAGCGAAAGCGGCACCGTGAGCATGATGATGAGCGGATCGCGAAAGCTTTCGAATTGCGCAGCGAGCACCAGATAGATGAACAAGAGCGCAAGGACGAAGACGACAGCGAGGCTGCCGGACGATTGGCGGAAATCGCGGCTCTGGCCAGAGACGTCCGTCTGAACGGTGGCGGGGAGCACCTCGCGCGCCGCCTTTTCCAGGAAATCGAGCGCTTCGCCGACCGTGTAGTCGGACGCCAGGTTCGCTTGCAGCGTGACGGAGCGGAGCTGGTTGAAACGTTTGAGCTCCTTCGGCGCCACGGCCTCAGTAATCGTGACGAGATTCGAGAGCTGAATCATCTCGCCCTTGGGATTGCGCAGAAAGATCGTCGACAGCGCGTCGGGCGCGGAGCGGTCGGGCGCGGCGAGTTGGAGGACGACATCGTACTGTTCGCCATTCTGCTCGAAGCGCGTCACCTGACGGCCACCGAGCAACGTCTCGAGCGTGCGCCCGACCGACGCCACCTCGAGCCCGAGATCGGCGATTTTGGCGCGGTCGATATCGACGCGTACTTCGGGCGAGTTGAGCTTCAAGTCGGTATCGAGCGACTCCAGGCCGGGGTTCTCCCTGGCCCGGGCGAGGAGCTTCTCGGCGAATTCGTTGAGATCCAGATAGCTCGCCGAGGATTGGATGACGAACTCGACGGGCCGGCCGGGACCGCGTTGGCCGAAGGCGCCCGGCGCCTGCACCACTGCCTGCACGCCCGCAATGCGCCGCAGCTTCGGGTTGATCTCGCGCGTGATCTCCTGCTGCGAGCGGTGCCTTTCACTCCAGTCGAGCATCGGAGCGACCACCAGCGAGGCTGAGACGTCCGGCGTGCCGGCGATGGCGAGGCGCGACCGCATTTCCGGCACCTGCGCCATGATCGCATCGATCTTTTCGACATAGCGAGTCGAATAGGCGACGGTGGCGCCTTCCGGTGCGGTGCCGCGCACCCGCATCACGCCGCGATCCTCGAGCGGAGACAGCTCGGACTTCAACTGCGTGAACAGGAAACCACCGCTACCGGCAACAGCGATCGCCACCGCCATCACGAGCGGGCGCACATTCAGGACGCGAGTGAGAAGCCCACGATAGCCCTTCTCGAGACCGACGAGGATTGCTTCGAGAAATCTCTCGATCCGGCCGGGATGTGCCTCGTGGCGCAGAAGTCGTGACGACATCATCGGCGTCAGCGTCAGCGCGACGAAACCGGAGACGATGACTGCCCCAGCGAGCGTCAGCGCGAACTCGACGAACAGCCGCCCCGTCTTGCCCGGCGCGAACGCGATGGGCGCGTAAACCGCGGCGAGGGTTAGCGTCATCGCGACGACGGCGAATCCGATTTCACGCGAGCCTTTGATCGCCGCGGGAATGGGCGCCATCCCGTCCTCGATATGCCGGTAGATGTTCTCCAGTACGACGATGGCGTCGTCCACCACGAGGCCGATGGCGAGCACCATGGCGAGCAGCGTCAGCGTATTGATGGAGAACCCGAACGCGTACATCAGCGTGAACGTCGCGACGAGCGAGATCGGGATGGTGACGATCGGAATGATCGAGGCGCGCACCGAGCGCAGGAAGAAGAGAATGACGACGACGACGAGTGCGACCGCTTCGATCATCGTCATGTAGACGGCCTCGATCGAGCGCTCGATGAAGATGGTGTCGTCGTTGCCGATCTCGACAGTGAGGCCCTTGGGCAAGCCCTCGTTGATCGCCGGCAGCACGGTACGCACCGCCCGTGAAACGTCGAGCGGGTTGGCCGTCGATTGCTTGATGATTCCCACGGCGATGGCGGGAGCGCCGTCGTAGGTGCTGGTGCGTCGCTCGTCGGTGGCGCCGAGTTCGACACGGGCCACCTCTCCGAGCTTGACCTGATGGCCCTCGGCGAGCTTGACGACGATGTTGCGGAACTCCTCAGGTGTCGTCAGGCCGGTGCGCGACAGCACCGAGAATTCGCGGTCGTAGCTCTCGATGCGACCCGAAGGGATCTCCGCATTCTGCGCCCTCAGCGCCTGCTCGACGTCCTGTACCGTCAAATTGAAAGCCGCGAGCCGCTTGCGATCGATCCAGATCCGCATGGCATAGCGGCGCTCTCCAAAAATCGTAACATCGGCGACGCCGTTCAAGTTTTTCAGACGGTCGACGACGAAGCGATCGACGTAATCCGTGATCTCGAGCGCCGTCATGCGCGGGCTCGTGAAGACAAGGAACATGATCGACTGTGCGTCCGCTTCGACCTTCGCGATCACCGGCTCGGTGATCTCGTCGGGCAGGCGCCCGCGCACGCGGCTCACGCGATCGCGGACATCGCTCGCCGCGACGTCGGGGTCGATCTCGGAGCGGAAGCGGACGGTGATGCGGCTCGACTCCGAGCGGCTGCTCGATTCCAGCACGTCGATGCCGGCGATGCCGGCGATGGAGCCCTCGAGCACCTGGGTGATCTGCGTCTCGACGATGGTCGCGGAGGCGCCCGGATAGGTCGTCGAGACGGAAACGGTCGGCTCGTCGACATTGGGGTACTGGCGGACCGTCAGTAGATCGAACGACACGACGCCGAGCAGCGTGATGATGAGGCTTAGCACCGTGGCGAAAACCGGCCGCCGGATGCAGAACTCCATGATCCCCATCAACCGCTCCCGCCACCGGCGGCCCGCTCCGGCTTCTGGCTACGGCGCGACGCGGATTCAGCGGTGGGGGGCACGATCTCCACGCGATCACCCGATTTCAGGCGCTGCTGGCCCGCGACGACAACTGTCGCGGGCGCCTCCACGCCGTCGACAATCTCGACCTCTCCATTACGGCGCATGCCGAGCCTGACGCGGCGCTCGATAGCTTTGCCGTCATCCCCGACGACAAACAGGAAGGTCTCGCCAGCGCGAGGAAGAATGGCGCTTTCGGGCACCAGCACCACGGCGCTCTCGCTCAAGCCCTTGAGCTCGATGCGCGCGAACAGTCCGGGGCGGAGCGTCAAATCCGGGTTGGCGATGCGGCCGCGGATGACGAGCGCCCGACCGTTCACGTCAATCATCGGGTTGATGGCGTAGATCTCGCCGCGGAACATCCGCTTCGGCAGGGCGTCGACGCCGACCGCCAGTTCCTGGCCGACGCGCACGTCGCGCAGATGAATCTCCGGGACGCGGAAATCGATTTTGAGCTGGTCGATTTTCTCGATGTTGACGACTTTCGTGCCGATCGCAACATAAGCGCCGACCGAGACTGCGCGCACGCCAGCGATTCCGTCGAATGGTGCTGTCAGCACATGCTTCAACAGGCGTGTCTCTGCCAGCTCGACCTCGGCCTTCGCCGTCTCGTAGGTGGCCGTCGCCTCGTCGCGCGAACGCTCTGTCACGTTGCCCGTGCGTGATAGGGCTCGCGCGCGATCGTTGTTGGCCGTCGCGAGTTCGAGGCGCGCTTTCGCTTGTGTCAGCTCGGCGCGGGCCAGACTGTCGTCGAGCTTCACCATCGCCTGCCCCTTGCGGACCGGACGGCCTTCCTCGAACACGATTTCCGAGATGCGCCCCGCGATCTCCGGCGCAATCATCACCGACTCGTCGGAGAGCAACGAGCCAACCGCCTGGATGTCGACGGACGTGCGCGTGCTGCGCGCCTCGGCGACCTCGACAGGTGTCGCCTGATCGGTCGCACGCTTTTTCTCGACGCCATTGCGCGAGGCCGTTGGCGCTGGCACTCCGGCCTTGTGCGTCGCCGCAAGCACCACGCGCTCGACGATGTCGGGCTTCACCAGCCATGCCGCTCCGCCGGCGACTGCCGCGAGCAGAACGAAGGTGATGAAGGTTCTCATCGGATTTGTCATTCCCGTCCTGAAAAACCGCCGCCGAGCAGTGCAAGCCGCCGGTGCCGTCAGCCCGCCATCCTAACCCAACCGAACGGCGACTTTGCGGGCCACGTCGCGATGTCCGTCATTTCACGCCTTCAAAGGAACGGGAATGCGACTGGAGAACGCCACGCCACCACCGGTTCCGTCGCGCTGCCTCGACAGCGTCGATACGCTCGAAACGTGCGACCGGCCGCCGCTCGCCGCAATTGCCTCGAGGAATGTTTCGAGATCACGAAGCCGTGATGCGAAGTTTGAACCGCGGGGTCCGGAAGAGAAGCATCGCAGAAGCGGTCCAGCCTAACGCTTGCCTCCAGGTGCTTTCCGATAGTCGCCGGATGCAGAACGTACGGACGCCTCTGCGGTATCCTTTTCGGAACGCCGCAACGCAACGTCTATCGCATTCAAACGCCGCGAAACCGCGCGTTCCGCGTCCATCCGTATTCCTACCATTTCAGCCAGCAGTGCTTCACCGAACGGTGTGAGGGCTGCGCCGCCACCATTGCGGCCGCCGGTCTGACGGGCAACGAGGGGTTCGCGGAAGGCGCGGTTCAATTGCTCGACGAGTTCCCAAGCATGGCGATAGGGCAACCCCATCGCGCGGCCGGCGGCGGAGATCGAGCCGTGCTCGGCGATCTTCTCGAGCAGCAGCATCTTTCCGGGGCCGATGCGGCCAGCGTCGCCGAGATCGATGCGGACGATCAGGTGAGTCATTGCAGGCCGTCCAAGGGGTAAGGGCTTGTTGCGATCCGACGACTGGGGCCTTCCGGGGGCTCCGGAAGCGCAAGTGTGCACCAAAGCACAATACCCAAGCAACGCAAGCAACGGCTTACTGAGCGCGTTATGTGTTGTGTCGCATATCGCTTCACACGAAGGCACAACCGCAGGCTCGAAGACGAGAGCGGGCCTCGCTCAACCGGCATACCCCGGCCGCATCGGTGGACCAGACCGCATCGGGCACTGCGAATTCTGAACAGAAAAAATCAGCTACGCGCCAGGGAAGGCGCCCGAGGAGAACCCGATGCTGCACCTCGCCATCGACAAGCTGGCCGGCAAACTGGCCATCCGCCAACGCTACGACAACTTCATCGGCGGCAAGTGGGTCGCCCCCGTCCGCGGCCAGTACTTCACCAACACCTCGCCGGTCACCGGCCAGCCGGTATGCGAGATCGCGCGTTCGACGGCCGAGGACATCGAGTTGGCGCTCGACGCCGCTCATGCTGCCCGCGAGAAGTGGGGCAACGCCTCTCCTGCCGAGCGCGCCCGCGTCCTGAACAAGATCGCCGACCGCATGGAGGAGAACCTCGATCTCCTGGCGACCATCGAGACGATCGACAACGGCAAGCCGATCCGTGAGACGACCCACGCCGACCTGCCCCTCGCCATCGATCATTTCCGCTACTTCGCAGGTTGCATCCGCGCCCAAGAAGGTTCGATAGCCGAGATCGACCACGATACCGTCGCCTATCATTTCCACGAGCCGCTCGGTGTCGTCGGCCAGATCATCCCTTGGAACTTCCCGCTGCTGATGGCCGTGTGGAAGCTCGCTCCCGCCCTTGGCGCCGGCAACTGCGTGGTGCTGAAGCCGGCCGAGCAGACGCCGATGAGCATCATGGCGCTGATGGAGGTGATCGGCGATCTCATACCGCCCGGCGTGCTCAACGTCGTCAACGGCTTCGGTGTCGAAGCCGGCAAGCCGCTCGCACAAGCGCCGCGGATCGCCAAGGTTGCCTTCACCGGCGAGACGACCACCGGGCGTCTCATCATGCAGTACGCTTCCGAGAACATCATTCCCGTCACGCTGGAGCTCGGCGGCAAATCGCCCAACATCTTCTTCGCCGACGTGATGGCGGCGGACGACGAGTTCTTCGACAAGGCGCTCGAGGGCTTCGCCATGTTCGCGCTCAACCAGGGCGAGGTCTGTACCTGCCCGTCGCGGGCGCTGGTGCAGAAGTCAATCTATGAGAAGTTCATGGATCGTGCTTTGACGCGCGTCGCCAAGATCAAGCAGGGCCACCCGCTCGATTCCTCCACCATGATCGGCGCACAGGCGTCGAACGACCAGCTCCAGAAGATCCTGTCCTATATCGACATCGGCCGCGCCGAAGGTGCGCAGGTTCTTGCCGGCGGTGCACGTGCCATCCTCGGCGGAGAGCTCTCGGAAGGCTACTACGTGCAGCCGACCGTTCTCGAAGGGCACAACAAGATGCGCATCTTCCAGGAGGAGATTTTCGGCCCCGTTCTGTCCGTCACCACGTTCGACACGCCGGAGGAGGCACTCGCCATCGCCAACGACACGCTTTACGGCCTCGGCGCCGGCGTGTGGAGCCGCGACGGAACGCGCGCCTATCGCTTCGGTCGCGCCATCCAGGCCGGCCGCGTGTGGACCAATTGCTACCACCTCTACCCCGCCCATGCTGCGTTCGGTGGCTACAAGAAATCCGGCATCGGCCGCGAGACGCACAAGATGATGCTCGATCACTACCAGCAGACCAAAAACATGCTGGTCTCCTATAGTCCGAAGGCGCTCGGCTTCTTCTGATCCGCGACGGGAGGCGGCGCGCGGGCGCCGTCTCTCCATTTCCCCTTCAACGAGGTTTGAAATGGTCGATCGCGTCGTCTGCACGGGCGAGGCTGGCGCGCTGATCGCCAGGCTCGAAAGCTGCCACGGACCGCTGGTGTTCCATCAGTCCGGCGGCTGCTGCGACGGTAGCGCACCGATGTGCTACCCGCGCGGTGAATTCCGCATCGGCCAGTCGGACGTTCTGATGGGCGAGATCGCCGGGCAGCCGTTTCACATGTCGCGGGACCAGTTCGAGTACTGGAAGCACACGCAGCTCATCATCGACGTAGTGCCTGGGCGGGGCGCCGGCTTCTCCCTCGAGGCACCGGAGGGCGTTCGCTTCATCACCCGCTCGCGCGTTTTCACCGACCAGGAGCTCGACGCACTCGACGCCGCGGAGGCAGCCACGGCCAAGACGGGCAACCGGCCATAGCGCGCTCGCCCGCGGTCGCGTCTCCGCCGCCGTCACTCCAGGCCATAACGTTGCAGTAACCTATAGAGATTGCGCTCGCTGATGCCGAGCGCCGCCGCCAGATTGGCGCGATGGCCTGAGAGCTTCGCGTGCAGCATCTCGACGTAGGTGCGGCGTACTTCCTCCATCGTCGGGACGTGGTCGAAGTTCAGCTTGATGTCGCTCGACGCGCCGCCAGCGTCGGCGGGCAGTCCGAAGTGGCGTTGATGGATCGTGCTGTCGCCACCCGAAAGGATGATGGCCCGCTCCATGACGTTGCGCAGCTCGCGCACGTTGCCCGGCCAGTCATACGCGACGAGCGTGCGCTCCGCCGTTCGCGAGAGGTCCTTGCGAATGCGCCGCGAAAAGTCGTGCTTCTCGAGAAAATGGCGGGCGAGAATGGGAATGTCGTTGCGTCGCTCGCGCAGCGGCGGCAGGCGGATGACGAACGCGCTCAAGCGGTAATAGAGATCGGCGCGGAAGCGGCCCTCGCGCGCCATCTGCGCGAGATCGCGGTTGGTTGCTGCGACGATGCGGGCATCGGAGGTGAGATCCTTGGTACCGCCGACGCGCCGGAAGGAGCGTGTCTCGATCAGTCGCAACAGTTTGGCTTGAGCCGATGGGCTGATCTCGCCGATTTCGTCGAGAAAGAGAGTGCCCCCGTCCGCGGCCTCGATCAGGCCACGCTTCTGCGCCACCGCACCGGTGAACGACCCCTTCTCATGTCCGAACAGCTCGGATTCGAACAGGTTCTCCTGCAGCGTGCAGCAATCGAGAACGACGTAGTTGCGTTCGGCACGCGGGCTGCGTTCGTGGATCTCGCGGGCCGCGAGTTCCTTACCGACGCCGCTTTCACCTTCGAGCAACACCGTTGCCGGCGACTGCGCCACTGCTCCGATCAACCCTTCGAGCTCGCGAAGCGCCGGACTGTCGCCGACCAGAAGGCTCTGGCGCGTCGCCCGCTCGCGCCCGCGCACGAACTCGTAGTCACGCTTGATCGCCGCGTTCTCGATGGCGCGCGCCACTTCGAGTTCGAGCTCATCGAGGTTCACCGGCTTCGATAGATAGCCGACTGCTCCCTTTCGCACCGCCTGTACCGCGTTCTGAATCGAGGCGTAAGCCGTCAGTACGATGACGGGGTGCTCGGAGGCGATCTCATCCATCACGTCGAGACCGTTTGCATCGGGTAGACGCATGTCGAGGATGACGAGGTCTGGCTCGAAGCTCGTGAGGGCGGCCTGCACGTCTCTCCAACACTTGGCGCTCATGACGCGGTAGCCGAGGTCCTCGAGCTGACGCGAGATGAGCTGGCGCAGCACGGCGTCGTCCTCGACGACGAGCAACGATTTCTTCTTGCGGTCGATATTCATGCGCTCGTCTCGTTCGCTTCGCCTGCGTCGGCGCGCGGGAATGAGATGGTGAAGGTGGCGCCGGCGCCGAGCGTGCTGATTGCCGAGATGGTGCCTTGATAGCGGTTGACAATCGAGCGGCTGATGGTGAGCCCGAGCCCAGTACCGTGAATGCCGTCCGCCCGCCGGGAATAGAACGGATTGAAGATCTGCGCCAGGGCCTCGGGGGAGATGCCGACACCGGTATCGGCAAAGGTGACGACGACGTTGTCTCCCTCATGGCGGCCGGTGATTGCGAGCGTGCCACCGCCGGGCATCGCGTGGAAGGCGTTCTGCGTCAGGTTGAGAACCAGCATGCGAAGCTCCTGGTCCGTGGCCAGCACACGCAGCTCCTCTCCTCCCAGGTTCACATCGAGCGTCACGCCGCGGTGTTCGGCCTCGAACCTCAACAGTGACACCACATCCGGCACGATGTTGGAGAAGGAGACGAGTTGCAGGTTGTTGCTCGGTGTCTGGCTGAGATCGAGCAGACGCTTGGTTACGCGGATGCAGTTGTCCACCTCGCCGTCCACCATGCCCAGATAGTCGCGTGCTTCTCGTTCTGCCGGCACGTTGCCGCTACCAAGCCGCCGCAGCACGGCCTGGAGACCGAGTCGGATCGACGCCAGTGGGTTGTATATCTCGTGCGCGACGCCCGCCGCGAGCTGACCGATCTCCGACAAGCGCTGCTCATGACTGAAGCGCACCTGTTGTTCGAGATCGCGAATGGCCTCGATGATATAGCTCTGAGGAATCCCCTCTTGCGTTATGGTGAGACGTGCGGCCGTCGTCTCAACGTGCACGTCGGTGCCGTCGCTGCGGACGTGACGATGAATATAGCGGATGGGTTCGCCATCCGACTTGATGGCGTGGAACGGGCAAGTAACCAGAGTTGGTGCGCAGGGCTCGCGTAAGCCGTGCGCGTGATAGCACGGCTCGCCGATGACACTGCCCCGCGGCGCCAACACCTGCCGCGCATAGGACTCGTTCGCCATCACGATCCGATGGCTCTGGTCGATCACCCGAACGCCGTCTGGAACGGTGTCGAGCAGCGCCTTGAGAAAGGTTTCCTTCTCCTGGACTTCGCGTAATCCCTGTTCGATCCGCTCGGCCATTCCATTGAAGCTCTCGCACAACCCTTCGATCTCGTCGCCACCGCCTTTGCGCTCGATCTTGACCCGTGAACCGAGGTCGCCTGCGGCAAGTGAGCGGCTGGCGCGATCGAGCACGAAGATCGGCTCTAGCACCTGGCGTTTGAGCAAGAGCCAGACGGAGAGCAGCCCGGCGAGCATGACGAGCAGGCCGGCACCGCTCATTGCAGCAGCGGCGTGCAAGGCATCCGATTTCAAGCCAGCCGCATCCTGGTCGACCACGAGGATGCCGTTGACCGGGTTCACAGCCGCCGGTCCGTGGCAGGCGAGACAAGCCTCTCGGTTCGAAATCGGGTTGACGCTGCGGAGCACGTCGCGGCCGTCGGCGAGGCGCATCATCCGGTTCGATGGGGAGAGCACGTGCGTATCGCCCTCCCGACACGTCTCGCAACCGAGATCGGCGCGGCTGAGCTGGCTGTCGAGGGCGCTCGCATCGCTCGCGAAACGCACGACGCCCGCTGGGTTGACGATGCGCACGCTGGCAATGCCGGGCTGCTTGCCCAGGCGGCTCACGATGTCCTGCAAGCCGGGCAGATCGCGTTTCAACATCGCGTTCTCGAGGCTCACCTGGAGCAGCCGGCTCACCTGGTCGGAGGCATTGCCGCGCTCGAGCGCGAGACGGCTGCGATAGATCTCGATGAACAGAACAAGGAACACCAACGACGCCAGGGTAATTCCGGCGGCGAGGCTCATCAGAAATTTTCGACCGAGGGAGCCGCGCGTTGTCACGCCTGACCTCCGAACCCGGCGGCCATGCCGCTCCAGCATCCGCTTTTGCGGCACCGACGACCGGCGATCTCAATCATTGCGAACCTGGAACAACAGGCGTGTTCGCTGCGTGAGACGGCAGATGCCGCATGCCTCCGGAAGAGCGACGTGCTCTCCGCCGGGGCCTGATTGCTGCGGGACGTGGAATACGACGCCGCATCGGCGGCACTTCGCCTCGGCCAGCGCGACGAATGGTGCGTCCAGCGGCGCGATCTCGGCAAGACCGACCGCATCGACGTCGCATACATCGATGCATAGACGGCAGCCCGTGCAACGTTGGGGTGAGATGGTGTAGCCGAGTGCGCCCCCCTGGCGCACCATCGCGATGGCGCAATGCGGGCACGCTCGCACGCAGGCGTCGCAGCCGTGGCACGACTGCGGGTCGATCTCGGGTACGTAGCGAAACCGTACATCTCTCGGCTCGACGGCTGGTGCGTCGCCGGACGAAACGATCCGCGCGACGCCGCGAGCCCTTAGCCCAAACAGGCTTCGGCGTCTTTGATCGAAATCGTTGCGCGCTTGGGTAGCCTGCTCCGCACGCCGCCTCCAAAGATCGCCGCTGACGGCATCGAGTTGCAGGGGCTTTGCCCCGCCACGCACTGGCTGCACCGCGTTGAATCGCCTGACGGCTTCGCCGAGAGTCGCCGAGCGGCCGCGGGGGCAGGCGCGGCAATCTCCGCGCGCAACAAGTACAGTTGTGACACCTGCGCCGGCAAAGCGCTGCAGATCGCGTTCGCCGAAGGCATCGACACATGGGACGACGCCCCGGCCGCTCCCTGCTTCTGCTCGCTCGCAGGCAAGGAGCACCGTGCCAGTCCCGACATCGACAATGGGAGAGTCGGCAAGTCGCGCGAGATCGATCGATGATTGCGGGCACGCCGGCCGGCAAAGGCCGCAGCCGTCGCACGCATCGGTATCGATAGAAAGTGCCTTGAGATCGAGAGCAAGTGCGCCGCGCGGGCAGGCCGCGACGCACGCGCGGCAGGATGCGGTCGCAAGGTGCCCGTGAACGCAAGTCTCTCCATCGATGGTTGGCAGCGGACGGCTTACGGCCGGCTGTCCCGCGGCGGCGCCTGCGTCGGGCTTGCCGCCTTTCCCAATCACACGTTCCTCCATCCGCCTCTGGCGTCCACCACCGTAGCGCCGTCTACCATGACGGTGCTACGCCGGGAATATAGGCGGCATCCGGCGGTTCGCTGCTTTTTTCCGGCGTAGCCTTGCTTTCGGGCAGGGCGGCTTCGAGCCCGGTCATGGAGGCGAGGTGCAGGCGCAGCTCGTCAAGATAGCACGCCGTCAGCAACGCCAGCGCCGCATACCAATCCGGCGCACCTGCGTGGACGAGGCGTGCTGCGAACGAATTCGACCAGCGCAAGATATGAGCGTCCATGAAGCGCGCAGCTTCGCCCAGTCCCGCGTCCGCCTGCTTCTCGCGCAGCAGGTGCGCGACGAAGCGGAGCTGAAGCACGATATGGTCGTCGGGGCGGCCGGCCGTGTCCGCGACGACGAGGCCATGGCGGCGATACCAATCGCGCACCCGGAACATCGGCGCCTGGCGCTCGAGACCGTCCTCCGTCATCCAAACCGACTCCGTCGGCGCTGCCCGGTACGTGTGGCGCAGGTACACGTCGGCATAGCCAGCGGCGAAATCGTCCATCACACTGTCGTCCATGTCGGCGGGGATAGCCGACACCATGGTCGCAAACGCAGAGAGTGCGTTCCGCGCCTCGTCCGACCGCAACCGTAGCGCAAGCTGCTCCTCGATCGGCGCGCTGCGCACGGCGTCGACGATCGCGCGCGTCGGCTCTCGGTCGTGGAGGCTCGCCAACATCTCGATATCGTCAGCGACGCCGGATGTGAAGCGAAGCAGCGCCGCCGTCTCGAGGCTGCTGTACCGTGCGCGCGTCGTAAGCGGAGATCCCCCCTCCACCGGGCTCATGGCTTGTCATCCTTTTTGACGGCACCCTTGGAATGCGGCACGAACACGATCGACGGATTGGTGAGCTCCGGGTCTGCCATCGACTGGACTTGACGCACGACGTAGTCGTTCGGGCCGCGCGCCTTGGTTTCATGCGTGCCATCACGCAACTTGTCGATCGGGCCGACGTCGAGAACACGCATCATGCATGCCATGACGCAATAAGGTTTTCGGCCGGCGTCGATCTCGTCGACGCAGAGGTTGCACTTGGAGACGATGTTGGTCTCGGGAATGAACTGCGGAGCACCGAACGGACAGGCCGCCTCGCAGCGCCGGCAACCGATGCAAAGCGTCGAGTCGATATCGACGATGCCGTCCTTGGCACGCTTGTAGATCGCGCCGGTGGGACACGTCGGGAGGCACGCCGGCTCCGCGCAATGGTTGCACGACATGTTCACCTTGTAGGCGAACACGTCGGGGAACGTACCACCCTCGACATACATGACGCGGCGGAAGCGAGGGCCGGGCATCAGGCCGTTCTTGTCCTTGCATGCGATTTCGCACGCGCGGCAGCCGATGCAATCGACGTTGTTGTGGATGAAGCCGAGCTGCATGGCCGGCTTCACCGGCTCGTACACCTCGCGCTTGCGGCGCTTGACGGCTTCCTTGATCTTACCCTTGTCCTTGGGATCGGCCATGGCGGAATTCTCCTCGGATCAAAGGTCGCGACGGAACACGTGCGAGCGCGAGCTGGCAAGCTTGTCCCAGCCCGGCCGGTGTGACAGCTCGGACTTGCGAAGGTTGCAGAGAACGGTGTTGTAGGCGAACGCCCCCGCGGGGCTCGGTTCGTCGAGTGTCAGGAAGTCCGGATTGCCCGCACGGTCCACGCCGTTGGCGTCGATATCCATCCAGGCGCCTTCGTGCAGCACCAGAACTCCCGGCATGCAGCGCTCGGTGACGTAGGCCGGAACGACGCACTTGCCGCGATCGTTCCACACCTCGACCGTGTCACCGGTCTTGATGCCGAGCCGCTTGGCGTCTGAGGCGTTGATCGTCACCTCTTGCTCGTAGGTTTCGCGGAGCCAGGCGATGTTGTTGAAGATCGAGTGCGTGCGATGGCGCGGATGCGGGCTGATGAGATGGAAGGGGAAATCCTTCGTCTTCGGGCTGTTGAGCGACTCCCACGGCTCGATCCACTTCGGGATCGCGGGGATTTCATAGCCGTACTGCGTGCGTGTCCAGTCGGTGATCTTGCCAAGCTGCGAAGAGAAGATCTCGATCTTGCCCGAGGCCGTCTGGAATTTCGCGCCGTTCTCGATCTGATCGCGGAAGGCGACGTGCGGCTTGGCAAGCTTGAACTTGTAGATGCCGCGCCGCTTGAACTCCTCCCACTCCATCGTGACGCCCTGGTGGTGCATCACACGATCGTGCCACCACGTCGAGAGGTACGCCTCGTCCACCATCGTGTTGTCATCGAAATAGTCCCGCGAGGAACGCGGATTGTATTTCTGACCGAAGCCGAGGCGATAGGCGAGCTCGGTGAAGACCTGGAAGTCGGTCTTCGATTCACCGAGTGGCTCGATCACCTTCGGGCGGTGGATGTAGTAGTGCCCTTTGTACCAGGGCAGCGCGACGTCGTGGCGCTCGAAGTGCGTCGCGATGGGGAGAAGATAATCGGCCCATATTCCCGTCGGCGTGATGGTCGAATCCATGCAGACGAACAGGCTTTCCTTATCGCCCTCCGCCTCCAGCTTGCGGATGGCCTGTATTTCCTTGTTGATGTTGGTGAGCTGGTTGAGCCAGTCCGATCCCTGCCAGAAGATGCCGCGGATGTTCGGTATCTTTCCGTCGAGTTCGTCGGAACGCGGCCAGCAGCCGATCTCCTCGCGCTTGAGATTGGGATAGTTGAGGACGCAGTGCGCCCAACGGTCCGACTTGATCGAGGCGAACCAGACGTTGGAGAATTCGTCGTAGGGGTAGGCGACGCCTTCCGCGTGCCACGCCTTGCCGACTCCCTCCGAGCTGCCGCCGAGCACGCCGATATTGCCCGTCATAGCCTGAACCGCAGCCGCCATACGGTTGTACTGTTCGCCGTACGCGTTGCGGCCCGGCGACCAGGATGCCTTCAGCGCCGCCGGCTTCGTCGTCGCGTACATCTTCGCGAGTTTCTTGATGTCGTCGGCCTTGACGCCGCAGATCGGTTCGGCCCACTCCGGCGTCTTCGGCTGACCGTCGGACGTGCCGAGGATGTAGTCCTTGAAGCTCTCGCGCCCCTTCGCCCAATCCGGCATGGTCCCCGTGTCCATGCCCTGAACGAACTTGTCGATGAAGGCCTGGTCGTGGAGGTTGTTGGTAAAAATGTAATGCGCCATGCCGGCGAGCATCGCCGCATCGGTGTTCGGCTTGATCGGAATCCACCAAGCGTCGTAGACGGCCGCGCTGTCGGTGTATTGCGGATCGATCAGCACGAATTTGCAGCCGCGCTGCTTGGCGAGGCGCATGTAGTAGAACGTATTGCCGCCATGGAAGGTGTAGGCCGGGTTCCAACCCCACATGATGATGAGCTTCGAGTGCGCGAAAGCGTCATCCTCGTTGCCGTCCTCGATGGTGCCGAACGTGATGCGCGACGAGAAGGTCGTGCCCTGGTACGACGGCACCGACCAAGAGCTGGTGCGGCAGCCATACATGCCGAGAAAGCGTCCGAGCAAGCCTTCGATCTGATCCGACTTGTGCAACACGCCATACGATGCGCCAGCATAACTCTGATCGAGCAACGCGGTCGGGCCATACTTGCCCTTGAGATAGGTCATCCGCTCGGCGATCTCGGAAAGCGCCTGATCCCACGTGACGCGCTTGAATTTCGACTCGCCCCGCTTGCCGACCCGCTTCATCGGGTAGAGCAGGCGCTCGGGCGAATAGATCCGCGCGCGATACGAGCGACCGCGCAGACAGGCGCGAACCTGCGGCTCCTCCTCCGTATCCTTGCCGAAATGCCCGCCTTCCTGATAGCGGCCATCATCGGTGGACAAGCGGACGATGACATCGCCCTTCTTGTGCGCGACCAGCATGTGGCGCGAGCCGCAATTGTGCGCACAGCTCGTCACGACCGTCTGCAACTGGTCGTCGATCGGATAGGGTTCATAAGCGAATGCGGCAGCGGGCTTGCTGCCGCTCGTCGCGCCGATGCCCGCGGCGGCGGCGCCAGCAACCGCCGTGCGCAGAAAGTCGCGCCGATCGAGATTGATCGCATCGCGCCAGGAATCGCCGTGCCAGGAGCCGGCCTGCTTCGGATCGATCATGGTAGTCCTCGGTGCGTTTTCATTTCCAGTTTAGGCGCGCTGCTCGAGCGGTCGACCGCAGGAGAGCACCGGGTTGCCACGAGGGCTCCGGTGCTAACTCCGCGTCGGCATCAACGCGGCGGTGTGGTGCCAGACATTCCGCCCATGCCTTGTTGGCCCGACATTCCCGACATTCCGCCCATGCCTTGCTGGCCGGACATTCCCGACATCCCGCTCATGCCCTTCTGGCCGGACATGCCCGACATCCCGCTCATGCCCGACATGCCGCTCTGACCAGACATTCCCGACATGCCACCCATGCCCTGCTGCCCAGACATTCCCGACATTCCGGACATTCCACCCATGCCGGACATACCGCTCATGCCGGTCTGACCAGACATGCCGCCCATACCCTGTTGGCCTGACATTCCCGACATGCCACTCATGCCAGACATGCCTGACATGCCTTGCTGGGTGGATTTACCCTGCTGCGGTGGTTGAGCCGTTTCCTTCGGCTTCTGCTCACTGCACCCGGCGACCGTCAGAGCTGCCATGCATGCGATCGCGATCGAGGCCCGTTTCATCATGAGAGTTTTCCTTGTCTAGCGTTGTTGCCCGCGGGATCTCCCGCTCGCGTGATCACTTCTTGATCTGGTGCTCCGGGCGAGACTCCGCCGAGCGTCCCTTGGCCCAGTCCGGCACTTCGCTCGCGTCCATGCCGGGCCAGGGATGGCGCGGATAGGGATAGGAGATGCGGAACCAGGAGCGTCCGCCGTGGCATCCGAAGCAGGTGTCGGAGCTACCCGCCTTCGCCAGGGCCTCGATGGCATCGCTATTGAGGTAGTTGACGCGATGGCGCACTGTGCGGAACTGCTCGGCGTGGCAGGACAGGCAGCCATTCGGCGCCTCGTCCGTCTCGAGTGCCTCTCGGTTCTCATGCCAAGTTCCAGCAAGCCCCATGTTCTCGGCGGGGAAGCTGCCATGGCACAACAGGCAGGTGCTCGACGGGTCAACGACCTTGCGCAACGTGAAGCCGGCCTCTTTGCCCTGCGGCGCGGCGGTCGCGCTCGAGCCGGGCGCCTCCTCGCGCGGATCGTGGCCCTGGTGGCAGAAATTGCACGAGAGATTCATGGTCTGACGCGCGAATGGCGTCGTCAGATGGCGCGAATGGAATGTTTCCTGGCGCCCGGCATAGGTGTCGAGCGTCTGATACCACGCGATCGAGTTCTGAGCCTCGACACCGGCAGGCGATTTGGCGCTGACGGTTGTTTTCAATACCTCCTGATGGCAGGTGAGGCACTGCTCGTTCGTCGCTGTCGCGATGGCGGGTTTGAAGTGGAGTGGATGCCAGCGCGCGGCTTCGTAGTCCGTAATCTTGCGCAACGCGGCAACGGCGTCGTCAGCGCCAGCAGCCGCACCCTTGCTCCCGGTCGCGTTGGCGGTCGCAGGCGCGAGGCCGCCAAGGGCCTCGGCGACACGCTTTCCGTCGGTCAATCCATACACGTGCGCCGCGACACCCGCGATGGCAGCGATCGACGCCAGCAGCGTCCAAACGCGCGCGCTTCTGGCGGCAGGAGCATTACGCGAAAAATAGCGTTCGCCATCGTTCGATTCGACATCGTTCGACATGGGATAGAACCGCTGCGGCTTGTCGTTGGAGGGAGCCGAAGCCGGAACAAGCCGGCCTCGGCCGAGTTTGGCGAGGCTCTCGCGACCGATCAGAGTCTGCGGGCTACTGATCGGTCGCGGAGGGGGCCCACAAGGGAGAGCGGACCCCGATCGAACTCACTTCTTGCCTTCCATGCCCGACATACCGGACATGCCGCCCATGCCGCCCATGCCCTGCTGGCCGGACATGCCCGACATTCCACCCATGCCGCCCATGCCGCTCATGCCCTGCTGGCCAGACATGCCGCCCATGCCCTGCTGACCCGACATGCCCGACATTCCACCCATGCCGCCCATGCCGCTCATGCCCTGCTGGCCGGACATGCCCGACATGCCGCCCATACCCTGCTGACCCTGCATGCCGCTCATGCCGGACATGCCGCCCATGCCCTGCTGACCCTGCATGCCGCTCATGCCGGACATGCCACCCATGCCCGACATACCTTTCTGCTCCTGGGCGACTGCGCCCGTGGCAAGAAGGCCGGCCGTGACGAGCGCGAGGCCAACGCTACGGATGTTCATCGTTTCTCTCCAATGTTGACGTGCTTGACGCATCGGATCGCCGATAGGCGGGGCCTCACCCAATGCATGTGAACGACCGTGACCCACGGTATGGGGTGTCAGCGCGCGCGGCTGGCGCGACGCGATGTCGGGGGGTAGAGCGCGCGGATGTCGTAGGGCGGAGGCATGTTCCGCCGCGTGAAGGGGGTGAACCACGCGCCCTGATCGTCGACGAAGCGGAGGCTCGACGGGATCGGCTTGCTCACACCGCGCAGCGCAGCCGCCCGCCAATCCGCGTCGTGGTCGAGCGTTTGAATACGGGGCGCCCGATCCGGGCGCCGGTCTGGCTTCGTGCCGGCGATGAACTGATCTGTCGGCTCCTGTGCGCCCGCTATCGTAACGTCAATCGAGGCCACAGCCGCCAAGCTGAGAAGCAGCGCGATGCCCCCTCGCGCCACACCGCGCATTTCGAAGGTCCAGGACATTTCCATCGCCATCCACCCTGCCTTGCCAAATGCTTTTGGTTAAGGAAGAGCAAGGCCCATGCCAATCATCTCGATTGTTGGCTTTTTGTGCGTCCCTTCAATGCGTTGCGGCATTTCTCTAGGTGCGGATTTACCCACCCTCATCACCCTGTTTCTGCCAATTTGACAGCGACTTTCGGAGCACTCCGCGGAGCACCCGTGAATCGGCGGGATTTCATGAGGTGACAAATTGGCAGAGCAGGTCAGAAACCGGTCGGCGGGGCGCTTTTTCAGATCCGTTGGCGGCCCTGGCTGAAGGGTAGAGTCCTCAGCGACCGCCGCCTCTGTACGTGCGGTCTGGACAGGCATCTCACCGAAGTCTGGCTCGCTAATTGGCCGGGTGCGGGTCCCTCTCCGACTGCGTTTCGCCGTCGTCCGATCCCGAACTATGGTAGGAGGCCCGTGAAGCCAGCCGAGGCGCCGTAAGTGACCCGGCCATCCTTCTGCCGATTTGCGACAACGAGACCTCGCCGAGATGAAGACCGACACTCCCCGTCCCATCCGCCTCGAAGAGTACGAGCCACCGGCCTATCTCATCGACACCGTCGATCTCGATGTCCGCCTCGATCCGAGCCGCACGCGCATCCGATCGCGCCTTTCGATCCGCCGCAATGGTGCGGCGACCAGCTCCGCCAAGCCCGCGCTGCGCCTCGATGGCCAGCACCTCGAGCTCGACCTGATCCGCCTCGACGGCCGAGACCTCATGCTCGGCGCCGACTACGACCTCACCGACACCGCGCTCACCATCAAGACGCCGCCCGATGGACGGTTCACTCTCGAGACCGTCACGTTCGTCGATCCGGAATCCAACAAGGCCCTGCAGGGTCTCTATCGCTCTCGCGGCGTTTACTGCACGCAGTGCGAGGCTGAGGGCTTCCGCCGCATCACCTATTTCCTCGACAGGCCCGACGTACTCTCCACCTACAAGGTGCGCATCGAGGCCGACATCGAGGAGGCACCCGTGCTGCTCTCGAACGGTAACAGGGTCGAGCGCGGAACGCTGGCTCGGGGCAAGCGGCACTACGCCGTCTGGCACGATCCCCATCCCAAGCCCTGCTACCTGTTCGCGCTCGTCGGCGGGAGCTTCGGCTCGGTCGCCTCGAACTTCACCACCGCCTCGGGCCGCCCGGTCGATCTCACGGTCTATGTGGAGCCCGGTCTCGAAAGTCGTGCAGCCTGGGCCCTCGACTCCCTCAAGCGGTCCATGCGCTGGGACGAGCGCCGCTTCGGCCGCGAGTACGATCTCGACGTGTTCAACATCGTCGCCGTCGGCGATTTCAACCTCGGCGCCATGGAGAACAAGGGGCTCAACATCTTCAACGACCGGCTGATACTCGCTTCTCCCGAGACAGCGACCGATGCCATGTTCGAAGCCATCGAGAGCGTGGTGGCCCACGAGTACTTCCACAACTGGACCGGCAATCGCATCACCTGCCGTGATTGGTTTCAGCTCTGCCTCAAGGAAGGGCTCACCGTATTCCGCGACCAGGAGTTCTCGGGCGACGAGCGCTCGGCCGTCGTGCAACGCATCACCGACGTCCGCCAGTTGCGCGCGCATCAGTTCCCCGAGGACGCCGGCCCGCTCGCGCATCCCGTGCGCCCGTCGTCCTACATCGAGATCAACAACTTCTACACGGCAACCGTCTACGAGAAGGGCGCGGAACTCGTGCGCATGCTGCGGACGATCGTCGGCGACGATGCCTTCCGTCGTGGCATGGATCTCTACTTCGAGCGCCATGACGGCGAGGCCGCAACCGTCGAGCAGTTCCTCGCCTGCTTCGCCGACGTTTCGGGCCTCGATCTCTCGCAGTTCGCGATCTGGTACAGCCAGGCGGGCACGCCCGAACTCGTCTGCTCTTTCACATACGACGCGCGCAAACGCAGCGCCGTGCTCGAAGTGGAGCAGGTTCTGCCTGCGACGCCCGGCGAGACACGCAAGAAACCTTTGCAAATACCGCTGCGTATCGGGCTCGTCGCGAGCGACGGCCGTGATATGGCACTCGCGTGCGACGGCGACGGATCGGAGAATGTTGCGAGCGGTGTTGTCCACGTGAGGAAGCGCAAGCAGAGCTTCCACTTCACGGGCCTCGCGTCACGCCCCGTGCCGTCGCTGTTGCGAGGCTTCTCCGCGCCCGTCAACCTGACCCTCGACGTTCCCGACCGCGACGCCGAATTCCTCATGGCGCACGACAGCGATCTGTTCAATCGCTGGCAGGCGGCCAACACCTACGCGACACGCACGCTCCAGCAGATCGTCGCGACGCTGAAGGCGGGCAAGCGTTCGACACGCGGCGTCGCCTATGCGAAGGCACTCGGCAAGACTCTGCGCGACTCGGGTCTCGAGCCAGCCTATCGGGCCGAGATCTTGAAGCTGCCGACGCAATCGGATCTTGCCCGCGTCATCGGACGCGACGTCGATCCCGAGCTGGTCTTCCGCGCTCACCGCCAGCTCTCGCGCATCATCGCCATGACGCTGTCGCGCGAGCTCGCTGCGATCTATCGCGAGATGACGACGAGCGAGGCCTTCTCGCCTGATGCCGCGAGCGCGGGCAAGCGCGCCCTTCGCAACGCGGTTCTGACGCACCTCGTACAGCGTGGCGAAGCGAAGGACATCGCTCTTGCCGTCCGCCACCTCGAGCAGGCGACCAACATGACGGACGAAGCCCACGCGCTGCATCTGCTTGCTGCGCAACCGGGCCCCGCGCGCGAAAAAGCACTGGCGCGATTCTTCGACCGCTGGCAGCACGATCACGTCGTCATCGACACATGGTTCGCCGCGCAGGCGATGTCGCCGCTTCCCGAAACCGCCGCAGAAGTGCGCCGCCTCGTCGCGCATCCGCTGTTCTCGATCACCACGCCCAACAAGGTGCGCGCGCTCATCGGCAACTTCGCCACGCAGAACCCGCTTCAGTTCAATCGCGCCGACGGCAGCGGCTACATGCTGGTCGCCGACCAGGTGCTGGACATCGACCGGTTCAATCCGCAGGTGGCGGCCCGCTTGCTCGGTTGTTTCCGGAGCTGGCGCTCACTCGAACCCGTGCGGCGCAAAGCGGCTCGGAAGGCGCTCGCCAAGGTCGCCAGCGCGACGGAGCTGTCGCGCGATGTCTACGAGATCGTATCGCGGACCCTGGAAGCCTGACACAGACAGCGACGGCTTCCCGAAAACGGCTGGGTTGACCTAAACGTCAACCGCTGGTTATCTCCTGCACTGTTGCTGGAGTGACCTGCGCCGTGAACCTATGGCTACGCATATTCTGGTACCTCTTGGCGGCCCCATGGCGGACGCACATGGCGCTGCCGCAGGAGCGGTCGATTCTCCACTTCCGAGTCTGGCCGACGGATCTCGATACCAGCCTCCACATGAACAATGGGCGGTACCTCACCGTCATGGACCTCGGGCGGCTGGACCTGATGGTGACGGGCGGTCTGTGGCGAGCGGTCGTCCGCCATCGATGGACGCCGATTGCGAATGCCATCAAAATTCGCTTCCGGCGCGAGATGAGACTGTTCCAGCGTTTCCGGCTGGAGACGCGTCTCGTCGCCTGGGACCGCACCACCGTCGTCATCGAACAAACGTTCGTGCTGGTCGGTGGCACACGAGACGGGCAGATCGCGGCGCAGGCCCTGTTCAAAGGCGGAATCTACGACCGGAGGAAGTCACGCTTCGTACCTATCGCAGAGTTGATGCGGCTGATCGGCGTTCATGCCGATAGCCCGCTGCCCCAACCCGAAGTCGAAGCCTTCCTCAAAGCAGACGAGGAATTGAAACTCGCCGCCAAGCGTCGGCAATAGGCGATAAAATAATTCCTCCAATCAGATTGGCGTCAAACATTATTCTCTTTTGTTGCATCAGTGACCGCCGTCAGTGGAAAATATTTCCCCTTTGAGTTATGTTCCTCCCGTGACTTCCCGCGCCGACGCGCACTTCCGGAATGGAGCGAGCATGACCTCCGTGGCCTTGAAGAAAGCACCCGAGCCGACCCTGCTCGACGAAGACGGCCTCATCAGCGACTTCTCGTTCTGGACCGAAGACCTGGCCCGTGAACTCGCTCGCGAGGAGGGTATCAAGGAACTCGGCGAGGGTCATTGGAAGCTCATTGGTGCTCTACGTTCGGAATATGAACGCCTGGCAGCCATTTCATCCATCCGCAACGTCTGCCAGCAGGCAGGGATCGACAGGGGCGAGGTCAATAAGCTGTTCGGTTATTGCCTCGTCGCGTGGCGCGTCGCTGGCCTGCCGAACCCCGGCGAAGAGGCCAAGTCGTACCTCGGCGGAATGTGAGAACCCGACGGCGAGCCCCGTCGGCGGCCACGAGAACCGGCTGTATTCACCCTCAGTTTAAGCCGGCCCCCGGAAGACCCAGCCCGGCGCACCTGCCGCATGATGGAGGTTGGCAAGAATCTCGGGTAGCCGCTCCGTCAGATCTTCTGCGATGAGGCCGGGGCCAACGGCGTCGGCAACCTCGCCGTGCAGCCAGACGGCCGCGCACGCCGCTTCAAACGTGGGCATGCCCTGCGCGAGCAGTCCCGTCACGAAACCGCCGAGCACGTCACCCGAGCCGGCCGTCGCGAGCCAGGGTGGCGCGTTCTCGTTGATTGCCGCGCGGCCTCCGGGCGCCGCGATGACGGTGTCAGCTCCCTTGAGGATGACCACGGCGCCACTCAGGTCGGCGGCCTTGCGCGCGCGGTCGAGCTTCGAGCCTTCGATCGCGCCGAACAGCCGCTTGAACTCGCCATCATGAGGCGTGAGCACGACAGCACCGTCACGCTCCTTGATTGCAGCGAAGAGATCCGTGGCGCCCGCAGGAGCGTCTGTCGGGGTGCCAAGAAATCCAAGCCCTTGCGATGGCGCGCGAGTCTCGAACGAGGTCAGCGCATCGGCATCAAGCACGGCCGCCGCCTTCGAGGCGAGCACCGCGAGCACATCGGCCGCCGTGCCGCCGCCCACGCCCGCTCCAGGACCGATCAGAACGGCGTTGCGCCGCTCATCTGTTAGGAACTCGGCGAGGCCGCGCGCGCCTTCCACGCGCCGGACCATCACGGCATTGGCATGCGTGGCGTTGACGGTCGTGGCGGCCGCTCCGCCGACGAGTGTGACGAGGCCGGCGCCCGCTCGCAGCGCCGCGCGCGCGCCGAGCCGCGCCGCTCCGGATGTTTCCGCCGCGCCCGAGACCACGACGGCGTGGCCGCGTGCATATTTGTGTCCATCGAGACGAGCCCAAGGATACTGCGACAGCCACAGCATCGGCGCGTTCGCCCATTGCTGCGGCACCACCTCATCGACTACGCGATCCGGTATGCCGATGTCGGCGACGGTGGTCGGGCCGCAGAGGGCTCGGCCGGGCAAGAGAAGATGGCCGGGCTTGCGGCGGAAGAACGTCACGGTCTCGGTTGCCGTAACAGCCGCGCCAGCGGTGAGCCCGGTCGTGCCGTCGAGACCGGAGGGGACATCGACGGCGATCACGGGCACGCCACGCATGCCCAAGCCGTTTACCGTCGCGACAAGTGCGGCCGCCTCGCCATCCAACGGCCGCGACAGCCCAGCGCCGAATAACGCATCGACGACCAGTGAAACCCCGTCAGCCCAGGCGTCTGATGGGTGGAGCACCGAGCCGCCCCAGAGGTTGGCCATGACCTCCGCATCCCCCTTCAGTGCCGCTCGACCGCCCAGCGCGACGACAGCGACGTCGCAGCCGTGCTCGGCGAGGAGACGGGCGGCGACATAGCCGTCACCACCATTGTTGCCCGGCCCGCACAATACGACGACGCGAGCGCCGCGTGCGACCCGCCGCCAGGCGGCCTCGGCCACTGCGCGCCCGGCTTGCTCCATCAACGACAGCGAGGCGGAACCATGCGAGACCGCGCACTTGTCGGCGCGGGCCATCTCGCTGGCGGTCAGCAGTTCCAATCCATTCATCTGGTCTCGTCTCCCGGTCGCCGCGCTCGGTCTGGACACCCTCGCGTCCGCGGGCCATGCTTGCCTCGTCGGAGCCGAAGGAGCGTACCGCTTTCCGCGCGCGGTGACTTGATCCACCACCCGTTCGGGTCGGCCCGGTGCCACAGCGTCGGGTGGCGCTTTATCAGCGCCAGGCCCGTCGCCGCTGGCAACTGCGCAGACAACGTGCAATATGCCATCGCTTTGGGCGCTAAACTTGCCGCAATTGGCGCTAAATTCATCGCTCGCTCTCCTAACGTCTTGTTTCGGCAGCGCTTAGGTGTGCGGTAACCAATTGGCATGCGGCATGCTTTCTTTTCGCGCCATACGGCTCGGAAAACGCACGCCGTCATACGTCGGGAGGCTCAGTCGAATGAAGAAAATCGAGGCGATCATCAAACCCTTCAAACTCGATGAGGTGAAGGAAGCGCTGCAAGAAATCGGATTGCAGGGCATCACCGTGATCGAGGCGAAGGGCTTCGGGCGCCAGAAAGGCCACACGGAGCTGTATCGCGGCGCCGAGTACGTGGTCGACTTCCTGCCGAAGGTCAAGGTGGAGGTGGTTCTCGGCGACGAGATGCTGGACAAGGCCGTCGAGGCGATCCAGAACGCTGCGAAGACGGGCCGCATCGGCGACGGCAAGATCTTCATCTCGTCGATCGAAGAGGCGATCCGCATCCGCACCGGCGAAACGGGCTCGGAAGCCATCTGAGCTTCGACGGGAACATTTCGTCCTGGAGCACCGACGATTGGCCATCGTCCGGCCATCTTCGGCGCATCCGGTCCTGCGATCAAATAACCAAGCACTGAACTACGAGTGGCAGTAGCGCTCGCAAAATGGGGAGCACACATGAAGACCGTAAGTGATGTCCTGCAGGCTTTGAAGGACAAAGACGTCAAGTTCGTCGATCTGCGTTTCACCGACACCAAGGGTAAGATGCAGCACGTCACCGCCGACGTTTCGTGCGTGGATGCCGACATGTTCTCTGACGGCTATGCGTTCGACGGCTCCTCGATCGCCGGCTGGAAGGGCATCGAAGCCTCCGACATGCTGCTGATGCCGGACGCCACTTCGGCGCACATCGACCCCTTCTTCGCGCAGACCACGATGGCGATCTTCTGCGACGTGCTCGAGCCCTCGACCGGCCAGCCGTATGAGCGCGATCCCCGCTCGATCGCCAAGAAGGCACTGACCTTCATGGATTCGCTCGGCATCGGCGACACCGTGTTCTTCGGCCCCGAGGCCGAGTTCTTCATCTTCGACGACGTGAAGTTCTCCAACGACATGTACAATGTCGGCTTCAAGGTCGACTCGACCGAGCTGCCGTCCAACTCGAACACCTCCTACGAGATGGGCAACCTCGGCCATCGTCCGCGCGTCAAGGGCGGTTACTTCCCGGTTCCGCCGGTCGATAGCTGCCAGGACATCCGCTCGGAGATGCTCTCGGTCCTCACCGAGATGGGCGTCACGGTCGAGAAGCACCACCACGAGGTGGCCTCCGCTCAGCACGAGCTCGGCGTGAAGTTCGGCCCGATGATCCAGATGGCCGACCACATGCAGGTCTACAAGTACGTCGTGCACAACGTCTGCCAGGCCTACGGCAAGACCGCGACGTTCATGCCGAAGCCGATCTTCGGCGACAACGGTTCGGGCATGCACGTCCACCAGTCGATCTGGAAGGGCGGCCAGCCGATGTTCGCGGGCAACAAGTACGCCGACCTTTCCGAGATGTGCCTGTTCTACATCGGCGGCATCCTCAAGCACGCCAAGGCCATCAACGCCTTCACCAACCCGACGACGAACTCCTACAAGCGTCTCGTCCCGGGCTATGAGGCGCCTGTGCTGCTCGCTTACTCGGCGCGCAACCGCTCGGCCTCGTGCCGCATTCCGCACGTCTCCTCGCCGAAGGCGAAGCGCATCGAGATCCGCTTCCCGGATCCGGCCGCCAACCCCTACCTCGGCTTCACGGCGATGCTGATGGCCGGCCTCGACGGCATCATCAACAAGATCCATCCGGGCGACCCGATGGACAAGAACCTGTACGACCTGCCGCCGGCCGAGCTCGCCCAGATCCCGACCGTCTCGGGCTCTCTGCGCGAGGCCCTCGCCAGCCTCGACAAGGACCGCGCGTTCCTCAAGGCGGGTGGCGTCATGAACGACGACATGATCGACGCCTACATCGAGCTGCGCATGGAAGAGAACATGAAGTACGAGATGACGCCGCATCCGGTCGAGTACGACATGTACTACTCGGTCTAAGGCTTGCGCCGAAACGTGCGAGACAAGAGAAGGGCGGCCCGCGGGGCCGCCCTTTTTCGTTTCAGCCCTCATTCTTGCGCCGTGCTTCGCTGACCACCGCAGCGTCGGCGGATCAATAGAATAGCAGGACCCCCATGCAGGCCGTCGCCACCGCGCCGAGCGCGATGTTGCTCTGATTGGACGCCAGCCAGGCGATCGCGCGCCGGGGTAGCGCGAGCCAGGGCACGCGCCGCATCGCGCACGCGGAAACACCCATGGCGACCCCTGCGAGAAGCGAGGGGCCGTGAAGCGCTCCGAAGCCAGCGGCCGGGGTAGCCGTCGCGAGCCGTGCCTCCCCTGTTCCGCCCCAGCCAACCAGCAGAACGGCGCCCAGGATCACGGCTCCGCCGAGCCAGGGTGCGGTCTTCGTCATCACGTCCTCCCGTCGATCGCGCGGTGCCTTCGTCCTCGCAGTCTAGGGTGCCGCCCTCACCATTGCGTTAACCATGACGGACGCGCCGCCCGAGACGGATGAAACGCAACCCGGGCCATCTCGAATTTCTTCTTTCTCGCGATCTTCGTAAGGCAATTTGGAAACGAAACGCGAGGTCGTGATGCAGCATTCTTTTGCCGTTGACAGACCCGGCAACGAAGCGCACACTTCAACTATCCCTTCGAGAGGAGGTCTAAGAAAATGTCTCCGCCGGGTCGATAGAAGTCGTTGTTTCGCAAGGCGTTTGCACGCAAGGGCAAACAACGGCGCTCAACTGAAAAGTCGAAAATGCGCGTCGCATTTTCAAATGTCGCGGTTTTGCTTTCGCTTCGAGGCAGGGTGTTCCTGTCTGATGGGATTTTGCACCTCAACTGGATAATGGGTGCGGCCCAGGGCGAATAAGGAGGCCGCTGAATTTGAAATGCGCGTCTCCTAGATGGTGATCGAAACTGGCTCCACGACGTAACGTCTGCGCACCGCCCAACGGCTGAACCGCCAACCGAACCACACGCCTCGGCTACGCCAGGCTCTTCGGGGCATCCCAGCGACCGGGCACTGGCAGCAACGTCCCGAGAGGTGAGCCCATAGGAACGATCCGGCGAGCCCGGGGGGTGTGCGCACCCCGCCGGGCTTTGCTTTTGATACGTTTCAGGGCTTTTGAAGCGATTTGCAGGATGGGCATGCGCTGAGCACCGGATGCTCGCTGGCTCCCCAGCCCCATCCGGCTTCGGGTTGATGAATGCTTCCACCTGCCGACCAGGCCTAATCGCACATGACCATAAACCCCAAGCCCCAGCCCGATCACGACGTGATGCAGCAAGCCACGCCGCAGCGGAGCACACCAGAGATCATCGCCGAACTTGTCGCCGCCGACGATCCATGGGAAGTCGCCGAGGCGGAACATTGGCCGGGCATATGCGAGTTGCATCGGCGCGGTGGCCGGATCGAATTCGAAGCTGCGCGTGACCTATGCGCGAGCGCAGCCGTGCGGGAACGAATAGTCGGTGCCGAAATCCTGGCTCAACTCGGCATGGCAGCGGCGACGTTCGTCGAGGCGTCACGCGACATCCTGATCGGTATGCTCGACGACTCCGAGCCGCTTGTTCTCCAGAGCGCTGGAATTGCGCTGGGGCACCGCTTGCGGCACGGGCGCAGCCGCCGCGCCAGTGCAGCGCTCGTTGCATTGGCCGACCACCCAGCGGCCATCGCTCGATACGGCGCCGTACATGGCCTTTCCGGCGACGACGATCCGGCGGCCGTCGACGCCCTCATCCGCCTCTCTCGGGATACTGATCGCGATGTCCGCGACTGGGCGACGTTTGCACTCGCGGGCGAGACCTTCATCGATACCCCCGAGATCCGTGACGCGCTTCTCGCCAGATGCCATGACGAAGACCCGGAATGCCGTGGCGAAGCGCTGATCGGGCTCGCCCGGCGCGGTGACGAGCGCGTGCTTCCGGCATTGGAACGCGAACTCTTGGGTGAGTTTCATGGCTCCTGGGCGATCGAGGCAGCGCAGCTCCTGAAGGCTTCGACGCTGCTGCCGCTTCTGCTTCAGCTACAGGCCCGATTGCGCGCTGGGGCCTCGGCGGATTGGGACCGCTTTGGCGCGGACATCGAGGCCGCGCTGGCCACTTGCCGAAACACCCCCGCCGCCGGGGATTGACACGCGCTGCCGCAAAATAGCGCGAATATCCGGATGGGCTGTCGGGGCAACCACGAGGCAAGCGAGGCTCGGCGCGGATGCAGCGCCCCTCTTCTGGCCCATTGATCCTGCGCTATTGCTATCGGGACGACACGTGATGTTTTGTTGTTTGCCCTCTCCGGTGTTTCCCGCCGCCCGCGGGCTGATATCCATCCTGCTCGTGGCGGGCTTTGCAGCCGTAGAGGCGCGAGCTGAGCCGCACGGGGCGCGTCCGTGGCCAAGAAATGCGAGTGGCGCCGATGAAGCGCTCGATCAGCGCATCGCCCCGCCTCCTGGATTTACCCGCGTGCCCGCGCCTCAGGGTTCGTTCGCCGCCTGGCTCCGCGGGCTTCCGATGAAGCCGGCGGACGCGCCGGTGCTGCTCTACACGGGGGCGAAGAAGTGGCGGCAGGACGTGCATGCGGCCGTGCTCGACATCGACACGGGAACGCGCGACCTCCAGCAGTGCGCCGACGCCGTGATGCGGTTGCGGGCGGAATGGCTATGGAGCATCGGCGCCAAGGATCGCATCGCCTTCGACTACACCGGCGGCGGTCGCGTACCTTACTCGCGCGTCGCGCGTGGGGAGCGGCCGGGCGAGAGCGGCAAGAGCTGGAAGAGCGGCGGGAAAGCGGACGCGAGCTATGCCGGTTTCAGGCGCTACATGACGGGCGTGTTCTCCTATGCCGGCACCTACAGCCTCGACCGCGAACTGAAGGCCGTGCCCGGTGGCGCCATGCCCGAAATCGGTGACGTGATCATCAAGGGCGGATTTCCGGGGCACGCCGTCCTCGTCGCCGACATGGCCGAGAACGAGGGTACGGGCGAACGGCGCTTCCTGCTGCTGCAGAGCTACATGCCGGCGCAGGACATCCACGTTCTGAAGAACCCCGCCGCGCGCGATGGTTCGCCCTGGTATGCGGCGCCGGTCTCCTGGCCGCTGGTGACGCCGGAATGGACGTTCCCCGAAGGCAGCCTGAAGCGCTGGCCGTGAAGCGGCGCCCGACAGACGCAGCGACCAACTACGGCCAGAAAAGCAAAGGCCGGCACCTCGCGGAGCCGGCCTCGCCGTATCGAACGCATGGCGCTAATTACTTCAGTGGAGCCTCGCCACCCCAGCGCGTCTTCAAGCTCGCCGAGAAGATATCGACTTGGGCTTCCGATTGGCCCCGATAGACGAATCCGGAAACAGGTCCTGTGCGCTCGAAATCACCCGTCTCAACGAACACGTGAGAATAGGAGAAATCGGCGGACATCTTTTCGCTGATCTGAACAGTCGCTCCACCACTCAGCCACACGCGATCATTGTCGGGGATTGATGTGAAGCGCTTGGTCGGATCGTCGACAGGCGAAATTTCGTAGCCAAGCCCTGCCCGGAGGGTGAACCCGGGGCTCAGGTCATATTCGCCGCCAACAGAAAAGAACCAACCATCACTCCAATTTGCCGGAAGGGTCAATCCAACCGGAGTCAAGACGAGTTCCTTGAAGCGGCTCCAGTTCGTCCACTCGATCGTGCCCAACAACCGCATATTCGGCGTAATATCTTGGCGCAGAGAGGCCGTCACGATATCGGGTAACTCTAAATCCACGGCGGCTGGAATAGTGCCACCGTTGGCAGTGAAGTCACCCTCCAGATCATGTGTCAAACGCGAACGATAGCCGATGCCAATGCTCGTTCCCGCCGTTGGCTGCAATAAGATGCCAGCAGTGAAACCGAAGGCAATGTCGTCAGCGTCGTCATAGATTGCGCTTGGTCCGCCCGGCGCACCAAAGGCCAGCTTTGCCTTGGCGAATTGGATCTGACCACCGACACCGATGGTGACGCCCGGCATGACCTGAAACGCCAGGGTCGGCGCCGCGTTCATGGTGAGGAGCTTTGTCGTTCTTCCAATCTCCGAACCCGCGTAATCGAGGTCGCGTGGCTTCGTCGTAAGACCGAATCCGGACGTTATCGAAAGTGCCGCCGTAATCCGCTCCGAAAGTCGATAGGCATAATAACTTGCGCCGAGAATGGCCGGCGATGCGATGTCACCACTGGAGACGGCCGCACCCGGGAAAATGGCTCCCGGCGGAAGCGGCCCGATGCCGGGATCAATCGATTCAATAGTATTCACGGCTTGCCCGAAGATCGCCGAGAAATGGCTTTCGGAGGTCAACCCCGAGCCAGCTTGACCAGCCGCTGCCGGGTTCCAGTACATCGAGGACAGTCCGCCGCCCGCGGCCGAACCGGCGAACGACGTGCCCTGGAACTGCGCCGACTGTTCGCGAATGGCGAAGCCGCCGGCCGCCGCCTGACCAGCCATAACGAACGCCGTGCCGATGGCCGTCGAAGCAATGAGTGCGCTCCTCAGCGCGGCGATCGATGTACGCATTACTTACCCCCTCGGCTGCCGCTGAGCGGCACGACTCCACGCTCCCCAGAACCAGCCCGCAGCGTCACACACCGGGACTTTTTCGTTCATGGGACACTAGCGTGGAGGAGAGGAGCCGGAAACGAGCGTCTGCTCGATTCGCGGGCATGCAAGTTTGATTTCGACAGGATTGTGACGCAAACATCACGTTGCGCATGCATGGAGTGATTGAACGTTCATCAATGGTCGGTCGGCAGCCTCTCGACAGCGAGCACGCTGCCTTTCGCCCCCGTGACGCGGACGCGCGTGCCCTCGGGGCAGTCCACCCCGGAGACGGCCCAGAAGGTATCGCCGAGCCGCAGTCGTCCGCGACCGCCGACGACCGGCCTGTCGAGAACCGCGGTCTGGCCGACGTGGCGGGCTGCGCGTACGTTGAGAGCGGTGGCGTCGGCGGCAGGTCTGAGGACAGCCGCGCGGTACATCCACACGTCGATCAGGATGTCGAGAGCGAAGCAGACGGCGCCGGCGAGAAGGAAGGCGCCGCCCCACGGCTCGACCCGCCAGAGCCGCCAAAGCCCTGCGAGGCCAGCCAACGTGCCCGCGATCGGCAGCACCGTTCCGAGCAGCGCGACCGTCCAGACCAGGAGCCCCGGAGAACCGCCCGCAGGGTTGCCGCTCGCCGCGTGTCGCACAGCGCGATCGCGACGGTTCTCAGCACGCGAATGAGGGGGCGGGCTACTTCTCTTCCGCGTCGGCACGTTCCACCACCAGCGCGGTGCCGTCGACACCGATGACGGTGACGCGGGCGCCGACCGGAGCATCCTCACCTTCGGCATTCCAGAGCGTATCGCCGACGCGGATCTTGCCGCGCCCCTGGGTAATGGGGTTGGCGACGATGAACGTGCGGCCGATGTACTGAGCTCCGCGCACGTTGAGGTCCGGCTCGTCGCTCGCGGTCTTGCTCGGATCAGCGAAGCGGCGAACGATGAACACGGTGACGACGGCCAGAACCGCGAACGCGACGAGCTGCCACTGCCAAGCGAGCGACGTCGACAGGGCGATGATGCCGACGATGACGGCGGCGATGCCGAACCAGAGGAAGTGTACGCCGGGCACCATCAGCTCGAGCACGATCAGCAGCACCGCGAGGATGAACCAGTTCCAGCCGCCGAAACTGTAAAGCAGAGCGGACAGAGACGTCATGAGGTGATCTCCGAAGGCAGGTGCCTGATCGCGCGCAGCGAGCAACGCACAGTATCATGACAAACGGACGGCGGGGCATCGCAGACGCCCCGCCCAACACGCGATTGCGAAAGGGCGGCGCCCGTCACCCCTTGCCGCCCGATGCATTCTTGAACGCCTCGCCAGCGATCTGGCCGATACCAGCCAGCGAACCGAGCATCGACGAGGCCTCGAGCGGCATCATGATGACCTTCTGGTTGGGCGCTCGGGCCAGGGCTTCCAGCGCTTTCATATAATTGTTGGCGACGAAGTAGTTGATGGCCTGCACGTTGCCGTTGGCGATGGCCTCCGACACCATCTGGGTCGCCTTGGCTTCTGCCTCGGCCGCACGCTCGCGGGCCTCGGCATCCTTGAAGGCTGCTTCGCGGCGGCCCTCGGCCTCCAGCACGGCCGCCTGCTTCTTGCCCTCGGCCTCGAGAATGGCAGCCTGGCGCTGACCTTCCGACTCGAGGATCTGCGCGCGCTTCTCGCGCTCGGCCTTCATCTGGCGGGCCATCGAGTCGACCAGGTCGCGCGGCGGCGCGATGTCCTTGATCTCGATGCGCGTGACCTTGATGCCCCAGGCCTCCGTGGCGGCATCGACGACTTCGAGCAGCTTGGCGTTGATATGGTCACGGTTGGAGAGCAGCTCGTCGAGGTCCATCGAGCCCATGACGGTACGGACGTTGGTCATGGTGAGATTGACGATGGAGCCTTCCAGCGCATCGACCTCGTAGGCGGCGCGGGCGGCGTTGAGGATCTGGTAGAAGGTGACGCCATCGACACGCACCATGGCGTTGTCTCGGGTGATCACGTCCTGGCTCGGAATGTCGAGCACCTGCTCCTTCATGTTCATCCTGTAGCCCACCCGCTCCATCACCGGCACGAGGATGTGCAGGCCGGGCGTCAGCGTGCGGGTGTAGCGGCCGAAGTTCTCGACGGTGTAGTTGTAGCCCTGGGGAACGACCTTGACGGTCGACCAGAGCGCGGCGATGGCCAGCAGAATGAGAAGCAGGCCAACGATCTCGAAACCACCGAAAGGATTCATTTCTGACATCTCCGGAATGAATTGTGGAACAGCACCGAACGCGAAAGCGCGGCATCCCTTGCGGAAGACTTAGCTGGAATCTGGAAAGACCTGGTAAATCCGCTGTTCCCCATGGAACAATTGAACATGAAATCGAGCTTTTTTCGGTGCAAACTGCGGATCCAGGCCACCTCGAGCCGGGTTGCATCCGCTTATCTCGGACAAGTAAAAAGCCCGCGCGGATGCTCCGCGCGGGCGACGCCGGCATAATCATCCGGCCATTTCAATCTTTTTGGTTGGCCGAGCCGCTTTGCAAATGCGATCGGATCAGACCCAACCCATCAGCTCGCGGCGGACGACGGCCTCGATCACGTCAATGCCCTCCGCACCGTCGTTCAACGCCGGCAGGTAGGCGAAGCGCTCGCCTCCGTTGTGCATGAAAATCTCGCGGTTCTCGACGTCCAGCTCCTCCAGCGTCTCGAGACAATCGGCGGAGAAACCCGGCGCCACCAGCACGAGCTTTTTCACGCCCTCTTTCGCCAGCCTCGCGACCGTCTCGTCCGTGTAGGGCTGGAGCCACGGGTCGCTACCGAACCGCGACTGGAATGTCGTCAGCCACTTTTCCTTCTCAATTCCGAGACGGTCACGCAGCAAGCGCGATGTTTTCTGACATTGGCAGTGATAGGGGTCGCCCTGCTGGAGATATTTCTCGGGCATGCCGTGGAAAGTCGCGATGATTTTTTCCGGCACGAAATCGAGCTTTGCGAGATCGCGCTCCATGGATTTCGCCAGCGCCTCGATATAGGCAGGGTCCTCGAAATAGGCGGGAGCGACGCGCACGGCCGGCTGCCAGCGCATCATGATCAAAGCGCGGAAAGCCTGGTCGCAGGCGGTCGCAGAAGTCGCCGCCGCGTACTGCGGATAGAGCGGCACGAGAAGAATGCGATCGCAGCCCTGCTCCATCAGCCAGCGGATGCGGCTTTCGGTGGTGGGGTTCGCATAGCGCATCGCCCAATCGACGACGACCCGCCCGTCGCCGCCGAGCCGCTTGGCCAGCCCCTCGGCCTGCGCCCGCGTGATCGTCTTGAGCGGCCCCTCGTCGCGCTCCTTATTCCAGATGCTCTCGTAGTCTTTGCCCTTCTTCGACGGGCGCACGGTGAGGATGATGAGGTTGAGGATCGGCCACCACTTCCAACGCGGCTCCTCGATCACGCGCGGGTCGGAAAGGAACTGTTTCAGGTAGCGGCGCATGGGCCAGTAGCTCGTCGCATCGGGCGTGCCGAGGTTGAGCAGCAGCACGCCGATGCGCCCGTGGGCGACACGCGGGTGGTCCTTCGGCCAATGGGCGCGATCAGGCACGGGCGCGACGGGCTTCATCTCGTTCATCTCGTCTCCAACGGAAATCGCCGAACCGATCAGGCACGGGTGAGCGGCTCATGCACGCCTAACCGCCGATACCCGCGTTGCGCAAGTGCGAATGCTTGACCACGACTTCGGCCAAGGGGCCGGGAGGCGACGGGCCGATCCGCGAGGCCGGAGTGCTCTTCACTGCGCGGCTCGAATGCCTATTTAGGGCGTGACGCGGCCGCCTGCGAGGCCCTGGCGCCACCGCGCGCCGGCTTGGCGGCGCGTTTGCGGCCCTGAACAGCCTCTTTGGTCTCCGAATTCCCGCTCGCAGCGACCGCTGCCACTTCCGTCGCACCGTCGTCCGCGACCGGGAGGACTGCCGCCTGGCCACGCGCCACCAACTGGCCCGAGACTTTTTCGGACGAGACCTTGTCGGACCGGCCAGCGCGCCCCGGCTTCGCTTCCCGATCTTTAGGCGCATCGTCCTCGGCCGGCACATCGACGCGACGGCGGGCCTCGTCGTTCGGCCTCGAATCCTCGTCGTCGCTCATCTCGGTCGCTGCCGCGGTGCGGCGGGCCAACCGCCGCGCTGCTTTCGCGGCATGCCAGTAATGGCCGATCCGATCCGCGAATTCGGCCGCCGGCTCTGCGTAGAGTGCTTCCCCCTTTGCGGCGAGTTGGCGCCGTATCTCCTGCTGACGCTGGCGAGCGATGGCGATGAGATCACGGTTGTCCACGGGCTTGGACGCGTTCTCTGTTGCGGCCATTGCCTTGGCGATCAGCATGTAGATGTCATGATCCTCACCGAGCAGGTCGGCTGTCTCCTTGGCGAGCACCGCGCGCGCGCCCATCACTTCCGGCCAAACCCGTTCCAGCAGCCCCATGTGGCGCCAGTGAGCTTGCACCGCCTTGCGCCACTCGTGAAATGCTTCGTCATGGTGCTCGTCGTAGGCGGCCATCATGGCGCGGCGCCCGTCTCGGTAGTTCTTCTCGAGCCCGCGGCGGAGCGAGCCAAACCCGTTCGAGCGCAGCTTCAGGTCGTCGAGCTCCTTGCGAGCCGCGACGAGCGCCGCGATAGCTTCCTCTACCGGTCCACCGCCATTGTCTTGCTCAGCCGCCGCCTCCCTTGCCGCCTCCGCCCGCGCCACGAGAGCGAGAGCGGCTTTGCGAACCTTTGCCGGGCCGCCGTCAGCGAAGCGCTGGGCCGTGGCGCGCAGCACGTCGCTATCGCGTGTTCCCGAGAGAAGCCGAGCGATGTCGCGAAACCGCTGATTCTCACGCCGGTAGCCGTCTCCCTCGAATGCTGGGCGCAGCAGCTTCATCAGCGCGCGCAGCCGCTTCAGGCACTTGCGGGCCTCGTGGATTGCCGCAACGCGATCGTCGCCGGAGCGCAGATGCTCGATGGCGAGATCGATCTGCTCCTCGGCGATGCGCTGGAGGCCCTTGTCGACGGGCTCGTTCAATTTGAAGCGGTAGGCCATTGGTCTCACGCGATGTCTCGGGCGCGGGGTCGCGCCTGTGTCACGAGGAGATAGGCACTCTCGGCTGTCACAATCCAGGGGCAGATCAGCGCTGACCGCCGAGCATCAATGGCCCGGAGGCGTACGACGTTCGCCGGCGGCCCATGCGAGCCATGATTTCACCCGTTCCACCGGGTCGGGAGCTGCCATGAAATCCGTGATGACGGCCGCGCTGTCGGCACCCGCCTTCAGCGCGGCACTCGCCCGTTGAGGTGTCAGCCCGGCAATGGCCACCAGTTCGAGCACACCGATGCGCTGCCTCCAGGCACCGAGCCGCTCGAGACCTTGCGGGGCCCATTTCATCGCTTTGAGCCGCGTCTCGAAGATCGGGCCGAGTGCGACATAATCGGGCGAAGCGGCGAGAGCGGTTTCGAGCTCCTCGGGCGAATGTGTCGAGAGGCCGAGCCGCAAGCCGCCGCGCCGGATGGCCGCGAGGTCGGCCGACGCCAGATCCTCCTGGCCGAGATGGATATAATCGGCGCCCATGGCGAGAGCTTCGCGCCAATGGTCGTTGACGATGAGCTGGCAATCGTTCGCCCGGCAAACAGCGAGGGACGCCGCGATCTGGCGCTCCACGTCCTCCGGGTCCGCGTCCTTGAGGCGCAGTTGCACGGTGCGGATGCCGAGCGGCACCAGCCGCTCGATCCATCGGGCGTCCGGCAGAATGGGGTAGAACACGTCGAGACGTTCGCGGTTCGCAATCGGTGTCTTGCTCGCGGCAGCGGTCATGGCCCGTTCCGCGCTTTCCCACCCGCGCCGCCGAGATCGAAAAACGGCGTTCCAGCGACAGGTGTCGAGGGTTGCGCCATGTCACGCTTTTCCATGAGGCCGGACTCGAACGCCGCGCGTCCCGCCTCCAACGCCTTGGCGAAGGCTTCAGCCATGCGGACCGGATCGCCTGCCTTGGCGACGGCCGTATTCAGCAGAACCGCATCAAAGCCCATCTCCATCGCTTCCGCGGCATGCGACGGCGCGCCGATTCCCGCGTCCACCACCAGCGGCAGATCGGGGAAATACGCGCGCATCGTCTTCAGCGCATAGCGGTTGTTGAGGCCGAGACCGGTCCCGATCGGCGCGCCCCAGGGCATCAAGACCTCGCATCCCGCCGCGACGAGGCGCTCGGCAGCTCCGAGATCCTCGGTTGTATAGGGGAAAACCTTGAAGCCCTGCCGGTTCAACTCCCGCGCCGCCTCGACGAGACCGAACAGGTCCGGTTGCAGCGTGTCGTCGTTGGCGATGACCTCGAGCTTGATCCAATCGGTCCCGAGTAGCTCGCGCGCCATCTGCGCCGTGGTGATCGCCTCCTTGGCGGTGCGGCAGCCGGCGGTGTTCGGCAACAGCAGCACGCCCAGCGCCTGAACGAGTTCAAGGAATCGCTCGCCGTTGCGTCCTCGCGCGGCCTCGCGCCGAAGCGATACGGTCACGATGCCGGCCCGCGACGACCTCACTGCCTCGCTCATGATCTGCGGCGAAGGGTAGAGCGCCGTGCCCAGTAGCAGGCGCGACGACAGCTCGCGGCCGTAGAACGACAATGGTCGCGGGGCGGGGCGGCGATTGGGATCGAATGCATTCATGCGGGGAATGTAGCGATTTGAGTTGGCAGCGACCAGAGACCACGAACGACGACAGCGTGGACGGCGCCGAGTTCGGCACACCGCTTCTTTGCGATGGGGGCAGTGCCCCGATCGATCGATGTCGCGCTGCGCCTGCTTCCGACGTCACCCACCCTGCCGGGCCGACACGACCTCGATGCGGTCGCCGGCATTCACGGTGGTGGCTTCCCGCTGCCGTTCGGGAACGAAATCGCCGTTGAGCGCAGTCGCAACCTTCGCCCCGCCATACCCGAGTTGCCTCAACACATCGGCGAGATGACCCGGCGCGACGGCCTGCGTATCGCCGTTGACGTTGATTTCGATCCTCGGGGCCACTGTCGCCGGCACTGGCTCTCTCCTCGCTGAGGCCACATCCCCAGGCGTCATCGCCGCCAGCGGTGCGGCGCGTCGAGGGAGAACTCCTTCCATAACATTCCGGAAACCACGATCAAGCGGCGCCTGCGAGCCTGCCGACAACCCATCTTGAACGTTGTTCAGTTTGTGCTACATTGAATGTTGAACGCGGTTCACTCATGGAGAAAGCCAATGCGAAGTCACAAACGCGTCAGCACAATCTTTTCGCGAAACGGTCGTGATGGTCGAACGTGGTGGCTGGCGCGCGCCATCGCGGCCGCGCTCACTTGGCTGGGCGATACCCTGCTCGGACCGGTCGCACGAGCGGCGCGTATCGTCGCCGACGCGGATGCCCGCCTCGTCGGCATCGGCAGCCCCCGTTTCCCCCGGATTTCCGCTGTCGCTGCGTCAACAAGCGACCACGTTGGTGCGATCATTAACCAAGTTCGCAGCAGATAAGAGGCTCATCCCGCAACCCGTTGTGCCGGCGAGAGTAGACACCTGCCACCCGGCGCGCGTCCCCCGAATTCCGCCTCGCCACGAGCCGAGGCCATGCATCGCCCTTCGAGGACCACATGTCCGCATCCCTTTTGACGTCGCGCCGCTTCGCACCGCTGTTCTGGTGCCAGTTTCTCTCAGCGCTCAACGATAATTTCGTCAAGAACGCCCTTGTCATACTCATTCTCTATCAGATCGGCGGCAGTGACGGTGCAACGCTGGTAACACTCGCCGGCGCCGTGCTGATCGCACCCTTCTTCATTCTCTCCGGGCTCGGCGGTGAACTCGCCGACCGCTACGACAAGGCCTTCATCGCCCGTCGGCTGAAACTTGCCGAGATCCCCGTGGCGCTGATCGCGGCAACGGGGTTCCTGCTCCACTCGGTGCCGGTGTTGTTCGTCGCCCTCGGCCTTTACGGCGTCATCGGCGCGCTGTTCGGCCCGATCAAATACGGCATCCTGCCGGTGCACCTCGAAACGCGCGAACTACCCGCCGGAAACGCTCTCGTCGAAGGCGCGACCTTCCTTGCGATCCTCGCCGGCACCATCGCAGGCGGAATGGCGATGACGCCGGGCACCGACGTGTGGCCCCTCGCCATCACGGTCGTCACGCTCGCCATCGTTTGCTGGCTCACCGCCCACGCGATCCCGCCGACCGGCGAAGCCGCTCCGCACTTGAAGATCGCCGCCAACCCGTGGACTTCGACGGTCCACCTGGTGCGCGACCTCAAGGCGGACCGGCGCCTTTGGATCGGCGGTCTCGTCACGTCCTGGTTCTGGCTGGTCGGGGCCGTTGCCCTCTCGCTCCTACCGCCACTGCTCAAGGACGCGGTCGGCGGCACCAAGGATGTCGTTACCGCTGGCCTCGTCGTCTTCACCCTGGGCATTGCAGTCGGATCGATGCTCGCCGCGCGGGCGAGCAAGAACCGGCCGAACCTCGCGCTCGTCCCTGTCGGCGCGGCGCTGATGGGCGCCTCCGCAATTCTCCTCGCCTCGGTTGCCTCGACGCTCGTTCCGGCGAACCCGCCGCTCGCGCTCGACGGCTTCCTTGCGTCCGCCTCGGGCGTCACGCTGCTAGCCGGTCTCGCTGGCCTCGCCATTGCTGGCGGCCTCTACATCGTCCCGTCCTTCGCCGCGGTACAGACTTGGGCCCCGGCCGACCGGCGTGCCCGCGTCATCGGCGCCTGCAACGTTCTGAACGCCGCCTTCATGACCGTTGGCGGCCTCGGCCTCGCCGCCCTTCAGTACACAGGCGCCTCCTTGCCATGGCTGCTCCTGGCCCTCGGTCTCGCGAACTTCGTGGTCATGGGCCTCGTCATGCGCGCCTGGGGACGCGAGGGCCTGCAGGACCTCGGCATGTTCCTGTTCAATACCTTCCTCGGTGTCGAGGTGACCGGCCGCGAGAACCTTCCCAAGGAGGGCGAGCGGGCGATCATCGCGCCGAACCACGTCAGCCTGCTCGACGCCGCGCTGATGTACTCGCTGCTGCCGTCGCACGCAGGCTTCGCCATCGATACAGGCATGGCCAATACGTGGTGGGTGAAGCCGTTCCTGAAGCTCGCCAAGGCATGGCCCATCGATCCGACGCGGCCGCTCGGTACGCGCAGCCTGATCAATCACGTCAAGGCCGGCGAGACGCTGGTGATCTTCCCCGAGGGCCGTCTCACCGTTACCGGCGGGCTGATGAAGGTCTACGACGGCACGGCGATGATCGCCGACAAGGCCGATGCCATCATCGTCCCCGTGCGTATCGACGGCCTGGAGCGCTCCAAGTTCGGCTATCTCAGCGCTCAGCAGACGAAGAAGGTTTGGTTTCCCAAGACGCGCGTCACCATCCTGCCGCCCGTCGACCTGCCGGTGGATCCCGCTCTGAAAGGCCGCATGCGCCGCCAGGCCGCCGGCGCCGCGCTTCAGGACATCATGGTGGAGGCGGCGGTGAAGACCGCTCCGATCGACCAGACGCTGTTCGAGGCGCTCGTCCTCGCGCGCGACGAGCGCGATACCGGCAAACCGGCCGTCGAGGACCCGCTCGGCACGAAGCTCTCCTACAAGCGGCTCATCACGGCATCGCAGGTACTCGGCTCCAAGCTGGTGCCTTACGCGAGCGTCGGTGAAGCGGTTGGCGTGCTGCTGCCGAACTCTGCCGGTGTCGCGGTGACGTTCTTCGCGCTCCAGTCGATCGGCCGGGTGCCCGCCATGCTGAACTTCTCGGCCGGCGCGCAGAACATGGCCGCCGCGTGCCGTGCTGCCGAGGTCAAGGTGATCCTCACGTCACGCGCGTTCATCGAGAAGGCCCGCCTAGGTGAGGCCATTGCCAAGCTGTCGGAGACGGCCAAGGTCGTCTATCTCGAGGACGTCAAGGCGACGATCGGGCTCGCCGACAAGCTCAACGGCCTACGTCTCGGTTCAAAGCCGCAGGTCAAACGCAAACCCGACGACCCCGCCGCGATCCTGTTCACTTCGGGAAGCGAGGGCACGCCGAAGGGAGTCGTTCTGAGCCACAAGAACATCCTCGCCAACGCCACGCAGAGCTTGACGCGCGTCGCCGTCAACGGCAGCGACAAGGTGTTCAACGTGTTGCCGGTGTTCCACTCGTTCGGACTGACGGCCGGCCTTGTCATGCCACTGGTCGCGGGCGTGCCCGTCTATCTCTATCCTTCCCCGCTGCACTACAGAATTGTTCCGGAGCTCGTCTATCAGTCGAACGCAACCATCCTGTTCGGTACTGACACGTTCCTCAACGGTTATGCGCGCGCCGCCCATCCCTACGACTTCGCTCGCGTGCGCCTCGTCCTCGCTGGCGCCGAGGCGGTGAAGGAGCGCACCCGTCAGGTCTACATGGAGCGCTTCGGCGTGCGCATTCTCGAGGGCTACGGCGTCACCGAGACGGCACCGGTTCTCGCTATCAACACGCCGCTCGCCAACAAGGCCGGCACCGTCGGGCGGCTCTCGCCGCTGATGGAGGCCCGCCTCGAGCAGGTGCCCGGCATCGACGAGGGCGGACGCCTCTACGTGCGCGGCCCCAACGTCATGCTCGGCTACCTGCGCGCTGAGAACCCGGGCGTGCTGGAACCGCCGCACAACGGATGGCACGATACCGGCGATATCGTCAGCATCGACGCCCAGGGCTTCATCCGTATTCTCGGCCGCGCCAAGCGCTTCGCCAAAATCGGCGGCGAAATGGTCTCACTCTCGGCAGTCGAGGCGATGGCTGCCGAGGTTTGGCCCGCTGCGCTATCGGTCGTCGTCGCCGTGCCTGACGCCCGCAAGGGTGAGCGCCTCGTGCTCATCACCGCCAACGACAAGGCGACACGGGCAGACCTCCTCGCCTACGCCAAGGCGCGCGGCATCCCTGAGTTGTCGGTTCCAGGTGACATCCTCACCGTCGCATCCGTTCCGCTGCTCGGTTCGGGCAAGCCCGATTACGTCGCATCTCTCGCACTCGCCAAGGAGGCGATGGCGAAGCGCGCCGCCGCCTGACGGGCGGACCGAATATGACGCTGTTACAATGGGGTGTGGGCGCCGAGATGGCCCACACCGAACAGCGAGCGGCCATCTAACGAATTCGTGAGCAAGCGTGACTTGCCCGACTCCGCCCCTGCGTGATTATGTTTTCAGCAACGGGAAGGCACGAAATATAACGGGCCTTCGAAGACTGAGACGGGGTTCTGACGGATAACCGTCTTGGTGGGTATACCCTCGGCGGGGTTAGCCCGGTTGAGAAGCAATCCAACAGGAGGAATTATCATGAAGGTTTGGACGAAGCCGCAGGTTTCCGAGCAGGAAGTTGGTCTCGAGGTCACGAGCTACCTCCCGGCTGAGATCGACATCATCTAAGGTGTCGTCAAGCTCGCCCACCCTGTGGGCAGTTTGGGCGCGGCGGTCGAGCATCTCGGCCGCCGTCGTCATTTGAGCCCCCTTTATCCCGACTTTCGCGGTGAAGCTTGCACTCGGCGGTGCGGCTTTCGCGCCCGCGCGATTGGCGTGCAATGATCATCAGGATTTTAGGATCGGCCGCAGGCGGCGGATTTCCGCAATGGAACTGCAACTGCCGCAACTGTGCCGACGTCCGAGCCGGTAAACCCGGCTTTCGCCCCCGCACGCAGTCCTCCCTCGCCGTCAGCCGCGACGGTAAGAGCTGGGTGCTTCTCAACGCCTCTCCCGATCTTCGCCAGCAGATCAACGACACGCCCGCTCTGGGCTCGCTGGCCGAAGGCAGCCTCCGTAACAGCCCGATCAAGGCGGCGGTGCTGACCAACGGTGACGTCGACCACATCATCGGCCTCATCAACCTGCGCGAGATGGAGCCGCTGACGGTCTACGGTTCCGACCGCGTGCTCGCAACCATCGCCGCGAACGCGGTCTTCAACGTCCTCGACAAGGGCAAGGTCGCCCGCCGCGAGTTGCCCCTCGACCAACCGACGAACCTTGCCGGGGCGGACGGACCGCTCGGCATCACCGTTACCGCGTTCGCCGTGCCGGGCAAGGTCGCGCTCTATCTGGAGGACGCGAGCAAGGGCGCCAATTTCGGCTCCGAGGCGGGTGATACCATCGGCCTCGAGGTGCGCGACGAGGCGACCGGCAAGGCCTTCTATTACGTACCCGGTTGCGCGGAAGTCGATGCCCGCCTCGGCGAACGGCTGAAGGGCGCCGCGCTCGTCCTTTTCGACGGCACGCTCTACACCGACGACGAGATGCTTCAGGCGGGCCTGATGCCGAAGACCGGCAAACGCATGGGGCACATATCGATTTCCGGGCCCGACGGCTCGATCGCCGCGTTCGCCAAGCTCGGCGTCGCGCGCAAGATTTACGTTCACATCAACAATTCTAACCCAGTGCTCAACGAGAGCTCCGAGCCCCGCAAGGCGACGGAAGCCGCAGGCTGGGAAGTCGGGTACGACGGCATGGAGGTACGCTTATGAGTGACCGCAGAACTGGCGAGACCGCGCAGCGCGGCGACATGTGGAGCGCAGACGAATTCGAGGCGGCGATCCGCGCCGTCGGGGCGGAGCGCTACCACGACAAGCACCCGTTCCATAAGCTGCTGCACGGGGGCAAGCTCAACAAGGGCCAGGTACAGGCCTGGGCGCTCAATCGCTACTGCTATCAGGCTGCGGTTCCGCGCAAGGATGCCGCACTCATGGCCCGCTGCCACGACCGCGAACTGCGCCGCGAGTGGATGCACCGCATTCTCGATCATGACGGTTCCGGCCCCGAGGAGCCGGGCGGCATCGAGCGCTGGCTGGTGCTGACAGACGGCCTCGGCCTCGATCGCGACTACGTCATCAGCCGCAAGGGCGCGCTGGCGGCGACCAAGTTCGCCGTCGAAGCCTACGTGAATTTCGTCCGCGAGCAGCCGCTGACGATCGCGGTCGCCTCGTCACTGACCGAGCTGTTCGCCCCGAAAATCCATCGCGAGCGCATCTCCGGCATGCTGGAGAACTACGATTTCATCGACGACAAGGTGATGGCGTACTTCCGCCGCCGCCTCGATCAGGCCCCACGCGACGCCGATTTCGCACTCGCCTACATCAAGGAGCACGCCCGCACCCGCGAAGAGCAGGAAGCCTGTGTCGACGCGGTCCGCTTCAAGTGCGACGTCCTGTGGGTCCAGCTCGACGCCCTTCACCACGCCTATTTCGAGCCCGGCAACATTCCGCCCGGCGCGTTCCGTCCGGAGTCCTGACCATGGCGGAAAGCCCCGCTTCCGGTGCCACGCCCGGCGCCACCCCCACCCCGACCCGGCTGATCGTCGCCGAGGCGACGGTGGTCGTGATGCCGCGCCACATCAAGCTCCGCCACGACGCGGGGCGCGGCGTCTGGCTGATTCTGGCACCGGAGCGAGTGTTCAGCCCGGACCCCATCGCCGTCGAGGTGTTGCGGATGCTCGACGGCCAGATCAACGTCGGCGGCATCGCCGACAAGCTGGCCGCCGACTATCACGCCCCGCGCGATCAGATCCTCGGCGACGTCGTCGCCATGCTGCAGGACCTGGCCGACAAAGGCGTGGTACGGGCTGCGGCTGCAAAGTCGTGAGCCGCGCGCCGGTACGGCCGCGCGAGGCGAGAAGCTGAGGCGGACGGACCAGGGCCGAACGTCGAGACCGCGAGACTTCACCCGCCTTGAGAGCCGGGAGTAACGAGGCCATGAACGAAATTACACCGACCGTAAAGACGGAGGCCGCCGCCTCACCCGCATGCGCCCGCGCCCCCGTCGGCCTGCTGGCAGAGTTGACGCATCGCTGCCCGCTCCAGTGCCCGTACTGTTCCAACCCGCTCGACCTCGAGCGCTCCAACGTCGAGCTTTCGACGGCGGATTGGCAGAAGGTGATGCGCGAGGCCGCGGCGCTCGGCATCCTGCAGATCCACCTTTCCGGCGGTGAGCCGACAGCACGCAAGGATCTCGACGACATCGTGCAGACGGCGGCAGAGGTCGGCCTTTATACCAACCTCATCACCGCTGGCGTGCTGCTGACGAAAGAGCGCCTCGCCCGCCTCGCGGAGCTCGGCCTCGATCACGTCCAGCTCTCGATTCAAGACGTTGACCCCGATAATGCAGACCGCATCGCCGCCTACAAGGGAGGCGCCGCCAAGAAGCGCGAAGTCGCGCGCTGGGTGAAGGAGCTCGGCCTACCGCTCACCGTGAATGCTCCGATCCATCGCCAGAACATCAAGTCGATGTCGAAGATCATCGATTATGCCGTCGAGGTCGGCGCCGGCCGGCTCGAAGTCGCGCACATCCAGTACTACGCGTGGGCGCTGAAGAACCGCGCGGCACTGATGCCGACGCGCGAGGACTTCATGAAGACGGCGGAGATCGTCGAGGCCGCCAAGGAACGCCTGAAGGGCATCCTCGTCATCGATTTCGTCGTGCCCGACTATTACGCCAAGTATCCCAAACCCTGCATGGGAGGCTGGGGCCGCGGCATCATCAACGTCACGCCGTCGGGCCGCGTGCTGCCATGCCACGCCGCGGAATCGCTTCCCGGCCTGACCTTCGACAATGTTCGCGACCGCGCGCTGGGCGACATCTGGCTCAATGGAGATGCCTTCCAGAAGTATCGCGGCACCGATTGGATGAAGGAACCGTGCCGATCGTGCTCGAGGAAGGAAATCGATTTCGGCGGTTGCCGCTGCCAGGCGTTCGCGCTGACCGGAGACGCCACGAACACCGATCCGGCCTGCTCACTTTCGCCGTTGCACGAGGAGTGGGCGAAGGTGGCCGAGGTTGAAAGCCACCGCGAACCGCCGGAATTCATCTACCGCCGCGTCGGTAAATCCGGCGCCCAGGGAGGCCACTCGGATGGCGGGCAGCAGGAGAACGTGTAGAGCACTGCCCGATGCCGCTATTCGATCAGGGGGAACCGCGAGCGGTGTCCCGGATCGGTGAAGTCGCTCGCCCCCTTGACGTCCCGAACATCGTCATCCGACGGCTTGTGCGCGCGCATTTCCGAGCGGTCGGAGGGTGCTTTAGGCGATCTGCGACAGGAACATCTCCTACGAACCGGTTCATGGACGGTTCACGCCCGCCATGGTACCTGCACCAGTATGTCGCGGAACGGCAGGAACCGGTTGCCTCTGCAAGAGGCAGGGTCTATCCGTCTCTGCGATAGGGTGGTCTCAATAGTCCTCAGGAGGAACGTTTTACAATGCGCAAGTGGGTTATGGCGGCGGCCGCTCTGGCTGCTCTTCCGTCTGTCGCATCGGCTCAGGACGCCGAGGCCGGCAAGGCCGTGTTCAAGAAGTGCCTCGCCTGCCACGCGGTTGGCCCCGATGCCAAGAACAAGGTCGGCCCGGTCCTCAACGGGATCGTCGGCCGCAAGGCTGGCGCCGTCGAAGGCTTCAACTACTCGGACGCGATGAAGGCCGCTGGCAAGACCTGGGACGAGGCGACGCTCGACGCCTACCTCGCCGATCCGAAGGGCTACATTCCCGGCAACAAGATGGTGTTCGTCGGCGTCAAGGACGAGGCCGACCGCAAGAACCTCATCGCCTTCCTGAAAGACCAGAAGTGATCTCTCGGCCCATGGCCTGAGACATCAGCGGCGCTGCGGAACTCCGCAGCGCCGTTTCTGTATGCCGACGACACGGCAGATCGGAGCCCCGCTCGCCGTGCCCGCTGCCCGGAGATCAATCGCCGAAAGGCTCGACACCAGTCCGGTCGGCGCGCCTCAGCCATTCCGCGACCGTCGCGCCTGATATGACGAGATCTGGCGCGATATCGGCAAGTGGCGCGAGCACGAAAGCGCGCTCGGTAATGCGCGGGTGCGGCAGCACCAGATCGGGCTCGTTCACCGCGCCGGCCTTGTGCACCAGCACGTCGAGATCGATGACGCGGGGACCCCACTTCTCGGTGCGCACGCGCCCGAGTTGACGCTCCACCTCGAGGCAGCGCGCGAGCAAATCCGCAGGCCCGAGATCGGTTGCCACACCGGCACACGCGTTGGCGAACCAGGGTTGATCCGTCTTACCCCACGGCGGCGTCTTGAAATCGCGGGAGCGCGCCTCGACGCGCACATCGCCCTGCTCTGTCAGCAGTTCGAGTGCCCGTGACATGTTGGCGCGGATGTCGCCGATATTGGAGCCGAGCGCGATGATCGCGTCGTAGGGGCTTGAAGCTGGCATGAACAGGGTCCAGAGCGAGGGAGAGTCCGCCGACCGACTGGCCGAGGACCGTCGCATTCGGCGGCGTCGGTCGCATCGCGTGATGACCGGGAGGGGAGCGTCCATCATAGGGAGGCTGGCGGGCGCAGTCGAGCGCCGCGGTCAGTTGCGATCGTCGCGACGGAAGCCCCACGCGCCTCCATCGCGAGCGCGAAACGCAGGCGTGCCTCGGCTTCGGTGGCAACCATGGACACGGCAAGAATGGCACCGGCGGTCTGCCGGCGCGCTTGCAGATCAGACGGTGCGCTCACCCGCTAGGCCTGCTTCCCCCGCGCTCCAACGCAGGGCAAGGAGCGCGCCGAAATCAAGTTTGGATACTTCGAGCACCGCCTGAGTTCGCGACGAGACGTTGAGCTTGCGCAACACCTCGCTGACATGCGCCTTCACGGTCGTCTCGCCGACCGCGAGCTCATGGGCGATCTGCTTGTTGAGAAGCCCCTGGCACAGCATTTCGAGAACGCGAAGTTGCGCACGGCTGAGCGACTGTACGCGTTTGGTGAGCTGCCTCAACTGCCCCTTCTCGGCAGCCGCGCCGCCGCTGGAAAGGTCTGTCGGCACTACGACATGGCCCTGCAGGGCACTCGAAACGGCGGAGACGAGGTCGTCTCGCGCAGTCGCCTTCGAAATAAATCCGGAAGCCCCGCACACCAGCGCTTTGTCCACCACCCCGGAACTCGCAAAGGCGGAAAGAACGACGATTGGCATTTTGGGGTAGCTGTGGCGAAGTTCTATGAGACCTTCGAACCCCTGCGTGTCCGGCAACCAGAGATCGAGCAGCGCCAAGTCGAAATCGCTGTTCTCGTTCAACAGGCCCTTCGCCTGCTCCAGTGAATCGGCGTGATGAATCTCGACCCCGCGGATCGCTCGCTCCAATACCGAATGGACGGCCTCGGCGAACATGGGATGGTCTTCTACGATCAACACCCGCGTATTCATGTCACCCGCTCCCGTTGCTCGCATGCGCCGATCCGGGTGACCATGTCCCGGCAACCTCATGCAACAAAAGCAAGTGTCATTGTGCAGCGCAACAGGACTTTGGTGCGCGGCGATTTAGGAACCGCAGGCGCGAATTGCCGATGCTTTCGTGCGCGGTGACCTCGAAACCCCGTCGTCGGCGGCGCTGCTCATCCCGGCACCAAGCCAATTGATGCACGATAAAGCTCGCGGAGAGTGTTCACGTGAGGCGCGGTGCCCAAGACCCGCCGCGCCGCCAGCACGCCACGGCAACGAGCAGGTGGCGCTTTCGCGCTACGCCCAACCGATCGAAAGATTTCCTCGCGATCGCTTCCGATGGCAAACCGCGTCGCGCGTCGTCAGTCGTACTTGATATAGGCGAAGCGCTGGTCACCCTGCGGGGTTCCCTCCAGTCCCTTGCCTTCGAGACCGGGCTGCCATTGCACCACCTCCTCGATCTTCTGTGCGAGAAGGAGATCCTTCATCGTGATGCCCTTGGCCGAATGCGTGACGAGGCGAACCTCCACCCAGGCGTACGACGCAGTGATATCGGGATGATGCCACGCCGCTTCCGCAAGGTGCCCGACGGTGTTAATCACCATCAGCGTCCCCTTCCAGCCACTCGTCTTGTATGTCCGCCGGAGCCAGCCATCGAGCAATGCCCATTGCGGGAGATTGGTTTCCAGCCAAGCCTTGACCTCGGCCTCCTCCATCGGCTTTTCGCGCTCCGCCATGGTAATGTTCCTCCGGCCTTCTTTTGCTTTCACTGTCACCGGCGCGATGTCACCCACCGGGAGCGCCTTGTCGTCCCGCCAACCTGAGCGAACCGCCGCCGTCACGCAACCCCCGAACCGACACCACGTCAGCAGACCCGAGGAATCCCTGCGCGATGCGCATTCGAAGCGAGACACCGGCCGTTCGCGTCACCGCCCCCGCGCGTCTGCATCTCGGCTTTCTCGATCTCAACGGAGAGATTGGCCGGCGCTACGGTAGCATCGGGCTCGCCATCGCCGATCCGGCGACTGAACTCGTCGTGCGCAAGATTTCAGCAGAGCCGGGCGCTGATACCGCCTCCGGCCCCGAGGCCGCGCGCGTTCTGCGGATATTGGGCCAGCTCGTCGTGGCGGGTGTCACCACCGGCAGCCACGCGGTCGAGATCGCGCGGGCGATACCAGCTCACGCGGGTCTCGGGTCGGGCACGCAGCTCGCCCTCGCCGTCGCGGGGGGATGCCTTGCCGCCTCGGGCGGCGCGAGTGAAGCGAATACCATTGGCGAGATCGCCGATCGCGGTCGGCGCTCGGCCATTGGCATCGCCGCCTTCCAGGGTGGAGGTTTCATCGTCGATGGCGGCAAGGGTGGAACCGGCCGGCCGCCACCCGTTCTGATGCAGCATCCGTTTCCTGCGAGCTGGCGCATCCTTCTCGCCCTCGATCCGGCGGCGAGCGGTGTCCACGGCGATCGCGAAACGCAGGCTTTCGCGGCACTCGAACCGATGCCCCGGGCCACGGCGGCGCATCTCGCCCATCTGGTTCTGATGCGTGCCGCACCGGCCCTTGTCGAAGAAGACCTTGCGCCATTCGGTGAGGCGATCACCGAGATCCAGCACATCGTCGGCGCCCATTTCGCGGCGGCCCAGGGCGGTAGCCCGTGGTCGAACACCAACGTCGGGGTGCTGATGCGCGCCATCGGCGCGGCCGGCGGCGTCGGCATCGGGCAAAGCTCTTGGGGTCCGACAGGGTTTGCATTCACGAACAGCGACGAACACGCTCGGCGTCTCTATCATTCCTTCGTAGGACAGGCTAAAGCGCTTGGGCTGGACCTGATGATTGTCGCCGGCCGCAACACCGGCGCCGCCATCGAAACCATCGCGCCCCACAAATAACGCCGAAACTGGCCAATAAAGGAGGAGAACATGGGCGAAACACCCACCCCGATTCTGCACATGCTGGACCCGAGCGAGCACGTCAGCCCCTTCGACGTGAACATGGCGGCGGATGCCGGCTTCAAGGTCATCATCCCCTACACCCACGTCGAGCTGAAGAAGGTGACGGCGCTGGTGCAGGACGCGATCTTCTCACGTCCCCCCCATTACGGTCCGCAGACCGGCATCTTCATCGGTGGCAAGGACGCCATCCTCGCGCTCGACATGATGCAGGCGGCGAAGGAAGCCCTGGTGCCGCCATTCGAGCTTTCCGTCTTCGCTGATCCGGCTGGCTCCTTCACCACCGCCGCAGCCATGGTGGCCTGCGTCGAGAAGGTGCTGCAGACCAAATTCGGACGCGGCTGGAAGGGCGTCAAAGTCGCCGTGTTCGGCGCTACCGGCGTCGTCGGCTTCGCCTCCTCCATCATCGCCGCCCTCGAGGGCGCCGACGTGCAGCTCGTCGCTCATCGCGGCGTCGATCGCGTCATCAAGTCGGCGGCCGTCTCGAAGGAGCGCTTCGGCGTCGACCTCGAGGCCGTGCCCGGCGAGACCGACGACCAGAAGCGCGACATCATCGCCAACGCCGAAGTGATCTTCGCAGCGGCGGCGGCCGGCGTGCAGGTGGTCAACAAGGAGCACAAGGCGCTCGCCAAGAACCTGATGGTCATCGCCGACGTCAACGCGGTTCCCCCGCCGGGCGTCGAGGGCATGGAGCTGTTCATGAACGGCGACCCGCTGCCGGGGTGCAGCGCGCTGGGCGTCGGCCCGCTCGCCATCGGCGACGTAAAGTACAAGACCGAATCCGGGCTCTTCAAACAGATGATCGCCTCGGACAAACCGGTCCACTTCGACTTCCGCGATGCGTTCAAGCTGGCGCGGACCATCGTCGGCTGATCCGAACGTGGTGGCGGCCGAGGGTTTCGGACCCTGGCCGCCACTTCCCGGATCTCTTTCAACACACGCGATTGAAGCAAGGCCGGCCTGACCATGAGTGCAGCGCAACAGGCGATCCTGATTGCGGGTTTCTCGGGACGCGCGCTCGCGGCTTCGGCGCGGCGCGCGGGCTTCCTGCCGTTGGTCGTCGACGGCTTCGGCGATAGCGACACGCGGGCGATCGCCGGGGAGGTGGACGTCGATTCCGAAGCGGTCGCCAATGGTTTCACAGCGGCGCGACTGTTTCCTGCGCTCGACGCACTTGCCCGTTTGTCCCCCCTGCCTATCGCTGGCCTCGTGCTCGGTGCGGGGTTCGAGGATACACCGCTCCTCGTCGCAAGCCTTGCTAGCCGTTACACTCTGCTCGGCTGCCCGGCTTCGTCTGTCGCGGCGGCCAAGGATCCCAAACGCTTCTTTGGCCTGCTGACCGAGATCGGCATCGCTCATCCGGAGACGCGCGTCTCGGCACCGGCCGATGGCACCGGCTGGCTTTCGAAGCGTATCGGCGGCAGCGGCGGCAACCACATCGCCGTCTGCGGACGCAGCGTCTCGGGCCACAAAGATCGTTATTACCAGCGGCGCGTCACGGGCCCGGGGATCTCCATGCTCGGCGTGGTCAAGGGACGCCGCGCCGCGTTCGCGTTCACCCGCCAGTGGCCGTCGCCGATGCCTCGCCGCCCCTACCGCTTCGGTGGCGTGGCGGGTGCCATCGACCTCGACGCCGATCTCGAAGCGCGCCTCGTCGACATCGGCATCGATCTCTCGGCCAGGCTCGGGCTCGCCGGTCTCGTCTCGTTCGACTTCCTGCTCGTCGGCGGCGTGCCCAATCTCATCGAGGTCAACCCGCGTCCTGGCGCATCCCTCGACGTCCTCGACGATGACGGGGGCACACTGTTCGCCGCCCATGTCGCGGCCTGCCGCGGCGACGACCCGGTGGCGATCCTGTCACGAGGCTGGCGACCGCGTCCGCGCGCCGCCGCCTATCTCTATGCAGACGCGGGCAACCTTACCATACCCGACATAGACTGGCCGGACTGGACCAGCGACCGTCCGGCCGCCGGTACGCACATTCCCCGATATTCTCCGGTCGCCACAGTGCACGCGACCGGCGAATTCGCCGAAGCGGCGGCGAAACTTGCCGATCAGCGCTTGGGCGACCTCGCCGTCATGCTCTATCCTTCATAACCGCTGCGTACAGATAACAAAAAAAGACCAAGGGAGACTCCCAGATGAACATCGCCACACCGCCCGCCCGGAACGGTCAAAGCGTCAGCGTGTCGGAACGCGCGGCGCGTCTCGTCGATAAAATCGTGGAGGACGCGGCCGCGCTGCGTTGCGTCGTGACCACGGGTGAAGCCGGCGAACGCCGGATCGACTGCGGCGCCGGCACACCGGGCGGCCTGGAAGCAGGACGCCGTCTCGCAGAGGTCTGCATGGGCGGGCTCGGAACCGTTTCGATCACTCCGACATCGGGCATCGACCGCTGGCCGCTCGGTGTCGTCGTGCATTCGACCAATCCCGTCATCGCCTGCCTCGCAAGCCAGTATGCGGGCTGGACCATCTCCGATCAGGACACCGGCTTCTTCGCGCTCGGCTCTGGCCCCGCGCGCGCGCTCTCCCGCGTCGAACAGCTCTTCGCCGAGCTCGAATATGTCGATGGCGCCAGCCGCACCGCGCTCGTCATCGAAGGCGACAAAGCTCCGCCCTCCGCTGTCGCCGCCAACGTGGCATCCGCCTGTGCCATCTCGCCCGGCGACCTCAGCATCCTGTTCGCGCCGACCGGAAGCCTCGCCGGTACGGTCCAGATCGCCGCGCGCGTGCTCGAGGTGGCGCTGCACAAGGCGCACGAGTTGCATTTCCCGCTCGGCGACATCGTCGATGGCTATGGCGTGGCGCCGATCGCGCCGCCGATACCGGACTTCATCAAGGCGATGGGTCGCACCAACGACGCCATCATCTATGGCGGGCGCATCCAATTGTTCGTTCGCGGAGCCGACGATGCCGCGCAAGCCCTCGCCGAGAAGCTGCCGAGCCGCACATCGTCTGCCTATGGCCAGCCGTTTGCCGACATCTTCGCCGCGGTCAACGGAGACTTCTACAAGATCGATCCGTCGCTGTTCAGCCCGGCGCTCGTCACCGTCTCGAATCTGGATACCGGGCGCTCGTTCCAGGCCGGTTCGCTGGCGCCGGAGATCGTCGATGCCAGCTTCCGCTGACGGTCGCGGCCCCGGGACATCTCCATGAACGAGACGCTGTTGCGGATGGGGACAGGGGTTCCCCTCGGCCGGTCGCCGCGCATCGCCCTTTTCGTCGAGGAGGGCGGCGGCGACTGGCACGCGCGCCAACTCAAGGCGGCCATGGAGGAGCGCGGCGCGCGCGTCGTCGTCACCACACTCAAGGCCTGTGCGTTCGATACGCGCCTCGCCTCCGGCATTGACATCCCGGGATTCGATGGCCTCCTGCCCGACGGCGCGTTCGTTCGCTCGGTTTCGACCGGCAGTCTGGAGCAGATCACGCTTCGGCTCGGCATCCTGCATGCGTTGCGGGAATGCGGTGTCCGGGTGTGGAATGATGCCCGCGTGATCGAGCGCTGCGTCGACAAATCGACCGCCACGTTCCTGTTCCAGAAAGCTGGCCTGCCGGTGCCGCCGACGCGCGCGGCGGAAGGTATCGCGACGGCGCGGCGGTTCCTTGCGGAGATGGCGCATCCGATCGTCGTAAAGCCGCTGTTTGGCAGCCAGGGCAACGGCGTCACCCGCGTCGCAAACGAGAGCGAGCTGCCGCCAGCCGATGCGGTGGGCGACGTCTACTACACACAGCGCTACCTTCGCCGCACCGACGCGACGGAGTTCATGGACTGGCGCGTGTTCGTCTCGCGCGGCCGGGTGCTCGCCGCCATGGCCCGCGTTGGCGAGACGTGGATCACCAATATCCATCAGGGCGCGACGGCAACGGCGCTGGCAGACGACGCGGAACAGATGGAGCAGATGTCACTCAGGGCGGCGGCCGCCATCGGCGCCGATTATGCTGGTGTCGACCTGATCCGCGACGAGGCTGGCCGGCTGCTCGTGCTCGAAATCAACTCCAATCCGGCATGGAAGGGCCTGCAGAGCGTCACCACGGCGAATATCGCGGTATCTCTCGCCGAAGATTTCCTATCCGCCCTCGCCGAGCCCGTCGCATGAGCGCGTCGCGCACGCCGCTCGACCCGGATGCAATCGCTTCGGCATTCGTCGCCGCCTGCCGCGCCGAGCTCACTGCGTTGAAGCCCGGAAATGTCCACGTCCACGCCGCGGGCCATGGCATGGAGGTCGCGCACTTTCTGAACGCGGCCGACGCTGCCGCCGAGTTCGTCGCCGAGCCCGCCCTGTCATTCGGCATGCGCGTGCGCGCCGCTGTCGGCAACAGCATGGCGGCCGCCGGATGCAATACAAATCTCGGCATCATCCTGCTCTGCGTACCGCTGGCGGCTGCCGCCATGCTCGATGCGGGCGAAGCCTCGCTGGCCGAGCGCATGGCGCACGTCCTCGGTGGCCTCGACTCCTCCGACGCCTATCACGTCTTCGCCGCCATACGCGCCGCCAATCCGGGGGGGCTCGGTAGGAGCGAGACGGCGGACGTGGCGGCCCCGCCAGCGATCGGCCTCGTCGAGGCGATGCGTCTCGCCGCCGCCCGCGACCGCATCGCCGCCGCTTATGCGAACCGGTTCCGCGACCTGATCGAGGACCACATTCCAGATTTGCGCCGCATCGAAGCACGCGCCGGTGAGGCTGAGGGCGTCACGCGCGACGACATTGTCGCCACCCTCTACATGTCACTACTCTCTCGGTTTCCCGACAGCCATATCCGCCGCAAGTTCGGCTTCGAGGTGGCGTCCCACGTCCAGCGCCTGGCCCGCTCGGCGCGTCCCTCGTGGCACCCTCTGGTGCGCCCGCAAGCCTATCCTGCCTTGCTCGCACTCGACACGCTGCTCAAGGAGAACGGGTGGAACCCCGGAACGAGCGCGGACTTTACCGTCGCTACACTCTTCGCATCCGACTTGGCGCAACGGGGCGGCTTTAGCCTCTTGTCTAACGTCGCGTCCTAGCGTTATTTAGCCGCGACGCACAAGCGTCGCTATCTGGCGAACCGGATCGGTGATCAAAACACTCACCGTTCGCTGACAACTGGGATAGCTCGGGACCACAGGACGAGGCCACGGTGATGACCCCCAACGGTCAGGCCCGCCCTAGAGCTTTGGCATCAACGGAGGAAACCCAGGTATGGCCAAGATCAATAAAGTCATGATTGGCGAGTCGCTGGTCGGCGATGGCAACGAGGTTGCCCACATCGACCTCATCATCGGACCGCGCGGCTCGGCTGCAGAAGTTGCGTTCTGCAACAGTCTGACGAACAACAAGGACGGCTTCACCTCGCTGCTCGCAGTGATCGCGCCGAACCTCGCCTGCAAGCCCAGCACGATCCTCTACAACAAGGTAACCATCAAGGACGCGCGCCAGGCCGTTCAGATGTTCGGACCGGCCCAGTACGGCGTCGCCAAGGCCGTTCAGGACTCCGTCGCCGAGGGCGTGATCCCGGCCGACGAGGCTGACGACCTCTACATCTGCGTCGGCGTGTTCATCCACTGGGAAGCGGCCGACGACGCCAAGATCCAGGACTTCAACTATCGCGCGACCAAGGAAGCCATCGCCCGCGCCGTCACCGGCAAGCCGACGGCCGCCGAGGCGACCGCGCAGCGCAACTCGGCTTCGCACCCGTTCGCTGCCAAGTCTTGAAGCGGAAACCATCCTGGGCAGGATAGCAACAAAAACGCACCGCCTATGAAGGCGGGTCTGCTACAGCGATTGGGCCGCTTCTTCTCCGGACGCAGCAGCGGTTGAAACAAAAAGCCGCTCGCGACGGGGCTGGTGGGCGCTGACAACGCCCACCCATCATGGGCACGATAGAAATCAAAGGCCGGCGACCCGCTCGAGGTCGCCGGCCTTGATCGTTCCAGAGTGAAGTGCTGTCGCGACGAGCACGGCCGAAGCCCCCGCACGGCCCAGTTCCAACAGGTCGCCCCCATCCCGCACGCCACCGGCCGCGACGATGCCGGACGTGGGTTTCGCCGCCTTGAGCTCGCGCACACGCTCGAGGTCTGGTCCTGCCTTCGCGCCGACGGCGGCGAGCGTCATGGCGATCACCGTATCCGGCCACAGCGCGGGTGAATTCAGCAAGCCAGCCGGGCCGAGAAACCGATCGCCTTTGAAGTCGAGCGAGAGCATCCAGTCTCCGGGAGACATGGCACGCAAATCGTCCAGCGTGGCGATGCTGGTAAGCGTCTCCGAGCCGACGACCGGTGTGACGCCAGCCATCCGCGCCAACGCCGCGATGGTCGATACGCTCGCGCTGCCATCGTCGACCCAAAGCTCGATGCCGGCGATTTCGGATCGCAATGCGCAAATCGTATCGTGGTTGCGGCCCCGCCCCGCAATGCCGTCGAGATCGGCGATATAAAGCGCATCGAACGGAAAGAGGGCCAGCAGGCCGCGCGCCACGTCGAGCGGATCGGCACTTGCGCTGAGCGGCGTCTCGATCGCACGGTAGCTCTCACGGTTCCCACCCGTCGCGTGTACGACGACGCCAGCCTTGATATCGAGAACGGGTATGACGCGCATGGCCTGCGACCAGTCCTTGTGATTTGAGACACCGAAGGCTTTCCGGCGTGGAGCTATAATCCAGCGGTCAAGGGAAAAGCGAGCCCGCAAGGCGCGGCACGCGCCTGGCAACAAACCGGCGGCGGCCCGTACACGGGCGGCCCCACAGCGCGAGGCACGGCATGGCGGTTATCGCAGGACTGGACGTCGGCGGCGCGCATCTCAAGGTCGCGTTGGTGGAGGATGGCCGGGTTCGCGCGGTCGAACAGTTCCTCTGCCCGTTGTGGCAAGGCCTCGATAAGCTCGACGCGGCCTTCGCCGCCGCGCGCCCGTTGCTCGCACGCGCGGACCGCTGTGCCGTGACGATGACGGGCGAGCTTTCCGACCTCTTCGAGACGCGCGAAGCAGGTGTCGCAACACTCGTCGACCGTATCGGCGACACGCTCGGAAGCGAAGTCTCTTTCTGGCTCGGCAGCCGTGGCATGGGCCGAGCCGGCGACGCACTCGCTCATCCCGCCGACGTCGGCTCGACCAATTTCCTCGCAACTGCGTCGGTCGTCGCGCGGCAACACCGAGAAGCGGTCCTGCTCGATCTCGGCTCGACGACGGCCGACATCGTGCCCGTGTCCGGCCACAAACCAGCGGCGTGCGGGTTGACGGATTGGGAGCGCCAGCGCACGGGCGAACTCGTCTACACCGGCTTCACGCGAACGGCCGTCATGGGTGTCGCGAACCGCGTGCCATTCAAAGGCGAATGGACGACGCTCGCCCGCGAATACCTCGCGACCATGGCCGACGTGCGCCGTATCCTCGGCGAACTCGACGAGCGCTGCGACCTCCACGCGACGGCCGACGGGCGGGGAAAGAGCGTCAAGGAAAGCGTGGCGCGCTTTGCCCGCATGCTCGGCCGCGAGGCGGCAGACGGCGATCTCGCCGACTGGCAGGCGGCGGCACGCACCGTCGCCGAACTGCAGATGCGCTCGATCCATGATGGCCTGTTGCTGGTTCTCTCGCGAACTCCGGAGGCCGCGCGCGGGCCGCTGGTCGCGGCGGGTATCGGAGCCGAAGTCGCTGCGGCCGTTGCCCTGCGCGCCGGCATGGACCCATTGACGTTCGGCGAGATGATCGGAGCGCAAGAGGAAGTGCGGCGCGCGGCAACCCATTCGGCGCCCGCCGTCGCCGTCGCGCTTCTCGCAACGACGTGACGTCACGCTGCCCGGCTGTCGCGAAACGATCGAGGTGATGGGAACACCAACCGATCGACGCCCGCTCTACCCGGCCGTTGGCAAGCTGGCGCGGGCTCACATCTTGCGGGCCGCCGATGTCTCTCCACGCCGCCACGCTTCGACGCGCTCCATCAGCCAGCCCCATGCTTCGAGCTCGTGTTCGCCGGCGGTCTTGTCGATGGAAATCCGCAGGTAGGCGATTTCGCTGTCCAGCTTTTCGGGCGGCAGCATGTGGAGGCGCGTGACGAGAACCGCCGCCTCGATCACGGCCGCCTGAGCGCGGTTGAAGCCGCGCCACGGCCGTTCGTTGTGTACTCCATCCACGCGGCAGATGAAGCGCGGGCGTTGCGGGTCGTCCTCCCGCTCCTCGACCGTCATGTCCCAGGTGCTGAGCGCTTCGCGCAGGGCGGCACGGCGGCCGTCGTCACGGGCGACAAGCGGCCAGTCGCGACGCCCCGTGACGCAGCCCGCGAAAACGCGCACGTCGTCGATGTGGTTCGCTACCGCCAAGCCCGAGGCGAGCAGATTGTCCAGCGTGCGCGAAGGCCGGAACGGCGCGACGATCCACCGGTCTCCCCTTTGGATCAGCCCGAGCGGCGCGATGTGAACGTTGCCCGTGGCATCGACGGTGGTGACGATCGTCTCGGCGATATATGGCATCGCGCCCGCTCCATCAGCTCTTGTCGCCATCGGCCGGCGGCGACACGCCCTCGACCGACGCCGCTTCGTCCGCGCCTGCATCCGCCGCCGCACGCTCGGCCTCTCGCCTCAGTGCCGCCTCCCGCGCCTTCTCCTTCAACGTCGCGCCCTCGACCGCATGCCGGGAGAGGTCTTCAGCGCGCTTGTCGGCGGCGGCGCCCCAATCGAGCGATTGGTCCTGTACGTAACGCTTGCCGAGCAGGTGGGCCATCTCTGCCTTGGCCAGTTCATAGCCGAGGTAGAACGCATGCGCCGCATCATCGCCGACGGCGAGCTTGGGAAAGAGCCCGAAGGGCTCGCCCGAGACGAGATGCCGGTCGCGATTGAAGATGTGAACGCCATCCGTGCCCACCGCGATTCTGTAGTTGAGGTCGCGCACCGCATTGGCGCTCTCGGCGATCTCCTCGGGCGATTGGGGATATGGGATGAGGTCGTGAAGCGAAAGAAGCCCGCCGCCGTAGCCCTTCGGCAGCGCGCCGTCCTCCTTGGCGCGGAACATCAAACGGCGGGCGGCATCGTGCTCCTCAACCGTACGTCGCGTGTGCGGCGAGACCTGAACGATGAGGACGTTGCGGATCGAAAGCTCCGAGCAGATGCCGGCGAGCAGCGCCGTGACACCCTGGCTGTCTGCGTCCGTCAGCTCGGTGAGATTGCCGGTTCCCATCAAGATCTCGACATGGGGGCGGAGGCGCCGCAGCTCCGCGTATCGCTCGAGCGAGGCCGTAAATCCGAAATGAATAGGGTCGAGCACGGGATCGGCGATATGCGCCATGCCACGGGCTTCAGCCGCGTCGATTGCGCGGAGCAGGGACGGAAGATCCCCGTGCGGGCGCGGAACCAGGATCGGCACGCACGCCGTTCCAACGATGGCGTCTAGGCTCGTCTCGTCGAGGCTCAAAACGTAGTCGGCACCGGCGCGTGCCGCGCGTTGCAGTTCGGCGACGTCGCCGCTGTCGGCGCTGACGGTCATACCCTCCGCCTTGAGCCGGCGCACAACCTCTTCGAGATGCGGAAACGGCGTGTCGGGCTGGCAACCGATGTCGATCACGTCGGCGCCCGCGGCCCGGTGCCGGCGCGCGCGGGCCACCAACTCGTCGACGCCCAGGGCTGGAGCCTCGACGATCTCGGCGAAAATTCTCAAGTCGTGGCGCGTCAAGTCCGGCGGCTTGCCGCCCCGGCCGAGGTATTGCGGCAGATCCACGATCTCATCGGGGCCGCGTTCAAACGGCACGCCGTAATGCGCCCCGAGGCTTCCAAGATCCATGCGCGAGCGACCCGGCACAATGACGCGATCGACGCCCTCGATGCGCGGAATACGGTTGCGGATGATCGCTTCCGTCATCAGCGCCGCCACCTTGATGCCAATGTTGGCGATGCGCCAGGACCCGGCCGGCAAGCCAGCCTCGGCGAGCGTCGTTCCCAGGCGGGCCTCGGCCAGCCGACCGGTCAGAAATAAAAGCGTTTCCGCCATGAACTCCACCTCGAGCGGAAATTGCGAGTGGCCGACGCGCTGGCCGTCGTCGGGCGGCCGCGCGACGGCGCTACTGGCGCGGTGGCGAGGGCGTTGCCGGCGGCGCGCGGCGGGAGATGCGGCGGGGGCGGATGTCGCGCTGCGCGGGCCGGCGGGCCTTGCCGGAAACCGGTGCCGTCGCGCAGCAGATCTCGGCCAGCTCGCGCTCCTCCCCCGGACCGATGATGCGGAACGAGATGTCGGCACGCGCGACGATGTTGGCGAACTCCGGATCGACAACACCCTCGGCGGCAAGCGCGGCCGCCGCCGCCCCCGTACCGACACGGCGCGACTTGACCAGTACGACCGCCTGGAATCCGAGCCTCTCGGCGAGTCGGGCCGCGAGCCCGTCCGACGTGATGGACCAGTTCTCGGGGATCGCGCTGTCGGTCGCACACATCCGTGTCGGCAGCCAGATCGGGATGACATTGGCGCGCAGCGATTTGCGGATCTCGGCGATGGTCTCGACCGCGACGAAGCGGCTCTGCAGATCCTCGATCAAAAGCCCCGTCTGATGCATGGCGAGCAGCGCCATGGCATGCGCCGTCCGGTCGGAAACCTCGTGGCGGCTCTGGGCCTTGCGCACTTCATCCGCGAACCCCCCGCCGCCCGGCACGATGACGATGCCGCGCCGTGAGCGCGCGAGCGTGGACGCGATGCCGGCGAGACGGCCGCCGCTCAGCAGCGAGCCGCCGATCTTGACGACCAGCGGTTCGGGCCTCAGGCGCTCGCGGCTGTCAACGAAGGCGGTCACTTTGCCTCTCGCGTCTCAAGGGACGAACGATCTCCACACCGACTGCGGCCGGGCCACGCTCGAGCTTCTCGATACGAACGCGGACCGTTGCGATGCGCGTGTCGGCGAGGCACCGCTCGGCGATCCGCTCGGCTAGCGTCTCGACCAGGTTGATATGCCCCTCGTCGACGATTGCCCGGATGATCTTCAATATATCGTCGTAAGAAGGCACTTCGGCAATCTCATCGTGCAGCGCGGCGCCGGAGGCCACCACCTCGGCCTCGACGCTGAAGCCGACGCGCTGCGTGATGCCCTGCTCCTCGGCGTAAACGCCGATATGAACGGGAAGCACCCAATCGCGAATGAAGATCCTGTCGCGCGGCGTTTCCTCGATCGCCCGCTGCATCGCGCGTCCGGCAAGTACCGCCATCTCCGCCATCGTGCGTGTCTCCTGCACCTGCATTGCGCGGTGCCACGTTCTTCTCGTTGCTTGACCGCAGCCATCGCCCGGCCGTCCCGCATGCCCGCCGCCGCGCTATTCGGCAGCACAACACCCGTCGCCGCCGGAAAGTTCGCGACGCACCGCGGCGATCGCCGCCGCATCGATCTCCCCGCCGCGCTGGCCGTCACGGCAGAGAGCGCCGCGAAAGCCGACGATGTCGGGAGAGAACCGCAAGACCCTTGGGATGTGCCAGAGACGCAGCGCGCCCGCAAGGCCCATCCAGATACGCGCCTGCCGAGCAGTAAACACAAAGCGCTCGATCATGCCCTCGTCGATGACGTCGAGCAGCGCCCCGGCGGACTTGTCGGCCGTGTCGAGCATGACGCCGCAGAAGCCTGCCCCGGGCAGGTGCGCAAGCAGCGAAAGGTCCAGCGGCGTGTCGGCGAGCATTACCAGCACACGCCGTCCATGCGCTGCCGGGTTGCGCGCGAGGGCCGCGAACAACGCCTGCGGATCGCCCGGCGAAAATAACCCGATCTTGACGATATCGACGCTCGCGGCCATCGCCTCGCAGCGCTCGACGATGCCGTGGACGTCGTCGGCAGACACATCGCCGATGGTGGCGCTGAGCGGAATGGAGGCCGGCACGACATCGCGGATCTGCCGGAGCACGTCGAGAGCGACGGCGCCTAGCGCTCCGTGCGCGGGTTCCTTCGCATCGACGATATCGGCGCCGCCGGCGACAGCGACCGCCGCCTCGGCCGCCGAGCGCACGCTGGCGAGCAGCCGCGGACGGCTGCCGGCTGTTGTCAGCAACCCGGCGGGGGGCATGTGGAAAGATGAAGCGGGAGGGCTCACGTCGTGCCGAAGATCCTGCGTTGCGCGGCGACGACCGCGTCGCGGTTCAAGCGCTCGTCGCGCGACAACCGGACCTCGGCATCGCCGAGCACTGTCGCAGGCGTCCCGCCCATGCGCAAGATGCGCGTGGCGAGCGTCACCGCCTCGAGGCGGTCGTGCGTCACGAACAGCACCGTCGTCGAGCGGCTGGCGCAGAGATCGATGAGAAGCTGGCGCAGAGCCTGCGCCGTCGGATCGTCGAGAGACACGAACGGCTCATCCATCAGCAGCACGCTCGGCTCGATGATGAAACCTCGGGCCAGCGCGGCCCGCCGCTGCATGCCGAGCGAGAGACGTTCGGGATAGGCGTCTGCGGCGTCCTCTAGCCCGACGCGCGCCAGCATTTCAGGGATCCGCGCGTTGCGGGCATCTCCATCGGGCAGCGCCAGGGCGATGTTCTCGCGAACCGTGCGCCACGGCAGCAGGCGCGGGCTCTGGAACACGTAGGTGACTTCCTGGCCGGGTGGGTCGAACGCGACGTCACCGTCGAAATCCTTGTCGAGGCCGGCGACGATGTTCAGCAGCGTGGACTTGCCGCAGCCCGAAGGCCCGGTCAGCACCACGAACGAGCCGCGCTCGATGCCGACATCGATCTGACCGAGCACCGGCTGGCGGGCTCGTCCCGCCACCGCCGGCCACGTCTTCTCCGTGATCGATATCCGCAGCACTTCGCTCATCTGCGCCACCTGTTGGCGCGCGCCTCGAGCGGTTGCAGCAGGCCGATCTCGATGATCTGCACGACGATGATGAAGGCCACCGCATAGGCGAGAATCATCGGCACATCGAAAAGCTGGAAGGCGACGTGAAGCTGATGGCCGACACCATTCGAACGGCCGAGCAGCTCCACCACGAGAACGATCTTCCAGACCAGCGACAGCCCGGAGCGAGCCGAGGCGGCGAAGAACGGTGCCATCTGCGGCAACGTCACGTGGCGCAGCGTCTTCCAGAACCCGAACCGGTACATCACTGCCATTTCGGAGAGATCGCGCGAGAGGCTGCGCGCGCCCTCCCGCACTGTCACCGCGACGTTAGGGATCTTGTTGATTGCGACAGCGATGATGGCGGCGGTCTCGGTCAGGCCGAACCACACGTAGCAGAGAATGATGACGACCAGCGCCGGCAGGTTGAGGAAGAAGATGAGCCAGCTGTCGAAGAACAGATCCGCCGACTTGAGGCGACCGAGCAACAAACCGATCGTCGAGCCGATTGCCATGGCGATGAAGAAGCTGACGACGACGCGGGCGAGCGTGGCGCCGACGTGGTGCAGCAGGGCCCCCGTCTTGAGCTCTGCCTGGAGCGTCGCGAGTACTACGAGCGGCGACGGGAACGAGCGGCTTTCGGCCACATAGGCCGAAAATTGCCAAATCACGATCAGCGCCGCGAGCGAAGCGACAGACGCGCCGAGACGCGAGCGCCACATCGCTCCACCTCGCACTGTTATCCTCTCCCTGCGGCTATTGCTTGTCGCGAGCGCCATCGAACAACTTCGCATCGAACTTGGTACCGCCGACGAGCTCCTTCTCACCCAGCTCGACCAGCAGGTTGAATAGACGTTCGGCCGCCTCCGTCTGGGCCGCTCCCCAGGGCTTCGGAATCCCCGAGCGGTAGTAGGCCTTGAGCGCGAAGAACTCCGCGTCCGACGTCGCGCGCATCGCCGGACGCAGGCGCTCGAACGCCGCGTCCGATGTCGCGAGAACGTCCGACCCCGCCTCGACGGCCGCGAAGAACGCCTTGAGCTCGGCTGCCTTGGTGCGTTCCGTCTCCTCCTTCCAGATGAACCCGACGAGTGGCGGCGGGGGCTCGATGGCGAGCTTCGACATCATTTCGTCGGCGGTGAGGAGCGGCCTGAAACCCGCGCCCTCGAGTCGCGCGGCGTAGGTCCAGAAGTTGAGGCAGGCATCGATCCGCCCGTTGCGCAATTCCTCGGCGACGAGGGGCGCAGCGGCGAAAACAGGCTGGGTGATGTCGGCGATGTCGCGCCCGAGCTCCTTGCGCGAATAAGCCCGTAGCAAGATCCACGTTTTGTCGATCGCCGAGCCGGCGACGCCGATGCGCTTGCCCTCGAGATCGGCGAGCGTCTTGGCACCATCCTTCGGCACCATCAACGCACCGAGCGTTCCGGAGAACGGCCGGAAGCGGAGCGCTTGGCCGAGCGAGCGCTGGCGCATGGCCCATGTCCAATCACTGACCATCACGTCGACCTCGTCGGCGAGCAACGCGATCGGTCCGGCCTGGTTGGTTGCCACCTCGAACGGCTCGATCCGAACGCCCGCCTTCTCGGCGAGCTTCTCGGCCGCGATTGTATCGAGAAGCCATGCGAGCGAGCCGAACTTGAGCGTCGCCACCTTGAGTGTGCCGGCGGGAGAGGCTGCCGCGAGCGCCCGCAACGGCAGCACCCCGAGTGTCGCGGCACCCGCCATTGCCTCCAGCAGGCGGCGTCGGTCGAGTGTCATTGCGTGGCCCCCTTGGCGGCGAATAGCTGGCGCTCGGCGAGGTACCTGACGCCCCGCAGCCAAGCCTCGTCGGTGCTGCCCTGCACCGTCGTCGACATGATGGCCTCGAGTTTCTGCGCCTCGACATCGCGGAGGTAGAGCTTGAAGTTGAACAGCAGGTCCGAGAGCTTCTCGACGGTCGCGACGATGGCCTTCGTCGCACCGGCCGACCGAGCGATATCGTCCTCACAACCGTTGCACTGGCTGATCGGGCGCTTCGCCTCGATCTCGGCGGCGACGGCGGCGCTTGGGACGATCTCGTAGCGGCCATCCTTGGCGATGCGCGCGGCAAGATCGCCCGTGATCGTTTTAAGGCGATCCGTCTCCGCCTGCGAGGGACCGGTCGGCAGTCCACCCGGCGCATCATAACCATAAGCGGCTGGTCCTGCCGTCGCGTCGATCAGCTCGAACGGAAACAGCATCAGCTTCGCCGCTGCGCTTGCCGGCGCGGCCAACGCGAGCGCCAGAGGCGCGGCGAGGAGCATGCCGAGCACGAGCATGACGCAGACTCTGCGCAATCGTTCCTCCCGATCGTTATTCTTGCGGACATCGACGGCGAACCGCCTTGTCCGTTTCGGCTCGCACCGTGCTCGTAACGTTGCTTGGCGTCAACGGCGAAGGGCGCGCTGCTGAAACGGTCCCGTCCCAAGCCGCCCGACACTCCCAATCGACGCCGAACACCACAATAGCCGGCCCCTTGTTCTATATCGTTGCACCGCCCGTCGATCGAAACCGCTCCGACATCACGTCGATGTGATCCCGGCCAGCCAACCGCCACCACCGTCGCGTCACGTTCGGCTGCGTCTTCGCGCTTGTTCTCCGACGAAACGTAACTATGTTACAGCCAACCGTGGGACCGGCCGTAAGCCGGCTGATACACGCGGGCGAGGGAACGACCGGGCAGGAGACGTAGGGATGGCGGCAATCGCAGGCCAGCCGGCTTTGATCTGGCAAAAGGCGTTTGCAAGCGGTGCTGCATCGCGCGCTGCTGGTGTTCTGCGCCGTGCGATTTTCGCCGTGCTCGCGCTGCCGTTTGCCACCGTCGCGCCCGCCCTTGCCCAAGGCCCAGCCACCGGTGCTGCCACCGCCACCGCGGCCAAGTCGATTACCATTCTGATGGTACGCGAACTCCGTGATCGACTTCCGCCGCTGTCGCTGCTCGATCAGCCGCCGAAGGACGACGGCATCGCCGGCGCCAAGCTTGCCATCGACGACAACAACACGACGGGGCGGTTCCTCAATCAGAGCTTCACGCTCGCAACTCTCGAAAACGCAGATCCCTCGGCTCTCGTCGCCGCGGCTAAAGGCGAGGTAGAAAAGGGCGCGACGGGATTCATCGTCGCTGACGTTGCACCCGACACCCTCCTCCAGCTCTCCGATGCGATTGCCGGCAAGGATGCCGTGATCTTCAACGCCAGCGCGCCCGACGAGCGCCTGCGCGAGGAAGCGTGCCGCGCCAACGTCAAGCATACCGCGCCGTCCCACGCGATGCTTGCGGATGGCCTCGCTCAATATCTCGCCGTCAAGCGCTGGCGCCGCTGGCTGCTCGTCGTCGGCACGCAGCCCGACGACGCCTTGTTCGCCGACGCCCTCCGCCGCGCGGCCAAGCGTTTCGGCCACAAGATCGTCGAGGAGCGCATCTTCAAGTACGAGGTCGGCAGCCGCCGCGCCGATGGTGGCTTCGAGCAAATCCAGCAGCAGATTCCATCGTTTCTCCAAGGCGCCGCCGATCACGATATCGTGCTCGTGTCCGATCCGGGCAGCCTGTTCTCCGATTACTTCCCCTACCGTACCTGGGAGGCTCGCCCGGTCGCCGGTTCGGCTGGGCTCTACGCGACGAGCTGGCACCCCGCCGTCGAGCTGTGGGGCGGCACGCAGTTCCAGAACCGCTTCAAACGGCTCGCCGGCCGCAACATGCGCCCGCTCGATTACAACGTCTGGATGGCGGTGCGATCCGTCGGCGAGGCCGCGACGCGGCGGCGCTCCGGCGATACGAAGGAGCTGATCGCCTATATGCGGCTTCCCGAATTCGAACTCGCCGCATTCAAAGGCCGCAAGCTGACCTACCGTGATTGGAACGGCCAGCTCCGCCAGCCGATCCTCGTCACCACCGACAAGTTGCATGTCACCGTATCGCCGCAGCCCGAATTCCTCCACCAGTTCAGCGAGCTCGACACGCTCGGCATCGACAAGCCGGAAACCAAGTGTGCCGCCTACACCAAATGAAGGTCCGCCCCGTTCGGGAGAGGGCCTGACCAAGAATGAGAGCAGCCGGGAGAGCCGCCGCATGAGACGTTCGCTGTCATCGCTCGCAACCGCCACCGCACTAGTCTGCGCGGCAGGCTTCGCGGCACCCTCGGCGCAGGCCTACACCGTGTTCGTCACCAACGAGAAGGAGAACACGGTCTCGGTGATCGACAGCGAAAAGCTGGAGGTCGTCGGTACCATCAAGGTCGGCGCGCGCCCGCGCGGCGTCACGCTGTCCAAGGACCTGAAGTGGTTACTCGTCTGTGCCAGCGACGACAACGCCGTGCAGGTCTATGATTCCAAGACCTATCAGCTCGTCAAGACACTGCCGTCGGGACCGGACCCGGAGTTGCTCGCATTCCACCCCTCGGGCAACCCGCTCTACATCGCCAACGAGGACGACAACCTCGTCACCGTGGTCGACCCCGAGGCTGGAAAGGTACTGGCCGAGATTCCCGTTGGCGTCGAGCCCGAGGGCATGGGCATCAGTCCGGACGGCAAAGTGCTGGTGAACACGTCCGAGACCACCAACATGGCGCATTTCATCGACACCTCCACACACCAGATCTTCGACAACGTCCTGGTTGATACGCGTCCGCGCGTGGCCGAGTTCACCCACGATGGTACTCAGGTCTGGGTAAGCTCGGAGATTGGTGGCAACGTCACCGTGCTCGACGCGGCGAACCGCAAGCAGCTCGCCAAGATCAAGTTCGAGATCCAGGGCATTACGCCGGATGCGATCCAGCCTGTCGGCGTGCGTCACACCAAGGACGGCCGGTGGACATTCGTGGCGCTCGGACCCGCGAACCGCGTCGCAATCATCGATTCCAAGACGTTTCAGGTGGTCAAGTACGTGCTCGTCGGCCAGCGCGTCTGGCAACTCGCACTCACTCCCGACGACAAGCTGCTCTTCACCACCAACGGCACCTCCAACGACGTCACCGCCATCGACGTCGAGAAGCAGCGCGCGGTGAAATCACTCAAGGTCGGGCGCTATCCGTGGGGCGTGGTGGTCGCGCCATTCTGAGGCCGGCACCGCGAGCCACCCTTCCAACACGGTGAACCGATGAGCGATACGAGCCACACCACAGCAACCGCGCCGCCGGCGCTGAGCGTCACAGGCGTGAGCCACAGCTTCGGCGAGAAGCGGGTACTCGATAACGTGTCGCTCGATGTTCCTCGCGGCAGTTTTACCGTGCTGCTCGGATTGAATGGCGCGGGAAAGTCGACACTGTTCGCGCTCATCACGCGCCTTTACGACAACGTCTCCGGCGAGATCCGCATCCTCGGTCACGACGTGCGCCGGGCCCCGACGCTCGCGCTTCAGCGCCTCGGCGTTGTTTTCCAAAGCCGCACGCTCGATACCGACCTCACGTTGATGCAGAACCTGCGCTATCACGCGGCACTTCACGGCATTGGCGCCGGTGAGGCGCGGAGGCGCTGCCAGGATGCACTCGAAACCGTGGCGCTGGCGGATCGGGCGGGAGAGCGTGTGCGCAGCCTCTCGGGCGGCCAGGCTCGCCGTGTCGAGATCGCGCGCTCGCTGTTGCACCGCCCCGCGCTTCTGCTCCTCGACGAGCCGACCGTCGGGCTCGACATCGGGTCACGCGAGAGCGTTCTCTCGATCGTCCGTGGTCTCGTCTCGGCACGTGGGCTCGGCGTCCTATGGGCGACTCATCTGATCGACGAGATCGTGCCCACCGACGACATCGTGCTGCTGCACAAGGGCCGCGTGCTGTTCACGGGGTCCGTGCCCGGCATGCTCGCGGCGGCGGGCGCCGACGATATGCGCCAGGCGTTCCGCGTGATGACCGGCACCAATGTGGAGACCGAGGCCGCATGACCACCGACACCGTCATGGCCACGCGCGATGCGCCGGGCGTCGCCGATACGATTTCCCGCCCTGGCTTGGGAGCCTACTTCGTCTGCTTCCGCGGAATCGTCTGGCGCGAGGTGCTGCGTTTCCTGCATCAGCGCGAGCGCTTTCTTTCCGCCCTCGTGCGCCCCCTCGTCTGGCTGTTCATATTCGCCGCGGGCTTCCGCCAGGTTCTCGGTGTCTCGATCATCCCGCCCTATGAATCCTATGTGCTCTACGAGGTGTTCGTAACGCCGGGCCTCGTCGGCATGATCCAGCTGTTCAACGCCATGCAATCGTCGCTGTCGATGGTCTATGACCGCGAGACCGGTGCCATGCGCACGCTACTCGTCAGTCCGTTTCCGCGCACGTTCCTGCTCTCCTCAAAGCTGATCGGCGGCGTCGCGGTCTCCATCCTCCAGGTCTATGTGTTCCTCGGCATCGCCTACTTCTGGGAGATCGAGCCGCCGATGCTCGGCTATCTCACGGTGCTGCCGGCGTTGATCCTATCCGGGCTCATGCTCGGCTCGCTCGCACTCTTCATGTCGTCGGTCATCCGCCAGCTCGAGAACTTCGCTGGTGTGATGAACTTCGTCATCTTCCCGATGTTCTTCGCATCGTCCGCGCTCTATCCGCTGTGGCGCATCCGTGAATCGAGCCCGCTGCTCTACGAGATCTGCCGCCTCAACCCGTTCACCCACGCCGTCGAGCTCATCCGTTTCGCGCTCTATGGACAGATCGACTGGACGTCACTCGCGATCGTGATCGGCTGCACCGTGCTGTTCCTCGGCGCGGCCGTGTTCGCCTACAATCCATCGAAGGGCCTGATCGCTCGCCGCGGCGGCCCGGGAGGTTCCGCATGACGTTTGCCTTCGCACACTTGTCCAGCCGAACAACGCCGATTGATCCGAAGGCTGGGCGCCGTGGGCCCGGCAAGGTTTCCATGGCGCTGATTGCGGGCGCCGCCCTCTGCGTTTCAGTGTTGAGCACCAGCCTCGCCATGGCGCAGGGCACGACGTCACCCGGAGATACTCCGCCCGCTGCCGTCGCCGCGACCGATGCCGCCAATCCCGACTGGCCGTGCGTGCAACACAAGCAGCCGGTGCTGACGGCGGCGCAGATGTGGGACGGTCCCGCGATCGCGAGCGAGGGTCAGCGTTCCGACGATGCGGCGATCCGCAAGCTCGTCAAGGTCACCACGAGCCGGCGAATCGAAATGACGGAGATTTCGGCCGAGCTGAAGCAATTCGCCGAGAATATTGCCGAGGCCGAGCGGGACGCCAAGCTGACAGAGCTGTTCGCTGCGGTTCTTGCCGAGATCAACACCCAACGAGGAACGATTCTCAGCGGCATCGAGCGGTTCCAGAGGCGGCAGGTCGCGCGCGCCAAGAAGCTCGAGGAAGAAGGCATCGCGCTCGCCGATCTCCAGCGCAAGGCCGAGGGCGACGGCGCCCTGGCCGAACAAGTCAACGACGCCCAGCAGCGCTACGATTGGGATGCGCGCGTGTTCCAGGAGCGGCAGAGGAACGTGCCGATTGCCTGCGAGATCCCGGTGATTGTGGAGAGCCGCGCATTCGAGCTGGCGCAGGCGATTCGCGGACTCATGAAGAACTGAGCTTCGACGACATCGATGCCCGACTCTCCATGGGAGGGCAGCATGGCGCTGGCTCGGTGACATCCACCTGCGGCCCGCATCAGGCGTCGCGGCCGGTTCAGAAAGGCCCCTTGAAGATGAAGGCGGCGCCGAGCGCGATCAGCACGAAACCGACCAGGTGATTGAGCGTAAACGGCTCCTTCAGATAGAGCACTGAGAACCCGGCGAAGACGACCAGCGTCGTCACCTCCTGGATGGTTTTCAGCTCAGCGCCAGTGAAGACGCTCGATCCGATGCGATTCGCAGGAACGGCGAGGCAATACTCGAAAAAGGCGATGCCCCAGCTCGCCAGCACGACCAGCCATAGCGGCGCCGATTTGTAGTTGAGATGGCCGTACCAGGCGAACGTCATGAAGACGTTGGAGAGCCCGAGCAGCACGAAGGGCACATACGGCACGATCGAGCTCGGCAGCGTTGGCAGCATTGTCTTTCCCCGGTAAAGGCGCAGCACGCCGCGGGGGATCCGTGGCTTCGTCCGGATCGGCAATGTCCCGAATCTACGGCATCCACCACCAGGGCAACATCCGACCGCAGGGAATCGCGATAGCGGTCCAGCGGCGCAAAGAACACGCGCGGCGCATGCTCCTCAAAAAAAGCGAAGGCCCCGGCGCGGATCGCACCGGGGCCTTCGGCCGTCGTGAGACGACAGGCTTACTTCTTCTTGTCGGCGCCGGCAGCAGCCGCGTTGGCAGCACCCGGAGGCGGATCGAGGAGCTTCGCGGCCTCCTGCTTGGCCTTCTGCTCTTCCTTCATCTTCTCGACCATCTGCGCCTGACGCTGGCGGATCTGCTGCATGAGCTGACCACGCGCCTGAGCGTACTTCTCGTTATCGACGGGTGCGCCCTCGAAGGCGGCCTTGAAGCCCTCGAGCGGAACCGGGAAGCCGATCGGCTGCGCGGCGGCGTTGAGCGCCAGAACCATGATGCCGCCACCGGCCTTCATCGTATCGATGAACGCACCATCGGCCTCGACCTCGGCCGTGCAGCCAGCCGGGTGGCACAGCGAATACTTGAGCTCGAGCGGCTTCAGCGCCTTCTCGTCGATCTTCTCGTTCTTCGCAGCCTTGTCCCACTGATCCTTCGTGTAGACGGCGGCGCGCACGCCCGGCGGGATCGCCATTCCGAGCGGAACCATGATCATCAGGCTCTTCTTGTCCTGCCCTTCGACCTCGCGGATCGCGGCCGATACGAGAACCATGCCCGTGTTGCCGTCGAGGCGCTCATGGTGGGTCAGGCAGATGCTCTTCTCGTCCTTGACCTCTTTGTCGCCTTCCTTCTTGACCATCGCGGCCTTCTCGCAGAGCTTCACCCACGCGCTCTGCTTGTCGCCAGCGGCAGCCGCCGCCTTGCCGTCACCCTTGGCGGCCTCGGTCTTCGCAGCCGGTTTCGCCGGTGCTGCATCCTTCTTCTGGGCGAACGCAGGCGACGCGGCCAATGCCACAGCCAGCGCCACCGAAACCGACCTCAACGCCACCACGCTCCGTGCGGAGCCAATCGAGACCATGTCGAACATCTAGATCTGGACCTCTTGTTGAAGGCTGATCGGGCCAGCCCTTCCCCTCTCGAAAATGCCGCGCAACCCAGTCCGCAAGCGGGGTTTCGGCGCTTCTCGGCAAACCCATGAGCGGGGCACTAAGGCTCGGATTGCGGCAATCCCGTGGCCACAATTACCGTCTAGGCGGTTACCCACATGGATGCCATATCCACGTGGCAAACCCGCAACGTCGGAGAAGCGGGTGAACAACGGGACGCGGATCATGGACCGGTGTGCAGAAACAACGACTTCGCGGCGCGCGGTGGCATGCCGGGCGGAGCGTTTTCCCGCTGCCACGCGGCTCTCCGCCGCGCTGCTTCTCTTTGTGCTGCTGGCTTGCCGCGCCATCGCTGCGCCGGTCGCGGCAGAATCCCCCGGCGGCCAGCGTCTGCACGCCATCGCCATGCACGGTGACGCCGAGGAGCCTGCCGGCTACACACATTTCCGCTACGCCGATGCCGCAGCGCCGAAGGGCGGGCGCATCGTGCTCGGCGTGGCCGGTAGTTTCGACAGCCTGAAGCCGCTGATCGTTCGCGGCAACCCCGCCGCCGGCATGCGCGAGTATGTCCATGAGACGCTGTTGGCCCGCAGCCTCGACGAGCCCTTCTCCCTTTACGGCCTCCTCGCCGAGACGGTCGAGCTGCCCGAAGATCGCCGTTCGATCACCTTCCATCTGAACCCCGCGGCCCGCTTTTCGGATGGCCAGCCCGTGACCGCGGACGACGTGATTTTCTCCTGGCAGGTGCTGCGCGATAAAGGCCGGCCCAATCACCGCGCCTATTATTCGAAAGTGACCTCGGCGGAACGACTCTCCGAACGCTCGGTCCGCTTTCTGCTGGACGACAGCGGCGACCGGGAGCTGCCGCTGATCCTCGGCCTGATGCCGGTGTTGGCCAAGCACGCCACGGACGCGGAAACTTTCGAGCAAACCTCGCTCTTGCCGCCGGTCGGCTCCGGGCCCTACCGGGTCGGCCGCGTCGACGCAGGACGCAGCGTCAGCTACGTCCGCAACCCCGACTATTGGGGTCGCGACCTTCCCGCCAACCGTGGCCGCTTCAACTTCGACGAGGTGCGTTTCGAATATTTCCGCGACGGTGCCGCGATGTTCGAGGCGTTCAAGGCCGGCGACATCGGCTTCTGGCTCGAGGAAGACCCGGCACGTTGGGCCGGCGGCTACGGAGTTCCCGCCGTCCGTGACGGGCGGATCGTCAAGGCGGAGCTCGACATCGGCCTTCCCGCCGGCATGACGGCACTCGCGTTCAATACACGGCGCGACGTTTTCAAGGACGCGCGCGTCCGACGCGCGCTCATCGAGCTGTTCGATTTCGAGTGGGTGAACCGCAACCTCTACCACGGGCTCTACAGCCGCACGGAAAGCTACTTCCAGCGCTCCTACCTTTCCGCTCACGCTCGCCCCGCCGATGACCGCGAACGAGCGTTGCTCGCACCTTTCAAGGAGGCGGTGCGCGACGACGTGATGGAGGGGCGCCATGCGATGCCCAAGTCCGACGGGACCGGCTCCGACCGCAATCACCTGCGCGCCGCCTTCGACCTACTCAAGGAAGCGGGATATGGCCTCGAGGGCACGCGCATGATCGAGAAGGCGAGCGGCCGGCAGCTTTCCTTCGAAGTCCTGGCGACGTCGACCGCTCAAGAACGGCTCCTCGGGGGCTTCGTTTCGACCCTGTCGCGGCTCGGCATCGAGGGACGAATCCGCGTCGTCGATAGTGCCCAGTACCAATCGCGCCTCAACGACTACGACTTCGACATGATCCAGGCCACGTGGCCCTCGTCGCTCTCGCCCGGCAACGAACAGATCTTCCGATGGGATTCACGCATGGCGACGACACCCGGAACGTACAATTGGGCAGGCGTCGCCAACCCGGCCGCCGACGCCATGATCGCCGCCATGCTGGCGGCTCACGACAAGGAGAGTTTCGTTTCGGCGACCCGCGCGCTCGATCGCGTGCTGATCTCGGGCGACTACGTGATCCCCCTGTTCCACTTGCCCCGCCAGTGGATCGCGCACTGGAGCGACTACGGATACCCGCCAAAGACACCGCTCTTCGGCTACAATATCGATCTGTGGTGGCAGAAGCCCGGACCGTGAGTGGCGGCGGGCAGCGACGGGGGCAGCCTTGAACGACAAGAACGTGCCGGGCAACGACGCTCCGCCGCCCGTGTTCAATATGGCGGAGTACGTGGTCGGCCGCGCCGCACGGGCGACGCCCGACCGTCTGGCCCTCGTGGTCTACGACGATGCCCTCGCCGGCACGCCGCACGAGACATTCACGTTCGCCGAAGTCGAGCAGGCGGTCCTCAATATTGCCGGTGGATTTGAGCGGCTAGGCCTCGTTACCGGCGACCGCGTGCTCGTCCGCCTCGACAATACGAGCGCTTATGCATTCACGTTTTTCGGGGCCATCGCCGCGGGACTCGTGCCGCTTGCAACCTCGACTCACCTTTCAGAGCCCGAGGCGGCGTTTCTCGTCGCCGACAGCGGCGCAAGGGCCATAGCGCTCGCGACCCACCTGCCGAGCCCCGCTGGAGATGCCCTCGTGATCGGCGCCGGGGACATCGCGCGCATGATCTCGGATGGACCGCGCGGAGCCTACCGGCAAACCCGCGCCGACGATCCCGCCTACATGGTCTACACCTCGGGAACGACGGCGAACCCGAAGGGCGTCGTGCATGCCCAGCGCGCAGCCTGGGGTCGGCGGCCGATGTATCAGGGTTGGTACGGCATCAGCGCCGATGACCGGATGCTGCATGCCGGCGCTTTCAACTGGACTTTCACCCTCGGCACCGGCCTCACCGATCCGTGGGCCAACGGCGCCACGTCGATCATCTACACCGGAACGCGCGACAGTGCGCTGTGGCCCGGCCTCATCCGCCGTTCGGGAGCGACGCTGTTCGCGGCGGTACCCGGCGTCTACCGGCAGATCCTCAAGTATGCCGATCCTGCCGAGCTCGCCGATCTCTCAGCGCTGCGCCACGGCCTGACGGCTGGAGAGACCGCACCGGAAGACCTGTTCGCCGACTGGTGCAGGGCAACCGGCCGCGAGATCTACGAGGCGCTCGGAATGAGTGAAATATCGACGTACCTGTCGAGCGCGCCGGGCGTGCCGCGCCGAGCGGGCACGGTTGGCCGGGTACAGCCGGGCCGGCGTATCGCCATCCTGCCCGAAGACGGCGGAACCTCTCCCATGCCGGCCGGTGAGCCGGGACTTCTCGCCGTGCACCGCAGCGACCCCGGCCTGATGCTCGGGTACTGGAACCGCGCCGACGAGGAAGCGGAGGTCTACCGCGGTGAGTGGTTCGTCGGCGGCGATCTCGCATCGATGGATGCAGAGGGTTACGTGACGCATCACGGCCGTGCGAACGACATCATGAAGGCGCTGGGGTATCGCGTCGCGCCACAGGAAGTGGAGGCCGTGCTCGCCCGCCATCCGCAGGTCGCGGAGGTGGCCTGCGCCGAGCGTCGCGTTCGTGCCGACGTCTCCGTGATCGCCGCCTATGTCGTGGCGAAGGACCCGGCACACCCGCCCGCTCCAGACGCGCTGACGACATTCGCGGCGCAGCACCTCGCCCCTTACAAGTGCCCGCGCGAGGTCATCTTCGTCGCCGCTCTACCGCGAACGGCCAACGGCAAGGTCCAGCGGCGCCAGCTCACGGAAACAATCTCGGAAAAATAGATCGCAACGCCGGAATTGAGAGAAAAAGAAGCGAAGGGGTCGCGCTTGCCGCCTTTTCCGGCAGAAACGCAACCCCTCGCATTTTGCATGAGATCGATCGAAACGATCGAATTCGACCTATCTGCCAAAAATTGAAATGGCAGATCCGGTATTTGGCTTCAGCTACCGCTCAGGCTGAGCTCGCACGAAATGCGATCAGCGAAGCTGCCCTTCTCACAATGGATATTCACAGGGGCGGCCGAGGCCGCGACCGATGAAAGGAGAGTGATGGAAGCAGCGACGCTCGCGAGGATGATACGCATGGGGGTTCTCCATTGTTACACTCCAAATTGGAGCGTTGTTTGACTTCTTGTCCGGCTCGGCGCGTTGCGCTTGGCCGATGAATGGAGATTAACAGCGCCAGCGGCATTTTTTGAAATCAAGACACGCTCACAACCATGCACATGGACGGGCGTTTTTGTGAACTTGCTATTTATTGGCGTGATCACGAGCCATCGCCACTCGACTGAAAACGGGTCAAAACAACAAGCAATACGGATGCTTTTGAAGCATGCAATAGTGTGATCGGCAATTGCACGATCGAAATGTAACGTTTTTAAATTCGCCGCATTGTAGAAGGTTGCCGCCCCGCACGCACCGGAGCCCGCGGTGAGACTCGATGGGCGGCTCGGCGCAGGATACAGGGCGGACGTATCCCTCCGATGCCGCGAGCGTCGCTGCGCTCGTCACAAACTGTCGTTCATCTCGCGAATTCGCCGCGCCATTTGCGCCATGACAGCGAGTGCGAACTCCGGCGCGCCACGCACCAGTTTCACAAACATCACACGGTCGACGGCGACCAACTCGCTCTGCTCGGCGGCCTTGGCGCTGGCGCTGCGCGGATCGCCGTCGATCAGCGCCATCTCGCCGAAGATGCCGCCCGGACCGACGCGGTCCAGCACCTCGCCATACGCGATGATCTCGATGTTTCCCGACAGCACGACATACATGGCCCTGGCCTCGTCGCCGGCGGCGAAGATCGGCTCGCCCGCCGCGTACGTCTCGATCGGCAGCCCGAGGCGCACAAGCTCGTTGAAATCGAACTCCGCCGCTGCACGCACCATCTTGGCCTCCGGCTCTTGCGATCAATTTGCGCGGACGAGCCTAACTGTGCCGCCACCTGCTGACAATCGCGAGGCGCAGGCCCTGTGTCGCCCGCCGACCTAGCCCCACGGCCAGACGCGGTGTCCGAGCCCAACGAAAAGGAGCGCGGGTTGCGCCCGCGCTCCTCAACTCAACCGATCCTGTAACACGGGCGAGGGCCCGTTTCAGTGTGCTGCCGTCTCACCCGGCACCTCGTCGAGCGCCACGCCGTCGTCGCGCAACACGACGTAGATCGCAGGGATCACAAGCACCGTCAGCAGCGTCGACGAGACGAGGCCGAACAGGAGCGAGATCGCGAGGCCCTGGAAGATCGGGTCGCTCAGGATTGTCGCCGCGCCGATCATTGCCGCCAGCGCCGTCAGCAGGATCGGCTTGAAGCGGATGGCGCCCGCCTCGAGCAGCGTCGATCGGAGCGACTGGCCCGGCCGCCGCCCGTGACGGATGAAGTCGACGAGCAGGATCGAATTGCGCACGATGATGCCCGCGAGCGCGATGAAGCCGATCATCGAAGTTGCCGAGAACGGCGCGCCGAAGATCCAATGACCGAACATGATGCCGATGAGCGTCAACGGCACGGGCGTCAGGATGACGAGTGGCAGCGCGAAGGACCCGAACTGAGCGACGACGAGGAAGTAGATGCCGAGGATCGCCACCGCGAACGCGCCGCCCATGTCGCGGAACGTCACGTAGGTCACCTCCCACTCACCGTCCCACAGCAGCTTCGGCGTCGAATCGTCCACCGGCTGCCCATGGTACAGGATCTCCGGCTTCTTCAGGCCGCCCCAGTCCGCCTTCTCGATGGCATCGGCGACGGCGAACATGCCGTAGATCGGCGCCTCGAACTGACCGGCCATGTCGCCGAGCACCATCTCGGCCGGGCGACCGTTGTGACGGAACACCGGGTACGAGGCCCGCTCGCGCGTCACCTTCACGACGTCACCGAGCTCGACGATCGACCGATTGCCCGGCAGCGCGTTCGCGGGGACGGGCGTAGCGAGTGTATGCTGGCCGAGCGTCTTGGTGCTCTTCGGCAGCGCCACGGCGATCTCGATCGGGTGGCGCTGCTCGCCGCGCTGCGAATATCCGACGGGCGTACCCTTCAGATAGGCCTGCACGGTGTCGTAGACGTCGCTCTCCTCGACCTTGTGGAACTCGAGATTGTCCTGATCGATGGCGATACGGACGCGCTCGCTCGGCCGGCCATAGCTGTCGTCGACGTCGACGATGTAGGGCACCGACTTGAAAGCTTCCTTCACCTTCTCCGCCACCTGCCGGCGCGTCTCGGGATCGGGCCCGTAGATCTCCGCTAACAGCGTCGAGAGCACCGGCGGTCCGGGCGGCACCTCCACAACTTTCACGGACGTCCCCTCCGGCGCCTCGATACCGGCGAGACGCGCGCGCACGTCGAGCGCGATCTCGTGACTGGTGCGCGAGCGCTCTTCCTTGGACGAGAGGTTAACCTGCAGATCGCCGAGCTCGGGCGAAGACCGCAGGTAGTAGTGCCGCACGAGCCCGTTGAAGTTGAACGGAGCCGCCGTGCCAGCATAGGCCTCGATCGAGTGCAGCTCCGGCAGCGAAGCGATGCGTTCCGCTGCGATGCGCAGCACCCGGTCCGTCTGCTCCAGCGTCGAGCCTTCCGGTAGATCGACGACCACCTGCAGCTCGGACTTGTTGTCGAACGGCAGCAACTTCACCGTCACGGACTTGGTCGCGAACAGGACCAGCGACAGCAGTGTGGCGCCGCCGACGGCCATCAGGAAGCGCCAAGACGAACGCTTCGTCGCAAGGATGGGGCGAGCCGCCTTGACGTACAGTCGGCCGAGCACGCCGCCGTCGTCATGGCCACCATGACCGCCATGTCCACCCGCGTGAACCTTGCCGATGCGCACCATCAGCCATGGCGTCAGGATCACGGCGACGAAGAACGAGAAGATCATCGCGGCAGAGGCGTTCGCTGGGATCGGGCTCATGTACGGCCCCATCAGCCCGGAGACGAACAGCATCGGCAACAGCGCGGCGACCACCGTCAGCGTGGCGATGATGGTCGGATTGCCGACCTCTGCGACCGCCTCGACGGCACCCTGCACCTTCGAGCGCCCGTCACCCATGCCCCAGTGGCGCGCGATGTTCTCGATCACGACGATGGCGTCGTCGACGAGAATGCCGATGGCGAAGATCAACGCGAAAAGACTGACGCGATTGATCGTGTAGCCCATGATGTAGGACGCGAACAGCGTCAGCAGGATGGTGGTCGGGATGACCACCAGCACCACCGCGCCCTCGCGCCAGCCGATCACAAGCCAGATCAGGACGACGATGGAGATCGTCGCGAGACCGAGATGGAACAGCAGCTCGTTCGCCTTCTCGTCGGCCGTATGGCCGTAGTTGCGCGTCACCTCGACCTTGATGTCGTCGGGAATGATACGACCCTTGAGCTGATCGAGGCGCGCGATCACGGCTTCCGAGATGACGACCGCGTTGGCACCTGCGCGCTTGGCGACGGCGACGGAGACGGTCGGCACCTGCAAGATGCCGGTGACGCGACGCTCGTTCGCCTTGGGCGGCTCTTCATAGGTGGCCGTGTCGAGCTTCGGCTCCATGTGCCAGGCGCGACTCTCGAGCGGCTTTGAATCGACAACGACCTTGGCCACGTCACGCACGTAGACCGGACGGCCGTCGCGCGTCGTCATCAGCAACAGCCCGATGTCGGGAATGCCCTTCAGCGTCTGGCCGGCGACGACCGGGACCGACTGGTTCGCCTCGCGAACGGTTCCGGCGAGAAACGCGCGGTTCGCCTCCTTCACCTTGCCGATCAACTGCGCGAGCGTGACACCGTAGAGTGCGAGGCGCTCGGGATCGGGCTCGATGCGGATCTGGTCCGGGCGTCCGCCAGCAAGATACGTCAATCCGACGTTCTCGAGTTTGGCGAGTTCAACGCGCACGTCGTCCGCGAGATGATAGAGACGGCTGTCCGTCCAGCTCTGCGCAAACTCCGCCTTGGGCGACAGCGTCGCGACGACGATCGCCACGTCGTCGATGCCGCGTCCGACGATCAGAGGCTCGGGAATGCCGACAGGGATGCGGTCGTAGTTGGCGCGGACCTTGTCGTGCACGCGCAGAATGGCGTTGTCCGCCTCGGTACCGACGAGGAACCGCGCGGTGACGACGACGCGGTCATCCACCGTCTGGCTGTAGACGTGTTCGACGCCGTTGATCGACTTGACGATGGTCTCGAGCGGTTCCGTCACCAGGCGCACCGCGTCCTCGGCCTTGAGGCCGTCGGCGTTGACCATGATGTCGACGAGCGGAACCGATATCTGCGGTTCCTCCTCGCGCGGCAGCGAGACGAGGGCGATGAGGCCGAGCGCGATCGACGCGAGCAGCAGGAGCGGCGTCAGAGGCGAGCCGATGAAGGCGCGCGTCAGCCGGCCGGAAAGGCCGAGGTTCGGCTCACCGGAAGGAGACTGATGGGATTGGCTCATGGCTTCAGGATCTCGTCACCGGGGTTCAGGCCGCCGAGCACCTCGATGCCGGTGCTGCCATCCTTGAGCTCGACGGGCTGACCGAGCTGCACCACGACCTCCGAAACGTCGCCGCCCTTGCGCGACACGCGCACGAAGTCGTAGCCGTAGCGCGTCGTGACGTAGGCGCGCGGAATGACGATGCCGCTGCGCATGCCGCCCGAGATGTAGACGAGCACGCGCTCGCCGACGAAGAAATCGCCGAGACCTTCGACATTGGCGTCGGCGATCACCCGGCCGGACTGGAGTTCGGGATAGACCTGCCCGATCTCGCCCTTGACGAGTTTCTGCTCGCCCGCGTTGAGGCTTCTCGCGCCGAGACGGATCACATCGCCCTTGCGCACGAAGCGCGCATGGCGCTCGGGCAGCTCGAGGCGCAGCACGTAGGCATTGGCGGCGATGGTGGCGAGGCTCTCACCCGGCAGGACAACCGAGCCGATGGTGACGGGCACCAGCAGAACGCGGCCGTTGGCGGGCGCCAGCACCTCTCCCTCCTCGACCTGCCGGCGCACGACATCGCGCTCGGCCGTGGCCGACTTCAACTGGTTGGTGACGACCTCGAGCTGAGTGCGCAGCTCATCCACCTTCGCCTTGGGCGTGAAACCGCGCTTGATCAGCTCCTCCTGGCGTCCAAGCTCCCGCTCGGTGTTGTCGCGCTGTGCTGAAAGACCGGCGATCTGGGCGTCGAGTGCCTTGAGCTTCAGGGCGAGCTTCTGGTCGGCGATGATGGCGATGACCTTGCCGGTGTCGACCTCGCTACCCTCGTCCACCATCAGCGAGGCCACCGTGCCGCCGATACGGGCGCGGGCCTCGATGCGGTCGGTCGAGCGCACGGTTGCATAGACCGACTTCAGATCCTCGATCTCGGAGGTCTCCACCTTGTAGGGCGCCTGCGACGAAGCGGCGACGGCGGGCGCCGCCGTGGCCAGCGGCATAGTCGCCGCGGCGGGCGCTGCGGCAGCCAAGGCCGCGCCTCCAGTGACTGCAAGAAATGTCAATATTTTCCGCATGTTCATCATCATCTTTCGTCCGGTGTCCGGCGCCGGCACATGATCCCGGCAGCTCTCTTGGTATCGGAGGTACCATGATCGTGAATCGGCGGTCGGTGATCCGGGTCACGTTTCTTTCGCAACTGCGAAATGACGCCCTTTAACCCTGAAGGGTCCGGCGTTAGCCCCAGTCGCAGTCTGCTCTCATTGACTGGCACTGCAATGAGGAGTTGCAGTTCGAACCCCATTCTATCCACATTCGCGAGACCGCCGTTCCGCCGCAGCGCTTCGCGCGACCATGCAGGCGGACAGCGAGACTGGAACACTGAGGCCATGAGGCAAGCCCCCTCGACAACGAACGATTGTTCGAGCCTGCTTGATCGCCTGCCTTTGCACCGTCACGAGGTCAAGGCGATGGGGCGGGTCTGGCGGATCGACGCCGTGCGCGATCATTCCGCGTTACTCGGCGTTGCCGGCGACCTCACCGAATTCCCGTTCGGCCTGCTGCTCTGGGAATCGTCCCTCGCTCTCGCAGACCGGCTCGGCACCGAGACTGGCAAGTTGAATGGAGCCGAAACCCTGGAGATCGGTGCAGGTGCGGGCCTCGCCGGGCTTGCCGCTGCTGCGGCGGGGGCCCGCGTGGTGCAGACCGATCATTCCGCAGAAGCGATCGCGCTCTGCCGGCGCAACGCCGACCTCAATCGCATCGACGGCGTATCGCTGGCGCAGTCCGACTGGCGCGACTGGCATGATGCGCGGCGCTATGACCTCATCATCGGCGCCGACGTCCTTTACGAGCGGGAAACCCACACACTCGTCAGGGAGATCCTCTCACGCAACCTCGCCCCATCGGGCCGCGCCATCCTCGCCGATCCCCGCCGTCTCGACACGCCGGCCTTCCTTGCGTCCCTTCGCGCCGAGGGGTGGCATATCGGGATGGAGAGCCTCGAGGTGCCGGCCATCGTTCCTGTGCGTCCGGGGCAGTCTGTCACCATCGACCTCTTCACGATCCGCAATCCCCGCACCCCGGTCTCCCCAAGAACGGCCTGACGGCGGCGCCTCAAGAGGTGCGTTGCGCTAACCGCGCTTCGAGGCGACCTCTCTTTTCGGGTGTCAGGCGCACCGTCATCACGCTGTCACCCGCGTCGGTCTGCCGGTCGGCGATCACGTCTGCGTTCTGGTGCAACCATGCCCTGAGACGGCCGTCGGCAGCGGCGACCGTCAGCGTTATCACCTCATCGCCCGTCCCGAGACGTGAATCGATGGCCGAGAGCAGGCGATCGATCCCGTCCCCTGTCAGGGCCGAAACCAGCACCGGCTTCTGCTCGCGCCAGCGCGCCGAATTGTCGACATCCTCCCTCACCTCAGCGGAAAGCCGGTCGGACTTGTTCCAGACCTCGAGAATGTGGTTCTCGGCCGGTGTCAGGTCGATGCCGAGGCTCGCGAGCACGGCTTCGACGTCGGCGGCTTGCGCCTCGGTCTCGGAGTGCGAGATGTCGCGGACATGCAGAATGAGGTCGGCGCCGATGACCTCCTCGAGCGTCGCTCGGAAGGCAGCAACCAGCATCGTCGGAAGATCGGAGATGAAGCCGACCGTATCGGACAGGATGATGCGCCGCCCGCTCGGCAGCCGCACTTCGCGCATGGTCGGGTCGAGCGTGGCGAAGACCTGGTCCATCGCCAGCACGCCCGCCCCGGTGACACGATTGAAAAGCGTTGATTTGCCAGCGTTGGTGTAGCCGACGATAGCGACCACGGGATACGGCACCTTGCGCCGCCCGGCGCGGTGCAACTCGCGCGTCTTGACCACCTGCTCGAGCTCGCGGCGGATGGCGTCGATGCGCTCTTGCAGCATGCGGCGGTCGAGCTCGATCTGCGCTTCGCCGGGACCGCCGAGAAAGCCGGAGCCGCCGCGCTGGCGCTCGAGATGGGTCCAGGCACGGACGAGCCGGCCCTTCTGGTAGGAGAGGTGCGCCAGTTCGACTTGAAGGCGGCCCTCACGTGTGCGTGCGCGGGCACCGAAGATCTCGAGGATCAGGCCCGTGCGGTCGAGGACCTTCGTCTTCCAGGCCTTTTCGAGATTGCGTTGCTGGACCGGGGTGACGGCGTGATCGACGATGACAAGCGCGATCTGCTCGTCGGCGACGAGTTTGGCCAGTTCCTCGACCTTACCGGAGCCGAACAGCGTCGCGGGCTTCGGGCTCGGCACGGCCACGATCATGCCGCGCACGACGTCGAGCGCGATGGCCTCCGCGAGGCCGACCGATTCGGCGAGCCTGTCCTCCGGCGAATGAAGCGACGCGCGCTGGCGTGGAACGGCGGTGCGTGACGCCGCCATCACGTCGCCGGGGCGACCCGGCACGGCTTCTCCGGCGGCGGGCACTGCGGCGGCGGTTGGGGTAGCCGGCGAGAGCGAGGCGCGGCGAGCTGGCAGCACGGGAACGAGCACGAGCGCGCGCACGGGCGAGGGCGTCCGCTCTATCCCGAGGGCCGCTTTCGCCTTGCGCTTTTCCGCTTGGCCTTCGTCTCCGGCGTCGCTGTCTATCGCGTCGTCTCCAGGGCCACTACGAGCCGTCAGCCGGATCGCTGTCCATCAGATGTACCGGCTGACCCGGCATGATGGTCGAGATCGCATGCTTATAGACCAGCTGGGAATGCCCGTCACGACGTAGCAGGACACAGAAATTGTCGAACCACGTCACGATGCCTTGGAGCTTTACACCGTTGATAAGGAAAATCGTCAGCGGGGTCTTGTTCTTGCGAACGTGGTTTAGGAATGTGTCCTGGAGGCTTTGAACCCTGTCTGCCGCCATCGTTTTTTTCCACCCTTGTTCATTTTCTCCCAGCCGACGCAGAAGTGGCCGGGGCTGGCGCGGCACTGCGCTTCCAGCCCGGCACGAATCCATACTGCAGCGTGTCCGGTGGTTCGAGACTAGCCTTTTACGGCGAGGAAAAGCAAAGGCAAACGCTTCTGAGACGCTAGGCATTACGACGCAGACGAAGGTCAAATGCGAGCAATTTCACCCTAATCTAGCTGGCCAGCGCCGTGAAATTTTGCGCGCAGACGCAGCGCGATAGGACCGGGTTGCCCGTTCCCGACAACCCTTCCGTCGACCTGCACCACCGGCATGACCGTATTTGTCGCAGACGTGATAAATGCCTCACGAGCGAGCACCACCTCTGCCGGCCGGAACGGACGGAAAACAACCTCCAGCCCCTCCTCCTCGATCAAGTCGAGCAGCGACGCCCTCGTTACGCCCGCAAGAATGGCATTGTCGGCCCTCCGGGTAACGAGCCGCCCCTCCCCGTCGATGATCCAGGCGTTGCTTGACGATCCTTCCGTGACGAACCCCTCACGGTCGACCAGCCAGGCTTCGCTGGCCCCCTCGCGGTGGGCCGCGGTCTTGGCGAGGCAGGCTGGTAGCAGCATCACCGTCTTGATATCGCAGCGCCCCCAGCGGAGGTCCGACATGGTCTTGATGGCAATGCCGCGGGCCGCCTGTGCCTCCTGTGCCGCGCGCGAGATCGAGCGGGCGATACAGACGACGGTCGGCTCGGTCTCGCCGGGATCTGGAAACGGAAAATCCCGCGGTGCCGCTCCCCGCGTCACCTGCAGATAGACCGAACCGTTGCGGACGAGGTTGCGCCGCTCCGTCTCACGCATGACGAGGTCCAGTGCCCGGTCGGACCGTGCGAGTTCGAGTTCGATCTCGCCGAGCGAGCGGCGCAGGCGCGCCAGATGGCGGTCGAGATCGACGAGCCGGCCCTTGTAGACCTCGCACACCTCATAGATCGCGTCGGCGAACTGGAAGCCCCGGTCCTCGACATGCACCGCTGCCCGCGCGTAGGGGACGTAGCGGCCGTTGACGTAGACGATGCGAGACATGGAAGCTCCGTCGCTGTGATCGTAACGCGCCCGACTGGGGCCTCTTTCCAATGCGGATATCGAGCCCGCACCCAAAAGCCCGAATTCGAACGTGCTAGCGGCGACTCGTGACGGCTCGCGCCTACGTGTCGAACAAAGTGCGATGACTCTCTAGAAATAGTCCGGGCTGACGCGGAACATCTGTTCGACCTCGCGCACGTGGTCGGCCCGCGCGAACAGCACCACGCGATCCTTGATTTCGAGCTCCGTCGCCCCCGTCGGCACCAGCACCTTGCCGTTGCGGAGAATCGAACCGAAGCGAATACCCTCCGAGTGCTTGTAGTCGCGCAGTGGGCGGCCGAGAATGGGCGCCGTCTCCAGCACCTCCGCCTCGATCAGTTCGCCGGCTCCGTTGTGGACAGAATGAACGCCGCGGATGCGGCCGCGACGCACGTGCTGGAGAACGCGGCTGACGGTGATCGCTTTCGGATTCACCTGCGCGTCGATGCCGAGCGACCGCACCATGCCGGCGTAGTTTGCGCTGTTGATGAGCGCGAGATTGGAACGGCAGCCAAGCTGCTTGGCGAGGGCCGCGGTGAGCAGGTTCACTTGATCGTCGTTGGTGACGGCGATGAGGATGTCAGAGGTGTTGGCCTCCGCCTCGCGCAGCATATCCTCGGAAAGCGCCGAGCCGTGCAGAACGACAGTGCGTTCGAGCGATTCCGCGATCTGCATGGCGCGCGCGCGCGAAACCTCGAGCACTTTGACGCGGATGTTGGGCTCGGCCAGTTCGAGCTGGCGCGCGATATAGAAGCCGATGTTGCCGCCGCCGGCGATGACGATGCGGCGGGCCCTCGCCTCCTCGTGACCGAAAATCTGGAGCGTGCGCGTTACCTGCTCGGTCGGCGTGATGACGTAAGCCTCGTCCCCCGCTTCGAGGAGATCCTTGCCATGCGGCACGAACAGCCGACCTTTGCGCACGATCGCGGCGGTGACGGTCGGCAGATCGGGAAACAGCTGGGCGAGCTGCGACAGGGGCGTGTCGAGCACCGGGCAGTCGGTCCCGCAGGTGATCCCGAGGCAGGCGATGCGCCCATCGGCGAAACTGACGGTATCGAAGGCGCCCGGCAATTGCAGGCGCCGGATGATCATGTTGCCGACCTCGATCTCGGGCGAGATGATGTAGTCGATCGGCAGGCCATCGCGTCCGAACAGCTTGGTCCAGGACTGCTCGAGGTAAGTCTGGCTGCGGACACGGGCGATCTTCATCGGAATGTCGAACAGGGTGTGCGCAACCTGGCACGCCACCATGTTGACCTCGTCGTGAAGCGTCACCGCGATCAGCATGTCGGCGTCACCCGCGCCGGCGCGTTCCAGCACGTCGGGGTGGGCGGCGTTGCCGTGAACCGCCCGCACCTCGAGCATATCGTTGGCGCGCTGGACGAGATCGGCGCTCGCGTCGATGATCGACACGCTGTTGCCCTCGGTGGACAAGCGCTCGGCGATGCCGGTGCCAACCTGTCCCGCGCCGCAGATGATGACGTTCATGTGTTACCTCAAGCGGGGACTACCCCGCCGCCGCCGCGATGCTCGGAGGAGACGCCGAGGGCGCGTAGCTTGCGATGCAGCGCCGACCGCTCCATACCGACGAACTCGGCCGTGCGCGAGATGTTTCCGCCGAAACGGTTGATCTGAGCCAGCAGGTATTCGCGCTCGAAGATTTCGCGAGCTTCGCGCAGAGGCAGGCTCATCAGATGCTCGGCGCCGCCGTTCACGGGCAGCGGAACGTTCGAGCCGATCTCGTCGGGCAGCATGTCGGCGGTAATCATCGCCCCCGGCTCGCCACCGGCGAGAATCATCAGGCGCTCGATGTTGTTGCGAAGCTCGCGCACGTTGCCGGGCCAATCGTGCGCTTGCAGCACGGCGATGGCATCCTCGCCGATGCGTCGTGGTGCGAGGCCCGACGCCTGCGCCACCTGATTGACGAAGAACTCGATGAGCTGCGGGATGTCGTCACGCCGCTCGGCGAGGCTCGGCACGCGCAACGGCACCACGTTAAGGCGGTGGTAGAGGTCCTCGCGGAACCGCCCCTCCTGCATCTCGCGCTCAAGGTCGCGGCTGGTGGACGAGATGATGCGCACGTCGACGGCAACCTTCTGCGTGCCGCCGAGGCGAAGGAACTTCTGCTCGACGAGCACGCGCAACACCTTGCCTTGCGTCTCGAGGGGCATGTCCGCCACTTCGTCGATATAAAGCGTGCCGCCATGCGCCTCCTCGAGCGCGCCGACCTTGCGCGGCGTGCCGGCACGATCCTCCATGCCGAACATTTCCTCCTCGACGCGGTCCGGCGCCATCGCCGCCGCATTGAGCACGACGAAGGGACCGTCCTTGCGGGCCGAACGCATATGGATGACGCGCGCCGCGAGTTCCTTGCCGGTGCCTGACGCGCCGCGGATCAAGATGCGACTGTTGGTCGGCGCGACGCGATCGATGCTCGAGCGCAGGTGGTTGATCGCGGCGGATTGGCCGATCATCTCCGTCGTCACGGTCGAGCGTTCACGCAGCTCCCGCACCTCGCGGCGAAGCTGCTGCGCTTCGAGCGCGCGTAGCGCCACCAGGATGAGGCGGTCCGCCTTGAACGGCTTCTCGATGTAGTCGTAGGCGCCGCGCCGGATAGCTGTCACCGCGGTCTCGATGTTGCCGTGACCCGAGATGATGACGACGGGAAGGTCCGGATAGGTTGCCTTGATGGCCGAGAGAACCTCGAGGCCATCGAGCCGGCTGCCCTGAAGCCAGATGTCGAGAATGACGAGATGCGGACGGCGATCCTCGATCGCACGCAGCGCCTCGTCGCTGTCACGGGCGAGGCGTGTCTTGTGTCCCTCGTCTTCGAGGATGCCGGCCACGAGCTCCCGGATGTCTGCCTCGTCGTCGACGATCAGAATATCTGCCGCCATTGAACCCGTCCTCCTCGCTCAAGTCATGGCGCCGCGTGCCGGCGCACTCAACGTTGTCGGCTCAACCGCTGACGCGGCCTGCCGCGGAAACCCTCATGCGCTCTTCGCCGTGCGCTTCAGCCGGCGCGCCGCCAGCGCTGGTGGTGGTGATCGGCAACACCATGCGCACACGTGCGCCGTGCTTGCGCCCTTCTGCCGGTGGCGCGTCGTCGAGCAGCAGCGTGCCGCCATGCTGCTCTGTGATCTTCTGCACCATGGCGAGGCCGAGACCGGTGCCCTTGTGACCCTTCGTTGTCACGTAAGGCTCGAGCAGCCGCATGCGGTTCTGCTTCGGGAAGCCCGGACCGTTGTCAATCACCTCGATGGTGGCGCGCCCCCCTTCGACCGAAAGCCGCGTCTCGACCATGCCTTTCCAGCCGGGCTCCGAAGCACACTGCTCGGCCGCCTGCTCGACAGCTTCGGTGGCATTCTTCACCAGATTCGTCACCGCCTGCGAGATCAGCCGGCGGTCGAAGCTTCCTACCAAGGCGGAGTCGGGAAGGGTCGTGCGGTATTCGACGTTGGGATGGCCCTCGCGGAACAGCAGCGCCGGCTCCTGCACCGCCTGGCGCAGATCGACATCCGCCATTTCGGGCTTCGGCATGCGCGCGAACGAGGCGAACTCGTCGACCATCGCCTTGAGGTCCCCAACCTGACGCACGATTGTATCGGTCAGCTTGTCGAAGGTCTCGCGATCGTTCTGGATCGACGCGCCGTACTTGCGCTTGAGGCGCTCGGCCGAGAGTTGTATCGGCGTCAGCGGATTCTTGATCTCGTGGGCGATGCGGCGCGCGACATCGGCCCAGGCGCTCGTCCTCTGCGCCGAGACGAGTTCGGTGATGTCGTCGAACGTGACGACCGTGCCGACGTCGGCGCCACCCGCCTTCTCGTCGGTGATGCGGACCGCGAATGTTCGCTCGTCACCGGCGACATCGACCGTCACCTGTGCCGGATTGCGGCTCGTCTTGTGCGGCTCGGCGGCGCGCGCATCGAGCACAGGTGCGAAGGCCGGCACCGCATTGCGCAGGAGCTTGCCGACGAGCTCGTTCTCGGGAACGCCGAGCAGCGCCTCGGCGGCGCGGCTGGCAAGCTCGATGCGCCCGCTGCTGTCGAGGCCGATGACACCCGCCGAAACGCCGGAGAGCACAGCCTCCATGAAGCGGCGGCGCTCGAGCAATTGCTCGTTCGCCGTCATCAGGGCATCGCGCTGGTGCTTCAATTCACGCGTCATCGTGTTGAATGTCGCCGACAAGCGGCGGAGGTCGCCTTCGCCGCGCTTCTCGGGCAACTGCACATTGAGATTGCCGGTCGAAACCTCCGATGCGGCGCCGATGAGCCGGCGGATCGGAGCGACGAAACGGCCGGCGAACCAGAGGCCCGCCCAGATCGCCGCCAGCAACGCCGTCATCGAGATCATCAGGTACATGAGCGCGTGCGCCCACTTGAGATTGCCGCGCGAGCGCCGGAGCTGGTTGTACTCGGCCACGTTTTGCTCGGTCCGCTGGAGGTGGCCGAGCACGTCCGGGCTCACACGGCGGCTGACGTAGAGATACCAACCGGGGAAGCTCTGCAACTTGCCCATCGCCGTGATGCGAACGTCTTCCATCGAGATCGACAGCGGCACCTGCCCGGCGCGCACCTCGTCGAGTGCCGCCCGCGTCGGTTGGGCGAACGGAAGTCGAGCATCCTCGACGGCCGCGATCACGGGCTTGCCGCGGTCGTCGATGATGAAGGCAGCGGGCAGATCGCGCAGACCGGCTTGGGCGATGACGAGGCGCCGGAGCTGCTCATGGTCGCCAGATACCACCGGTGCGGCGGAATCGAGATCGCGCGCCATATTGAGCAGGTCGTTGCGGATCACCTGCCCGTGCTCTTCCACGTACGCTTCGGCGACCCCGCGCGAATCCGCGATGAGCTCGCGCACGCGACCGGAGAACCAGCCGTCGAGCGATCGGGAGAAGGTCACCGTAGCGGCCACCGCCAGCAGTAGCGCCGGCAACGCCGCCACCAGTGAGAACAACGCGACGATGCGGATGTGAAGCCGGGCGCCGGCGCTCTTGGCGCGCCAGGCCCGCCATAGCCCCACGATCTGCCAGGTGATGACGCCGATCATCGCCAGGATCAGCGCGACATTGGCGAACAGCGCGCTCCACACCACCCCGCCGCTCGGCGCGATCGGGGTGAGGCCGGTCAGGATCAGATAGGTGGCCAGGGCGGAGACGAGCGAGAGAACGACCACAACGAGGCCGACCCAGAACGAGCGCTCACTCGGATCCAAATGGGGCATGCGCGACCGGCCACCATCGGGCGTTGTTGCGCCCACTCCCTCTGCCCATGTCATCGATCAAGCTCATCCACAGTGGTGCCGGTCGACAGCGCCCGCGAACCCGGCACGACAAACCTTTGAAATTTCACTGGTTCGTCAGCAGATGCGAGCGCCGGTCCCCGGACCGGCAGCGTCAGGCGAGACGCATCTGCCGCAGTGGCGCGGAGCAGGCACATTAGGACATCCCAACTGTGACATTTTCGCGACATGCACAACGAGTAGCGCCGCAGCCACACCGCGTCAAGAAAACATACCGCTTGACCGGACGATTAGGACCGTTGCGAGCGGCGCTGGCGAGGACGCCACCGCATCAGGGCGAGGGTGTGCGGTAGACGCGAATATTGAGCGCCTTGATGCGAGCCCTGAGCGTGTTCCTGTTGAGCCCGAGCAGTTCCGCCGCACGGATCTGGTTACCCCGCGTGGCAGCGAGGGCGGCGGCGAGGAGCGGCTGCTCCACCTGCCGGATAATGCGGTCGTAGAGGCCAGGCGGGGGCAGGTTCGATCCGAAGCTCGTGAAGTAACCGCCGAGATACCGCTCGACCATTTCGGAGAGGTCACGCCCGTCGCCAGTCTGCTCCGGCGCGGGCGCGGGGGCCTGCTCGGCCAGCTCCTGTTCGACGATCTGCCCGGTCAGCGTGTCCTGGGGATGCAGGGCGACGAGGCGGCGCACGAAGTTCTCAAGCTCGCGGATGTTGCCCGGCCACGTGTACGACTTCAGCCGGTCGATGGCGGCCGTCTCGATCGACTTCTGACCGAGTCCCTCGCGGGCGGCGATGCGCAGGAAATGGCGCACGAGATCGCCGATGTCGTCCAGGCGCTCGCGCAACGGCGGTATGCGCACCGGGACGACGTTGAGGCGGTAGAACAGATCCTCGCGGAACAGGCCCTGCGCGATCTGTGCCTTCAGATCGCGGTGGGTCGCCGCGATGATGCGGACGTTGGTCTTGATCGGCGTGCGTCCGCCGACCGTCGTATATTCGCCCTGCTGAAGCACGCGCAGCAGCCGCGTCTGCGCCTCGAGCGGCATGTCGCCGATCTCGTCGAGGAAGAGCGTTCCCCCCTCCGCCTGCTCGAATCGTCCCTGGGTTCGAACCTGCGCGCCTGTGAACGCACCCTTCTCGTGACCAAAGAGCTCGCTCTCGATCAGCTCACGCGGGATCGCCGCCATATTGAGCGCGACGAAGGGGCCGGTCCTCCGCTTGCCGTAGTCGTGCAGCACACGCGCAACCAGCTCCTTGCCGGTACCGCTCTCGCCCGTGATCATCACGGTGAGATCGGTCTGCGTCAGTCGCGCCAGCGCACGATAGATTTCCTGCATCGCTGGCGAGCGGCCGATCAGCGGCAGCTCCTCGCCATCGGCCTCGGCCTGTGCGCGCTGCGGCCGGCGCCCCGGCTCGGCAAGCGCGCGGCCGACGACGGAGACCAGCTCCGTCAGGTCGAATGGCTTCGGCAGATATTCATAAGCGCCCTTCTCCGCCGCCGTCAGCGCCGTCATCAGCGTGTTCTGCGCGCTCATGACGATGATGGGCAGCTCGGGCCGCAGCTTCTTGATGCGCGGTATGAGGTCGAAGGCGTTCTCGTCGGGCATCACGACGTCGGTGATGACGACATCGCCCTCGCCCTGACTCACCCATCTCCAAAGCGTCGCTGCGTTACCGGTCGCGCGCGGGGCATATCCCGCGCGGGCCAGCGCCTGGTTCAACACCGTGCGGATCGCGGTGTCGTCGTCGGCGATCAGAATCGTGCCTCGCGCCATTTGTCGTGCCTCCGCGTCAGTACGGCTTGGGCGTTCGGTGCGCGCCCTGCTGCATCGGCAGGAGCACGCGGAAGATGGTCTTGGTGGGTTCGCTGTCGCATTCGATGATGCCGCCGTGATCGCCGATGATCTTGGCGACGAGAGCGAGGCCGAGGCCCGTCCCCGACGGCTTCGTCGTCACGAACGGATCGAAGATCTGGCCTTTCAGATGGTCCGGAACGCCGGGGCCGTTATCTTCGATCTGGATCATCAGCGGCAGCGAGATCCGCGCGTCGGTGCCAGGAACGGACAGGCGCATGCCGGGGCGAAAGCCCGTTTGAATGATGATGCGGCCGTTGTCGTTGTCGCCGATCGCCTCGACGGCGTTCTTGAACAGGTTGAGGAACGCCTGCACCAACTTGTCGCGACTGCCCGGAACAGGAGGAAGCGAAGGATCGTAGTCCTCGACGAAGCGGATATGGCGGCCGGCGCCCGAGTGCATCAAGCGGCGCACGTGATCGAGTACGTCGTGGATATTGATCGGCTCCACTTGCAGCGGACGCTCGTCACCGAACACTTCCATGCGATCGACGAGGTCGCGAATGCGGTCCGTCTCGGCGCAGATGAGCTGCGCCAGCGCACGGTCCTCGTCTGTCACGACGGGCTCCAGCAACTGCGCGGCGCCGCGGATGCCGGAAAGTGGATTCTTGATCTCGTGAGCCAGCACCGCGGCCATGCCCGAAACCGAGCGCGCCGCCGCGCGGTGCGTCATCTGGCGTTCGATCATCAGCGCCATCGAGCGCTGCTGGAGCATCAGGAACACGTAGCTCGGCCGATCCGGTATCGGCCCGCCGTAAACGTCGACGAGCTTCGGCCCTGAGAATTTCGGCGTGACGATCTCGACACCGTACTCGTTGAAGGTGGCGCCTGTCGTTCGCACCTGCTCGACGAGTGCGAGCAGCGGGCAACCGAAGGCGACGACCTCGTCGAGCCGCTGGCGCTTCAACATCGTTTGGCCGGTCGAGGTGAACACTTCCGCCGCAGCGTTCGCGTAGACGACGCGGTTGCTCTCGTCGAGAACCAGGATCGCGTGCGGTAAGACCGCGAGCAGCAGGTCGTGTTCGATCGGGCGCCGGGCAGGTACGGCAGCGTGAGTCGCCCCCACCGCCTCGGCGACACCCGTTCCAGCGTCGACGACGATCGCGCGCGCCGCAGCTCCCTCCGAGATGCCTGGGCGCGTCGGCCGGCCGGCAGAGCGCACTTGAGACGCGGTCGCCGCAGCTTTTCCCGACCCTCCGGCGTCAGCACTCTTGCCCGCAGGCTTGGGCCGCTCGGCGGCTCGCGACGGCGGCGCTGCCTTGCCGGACTTGCTCGACCCGCTCTTCTTCCCCGGCGATTTCATGCTGCCGCCTCGCCCATACCGGCATCCCCGTAGGCATCCGCCAATCCCGCGAGCACACGCTCGGCGACGTCGTCGGTGCAAAGCCGGCGGCGCCATCCCTTGAGCCGCTCGCCCTGAAGCCCAGCGCTCTCGAGGTACCAACCGATGTGCTTACGTGCGTTTCTGAGCCCGAGATCGCGCCCGTAGTGCTCGAGCATCGAGGTGACGTGCTCGATGGCGATGTCGCGTTGAACGTCCAGATCGGGCGGACCAGGGTCGCGCCCGTTGGAAAGAGTCGCTGCGATCCGCCCGGGCAACCACGGAGCACCGTAAGCGCCCCGCCCGACCATCACGCCATCGGCACCGGACTGCTCCAGCGCCCTGCCCGCCTCGGCCGGGTTGGTGATGTCGCCGTTGACGATCACGGGCACTGAAACGGCGTCCGCGACCGAGCGTACCGCGCGCCAGTCCGCCGAACCCTTGAAGAAATCCGAGCGGGTGCGCCCGTGAATGGTGACCAGCCGGACACCGGCCGCTTCGGCGCGGCGAGCGATGTCTGGCGCGTTGAGGCAGTTGCGATCCCAGCCGAGACGCATCTTGAGCGTAACGGGGACAGATACGGCCCCGACCACCGCCTCAATCAGCGAGAGTGCATGGTCCGGCTCGCGCATCAGCGCACTGCCCGAAAGCTTGCCCGTCACTTCCTTGGCCGGGCAGCCCATGTTGATATCGACGACCTCGGCGCCCATGTCCGCGGCGATACGCGCACCCTCACTCATCCAGCGCGCCTCACGGCCCGCGATCTGCACTGCGAACGGGCGCAACTCCCGCCCGGTGATCCGTCGCAGGACATCGCGTCGCTCGGTCACGAGCGCCTCACTGGCAACCATTTCTGAGACGACGAGACCAGCCCCCAGCCGGTGGGCAAGGCGCCGGAAGGGCAGATCCGAGACGCCTGACATGGGAGCGAGCGCGACCGGGTTGGCGAGCACCGACTGGCCGAGCGCAAGCCCCCGCTGCCGCGCGGCATGCCGGCCGGCGGCCCGAGCCGACGCTGGCGCGCCTTCGGCCAAATAATCCTTGCTGCTCATTTCTTGTGCATTATTTTGTTTGCCACTCAATTGGGCAAGATAGGGGCGTTCGCCCGCTCTCGCAAGTGCGTTCATCGTTTCGGGCGCATTGTCGCGATCCTCGCCCTCCGTTATGCACCGCTTGAGAGCTTCCGCCCCCGCACTGACCGGAGATCGAGCAACCTTGACGACCGCCGCACTGATCGTCGCAGCTGGCCGCGGCTCCCGTGCCGCCCGCCCGGGCGACCCGCCAAAGCAATATGCCCTGCTCGCGGGCACGCCGCTGCTGCGGCGAACCATCGATGCGTTTGTCGGGCACCCGGACATCGATCTCGTCCAGGTCGTCATTCATCCCGACGACACCGATGCCTATTTCGCCAGCGCACCGGATACGTCCCGCATTCTCCCACCCGTTACCGGTGGAGCCACGCGGCAGTCGTCCGTACTGTGCGGGCTCGAGGCGCTCGCCGCGTTGCCTCGTGACGTACGACCGGAGCGCGTCCTCATTCACGACGCCGCACGCCCGTTCGTACCGGACGCAACCATTACCGCCGTCGTCCGCGCGCTCGACCGCGCCGCCGGTGCGCTAGCCGCCGTCGCTCTCTCCGATACTTTGAAGCGTGCGTCAGCCGGTCTTCACGTGGCCGAGACCATCCCGCGCGCCGGCCTTTGGCGGGCCCAGACGCCGCAGGGTTTTCATCTCGATGCGATCCTCGCCGCGCACCGCAAGGCGGCGACGCAGGGGCTTGACGACTTCACCGACGACGCCGCCATCGGAGAATGGGCCGGCCTCGGCGTTGCGATCGTCGAGGACAGCACACGCAATCTCAAGATCACCACCATCGACGACCTCGAAGCCGCGGAGCGCCTGATGACGAGCCGAGCGAACATGCCGCCTCTTCTCGAGCCGCGGATCGGCACGGGTTTCGATGTGCACCGCTTTACCGCAGGCGATCACGTCTGGCTCTGTGGCGTGCGCATACCTCATACGCATGCCCTCGATGGGCATTCCGATGCCGATGTCGGCCTGCACGCCCTGACGGATGCGCTTCTCGGCGCGATTGGCGACGGCGACATCGGCCAACATTTCCCGCCGAGTGATCCGAAGTGGAAGGGTGCTGCTTCACATCTCTTCCTCGCCGACGCGAGACGGCGGGTCGAGGAACGGGGCGGGCGCATTGCCAACGTCGATGTGACGCTGCTGTGCGAGGCGCCCCGCATCGGGCCGCACCGCGTCGCGATGCAGCAGACCATCGCCGAAATCCTCGGCATCGATACCGCTCGTGTCGGCGTCAAGGCGACGACGACCGAGCAGCTCGGCTTTACCGGGCGGCGCGAAGGAATCGCCGCGATGGCGAACGCGCTCGTGCTGCTGCCAATCTAGGATTCGTCTCTAAGCAATGCCCTTGGCGACGTACCGCCTCCGAGACAGCGGCTCACGGGTTGCGCCCGCAAGTTGCGAATTGCTCACGCCGTCGCCCAACCGACACACCCGGCGCGTTGACCGGCCTGCCAGAATCGCGGCAGAAAAACGGCGCGTGGTTGTATGATCACGAGCGCTGCGGGGGATGCTATGGACGTGATGAACACTACACTCGAACGGCCTGTTGTTGACGCTCAGAGCATCAGCGACATCGCCGAGACCACCGCAGCGACGTGCCTTGCGACACGTGTGCGCCAGCTTTCGCGCATCATCACGCGCGTTTACGACGATGCCTTGCGCCCACTCGGCATCACCGGCAGCCAATACACGCTGCTCGCACAGCTGGCATCCCGCGACGGCATCACCGCTGTCGAGATCGGCACCGATCTCGACATCGAGAAGTCGACGCTGTCGCGCAACCTGAAGCGTCTTCTGGCTCTCGGCCATCTTATCATGGATCCGCCGGCCGGCAGGCGTGGACGCGGCCTTCACCTGACGCCCAAGGGTCAGGCCGTTCTGAAAGACGCATACCCCATCTGGATGGATGCGCAGCGTCGCACCATCGCCGTGATGGGTCCCGAGAGCCGCACGGTTCTCGATGGTCTGCTCGATCAGGCTGAGAAACTTGTCGCAGCCTGATCCTGCTGTAGCGTGAAGGACTGTTGCTCCGTCGAGCCGAGTTCAACTCTATCGACGGGCTGAATGGTTCCTGTCGCATTCACTCTCTCTCGAGCCGGCATGCTCTGCCCAGCATGCCGGCTCTCTCATTTTTGATTGGCGCGTGGCCGCCCTGTGCCAACCCCACGCGCTTGGCTGGCGCGTGGCCGCCCTGTGCCAACCCCACGCGCTTGGCTGGCGCGCAGCCGCCCTGTGCCGACCCTACGCGGCTTGACTGGCGCTCAGCTGCGTGGACGCTGCGCGCAACTCTCGCCACAGCGTTCGACGCCGTCTACCATGTGGCGCGCATCACGCGAGGTAAGCTCACATGTTCGACGAGGACTTGCGCAACGAAGCGGAGCAATTGCTGGCTCGCCTGCGCGAGAAGGGAGTGAAGGTCGCGACCGCCGAGAGTTGCACCGGCGGATTGATCGCAGCATTGTTGACCGAGATTCCCGGCTCCTCCGACGTGGTCGAGCGCGGCTTCGTCACATACTCGAATGAAGCCAAGAGCGAGAGCATCGGTGTCGATCCCGCACTCATCGCAACCCATGGTGCGGTCAGCGCCGAGGTGGCCCGGGCGATGGCAAGGGGCGCACTACGGCATTCGCGCGCGGACCTGGCGGTGGCGGTGACCGGAGTCGCGGGCCCCGGTGGCGGCACGACGGCAAAGCCCGTTGGGCTCGTTCACCTCGCAGCGACCCGGCGGGACGGCGGTATCCTGGGAAGCGAGTTACGTCTCGGCGACATCGGACGCGGACAGGTTCGCATCGCTTCGGTGCGAGAAGCCTTGCGGCTATTGGCCAGGATCGCGCCCTGACGGAGAGGTTCAGACCGCCGGCCCCTTGTAGACCTGACGCGCGCGATCCTCGAATGCGGCAGCGAACTTGCGGAACGCCTTGTCGAACACCGCCCCCATGACGAGCCCCAGCATCGCGGATCGGAACTCGTAGTCGATCCAGAAGCCGATTTCCGATCCGTTGTCGCGCGGCACGAAACGCCAGCGGTTGTCGAGGTGATGGAACGGCCCATCGAGATACGACACGTCGATGCGCATCGGCTCGGCGGAAGGTTGCAGCACCACGCGGGTCGTAAAGCTCTCGCGGATCGCCTTGTACCCGATCGCCATCGTCGCAACGAGCGTCGTCACGCCATCGACCTCGCTGCGCGAACGCACGTGCAGGCTCTCGCACATGGGCACGAATTGCGGATAGCTATCAACATCCGCCACGACCGCGAACATCTGCTCGGCCGAAAAAGGCACACGTCGCGTCGTCTCGAAACGCGGCATCGGTTCAATGCCCGAGGCTCGCCAGCCGCGCCGCGCGCAGCTTCGCGAAGTCCTCGCCCGCATGATAGCTCGATCGCGTCAGCGGCGTCGCCGACACCAGCAGAAAGCCCTTGGCATAGGCCGTCGTCTCGTACCCCTTGAACTCCTCGGGATCGACGTACCTCATCACCTCCGCGTGCTTGCGCGAGGGTTGCAGGTATTGCCCGATGGTGAGGAAATCGACATCGGCCGACCTCAAGTCGTCCATCAGTTGCAGCACCTCGTCGCGGCGCTCACCGAGCCCCACCATGATGCCGGACTTCGTGAACATCGAAGGGTCGATCTCCTTCACGCGCTGGAGCAGACGCAGCGAATGGAAGTAGCGCGCGCCGGGGCGGATCTTGAGATAGAGGCCGGGTACCGTCTCGAGATTGTGATTGAACACGTCCGGCCGTGCCGCGACGACAACTTCGAGTGCGCCCGGCTTCCTCAGGAAATCCGGTGTCAGCACCTCGATCGTCGTCGCCGGTGTCGCGGCGCGAATGGCACGGATCGTCTCGGCGAAATGTCGTGCACCACCGTCGTCGAGATCGTCACGATCGACGGACGTGATGACGACGTGCTCGAGGCCGAGCTTGGCGACGGCATCGGCGACTCGTGCCGGCTCAGCGGTGTCGAGCGCGTCGGGCAGGCCGGTGCGAACGTTGCAGAATGCACAAGCGCGCGTGCACGTATCGCCCATGATCATCATGGTGGCGTGGCGCTTGGTCCAACACTCGCCGATGTTCGGGCAGCCCGCCTCCTCGCAGACGGTATTCAGGCCGTTCTCGCGGACGATCCGGCGCGTCTCGCCATATTCCCCGCTCGACGGCGCGCGAACACGTATCCAATCCGGCTTGCGCTTGACCGGCGTGTCCGGCCGGTTCGCCTTCTCGGGATGGCGCGGTTTCTCGGCTCGGGGCCGCTCAGGCGCCCCGCCCGATACCGTGTCCAGGATCTTCACCATGACGCGCCCTTTCCCGTCCGGCGGCCATCGTGCCCCGGCTTGTGCGAGACGCTATACGTGGAGCAGGCGGCGGGCGCACGCAAGACCGACGGTGGGCGCGCCCATCCGTTGGGACCACATGCACTCCGGACGCGCAGCTTCAGCGCGCTACGAGACGGGCGATGACGATGACGATCAGGGCGCCGACCGTCGAGACGAGAATCTGGTTGCCCCACGCGCCGAGATTGATGGGTAGGCTCAGCAGCCCCATCTGCACCATCGCACCGCCGAGAATAGCGCCGATGATGCCGACCACGGCGTTGCGGATGAGCCCGCCGCCACCGAGCAGCAGACCGGCCAACCAGCCAGCGATCAGGCCGTTGATGACCATGATCACCCAGGGGTTCTGCAGATAGGCGAGTACCTGATCCATGGCGTCCGCTTGCCTCCCGTTATTGCCTCGCGGGCGCTGATCCGTGCGCTGCCCGCCGGCGCAGTCTACGCGATCAGACGTGCCAGCAATACGACGACGATGGCGCCGATGGTCGCCGTCACGACTTGGCTGGCGAGCGGATTGCGGATGCCGAGATTGACGCCGAGCGCATTGAGCAGGAGGCCGCCGACGAACGCTCCGACCACGCCGCTCACCAGATACTGGATCAATCCGCCGCCACCGACCAGGATCGAGGCGAGCCAACCGGCAACGATACCGATCAGCGCCAATACCACGAGGGCGCGCGTATCAGCTTTCATGGACAGATCTCCTTGCCTGCACCGCGTCGACAGACCGCGCCTTGGTAGACACCGGTATCGGCGGGGAGCCGAACGGTATCCGACCGCCGGCTTGGGACGCGGCAAGATTCTGCCGAGTCGCGCACCGCCGTCCAGGCGGAAATGGCGCCCGGCGCGACGGCGTCAGCCGAATGGCGCAACGATCAGAGGTGGCAGCGGGCGCCGAGATACTGGGCGAGCAGCGCGTTGTACCGGTCGACCTCTTCCTTCTGCCCGGGCGGCAGCTTCTTGCCGGCACCTGCAGCTTCGATCCGCGAGGGCACGCCGCGAGCGTCGAGTTTGTCGAGCTCGGCGCGGACATCCTTGCAGGACTTGCCCGACGGCAATGATCCAGCGCCGGGATCGCCACCGCTCGTACCCCCGGCGCAACCGGCCAGGAGAAGGGAAGCCAAAACGGCAAACGTGCCAGCAAGGCGGCTCGACGACGTCAGCGCCATGAATTCACCCCGTGCTCGAAATTGTGCATGGTTGCCTTTCATCACAGCTCCCGCCGGCATGCAAGACCATCCCCTTTCGGTGTTGCACGGATGACGCAGCGCAGCATAACAAATGCTGCGTCATTGCAGCGGCTTGACAGGATCAAGGGCATAGAAAAGGGCCGCGCAGCGCGACCCTTTTCCGTATCAGGCAAGGTCCCACGACACGTGAGAATTACTGCGCAACCGGTTTCGATGCCGCCGTCTTCGTGGAGGCCTTGGCGACCGTCTGCGTCGCCGTGGCGGGCACTGCGGTCGCCGGAGCCGGCGAAGCCGCCGCTGCTGCCTGCGACGGAGCGAGCTTCGAGCAGCGCACCTGGAACTCGGCGTTGGCCTTGTCGAGTTCGGTCATCTTCGCGAGCGAGTCGCGCTTGACGCTAGCCGTCGAGCCCTTGCCCGTGGTCGCCACCTTTTCGATGCGCGCCGGCGTGCCTTCCTTACGGAGCTGGTCGATCTTCGACATCAGCGCGAAGCACTGCGGATCGACCTTCGGCGCCGCCGCCACCTGCGCCGCAGGCGCATCCGGCACCGACGCCGTCGTCAGGCTGCCGGCCAGCAGGCCACCGTCATTCGCGCAACCGGCGGTCAGCCCGGCGAGCAGGATCGCCGTCGAGGCGGCGAGGAATCGGAACGTCATGCGAAACCCCCTATCAATCTCCCGTACTCGAGTAGACGTAAGCGCACCCGAGTTGTCGATCCTATTAGTGGGCGAGTCGCCTAGGCAGCAAGCAGCGGTACGAGCGATTACGGTTGATGAGTGCAAGGCGGCCACGCATTTCGCGAGCCGGCTGTGGAAACACACATGCCGAAATCCGTGAATTGCCTGGCCAGCCGTTGGATGGGCACTCAAACCAGCATCCGCAGCGGATCCTCGATCAGGGCTTTGAAGGCCGCGAGGAACTCCGCCCCCGTTGCTCCATCGACCGCCCTGTGATCGCACGACAGCGAGCAGCTCATCACCGTTCCAACCTCGATCCGCCCATCCACGACAACCGGACGTTGCTCCGCCGCCCCGACCGCGAGGATGGTCGCATGCGGCGGGTTGATGACGGCATCGAAATCCCGCACCCCCATCATCCCGAGATTAGAGATGGCCGTGGCACCCCCTTGGTACTCGTGCGGCGCGAGGCGCCGCCGGCGGGCGCGCTCGGCGAGTGACGCGAGCTCGTCGGAAATCTCCGAGAGCGACTTGAGCTCGGCATGACGGATCACCGGGGTGACGAGCCCGCCTTCGATAGCCACGGCGACACCGACGTCCGAAGACTTGTGCCGCAGCATCGCCTCCTCGGTCCAGGTGACGTTGGCGTCCGGCACCTGTTGCAGCGCGAGAGCCAGCGCCTTTACCAAGAAATCCGTGACGGTCAGCGCCAGTGCCCTGCCGCCACGGCCCGGCGGACCACCGTTCATACGCGCCCGCGCACGCTGCACCTCCTCCATCCGGCAATCGATCCGCAAGTAGAAGTGCGGCACCGTGCTTTTTGAATACTGGAGACGTTCGGCGATTGCCCGGCGCATCGCATCGTGCGGCACGGCTTCGTAGCTCGCCGGATCATAAAGGCGGCGGATGGCTGCGTCGGTGAAATCGCCAGCGACGTCCTTCGCAATCGGTTTCGTCGCTGCCCCCGCTGCGGGGCGCAAGGCACCCTGCTCCAGCGTCGCCAGCGATCGCCCAGCGCCGTCCGCGAGAGGCAATGACGGCTCCCCGAGAACTTTCTCCCGCTTTTCCGTCGCCATTCCACCTGAAATGTCCGCGGCGGCGGCTCGCGCGCGCCACGCTACGATGTCACGTTTGACGATGCGGCCGTCTGGGCCGCTGCCGGCGATCGCCGCAAGATCGAGCCGGGCTTCGCGGGCCATGCGGCGCGCCAACGGTGATGCTCGCACGCGACCAGACACGCGGCGGCTTTGCCCCGCTTCTACCTCCGCTCCGCGCACCGGTGTCATGACGCCCACTCGACCAGGGCGAACAGGGGCTGGGGCTGCTTCGGCGGCTGCCTTCGTGGCAGCGCGGGCGACGATGGTGGCGATCGGCGTATCGACCGCGACATCATCGCTCCCTGCCGCAACGAGAAGCTCGCCGATTTGGCCGGCGTCGACAGCCTCGACTTCCATCGTCGCCGTCGCCGTCTCGACCTCGGCAATGACGTCACCCGGCTCGACGCGGTCCCCCGCCGCCACGAGCCAGCGCGTCAGCTTGCCCGTCTCCATGCGCGGCGACAGCGCCGGCATCAGCACGTGGATCGGCATCGGTATCCTCAGGGCGCGGGGGGATGATCGGGCGTCGGCCAGCGATAGACGAATGTGAGGAAGAACAGCGCGAGATAGACCGCGATAGCTACCGCCCAACCGATGCCGACACCGATCTCTTGCTGCGTGATGCCGGCGACGTGCAAACCCGGTATCGGGTTACGCAGATCCTGCAACGGTACGATCGGTCGCTCGATGCGGTCCCATGCCGCGAACAGTCCGTCTTGCAACCGGCCGACCACGGTCGCAGTGCCACCGAGGAAAACCAGGCCGATCGACAGCAATCCGAACGCGACCACCCTCAACATCATCGGTGCGCGGCCGAGAAAGAAGTACAGCGCGGCGACGTAGCCCGAGATGATGGCGAAGAACAGCGAGAAGACCGTCAATACGGCAGCGATGGCGTTGAACAGGTTCTGCAGGATGTCCGTCTCGTTCATGACCTTCCACACTCCAATCGCTCGAGCCCTCGTCCGCGCGCCTTGGGCCTCATGCCTCAGCCCCTGAACAACGCAGGCCTCAATGCGCGGTCCGCCCCTTGATCCGGCCGCTGCGCTGCGCCGATGCTTCGCTCTCCGCGGCAGAACGGGTGAAAGCTTCCGTCATTGCCGCGAGGGCCTGCTGGCGTGGCATCTGGCCGTCGAGTTCGACGGCGTCGGCAATGTGATGGGCGATGTCGCCAAGCATGCGCCCCCACTCAGAGACGTCGTGGCTGAAAGTCTCGGAATGAAAGATGACATGCAGCGCGCCGTCCGCTACCCAGACGCGCATCACCTCGACGGAGCTGCTCGCATCGTGCACGCCATCGGGTAACTCGAGCTCCTGCAATACGAGATCGGCCGGCTCGGTCGGATCATTGTCGTCCATGGATCATCTCCCGCTTGCGCGCCTGCGGCCGGACCAGGCCTGGCCCCCGAAAGAAGGGCACGACGAAGATCCGGAAGAGAAATGCGGTAAGCCACAACACCGGCACCACGAACGGGGCCGCAGGGTGACGCCAGTTGACGTCGACGCGGCGGCGGCCATCGAAGCGCAAGACCTTGCTCAGCGTTATCGCCGCCAAATCATGCATGGCCCAGAACGGGGCGCACAACAGCAGCGGGAGCGCGTACAGCGAGCCGCGCCGCAGCAGGCCCGCAAGCAGCTCCCATCGCGTGCGCGGCTGCCAATCCGGCGCAATACCGGGCCGCAATGCGGCGGTCGAGGCCGTGGTGCGGCGACGTTCACGCATAGCAGACCTTCCGCACCGCCTTGACGACGTCTTCGACACTCGGCAGCGCCAGCTTTTCGAGGTTCGCCGCGTAAGGCATTGGCACGTCCGCGCCCGTCACCTTCGCCGGCGGAGCGTCGAGATCGTCGAATGCGTCGATGGCGACCCGCGCGCAGATCTCCGAACCGATCGAGCAGACCGGCCAAGCTTCCTCGACCGTCACGAGGCGGTTGGTGCGCGCCACCGATGCCAGGATCGTATCCATGTCGATCGGGCGCAGCGACCTGAGGTCGATCACCTCCGCCTCGATGCCGTCGGCGGCGAGGATGTCGGCCGCTTTGAGCGCATAGGTCATGCCGCGCAGAAACGAGACGATGGTGACGTCACTCCCGGGGCGCGCGATGCGCGCCTTTCCGATGGGAACGAGGATGTCGTCGCCCACGGGCACAGGTCCCGATGCCGAATACATCATCTCGTTCTCGAGCATCAGCACGGGATTGCGATCGCGGATAGCGGCTTTGAGCAATCCCTTGGCGTCGGCGGGCGTCGACGGTGCCACGACCTTCAAGCCCGGAACGTGCGCATACCAGGCAGAGTAGCACTGCGAGTGCTGCGCGGCGACCCGGGCGGCGGCACCATTGGCGCCGCGGAACACGATCGGGACGTCGATCTGGCCGCCGGACATGTAGCGCGTCTTTGCCGCCGAATTGACGATCTGGTCGATCGCCTGCATGGCGAAGTTCCACGTCATGAACTCGACGACGGGCTTGAGCCCGGCGAGCGCCGCGCCGATGCCGATGCCCGCAAAGCCCTGCTCGGTGATGGGGGTGTCGATGACGCGGCGCGGGCCGAATTCCTCGAGCAACCCCTGGCTCACCTTGTAGGCCCCATGATACTGCGCCACCTCCTCGCCGATGAGTAAGACGTCGGGGTCGCGCCGCATCTCTTCCGCCATGGCGTCGCGCAACGCCTCGCGGATCGTCTGCGTGACGCTCGCCGTGGGTGCTGATGGCGCGGCGGCTTTGGAAATGGCGGCGGTTGATGTTCCGGCGACGGCAGTCTCGTGCGCCGACTTTACTTCAGGCACTTGCTCGAGTGGTGCCGATGGCAGGATCGCCGGAACCGGAGATGGTGCAGGCACCACCGTCGGCGAGGTCGGCGCGATACCGTCGGCGACGTCGATCGTCGCGATCGGCGTGTTGACCTTGACGCCGGGCGTGCCCGCCGCGACGAGAATGCGCGCGAGGGTTCCTTCCTCTGCGGCCTCGATCTCCATCGTCGCCTTGTCGGTCTCGATCTCGGCAATGACGTCGCCGGCCTTCACGCTCGCGCCCTCCGCGACGAGCCAACGCGCGAGCGTGCCCTCATCCATGGTCGGCGACAGCGCGGGCATGAGGATCTCGGTCGATGTCATTTCGGGGCGCGTCCGTGGATTGCGGCGATGGTCGCGGAATACATGGCGGGGAGTTGTCGGCTCACAGCATGCCCCTCAAGCCAGAACGTCGGTGGTGAGTTCGCCCGGGTCTGGCTCCGGATCGTCCTGGGCAAAGGCTGCCGCCGCATTGACGATGGCGCGAACCTCCTTGTCGACGGCCTTGAGTTCGTCCTCGCCAACCCCGGCCTCGACCAGACGCACGCGCACCTGAGTGATCGCGTCATGATGCTCGCGCATTTCGGCGACCTCCTCCTTGGTGCGATATTTGGCCGGGTCCGACATCGAGTGGCCGCGGTAGCGATAAGTCATCATTTCGAGAATGAACGGACCGTTGCCCGCTCGCGTCCATGCGCTGGCGAGGCGCCCCGCCTCACGCACCGCGCGGACGTCCATGCCGTCGACCTGCCAGCCGGGGATCGCGAACGACTGGCCGCGCTGGGAAAGGTTCGTCGTCGCCGAGGAGCGCTCGATCGCGGTGCCCATGGCGTAGCGGTTGTTCTCGATCACGAACACGACCGGGAGCCGCCAGAGCTCGGCCATGTTGAAGGCTTCATACACTTGGCCCTGGTTAGCCGCGCCGTCACCGAAATAGCACCACGTAACGGCACCATTGCCGCGATACGAATTGGCGAAGGCCAGTCCAGCCCCGAGCGGCACCGAAGCGCCGACGATGCCATGCCCACCGAAGAAGCCCGCCTCCTTCGAGAACATGTGCATGGAGCCGCCCTTGCCCTTGGAGTAGCCGCTCCGGCGCCCCATCAACTCCGCCATCACGCGGCCGGCATCCATCCCAGAGGCCAGCATCTGGCCATGGTCGCGGTAGGTCGCGATCACTTGATCGCCTGGCAGGGCCGCCATGGTGAGCCCAGTCACGACGGCTTCCTGTCCGATATAGAGGTGGCAGAATCCGCCGATGAACCCCATGCCATAGAGCTGGCCGGCCTTTTCTTCGAAGCGGCGGATCAGCAGCATGTCGCGATAGGCCGCCATATCCTCCTCGCGGCTGAAGGCGGGCGGCGTCACGGGCTGCTCGGGCAGCGGCGCGGCGGGTGGCCGCGCGGCGCGGATGTGATCGGGCATCGGGCTCGCGTCTCGGTATCTTCGGGCCGCGGCAGGGCGGCACGCGAGCCTATACCAGGGGAACGGCAGCGCCAACGGTCAGAGGGGAATGCAGCCGGCTCGGACGCCCTAGGTGCGCTCAGTTGCACGGGAGCCGTGTTGCGCAGCCATCGAAGCTGTAAAGCGCACCCTAACGTCCGAGGGCAACGCGGTCATCGGGATGCACAAATCCGAGGACGTCGCGGGCAATCTCTTCGACGATGTCGGGATGGGGCCGCTCGGGATAGAGCAGCGCCACGTCGCGCTGCAGCATCGCACGCACGGTCTCGAGTCCCTTGATCTCGAACTCCAGGGCTGCGGAGCGGGAGATCAGGCTAGTTCGGGTCTCGAGACCGTGCCTGCCATGGATCGCATGATAGGTGAAGTATCCCGTTAGCCCCAGGCAGCTAAGCAACACCAGGATTAGCCTGGGCCGGGTACGCCGATCATGGTTGGGTGTTTTACGCAGCACTGTCATTCGGGTGTTCGACTTGGAACAGGGATAGAGATAGCGCAACGTCCTTAAGACGCGGTAAAGCCATGTTCCGGTCGCAGAAGTTTTCTTCAATCGGATCGATCGGGGTCGGTCTCGGCCGATCCCTTTCCGCTCGACCAGCCCGCAGCCGCCGAGACCCGGGATGCCCTTGAAATCGATCCTCGCAGCATTTCTCACCCTTCTCGCCCTCGCCGGAAGCGCCGCGGCCGAGAAGCGCGTCGCCCTCGTCGTCGGTAACGGCGCCTATGTCCACGCGCCGGCGCTCCCCAACCCGCTCAACGACGCGCGCGACGTCTCGGCAGCCCTGAAAGCCACGGGCTTCGACGTGGTCGAGGCGCTCGATGCCGACAAAGCCAAGCTCGACGCGGCGCTGCGATCTTTTGCGGACAAGCTCGGCAACGCCGATGTCGCGCTGTTCTTCTACGCCGGGCATGGCCTTCAACTCGGGTTGCAGAATTACCTGGTGCCCATCGATGCCCAGCTCGAGCGCGAGCGCGACCTCGAGTTCGAGGCCGTTAAGCTCGACTTTGTGATGCGGCAGATGGAAATCGACCGCGACGGCAAGACGACGATCGTCATTCTCGATGCCTGCCGCGACAACCCGCTAGCCCGGAACCTGGCGCGCTCGATGGGCACGCGCTCTGTTTCGATCGGCCGCGGCCTTGCTGCCGCTGCGACGGGACTCGGCACCTTCATCGCCTATGCGACGCAGCCCGGCAACGTCGCTCTCGACGGCGCTGGCCGCAACTCGCCGTTCACCACGGCGCTCGTGAAACACATGCGCGAGAAGGGCCGCAACCTTCCCGCGACCATGATCGAGGTACGCAAGGACGTCGTCGCGGCGACGAACGGTGCGCAGGTGCCGTGGGATCATTCGGCACTGACGGGCGAGTTCTACTTCGTGCCGGTCGAACTTGCATCGGCACCGGCAAGAGGCAGCGTGACACCAGCCCCGGCCGCCTCGTCCGACGACATTACCGCGCTGAAAGAGCGCCTCGCCCGTCTCGAAGCCGAGGCGAAGACCCGCGACGCGGCCCCGGCGACCGGCTCGATGATGAGCGCGGACGGCATCCGTCTGGCCGAACTGCGCGCCCGCGCCGCGAACGTCGACGACCTGGTGAAAGATCTGCAGAAGCGCTTGATGGACGCGCGTCGAGAGGAAGGCCGGGCCGCCAATTCGGAAGAGCGGATGAAACTGCTGCGGCGCTCGGGCGAGATCCAGATGGAGTGGACCCGGCGGGGTCTCGACCTGAAAAAGCTGCGCGACGAAATCGCCACGCTCGAAGGCAAGGCCGCGCCCTCCGGCGCCAACGCCGAAGACAAGGTGGCAGCAATTCCTCCGGTGACCCCGGCGCCCGATCCCAATGCCAGCGCGGCGAGCTTCGATGCCAGTGAGAACGTGCGCATCGATGGCACCGTGATCCGCACGTTCAAGGCACCGAGCCCAGACGCTTGCCGTAACGCCTGCGCCGACGAGGCCCGGTGTGTCGGCTACCAGCATGGCCGCAAGATTGGCGTCATGGGGCAGTGCGAGATGTTCTCCAAGATCGACAGCCGCCACGAGGATTCGAAGTGGCGCAGCGGCGTGCGCAAATCCGCTGGAGCAGGCGGAGCGAAGCTCGGCACGCCATCGCGAACGAAGCAGGGCTTCGCCTTCTTCGAAAACGTCATGGCGGTCGGGAAGATGATCAAGTCCGCTGAAGCCGACGGCGCCGATAGTTGCATGGTCGTCTGCCGCAACACCGCGGGCTGCACGGCGGCGGTCTTCTCTCAGCTCTCGCCCCAATCGAAAGCGTCGTGCATCGCTTTCGAATCGATCGAGAAGACCTCGCCCCACCTGCTCAGCGGCTCGTCGGTGGTGATGCTGCGCCAACACTGATTCTTCGATTCCGCCGGAAAGCGGCGCTTTCAGTCTCCGCGCGTGCTTGTCTGTCAATTGACCCGACTGTCAAACGTTGCCGAGCTGGCCCAGCGCCCAACTACTCGCCATCGTCAGCGCGATCGCTGCCGCCATGACGACCGGCCAGCTGAGGCGGCTCGAATGCCAAGCCCCCAGGCCGCCGATCAGAAGGCTGCCGCCAAGGATACCGAGCGGACCGCCGAACAGAAATGCGGTAAAAGCCGCGCCCTGCAACGCCTCGCCGGCGACGGGACCACTTTTCCAAATCATCAGCGCGCCCATGACGAAGACACCGGCGAGGAAGCTCAACGGCGCGGCGGCCAAAGCGAGCAACGCACCAACCGCCAACCCGCGCCAACGCGAAGACTTCGACGGACCACGGTCAATCAATCCACTCACCTTCGGCATCCGAGAGGCGCGAAGTTCCTGCCTCAATGCGTCGTCATGAAATGCAGCGCCCAGGCGCCGCACGCCGCGATGCCGAGAAGGATGATCCCGGCCACGGGCCATGTCAGGTGCTGCGCCAATCGCTGCAAGAGCCAGAACGTGAATGCCGTGCCCAGCACGAGGCCTATTGGGCCACCGATGAATATGGCCGAGTAGGCATCCGCAATCCGGCCCTCTGCGCTGCTCAACGGCCCGGTCACGGCGCGCCAAAGATGGATGCTTCCGGCCCCGAGGAAATACCACAACGGTGCGGCGGCAACAGCAGCGAGGCCACCGAAGAGATATCGTTGGTCCGCGACCGATGCCATACGTCACGCGCTCCAGAAGCCGCCGCTCGATACGTAGGACGACCACTGCAGATCGCCATGAAAAAGCGGGTGCATTGTGTCCGGCTGGCGAGAAATGATCCGCACGGCTGGCATCAAAACACTTGCGGCGCCGGCATCGACGCAATCGCCGAGGCCGACGCCGCAAATGACGTGATTACGAGGCTCCGCCGATCAGGCAATGCCGCGGATGATGCCGCGTCCGGCGAACTTCGCCACGTCACCCAGCTCGCCTTCGATGCGGATGAGCTGGTTGTACTTGGCGAGACGATCGGAACGCGACAGCGACCCGGTCTTGATCTGCCCGCAGTTGGTGGCGACGGCGAGATCGGCGATGGTCGAATCCTCGGTCTCACCCGAGCGGTGCGACATGACCGCGGTATAACCGGCGCGCTGCGCCATGTTGACGGCGTCGAGCGTCTCGGAAAGCGTGCCGATCTGATTGACTTTGACGAGGATCGAATTCGCCGTTCCCTTGGCGATGCCCTGCGACAGACGCTCGGTGTTGGTGACGAAGAGATCGTCGCCGACGAGCTGGCACTTGGCGCCGATCAGCTCGGTGAGGGCCTTCCAGCCCGCCCAGTCGTCTTCCGCCATGCCGTCCTCGATCGAGATGATCGGGTAGCGCGAGACGAGGCCTTCGAGGTACTTCGCCATACCGGCGCTATCGAGCGTTTTGCCCTCGCCCTCCATGACGTACTTGCCGTCCTTGAAGAACTCGGTCGATGCGCAGTCGAGCGCCAGCATCACGTCGTCGCCCGGCTTGTAGCCGGCCTTCTCGATGGCCTTCATGATGAAGGAGAGCGCGTCGTCCGCGCTCTTCAGCGCCGGCGCAAAGCCGCCCTCGTCGCCGATACCTGTGTTGTGGCCGGCATCCTTCAGACTCTTCTTCAGCGCGTGGAAGATCTCGGCACCCATGCGGATCGACTCCGAGCAGCTCTCGGCGCCGACGGGCATGATCATGAATTCCTGGATGTCGATTGGATTGTCGGCATGCGCGCCGCCGTTGATGATGTTCATCATGGGAACCGGCAGCACGTGCGCCGCGGCGCCGCCGACATAGCGATAGAGCTGCAGACCCGAGGCGGCGGCGGCCGCCTTGGCGACAGCGAGCGATACGCCGAGGATGGCGTTGGCGCCGAGGCGGCTCTTGTTCTTCGTCCCGTCGATCTGGATCATGGCGGCGTCGATACCGCGCTGGTCCTCAGCGTCCATGCCGGCGAGGCTGTCGTAGAGCTCGCCGTTGACACTTTCGACAGCCTTCAGCACGCCCTTGCCGAGGTAGCGGCTCTTATCATCGTCGCGAAGCTCCACCGCTTCGTGCGCACCCGTCGAGGCACCGGAAGGCACCGCGGCACGGCCCATGGAGCCGTCTTCCAGCACCACGTCCACCTCGACGGTCGGGTTGCCGCGGCTGTCGAGAATCTCGCGGCCGATGATGTCGATGATGGCGGTCATGATGGGCCTCGTTTTGCCTTCGCGTTGGGCTTTGCTGCGCCGGCTGGCGCGGGTCGCCGCCGACGGTCATAGTCGGCATGGCTTCTATACGCTTCCCTCGGGCGGGAAAAGCCCCGAACGGGTGGGTGAAACGGTAGCCGGGTCCCACCAGAAACGCAGCCCAATCGGTAGGAATTGAGATCAAACCATGAACTCTGAGCGCTATTCCGGGAGTTGTCATTGCGGCGCGGTACGCTTCACGGCGAATGCCGATCTCGGCCAGACGATCACCTGCAATTGCTCGATCTGCCGGCGCACGGGCGCGATCCTTGCCTTCGTACCAGCGAACGAGTTCACGCTGGTGTCGGGAGCCGACGCCCTCTCCGATTATCAGTTCGGCCGTAAGAGCGTGCACCACCTGTTCTGCCGCACCTGCGGTGTGCGCCCCTTCGGCCGCGGCACCGGGCCCGATGGCCGGGAGATGGTGGCGATCAACGTTCGCTGCCTCGACGACGTCGATCTTGCTAAGCTTCGGCCCGTCGCATTCGACGGAGCCAGCCTCTAGCCGGCCTCTCATCCCTCCGCCGCGAGCAGGGCCAGCGTTGCCTCGTCCCGCGAGCCGCCGCACATGCGTTCGATGGCCTCGCAGAAGACGCAGCCGCGGCCCGCCGCCACCTCGAACAGCGTCATACTCGAGCGGAACTTCAGATCGTCGGGGGTACCGAAGATCTGGTGGAGCGTGCGGTCGGGCACGCCCAGCACGAGGCCCGTCGTTGCCGTGAGCCGCGATCCAAGCAAGGGATGGCCAAGGTAGGCGCGCGCCTCGGCGAGAGAACGGATGGCAAAGCGACGAGCGGTTGCGCTGAGGCCGAGCCCCTTGATCTGTGGGAACACGAACCACATCCAATGCGTAACTTTGCGGCCGGCACGAAGCTCGGCACATGCCTGCTCGAACATCCCGTCCTGAGCATCGCTAAAGCGCGCCAGGTCGTAGGGGTCACTCCCGCCGAGGCTCGGCATTGACATATCTGCTCTTTCGCATCCAACTCCGCAGTCGAGCGAGCATAGTGGGCGAAGAAGCCCCCTGTCCCGCGCCTAGATGCAACTTGGAACCGGAGCGGCGATGCTGGACCAACGCGCCCTCGTGCTCTTCTCTGGGGGGCAGGATTCGACCGTCTGCCTCGCGCACGCGCTCGAGACCTACGCGCATGTCGAGACGATCGGCTTCGCCTACGGCCAGCGCCACGATATCGAGCTGCGCACCCGCCTCACAATGCTCGCCGCCTTGAAGGAGACCTTTCCGCAGTGGGCCGAGCGGCTCGGCGCCGATCACCCGCTCGAGCTGCCGACGCTCGGTCGCATCTCCGAGACGAGCCTAACGCGCGAGGCGGCGATCGAGCTGTCCCAGAGCGGCCTGCCGAACACGTTCGTGCCGGGCCGCAACCTGCTGTTCTTCACCTACGCGGCGGCGCTCGGCTACCGGCGCGGCATCACGACGCTGGTCGGGGGGATGTGCGAGACGGATTTCTCGGGCTACCCCGATTGCAGGAACGAAACGCTGCGCGTTCTGCAAGCCGCGATAACGCTCGGCATGGACAAGCCTTACGAGATCGTGACGCCGCTGATGTACGTAGACAAAGCGGGCACCTGGGCGATGGCTGAGCGCCTCGGCGGGCCGCGCCTCGTCGAGCTCATCGTCGAGCACTCGCATACGTGCTACCTCGGCGACCGCACGCACCGGCATGAATGGGGCTATGGCTGTGGTACTTGCCCGGCCTGCGAGCTGAGAGCGAAAGGATGGGAGACGTGGCAACGAGCGAAGTCATCCGTGCCGACCTCCTGAAGGCTGTCGACGCCGCGCTTGCGGGCGAGTGGGACGCCGCGCACACCCTCGCCCAACGCCACGAAGGATCTCCCGTCGCCGACTGGCTGCACGCTGTCCTGCACAAGATCGAAGGCGATGCCTCCAACGCGCGCTACTGGTACGCGCGCACCCACCTCGACTTCGAACGTTTTCCCGACCCCAAGGTGGAATTGCGCGCCATCCTTCACGAACTGCACCACGAGACGTGATGCGTCACCAGAGTGTTGTCGCCCTTCGATACGAAACGCGAAGGGTTGCTATCTCGACCGTTCGCACCGGCGCCCCAACTCAGCGATGCCTATACCCCCGAGAGGAAGCCCATGATCGATCAGGCCGTCATCGTGCAGTTCACCGGCTACGGCGAGCAGTTCTTCAAGCCCGGCAACCGCGATCTCGAGCCGCTGGCCCGCCTTCAGCTCGAGATCGAGGGTACGCTTGCGGTCGAGGGCACGGGCGTTCTCGACGGGCACGAGATCGCCATAGATGGATCTGAGGGCACGTTCTATTTCTACGGCCCCGACGCGCGGGCTCTGTTCGAGAGCATCGAGGAAATCCTAGATACGTCGCCGATCACGCGCGGTGGCACCGCGACACTCGTGTTCGGCGATCCAGCGGACGACGATGCGCCGGCCGAGATGGTTCGCCTCGGGTTGCCGGCTTAACTGAGCGCGACGTCGTTCCCGGCATGCTGGTTTCCGGCATGCAGGTTTCGAGTGTCGCGGAAAGCGTCCGTCTTAAATCTAACCGCATCAGCCTTGCCGGCGCGGGTCCGCTGCGTCCTCGATCTGTACCTCGATGCGATTGCGCCCGCCCCAGGTGTCCTTGCGCAGGTTGCCGGCCACGTGCAACGGCATGCCCGCGGAGCCGATCAGCAAGTCGCCGAGCGGCTGGCCGTGCGCGCGGAAGGCGATGGCATCGAGGCGCGAACCGTCGGCCGCTTCGAGCACGCAGCGAATGTGCGCCTCGCCGACCACCTTTGCGAACTTCACGCGATGCGCTGGAAAGGCGAAACGCGGCTGCGGGTTGCCCTGGCCATATGGACCGGCGCGTTCCAGCAGCTCGATGAGGGCATCATTGCAACCCGCCGGCTGCAAGGCGCCATCGATGTCGAGGGCGAGCGCCGAGCGCACCTCGCGCGCGGTGTGGCGCAATCGCTCGCTCATGAACCGCGCAAGCTCGTCGAGGCGCTCGCGCGCGACGGTGAGGCCCGCGGCCATGGCGTGGCCACCGCCCTTGACGAGCAGGCCATCGGCGACGGCCGCCCGCACCGCGCCGCCGATATCCACTCCAGCGACAGAGCGCAGTGATCCCGTGCCCTGGCCGGGCTTCGCCCCCTCTTCCGTCTCCCACGAGATGACGCAGGTTGGCCGCTTGAAGCGCTCGGTGAGGCGGCTCGCAACGAGCCCGACGACGCCCTTGTGAAAGGCTTGCGACCCGATGAGCAGCAGTGGCACGTCGGGATCGGCCTCGACGAGCCGCTCGGCGTCGCTCATCGCCGCCTCCAGCATCTCCGTCTCGATCGCCTTGCGCTCGCGGTTGAGCTTGTCGAGCAGGGCGGCGATACGCGCCGCCTCGTTCTCGTCCTCCGTGGCCAGCAGGCGCGCGCCGAGCGCGGCATCGCCGATGCGACCGCCGGCGTTGATCCGCGGCCCGATGATGAAACCGAGGTGATAGGGCGTCGGCGCCATGTCGAGGGAGGCGACGTCGAGGAGCGCCTTGATGCCGGCATTGCGCCGCTGGCGCATGACCTTGAGCCCCTGCGTGACGTAGGCGCGGTTCAACCCTTGCAACGGCACGACGTCGGCGACGGTTGCCAGCGCCACCATGTCCAGAAGGTCCATCAGCGCCGGCTCGCTCGTGCCCGTCGTGGCATAGTGGCCCTCGCGGCGCAGATGCCGTTGCGTCGCCACCAGCACCATGAACGCGACACCCGCCGCACACAGGTGGCCAAGGCCCGAGATGTCGTCCTGCCGGTTCGGGTTCACGACCGCCTTGGCCGTCGGCAGCTCGGCATCCGCCTGGTGATGATCGATCACGACCACGTCGCAACCGAGCTTCGCGGCGACGGCGAGCGGCTCAAAGCTCGTCGTGCCGCAGTCCACCGTTACGATCAGTTTCGCGCCTTCCTTCACCAGGGTCTCGATGGCGGCCGGGTTCGGGCCATAGCCTTCGAAGATGCGATCTGGGATGTAGATGCGCGACGGCACGCCATGGTGATCGAGAAAACGCTTGAGCAGCGCACTCGAACACGCCCCATCGACGTCGTAGTCGCCGAAGACCGCCACCGGCTGACGAGACTTGACCGCGGCGGCGAGGCGTTCCGCCGCGCGGTCCATGTCCCGCAGCACGCTCGGGTCGGGCATCAGCGCCTTGATGGTCGGGTCGAGCACGACCTCTACCTCGTCGATGCCGACACCGCGCGCGGCGAGCACGCGGCCGAGAAGTTCGGGGAGCCCGTGGCGCTGCGAGATCGCCTCCGCGACGAGCCGCTTCTCCGGCGCGAGGCGATCGCGCCAGGCGTAGCCCTTGGCCGAGGCCGTGACGCCGAGATAGCCCGCCTGCTGCTCGCCGCTGTCGTCCGCGCCCGAGTGACGCCTTTTCGCAGAAACCGCCATCGACCTTCTCCCTCTTCCCGGGTTGTAGGTCGATTCGTGCGCCAGCGCGGGCAGACGGGGACAACCGTCCCCAGCTCAGATGGCAGCAGATGCAGGGCGCCCGCGACTTCGTGTGCCGTCGCCCCCGAGGGCTACGTCACGACGACGGCCGACTGCCGGACAATCGTATGCAGGCGCAGTCCGGCGGATAACGCTTGGAGGCGGATGGTGCCCGGTCCGCCATGACGGCCCGCTCCAGCCTCCTCACGCCGGATAGCGCGTGTCGACGTCCCGGACCGTCGTCTTGATACGGCGGACGGTGCCCGTCTTCGAGCGCATCACCACCGTCTCCGTGGTTGCCGAACCGCCGGCGAAGAATACGCCCGAAAGCAGGGAGCCGCCGGTTATGCCCGTCGCGGCGAAGATGACATCGCCCGCCGCCATGTCTTCCATGTTGTACTTGCGCTTGATGTCGGTGATACCCATCGATTTGGCGCGCGCTGTCTCTTCGGCCTTCAACGGCATCAGGCGGCCCTGGATCTGGCCGCCGATGCAGCGCAGCGCAGCGGCCGCAAGCACGCCCTCGGGCGCACCGCCCGATCCCATGTAGATATCGATCCCCGTCTCGCGGCTGTCGGTGGTCCAGATGACGCCGGCGATGTCGCCGTCAGGGATCAGGCGGATCGCGGCGCCGGCGTCGCGCACGGCCTTGATGAGATCGGCGTGGCGCGGGCGATCGAGGATGCAGGCAGTGATCTCGGCGATCGGCACGCCTTTGGCCTCGGCGAGCGCGTTGAGGTTGTCGGCCGGCGAGCGGTCGAGATCGACCACGCCCGGTGGATAGCCCGGACCGATCGCGATCTTCTCCATGTACATGTCCGGCGCATGCAACAGTCCACCGCGCTCGGCGATGGCGAGCACGGCGAGCGCGTTCGGCATGGACTTGGCGCAGATGGTTGTGCCTTCGAGCGGATCGACCGCGATATCCACGGCGGGACCGGCACCCGTGCCCACCTCCTCGCCGATGTAGAGCATCGGCGCCTCGTCCATCTCACCTTCGCCGATCACGACGCGGCCCTTGATGGCCACCTTGCCGAGCTCGCGGCGCATGGCGTCGACAGCGGCCTTGTCGGCGGCCTTCTCGTTGCCGCGGCCCCTGAGCCGCGCTGCAGCGATGGCCGCCGCTTCCGTGACGCGCGCAACCTCAAGCACGAGAACCCTGTCGAGCCCGCTGCTCTTCTTGCCGGCCATGTCCGCCTCCTCATCAAAATCCGGTGGGTGCGCCCGTACGCGGCACGCTCCCGAGGCCGGGAAGTCAAAGCTCTTCGATGCGAATGAGCTGGGGCCGCTCCGCTACTTTCCCGTCCGCCTCGATGGCATCGAGCGCGGTGCGGATCGCCTGCTCCGTCGTCGTATGCGTGATGAGTGTGACAGCAGCAGGCGTCCCCGGTGCCGTCACCACCGGCGCGCCCGGCAGAGCCCCCTTCGGCCGCCGTTGAACGATCGATTCGAGTGAGACGCCCTGCTCGGCCATCCGCATGGTGATGGCCGCCATCGCACCCGGCTTGTCGTGCACTGAGAGGCGGACGTAGTAGGCTCCCTTGTGCTCGCCGAGCTTGGCGCGCGTGTGCGGCTTCAGCAGGCGCACGGGCGTCACGAACGGCGGCACGACGATGCCGCGTGCAATGTCGACGATATCGCTCGCCACAGCGGACGCGGTGGCATCGCCGCCCGCGCCCGGCCCCGTCAGCAGCAGATTGCCGACCCGGTCACCCTCGATGGCGACGCAATTGGTCACTCCCCAGACCTCGGAGATCTCCTCGTCCTGCGGCACCATCGCCGGGTGCACACGCGCCTCGATGCCGGTGCCGGTACGAACCGCGACACCGAGCAGCTTGATGCGGTAGCCGAGATCCTCGGCGGCGTTGATGTCGCCCTCGGTGATGTTCTCGATGCCCTCGACGTAGATTTCCTCGAGCGCGACCTTGGTGCCGAACGCGAGGCTCGTGAGGATGGCGAGCTTGTGGGCGGTATCGAAACCACCGACGTCGAAGGTCGGGTCGGCCTCGGCGTAACCGAGCGCCTGAGCTTCTGCGAGCACGTCGGCGAACGGACGCCCCTCCTCCTGCATCTTGGTCAGGATGAAGTTGCAGGTGCCATTCAAGATGCCGTACACGCGGTTGACGCTATTGGCGAGCAGACTTTCGCGTAGCGTCTTGATGACGGGGATTCCGCCCGCGACCGCTGCCTCGAAGTTGAGGGCGACGCCCTTCTCTTCGGCCAGTGCGGCGAGTGCGACGCCGTGCTTCGCCAGCAGCGCCTTGTTGGCGGTCACCACGTGCTTTCCCGATTCGAGTGCCGCCAGCACCGCTTCGCGCGCCACACCCTCGTCACCGCCGATCAACTCGACGAAACAATCGATGCCGGGAGCGGTCGCGAGCTTCACGGGATCGTCGAACCAGTGGAACTTCGAGACGTCGCACCCGCGCGCCTTGTTCCGGTCGCGGCCCGAGACGGCGACGATGGTGATCTCGCGGCCGAGCATGGCGGCAAGACGCTCGCGATGTTCGGCGAGCAGCCGAACGAGGCCCGCGCCGACCGTGCCGAGGCCGGCGATGCCGAGTGTGAGAGGCGCTTTCATGAAACCGGTCTGGAGGTTGGCGGGTGACTTAGCGGGTGGCTTTCTGGGGAATGGGGATGACGTTATGCATCGTTTCCGGAGCCTGGGCGAGGAACTTCTTGATGTTCCGCGCCGCCTGCCGGATGCGATGCTCGTTCTCCACCATCGCGATACGGACGAAGCCCTCGCCGTATTCGCCGAAGCCGAGACCGGGCGACACGGCGACGTCCGCCTTCTCGATCAGCAGCTTCGCGAACTCGACCGAGCCGAGGCCCTTGAAGCGCTCGGGTATCGGCGCCCAGGCGAACATCGTCGCCGGCGGCGCGGGGATGTCGAAGCCGGCCCGGCCGAAGCTCTCGACCAGCGTGTCGCGCCGCTTCTTGTAGATCTGGCGAACCTCTTCGACGCAGTCCTGCGGGCCGTTGAGCGCTGCCGCGGCCGCGACCTGGATCGGAGTGTAGGCGCCGTAGTCGAGATAGGATTTGACGCGCGCCAGCGCATTGATCAGCCGTTCGTTGCCGACCGCGAAGCCCATGCGAAGGCCGGGCATTGAGTAGGTCTTCGACAGCGACGTGAACTCAACCGCCACGTCCATCGCGCCCGGCACCTGCAGCACCGACGGCGGCGGGGTGTCGTCGAAATAGATCTCGGCGTAGGCGATGTCCGACAGGATGATGATGCCGAGCCGCTTCGCCAGCTCGACGGCGGCCTTGTAGAAATCGAGGTCGGCCGTCATCGCCGTCGGGTTCGACGGGTAGGACAGCACCATCGCGATGGGCTTTGGAATCGTGTGCCGGCAGGCGCGATCGACGGAGCGCAGGAAATCTTCACCCGTGCTCGCGTGGATGTGGCGAACGGAGGCGCCCGAGATCAGGAAGCCGAACTCGTGAATCGGATAGGTGGGATTGGGGACGATGATGACGTCACCCGGCGCAGTGATGGCCTGCGCCATGTTGGCGAAGCCCTCCTTCGAGCCGAGCGTCGCGACGATCTGCGTCTCGGGATTGAGCTTCACACCGAAACGGCGCTCGTAGTAAGCCGCCTGCGCGCGGCGCAGTCCCGGAATGCCCTTCGACGCGGAATACCGGTTCGTGCGCGGCTTGCCGATCGTCTCGATCATCTTGTCGAGGATGTGCTGCGGCGTCGGCAGATCGGGATTGCCCATGCCGAGGTCGACGATATCGGCGCCGCGTGCGCGTGCCTCTGCCTTCAGCCGGTTGACCTCGGCGAACACATACGGCGGCAGGCGCTTGATGCGGTGGAATTCCTCAATCACGGCATTTCGTCTTTCGTTAATAGTGGAGCCGACGCCTGCCGGATTCCGGTGCGTCGGGCGGTGGCCGGCCGGAGCCGGAGGTCGCGACCGGCGGGATCGCCGGGTCTTCTGTCAGGGTCTTCCGGGCGTGGCGCGTCCTGCCGGCGCCGCGTCAGGGAGCCGAATGGCACCCCACGGTGTCGAGCGGCTTGCTCTTCACCGCAACGGGAGGCGGACGCGGACGCGCCGCGTGCCGCCCAGGGCGACACACGACCATCCAGACGAGACTCTGAAACCGGCGGCACTTTACGCCTGACGCCCGGCCGCCGTCAAAGGCCGCTGCGCGCCCCCTGCTCCCGCTCAGAATCGCAAACGGCGGACGCGCACCACCTGCTCGAGGGCCTCGACCTTCGCTAGCACGCCGTCCGGCACCTGCTCGTCCACCGCGACAACGGCGATGGCGTCGCCGCCGGGGCGGTTGCGGCCCAGGTTGAACGTGGCGATGTTGACGCCCGCCGCACCCATCAGGGTTCCGAACTGGCCGATGAAGCCCGGACGGTCCTGGTTGCGGATGAACAGCATGTGCGGCGTCACCTCGAAATCCATGTCGATGTCACGGACCTGAATGATGCGCGGACGGGCATTGGAAAACACCGTACCGGCGACCGACCGCTCGTACGCCGCGGTCTTCACCGTGAGCTTGACGTAGCTTTCGTAGACCCCGTGATCGCCGCACAGCACCTCCTCGACGGCGATGCCGCGCTCGCGCGCCATCGCGGCGGCCGAAACCATGTTGATCTCGGCGAGCGATGGACGCAGCAGGCCGGCGAGCGCCACTGCCGTCAACGGCTTCACGTTCAGCTTGGCGACCTCGCCGCAGTACTCGATGCGCACCCCGAGCAGCGGCGCTTCGGTCAATTGGCCGGCGAACGAGCCGAGCTGCTCGGCGAGTTTGATGAACGGTGTGAGGCGCGGCGCCTCCTCCGCCGAGATCGACGGAAAGTTGACGGCGTTGGTGATGGCGCCCTTGAGGAGGTAATCGCTCATCTGCTCGGCGACTTGGAGCGCCACGTTCTCCTGCGCCTCGTTGGTGGAGGCGCCCAGGTGCGGCGTGGCGATCACGTTCTCGAGCGCGAACAGTGGGCTCTCCTTGGCGGGCTCGACTTCGAAGACATCGAGCGCGGCGCCCGCGACATGTCCGGATTTGATCGCCTCGTGCAGCGCCACCTCGTCGACGAGCCCGCCGCGTGCGCAGTTGACGATGCGCACGCCCTTACGGCACTGGCTCAACGCATCGCGCGACATGATACCGCGCGTCTTGTCGGTCAACGGCGTGTGCAGCGTGATGAAATCGGCGCGACGCAGCAATTCGTCCAGCTCGACCTTTTCGACGCCCAGCGCGAGCGCCCGCTCCGGCGAGAGGAACGGATCATAGGCGACGACCTTCATCTTGAGGCCGATGGCGCGGTCGGCGACGATGGCGCCGATGTTGCCGCAGCCGACGACGCCGAGCGTCTTGGAGTAAAGCTCGACACCGAGAAAGCGGTTCTTCTCCCACTTCCCGGCCTTGGTCGAGGCATTGGCCTCTGGGATCTGCCGGGCGAGAGCCATCATCATGGTAATGGCGTGCTCGGCGGTGGTGATGGAGTTGCCGAACGGCGTGTTCATGACGATGACGCCGCGCGCGGTCGCCGCCTTGGTGTCGACGTTGTCGACGCCGATGCCGGCGCGTCCGACGACCTTGAGCCGGGGCGCCGCGGCGAGCAGTTTGTCGGTGACCTTCGTCGTCGAGCGGATGGCGAGGCCGTCGAAATCGGCGATGACGCGTTCGAGGCGCTCCTTGTCCTTGCCGAGCTCAGGATCGAATGTCACGTCGAGACCTCGGTCGCGGAAGATCGCAACGGCGGTATCGGAGAGCGCGTCGGTGATGAGAACCTTCGGAGCGGCGTTTCGCGTGGCGGGCATCGGGCTACCTTCGAATCTGGCGCGGCATGGTCGAGCCACAGCCGGGCGCTTCACGCGCTCGGGCGGGCACCTGCCTTCGGTGGGAAATGCATGGAATGGGAATGGTGTTGGGCGCGCCCACGCCTGATGCGGGCGCGCGCCACGAAAGCTCACGCCGCCTTGGCGAGCGAGCCCTTGAGCGTTGCGAACGCCCATTCGAGCCACGGCACCAGCGCGGCGACGTCGCTCGTCTCCACGGTCGATCCGCACCAGATGCGCAGGCCCGGAGGCGCATCGCGGTAGGCGCCGCAATCGAACGCCGCCTTCTCCTTCTCGAGGAGCGCCACCATGTCCTTGGCGAACTTGGCCTGGCCCTCGGCGGAAAGCGCCGCCACCTCGGGATCGACGATCTTGAGGCAGACGGACGTATTCGACCACGTCGCCGGATCGACCGCGAGGTTCGCGATCCAAGGCGTGCGCTCGATCCAGTCGAACAGCACCTTGGCGTTGGCGTCGGCGCGGCGTGCGAGTTCGGGCTGACCGCCGATGCGCTCGGCCCAGGCCAGCGCGTCCAGATAGTCCTCGAGTGCCAGCATCGACGGCGTGTTGATCGTTTCGCCCTCGAAAATGCCCTTGTCGAGCTTGCCGCCCTTGGTCATGCGGAACAGCTTCGGCAGGGCACGCGGCGGCGTGTACGTCTCGAGGCGCTCGATCGCACGCGGCGACATGATCAGCATGCCGTGCGCAGCCTCGCTGCCCATAACCTTCTGCCAGGAGAACGTGAGAACGTCGACCTTGCTCCAGTCGATGTCCTGAGCGAACGCCGCCGAGGTCGCATCGACGAGCACCAGACCGCCGCGATTGCCCGGAACGAAATCGTAGCTCGGCAGGCGCACGCCCGCGGTCGTGCCGTTGGCGGTCAGCACCACATCGCGGTCGAAGTCGATCCGCTCGAGATCGGGGAGCACGCCGAAGGGAGCCTCGTAGACGTTGAGGTCGGTGAGCTTCAACTGCTTCACCGCGTCCGTGACCCAGATGCCGCCGAAGCTCTCCCACGCCAGCACGTCGACGCCGCGCGCGCCGAGCATGGACCACATCGCCGCTTCGAACGCACCGGTATCGGAGCCCGGCATGATGCCGCACACGAAGTCGGGCGGAACGCCGAGGATACTCTTGGTCTTGTCGATGGCGAGCTTCAGGCGCGCCTTGCCGTCCTTGGCGCGATGCGAGCGGCCGAGGAACGCATTGCCAAGCGCCTCGAACGTCCAGCCGGGGCGCTTGGAGCAGGGACCGGAGGAAAAATTGGGGTTGGCCGGGCGCGATGCCGGCTTCGTCGCTGTCGTCATGATCTACCCTTCCAGATAGCGGCTCCTCGTTGGGGAGGAGTGGCCCGCTGGCGGGTCTAGAGGCGCTTCGGCCTTGCGTCAAATCATATCGTTGGCATGCCAGCGCGCCCAAAACGTCGGCGGGGCGGGCATCTCTGCCCACCCCGCCGAACGAGAGCCCGTCCGCTGGCTCAGTTGATATCGAAGCGCAGACCCGTGCGGATCTCGTGGTCGATGCGGTCGCCGATGTCGATCAGCGTGTCGCCGGCCGGCGTCGGCGAGACGAGCGCGATGGTGCCGCCCATCCAGGTCATCTTGTAGCCGGTGTCGAGCGTGATGCCGGGATAGATCTCGGCGGAGAGACCCGCCTGGAGGTTGGCTGCAAAACCGAAACCGTAGGCGCTCTTGGTGTGAGACACGTTCTGGTCCTCGGCGTCGTCCGGGCAGGCAAGGCCGGGCGTGTCGTAGGGCCCAACGCCCGTGCCCGGATCCATCAACTCGTGCCGGGTGACGCTATCGCATTGTAGCGTGCCGGCGGCGATCGACTTGATGTAGTGATAAGCCGCGCCGACGCCCGCGCCGATATATGGCTTGAAGCGCGTTCCGGTATCGATGTCGTAGTAGAGGTTGATGAAAGCGGTATCGCTTTCCGCGCGAATGCGACGCGTATAGTCGCCGATGTAGATACGCTCGTCGACGGAATGCAGCGTCGTCGTCATCTGAGTATCGACGCCATTGATGTTGGCGATGTAGGTGCGGTCGACGTCTGGCCCCTCGTGATAAGTGCTGAGAGAGATCACGTCTTCCTGACGCGCGATGGTGCGGCCGTTGCGCAGGTCTATGGTCACGTCAGCGCGCAGGCTCGGTGTCAGGTAGCGACCGAAGCCGAATGAGAAGCTGGCGGTCCCGCTGAGATCGTCGAGATCATTGTGCTCGATCGGAACGCCGGTCACTTCGACATCGGCCGACATCTTGAGCGCGTAACCGGCATCCATGCGCACGTACCACTCCGCGTCGTACATGGGCAGCGGAACAGGGGCCGGGACCGGAATGCCCGCAGCGCCGAAATCCTTGATGCTACCGCCGTAGTCGTAGACGTAGTCGCCGGCGGCCGCCGGCGCGACACCAGCGAGCAGCGCCAAGCCGGCCGCGAGGGAGGTGAGCTTCGAATTCATGACTGTCGATCCCCGTTCTCGGCGCAGGCCATCGGCCAGCACGCCTCAATGCATGTGAACGCACACGTGACGTCCGACACTGCTCGGCTTCCTCTGCGGGAAGCACGCGGGAGATCAGGAGAGGCTTCTGGCGCGGCCCCGTGAGGGGACCACGAACGCGGGACGAGGAACCAAAAGTTCCGAAACGATTCCCGGCAGCCGGCTTTGCGCCGGTTACGCCGTCGGGTTGCGCGAGCCGGTTGCGGCTCGCGCAGTCAACTCATGGGCGGAGCTCTCGCCCCGCCCTAAACCTTGTCCGCGTTAGTTGAGATTGTAACGCAGGCCCATGCGGAGCTCGTGGGCGTGGATGTTTTCCACCACCGGGTCCTCGGAAACGACGGTGTTGCCGAAGCCGCGGACCACGCCTGTGGTGGCGTCGCCGAGATAGAGGTAGCGATATCCGATATCGAGCAGGAGGCCACGATTGCTGGTGACGTAGACCGGGCCGTCCTTGGTGCTGCCGCCCGACACCATCTCGCTGCGCCCAGCCGTCAGGTTGACGGAGAAGCCGGCCATCAGCGCGGCAGCGACACTGCCCTTCTTCTCGCCTTCGATCGTGCCGTCGCAACCGCAGTCACCGACGACGACGCCTGGTGTCGTCTCGTGGCGCACATAGCCGAGGCCGACACCGAGGTAGGGCGAGAAGCGACCGCCCTGGTTGAAGTCGTAGTAGAGGTTGGCGAGGAGCAGGTTGCTCTTCAGTCCGAACTCGCGCGTGCCGTTGAGATCGGCGTAGTGGTTGTCGAGGAAGCCCGTCGCGTCGGCCTCGAAGCGGTGCTCGTAGGTGACGTCCATGCGGAAGCCGTTGCCGAGGTAGCGACCGACGCCACCACCGATGGCCCAGGTGTTGCCGATGCCGGTGTCGACGAGATCGTAGATGTGATCCTCGACCATGATCGGATCGTCATAGTGGCTGTAGGAGCCGTCGATGCGGACGTACCACGACGAGGGCGCGGACGGGGCTGCATAGGCCGGTACGTAGCCGTCCTTCGCGCTGCCGCCGTAGAGATCCGCGGCCCCGGCGCTGATGCCGCTCAGGGCGAGTACGGCGATCGACAGAGCGATCGAACCGCGAATATTGCTCATTGCCAATTCCCTTTCCGAGTGCCCGGCTATGGACGGCGGATCGGGTCACGCACTGCGCCAGCCGCCTGTCGTAGTGCGACTGTCTCAGACAAACTTTAAGGAGCACTTAATCGGCGTGCCGAATTGAAGCATATGGGCATTTGTCAGACGCAGAGAGGGGGAGCACTGTGGCGCTCCCCCCCTCGTTCAATTCCAAAATTTGCCGGTCGACCCGCTGGCGGGTGCTACGCGGATCAGACCGCCTCCTTGCCGTAGTAGAGCATCGAAACGTGCTCGGCCTCGGCGAAGAACAACCAGCGCTCGGTGACGAGGCCGACCACTGTCGAGCCGAGCGCGAGCAGCACGAGAGGCAACGTCAGCGGAGAGCCGACGACGAGCGTCGCCAGCAACAGGGCCGCGGGCACGACGAACAGCAGCAGATGCACCAGGCCGCGCAGCTTCTCTGCATGCTTGCGCGCGACCTCGTAGCCCATCTCGCGCATGACGAAGTTGGCCATCGTGTGCGGCGGATCGAGCGGGCGCACCTTGCCGAACCGGCCGAGACCGGTCGCGGCGCCGACAGTGTAGGTACGCTTCTCGCCCGCGACGGTGGACCAGTAGAGCGACTTCAGCACGAAGCCGGCTGCGATGGCAGCAACCGACAGCCACACAGCCCACGACGGAACGCCCTCGAAGATCGCGAGCAGCAGTGTCAGCAGCACCGCGCCGCTGGCGAGGCCGAGCGCGATGTAAACGATTGGAACGAGCGGCTGATACCAGGCGCGGATGGTCGGCAGCGAAGCGTATATCATGCCGGTGGTGTAGATCGTGATGACGGCGAGAACAGCCGCGACGACGCCGGCAACGGCAACCGCGCCGTCGGTTATTCCCATGATGCCCCAGCCGATGCCCAGGACGCCGGTCGGGATATACGTCAGCACCGCCGAGACGCCCTCGCGCGACAGCCAAGACGAGCGCCATTGCGAGAACGCGCGCCACGCGCGCTCGGGGCGGCCGAGATGGAAGGTCGACGACATCAAGCCGGCGCTGAGCAACACGACGGCGAGACCGACGCCGAAGAAGCCGAACCACTGCGACTTCGGCAACAGCTCGAGCGCGTTGCCGAGACCGAGCCAGGCGAGCAGGCCGAGACCGGCGCCTGAAGCAGTGGTGAAGAAAATGACCGAGTAGGCGGGATGCATGTTCTTATCTCCTCACTCGATCAGCGCGTCAGGACCTTGTCGGCCCAGGCGAGGAACTTCTCCATGCGCGAGCCGTCCGTCGCCATGATCGGCGCCTTAGCCTTGGCGTCGTTGTTGGTGACGGCGTCGCGCCGCGGCCGCGGCGGCAGGTACTTGTTGACCGGCTTGTAGCCGATGTCCGGCAGCAGGTCGTAGCCGCCGCGCTCCTTCACGAGCTTCGAGATTTTGCTCTTGGGATCGCCGAGATCGCCGAAGTGGCGAGCACCCGTCGGACAGGCACGCACGCACGACGGGACGCGGTCCTCCTCCTTGAGATGCGGGTTGTAGATGCGGTCAACACAGAGCGTGCACTTGCGCATGACGCCAACCGCGTAATCGTATTCGCGCGCACCGTAAGGACACGCCCACGAGCACAGCTTGCAGCCGATGCACATGTCCGGGTTGACGAGCACGATGCCGTCCTCGGCGCGCTTATAGGAGGCGCCGGTCGGGCAGACCGTGACGCATGCAGGCGTCTCGCAGTGAAGGCACGAGCGCGGGAAGTGCACCGTGCGCGAGCGACCCTCGCCCTCCACCTCGTAGGAGTGGATGCGGTTCAGCCAGGTGCCGTGCGGGTCCGCACCATAGGGCTCCTGATCGGACAGGGGCGCCGAATAGCCGCCCGTGTTCCATTCCTTGCAGCTCGTCGCGCAGGCATGGCAGCCGACGCAGATGTCGAGATCGATCACGAGCCCGAGCTTCTTCTCGGTCGTCTCCGGAAGCGTTGTCATTTGCCGGCCTCCCGGAAGCTCGCGCCGAACATCGAAACATCGGGCAGGACACGGCCCGAAGGATTGACCAGCCGCTCGAAGCGCGGTGACGTCTCGTGGGCTTCGTCGGGCCGGGCCGGCTCGATCGCGACGCGCAGGTCGTACCACGCAGCCTGGCCGGTGACGGGGTCGGAGTTAGAGAAGCGATAGCCGCCCGCGCGCTCGGGCAGAAGTTCGCTGATGAGATGGTTGAGGAGGAAGCCCTGCGTCGCCTCCGGCGCGTCGTCGGCGAGGTTCCAGGCGCCCGACCGCTTGCCGATCGCGTTCCAGGTCCACACCGTCTTCTCGTTGACGCCGTCCATCAGGCGAACCTGGCAGCGCACGCGGCCAATCTCGCTCTTCACCCACACCCAGCCGTCATCCTTGACGCCGAGCTGACGCGCCAACTCGTAGTGCATGTAGAGGCGGTTGGCGGCCGTGATCTGGCGCAGCCAGGCGTTCTGCGAGCCCCACGAGTGATACATGTGCATCGGGCGCTGCGTCACCGCGTAGAACGGGAACTTCGCCTCGTCCACCAGAGAGCCTTCGAACGGCTTGTACCAGAAGGGCAGCGGATCGAAGAACGCTTCGATGCGCTTTCGGTGTGACTCGGGCGGCTTCACGGCTCCATGCCCGCGCGCGGCGAGACGGAACTTCTGCATCGGCTCGAGGTAGAGCTGGAAGATGATCGGATCGGACGAGCCGATGAAGCCGACGCTCTTCGCCCACTCCAGATAATCCTTGTTGGCGTGCTTGAAGTAGCGCTGCTCGGGCTTGAGGTGGTGCGCATAGAAGCAGCCGTTGGCGATGTACTGGTCGAGCTGCCGGGGATTGACCTCGCCCTTGCCGTAGCTCTTGCCGTCCTTGCCGCGGAAACCGGCGAGCGGGCCGAGGCCCGGTGCGCGCTCGTGGTTGACGATGTAGTCGGCATAGCCGCCCGGGTATTTCGGCTGCCCGTCGTCGTTGACGAAGCCCGGCAGCTTGAGACGCGCGCCGAGATCGATCAGCACGGTCTGGAAACCGCGCACGTCACGGTCGGGCTGCACCACCGGCTGGCGGATCGAATCCGCAGCCGCGTCCGGCTCGGAGACTGGGCGGTCGAGCAGCGAGATGCAGTCCCAGCGCTCGAGGTAGGTGGTATCGGGCAGGATCAGGTCGGCGTATGGCACCATCTCCGAGAAGTAGCTGTCGGAGTAGATGATCTTCGGGATCTTGTAGTCGCCGGTCTTCGGGTCCTTGTCCGTCAGGTACTTCAGCACCGCCGGAACGTTCATCGTCGAGTTCCAGCTCATGTTCGCCATGTACATGAACAGGACGTCGACGGGATACGGATCACCGAGCGCCGCGTTGGTGATGACCATGTGCATCAGGCCGTGGGCGGCAAGGGGCGCGTCCCACGAGTAGGCCTTGTCGATGCGCTCGGGATTGCCCTCGGCATCGACGAGGAGATCCTCGGGCCCCATCGGGAATCCGAGCGGCGGGCCGGTCAGCGGCGTCATCGGCTTCACCGTGCCGGCCTTGCCCGCGGGCTTCAGCGGCGGCGGCGTCGGCCGCGGATAGGGCGGCTTGTAACGGAAGCCGCCGGGGCAATCGATGGAGCCGAGCAGGATCTGCACGAAGTGAAGCAGGCGAGCCGTGTGGAAGCCGTTGGAGTGGGCCGAGATACCACGCATGGCGTGCATCGAGATCGGGCGGCCGATCATCTTCTCGTGGCGGCGGCCGGCCCAATCGGTCCACGGCACGTCGAGCACGACCTCCTGCTTGAAGGCGACGTCGGCGAGCTCCTGGGCGATACGGCGCGTGGTGGCGGCCGGGATGCCGCTCTCCTTTTCGGCACGCTCGGGCGAGTATTCCGCGGAGAGATAGCGCTCGGCGAGGATCTGGAACGACGGCACGGCGGTGCGGCCGTCGGCGAGCGTGTACGAGCCCGTGAGAGCCGGCGTCACGTCGACGCCGGTCGCGTCTGCCAGGGCACCCTTCGTCTTGTCGAAGCAGAGCGGCTTGCCGTTGGCGTCACGCGCGAACAGTCCGTCGTCGGCGGCGCCAGGATCGCGGATCACCAACCATGGCGCGTTGGTGTAGCGCACGAGGAACGGCAGATCGACCTGCTCGGTGCGCAGAAGCTCGTGGATGAGCGCGCCGATGAACACGCCATCGGTACCGGGCTTTAGGCCGATCCACTCGTCGGCGATCGCCTGATACCCGGTGCGCACGGGATTGACAGTGACGACCTTGACGCCGCGCTCTTTGAGTTTGCCGAGACCCATCTTGATCGGGTTCGAGGCATGATCCTCGGCGACGCCGAAGAGCATGAAATACTTCGTGCGCTCCCAGTCGGGATCACCGAACTCCCAGAACGCGCCGCCGAAGGTGTAAAGGCCGCCCGCCGCCATGTTCACCGAGCAGAAGCCGCCGTGCGCGGCGAAGTTCAACGTGCCGAACTGCTGCGCCCACCAGCCGGTGAGCGACTGCGACTGGTCGCGGCCAGTGAAGAACGCGAGCTTCTTGGGATCGGTCTTTCGCACGTCGCCGAGCCACTTGGCCGCCGTCTCCAGCGCCTCGTCCCACGAGATCTCGACATACTCTCCCGAACCGCGCTCACCGACCCGCTTCAGCGGCGCCTTGAGGCGTGCCGGCGAATAGTGCTGCATGATGCCGGCGGAGCCCTTGCCGCACAGCACACCCTTGTTGACGGGGTGGTCGCGGTTGCCCTCGATGTAACGGACCTTGCCGTTCTTCAGGTACACCTTGATGCCGCAGCGGCAGGCGCACATGTAGCATGTCGAGGTCTTGATCTCGTCCGCAGGCGATACGTCGATTGCCACGTGCGGCTCGTTCGACGACGAAATGCTCATCAAGCTTCCTCCCCTTGGCGGCCGGCTTCGTTCGGTCCGGTCCTGTCGAGGCACAACGACATGCTGCTCGACAAGCCGCCCCGAGGACGGCGTCGCGAAAACAGATTGGTTCGCGCCTCATATTCAATATGTCGAATACATGGCGTGACGGCGTTCAAGCAAGCCCCTTGGCGGCAGTCCACGCGGGAACGCACCGGGAAAGCGGCGCCCGACACGCGCCCGGTGCCCAACCCGCCGCAACGCGACAATAGCGGCCAACCGCCTGTTTCTCGACTGTTATGCGTTCCGGCCCGGCGACATCGTCGGCGACGTCCGGCTGCCGGAGCACCCACCCGGGCGGTTTGTCGCATCGCTCGCACACGCCGCCAGCGCGCTCCGGTTTGGTGCTCGCCGGATCGCCACCGCCATCGGCACCGCGATTGCACCGCCGGTTTCGCCCTACGCTCCTGCTCGCATCAAGAAAGTTACCGGGCGACCAAGTGCGCTGCCATCTCGTGCGATCCGATGCTCTCGCAAGACGCCCTCTCACGTTTCGCCGAAAGCGTGAAAGCCAAGCACAGCTCATGGTTTAAAGTCCTCCTCGCCACGGCTATGGAACAAGTGCTTGTCCCGCGCAGCCCCAAGCACGCGAGTGCCCCACGCACGCTCGCCGTCAGTGAAAGATGCCAATGTCCTCAGATCACCTGCTTTACGAGACACTGCCTGGCGGCATTGCCCTGGCGACACTCAACCGCCCCGAGGCACGCAACGCCCTCACGTTCGAGATGTATGAGCGCTTGGCCGATGTTTGCCGCGCGATCACTCCAGGCGGCCCGGTGAAGGCCTTGATCGTGACGGGGGCGGGAACCAAGGCTTTCGCCGCCGGCACGGACATCTCCGCATTCCGCGATTTCCGCACCCCCGAGCAGGCCATAGCCTACGAGCGCAAGATGGACGGCGTGCTGGGTGCCATCGAGACCTGCGCCGTGCCGACGATCGCCGCGATCTCGGGCGCCTGCACCGGCGGCGGCGGCGCCATCGCGGCGTGTTGCGACCTGCGTATCGCCACCCGCGACATGCGTTTCGGGTTTCCGATCGCTCGCACGCTCGGCAACTGCCTGTCGATGACCAATCTCGCCCGCCTCGCCGCTCTGATCGGCGCCGCGCGGACCAAGGAGATCCTGTTCACGGCACGCCTCATCGAGGCGTCCGAGGCGTTGGCCTGCGGGCTCGTCAGCGAAGTGCTCGACGATCATGCGGCGCTGATGCAGCGGGCGGGCGACCTCGCCCGCCAACTCACCACCCATGCGCCGCTCACTTTGCGCGCCACGAAGGAAGCGCTGCGGCGCCTGCGCGACGCAGGCGAGCCGGGCCGCGACCACGATCTGATCGCTCTCTGCTATGCGTCGGAGGACTTTCGCGAGGGCATGGATGCCTTCCTCGCCAAGCGACAACCGGAATGGAAGGGCCAGTGACTGCATGAGCGCCGCCACATGAAAACGTCCGATGTCGAGATCCTCATCGTGCCCGGTTGGTCGGGTTCGGGTCCTGACCACTGGCAGTCGCGGTGGCAGCGAAATCTACGTACCGCGCGCCGGGTGGAGCAAAGCGACTGGCTGCATCCCGACCGTGACGCCTGGGTCGCGGCTTTGATCGAGGCGGCGGCGACAACGGCGCCCGACAAGCCCGTCATCCTCATCGCCCACAGCCTCGGCGTCGCCACCGTCGCACACGCGGCAGCGCGGCTTCCTGCGGGCAGCATCGCCGGCGCGTTCCTCGTCGGGCCGGCCGACGTCGACAACGCGGACCGATGGCCGGTGACAGAGGGCTACACGTTCAACAAATCGCATAACGGCTTCGCGCCGCTGCCGCTGCGGCCGCTCGGCTTCCCGTCCGTTCTGATAGCGTCGTCGAACGATCCGTATTGCTCGTTCGACCGCGCCACGGCTCTCGGAGCGGCCTGGGGATCGACACTCGTTCCCGCGGGCGAGGCCGGACACATCAATGTCGCGTCCGGCCATGGACCCTGGCCCGAGGGTCTGATGCGGCTCGGCTGGTTCCTGAAAAAGCTCGGTGAGCCGCCGGCGCGAAGCCTCCACTGAAAGCGCCAAACCCCGCACGAGCAGATTGACTCGCGCGGGGCCACAGTCACGAAGGCAAGGAACCCTGGGCGTCGCGAAATCTGCGCGCGCACCGTTTGGTCAGAGGCGATCGAGCGCGAGAATCGTGCCCGTTACTTCGACGCCTCGATCTCGGTCACGGCCTTGGCGAGAAACTCGCTCATCACGTTGCGCAGCTCACCTTCGGAAACCTTCACGCCCTTGGCGTCGAGGTCGCCCTTCACCTTGCGCATCACGTCGTCGTCACCCTTCTCGGCGAGGTCGGCGCGACGCACTTCCTTGACGTACTCCTCGATCTCGGCAGCCGACTTGCCGAGCTTCGCTCCAGCCCACTCGGCCAACATCTTGTTACGCCGCGACTCGGCTTTGAACTTCAGCTCCGCATCGTGCGCGAACTTCTTCTCGTAGCCCTTTTCGCGATCGTCGAACGTCGTCATTCCTGCCTCCAAATTCGCTCAACCTCGGCGCGAGTCGCGCCAAAATGACACGCAAAGCGTGCTGCCAGTTGCATCCGCGCCAGCCGTGGCCGAGGAGCAATACCCCGCAGCCCCCGCGAAATCAACGGCTTGCCGACCCGGTTAACGACTTGGCGTCGCGCCCTGCCGTCAAGATTGTTTCCGCCACCCGGTTCGGCTAGTGTCGGGGCGAAAATAAAGTGGCGCGGACGAGCCCGGCGCGGCCCTCGAAGGGGCGAAACTCGCTGCTACATCAATGGGTCTGTGGCGGCCGCCTTCAGGTGCCGGCCGAAATCGTCGCCGGAGCGCCGCCAGCAACGAGAATAAAAGAGCACATGATCAGAGGACTACCGATGAACAAGCGTCGTCGTGTCTACGAGGGCAAGGCCAAGGTACTCTACGAGGGACCGGAGCCGGGCACACTCATCCAGCATTTCAAGGACGACGCCACCGCGTTCAATGCGAAGAAGCATGCATTGATCGAAGGCAAGGGCGTGTTGAACAACCGTATCTCCGAGGTGATCTTCACGCGCCTCGGCGAGATCGGCGTGCCGACGCACTTCATCAAGCGCATCAACATGCGCGAGCAGTTGATCCGCGAAGTCGAGATCATTCCGCTTGAGGTCGTCGTGCGCAACGTCGCCGCGGGCTCGCTGGCGACGCGCCTCGGTCTCGAGGAAGGCACACCGCTGCCGCGCTCGATCATCGAGTTCTACTACAAGGCCGACAACCTCAACGATCCGATGGTCGCGGAAGAGCACATCACCGCGTTCGGCTGGGCCGCGCCCTCCGAGATCGACGAGATCATGCAGCTCGCGCTGCGCATCAACGACTTCCTCGTCGGCCTGTTCCTCGGCATCGGCATCCGCCTCGTCGACTTCAAGGTCGAGTTCGGCCGCCTGTGGGACAACGACACGATGCGCATCGTGCTGGCCGACGAGATCAGCCCGGATTGCTGCCGCCTTTGGGACATGCAGTCGGGTGAGAAGCTCGACAAGGATCGCTTCCGTCGCGATCTCGGCGGCATGCTGGAGGCGTACCAGGAGGTCGCGAAGCGTCTCGGCGTTCTGGCGGAGCCGCGCCCGCCGAAGGGCGCGGGCCCGGTGCTCGTCGCGTCGAACGGCGGCACCAAGCCGAACTGACCGGGGCCGAGTAGCTCCAAAGGCGGCGAGCGGCTTCCAAGTCGCTCGCTGTCTCGTATCCGCGGCGCCCCGGCGACGTCACGGCGCTCCGCACCGCCATCCCAACCACTCCCGGCGAGCATCATGAAAGCCCAGATCAAGATAACCCTCAAGAACGGCGTTCTCGACCCGCAAGGCAAGGCCATTGGTCATGCTCTCGAAGGGCTCGGATTTTCAGGAATCGGCGACGTGCGCCAGGGCAAGTACATCGAGGTCGCCCTCACCGAGACGGACGAGGCGAAGGCACGGGAAGCTGTCGAGCGCATGTGCAAGGACCTGCTCGCCAACACGGTAATCGAGAACTACTCCTTCGAAATTGTCGGCTGAGGCGGGCCGGACCATGAGCCCAATGGACCAGCACGGGCAGGGGAAGGATGGCGGTGACGCCGGCAAGGCGGTCGCCTTCCTTGCCGTCAAGGCCGCCATTTTCATTCTGCTTCCGCTGATCGCAGCCGTTGTCGCTGCTCTGGTGATGCTCAAATGACAGCGACGAAGGAGTTCGGTAGGTCGGCGACCGTCGCGCTCGCCATCGTTCTCTCTGCGACCCTGTCCCGCGCAGCCGAGCCACCTGCAAAGCCCGTCGTATCCCAACAGGCGCTCGCTCTGGCCCCTGGCGTACCCGTGCAGATCGCCTGCGCAACCAAGTCCGTCGTCGTCGCCACGGGTGCGGCGAACGCGACCAGCGGGAACCTTATGCTCAAGCTGGAGCTTGCCGCCGAGGGGGAGACCAAGGGCCTGTGGAGCATTCTCGCGGTCGACCCCAACCACAAAGGCTCGCTGGCCACCATGCAGGCGGAAACCTGCGCAAATGGCTGTCCGCTGGCGCTCGGCGAAGCCGATGTGCAGCTCTGGGCTCCGGCGCCGAAGGGCGTTGTCGAACTCGGCGCGGACGAGTTGCTGATGCTTGCCGTGCTTAAAACGGCGAGCCTCGAGCTCAAGGTTTCGACGTTCCGCGGCCAGCAGATCGAGGCGCTCGAGAGCGGTACGTGCCGTGCCGCATCGGAACCGGACAAAGCCGAACCGGCTAAGCCCTGACACGCCCTGGCACCTCTATGGTGCCGCCTTCGCCATACTGTCAGAACCAGCCCGTATTGCGCTCGACCGCCGGCCGGCGACGCCCACCCGCTGCCGCTGGCCGTCCGAAGATCGAGCTGCGAGGCCCCTTGCGTGGTGCCGGCTTGTGCTCACGCGGGACCGAAGTGTTGGCCGCGCCCCCGGCCTCGCCCCCTCGCCCGAAGAACGTGGACCGAACCGCCAGGAGAAGCGCGCCTGCTGCCATGCCGGCGAATCCGAGATGCATGTCGCTAAGCTTGCGATGGGGCGCGAGCGAACTCGGCGACCATCGGCGATAGATGACGTCGACACGCTCGCCGACCCTTAGCCTGCGGGCGGCGGGCGGCAACCAAATGCCACTTTCGCGGACGAAATCGATCCGCCCGGGCGCAGCGACGGGCGTGTCTCGCTCCACTTTGACGGGTTTATCCATGCGGCGGACGTGATGAGACGCCGCCACCGCCGAGACGCGCCGCCCCTCGGCATCGGCAAAGCCCACCTCGACCTTGCCGTCCGGACGGACAAATTCGACGACGGCTGCAGCGTGGTTGCATGTCAACCAGTCGTAAACCTGCACGCCGACCGGCAGGAGCCCGGCAAACAAGGCGATGAGGCCGAGCTTCAGCAGCATGTCGGACATCATTTCGCGGAACGGGGCCATGGCTCCTCCCTTTCAGGAGACGAGCCTAAACGGTGAGGGTTGAGTTGCCGTAAAGCATGCCGCGCTGCTAAAAGGGCGCCAGTTCGAGCCTGGCCAGAGAGAGTCGAGCATGATCCGCGCTTCCGTCATCGTCTTTCCCGGGTCCAACTGCGACCGCGACGTCAAGGTCGCCATCGAACGGGTCACAGGCTTTGCGCCGAAGATGGTGTGGCACGGAGAGACGAGCGTACCGTCGTCCGATTTCATCGTGCTGCCGGGCGGATTTTCCTACGGCGATTACCTGCGCTGCGGCGCCATGGCCGCCCACTCGCGAATCATGCGTGACGTGATCGCCAAGGCGAAGGCCGGCACACCCGTCATCGGTATTTGCAACGGCTTCCAGATCCTGACCGAGTCCGGCCTGCTGCCGGGCGCGCTGATGCGCAACAAGAGTCTCAAGTTCATCTGTCGCGACGTGCACCTGCGGGTCGACCGCAATGAGACGTTCTTCACCAGCACGTACCGCTGCGGCGAGGTGGTCAAGGTTCCAATCGCCCACGCCGAGGGCAATTACTTCGCGGACGACGAGACGATCGCGCGGATCGAAGGCGAGGGACAGGTGGTGGTGCGCTACTGCTCGCCCGACGGTCGCATCACGCCCGACTCGAATCCCAACGGCGCCATGAACAACATCGCCGGCATCTGCGACGAGACCGGCCGCATCGTCGGCATGATGCCCCACCCCGAGCGGCTCTACGAAAACAAGCTCGGCGGCACGGACGGACGTCGCGTGTTCGAAAGCGTGATGGTCGGCGTCGCCGCGGCGATGGGCTGAACAGCGCCATCCTTTCCCGCGCCGCGCTTGCCGTTCTTGGCCGCAATAGACAGCGCCCTCTACCGGGGTGCGGGGGCAGGATTGCTTTCTGTACGACCCCTCTAAGGGTTCATCCGCCTTCGAATGCCGCCGCTGCTTCGCGGTGTCTTGCGATACGCCGAAAAATTGGGGTCGGCTCACGCCGCGCCGCCTGGGCGGTCGTCGGTGGCCGCGGCACCGCCCGCTGTATCGCGGCTGACGGTCTGACCGCGCGTTGTGCCGCTCGAGCCCCACTGTTCCTCCGAGCCCCCTGCGTCGTCGAGCGAGGTCATGGACGCGGCCGCGAGGCGATAGATGTAGCGGTTGGTCCAACGCCGCGTCGTCCACGATGTGAACGCCATCACGGCGGCCACGATCGCGGCATACCGCTCGGCCTGAAACCCCGTTTCGCCCGCCCACGCGAACGCCCAGTAGAGGTCGCCGAAGCCGAGCGTCAGCAGCGTCGCGAGCCCGGCAAGGACCCCGCGCTCCATGTAGGCGGCGAGCGACACCAGCGCGTGCAGCGTGAGGTAGACGATACCGACGATGAGGAAGACACGTTGCAGCCGCGCCAGTTTACGCTCCGCGGCCTCTCGAATACCCGCAGCCGTGCTCATTCCGCGTCCCCTTTCAATTGCCGCCCCTTCAGACGTCGGCCCAGCGCCGCAGCAGGTTGGCGTAGGTCTTCGAAATGAGATCGAACGCCTCGCACTTGCCCTGCTTTTCGAACACCTGCCGCCGTGCCCGTTCCAGGTCGAACAGCGCTTCGCGGCACGCGGCATCTCGGACACGGCTCTCCGCCCACGTTGCCGCCACCAGGCGTTCTCCGCGGGTGACGGGATCGACCCGGTGCAATGTGGTCGAAGGATAGACCGCAGCGTCCCCAGCCGCGAACTTGGCCGTCTCCTCCCCCGCCAGCGTCTCAACGACCAGCTCTCCGCCGTCATAATCCGCCGGATCACTGAGGAAAACGGTGATCGAAACGTCCGTCCGCAGCAGCGAGGCGCGGCCCATGATCGCATCGTCGATGTGAGTACCGTAGCCCTCGCCGACGCCGCTCAGGGAAACGATCGGCGGCGCGATCCGCCGAGGCAGGACCATTGCGGAAAACACGGAATGGGTGCCGAGCGCGTTCACGATCGTATCCTGCACATGGCGCAGAGCCGAGGAGCCGACCGCCTGCATGTTGGACTTGACCAGCCGAGCATGCCATCCCGCGGTCTTCGAGCCCGGCTCGAAGGCGAGACGGCGTGCGCGCTCCTGGAGGTCAGTCAGGACTTCTCCTGCGAGAAGACTAGGAATATGTACGATCATCAGCGGGACAATGGTGAAGGGAAGCTCGAATGGCACGACGACTGAGCCGCAGAGCCTGGACCACTCTAACCGCAGCGGCAACGCTGTTGCCAGCTTCGACGTTCGCTCTCGCCCTGGGCGAAGGCGATGCGCCGTCGCCTCCAGCCATCGTGATCGCCGCCGCCGAAGGCGGTGAGGGTGGCGAAGGCGGTGAAGGTGGCGAAGGTGGCGTCGACCTCTCGCACGTCGCGAGCGACCCCGTCACCTATCTGACCGCGCTCGACATCATCGCCGCCCATTACCATGCCGGTCTCGCAGCCTATCGCGCCGGCGAGCATAACGAGGCGGGCGAGATGTTCGCCCACCCGATAGCCGAGGTCTACGCCGACCTCTCGGAGAAGCGAACGGACATCGGCTTCGCCGATTTCGGTCCGCAGATGGAGAAGGCGAGTGAGCTGGCCCTCGCCAATGCCGAGCCCGCCGCCGTCGAGGAAGCGGCCAAGCGCGTCCTCGACGCACTCGCCGACGCCGAGCGCAAGGCGCCTGCCTCAACCAGCGTCTCGCCTGAAAGCGCGCGCGCAGAAGTCTTCGCCGACATGCTGGATCGCGCGGCCATGCAATACAACGTCGCGCTCAATTCCTCTGACAGCGAGCCCTATCTCGACGGCTTCGGTTTCCTCGCCGCAGCAAAGGCGCGGGCCGAAACCGTGATCGCGGAGCTTTCAGCGCGCAAGCCTGAAGCCGCCGATGCCGCGCGCCACGCGCTCGACGTCATCACCAAGGCATATCCCTCGATCGAGCGCCCGAAGGATGCACCAGTTCCAGCGGACGAGCTTCTGGCCGCGGCATCGCGCCTGCGCATCGCACTCAAGTGAATTCAACAGCAAGGCGGCCGCTCCCGGCGAATGCCGCGAGCTTCGCCTGTTTGCCGCGTAAATCCGCGCGTGAACGGCCATGATGACCTCGACCGGGGCGTTACGCCCGCGGTCCGCGAGCAACCATGGCGGCGTCACAGGCTAAATGCCGCGGCGCCCGCCGCTAGCCCACAAACCTCTCTCCCGCGAGGCCCCATGCGCCGTCTCGTCCCTGCCCTCGTCCTCGCCCTCCTCGGCGCGCTCGCCGTGCCCGCCGCAAGCGAGCCCGAACCACGGATCGACTGCGAAAACGCCATGTCGACCTACGAAATGAATGTCTGTGCCGAGAGGGACTTCAAGGCGGCCGACGATGCTCTCAACGCTGCCTACCGAGACGCCCTGAAGAAGGTGCCGGGCCTCGCCATCGGCGAGATAGAGCAGTTCAATGCGGCGGCGTGGGAAAAGGCGCTGCGTCAGAGTCAGCGCGCGTGGCTCGCATTCCGCGACGCCGAGTGCCGCGACCACATCCCGATGTTCTGGTCCGGCGGCACCGGCACCACGGTCGCCGTGCTCGGCTGCATGATCGAAAAGACCAAGGCGCGGACCAAGGAGCTGATCGAGAATTACGAGACGAAATGAATTCCGCGGTTTTCTGGTCGCGCAGGGCGCGCGTGTGAGCTGCAGTGTTGCCCATCCGAGGCTGCGACGGAGCGCCCTATCGGTCACTTGACTTATGTGAAATGCAGCTGCGGCGAGCTACGCCATTGCGCTCTTCGATGATGCGATCCGGAGTGCGCCACGGGGCGATGACGAACGAGGCTTTCGAGATCTGGCTGGTCTGGTCCGACCGCACGTTGCACGTGCCGGCCGGCGTCTCCGCGCTCGAAGTACTGCAGGCCGCTGGTGTGCCGATCGATTCCGGTTGCGGGCACGGCTCGTGCGGAACGTGCACGACCGACTATGTCGAAGGGGACGTCATCCACAAGGACACTATTCTCTCCCTCGCCGACCGCGAGCGCGAGTTCTGCCCCTGCGTCTCGCGCGCCCGGGGCCGCCTTGTTCTGCCATTCTGACCGGCGCTAAAAATGCATCCGATCAAGGGACGCGCCTGCGGTTCCGTCTGATCGGATAGCGCTCTAGGTCAAGTGCCCCATCCAGTAGGCCAGCGCCTTGAGTATCCTCTGGTCCTCGTAAAGCCCTGAATGGCGCAATCCTCGCTTCGCATCCGCCGCGGCGGTGAACGGCACTTCGATGTGAGAATAGGACCTGGCTTCGAGCCCTTCCGCTTCGGGTGCCACGCCCACCGCGACATGCGCGTGAATTGAGGGACGCTCCCAGCCGAAGCCCGCCGGATGCCCGCGCAGCAGCGACAGCACGTAACGCAGCGCCGCCAGCAGTACGAGGGCATAGAGCGTGCCCAAGACGATGAACGCGAACCCCGATGCAAGGGCGTTGCTGAGCGCCTTGTCGTCGAAGCTCACGATATCCTTGGCGATCACCAGCGCTACTCCCAGTCCGATCACGAGTAGATAGAGGCCGCCGAGAAAATGGCGCGCGTTTTCCTTGATGAACCCGATCGCCGCCGTCGGAGCCGCCGTCGTTACCTCGAGCGCGTCGAGCACCCGCCCCGCCTCGTCCCCCGGATAGATGAAGCTCAGAACATGCGTTGCAGGCATCGGCGCGAGGCGCACCGCATCGGCCAGACGAACCGCCGCGCGCTTGCCACCGCGCAGGTGCCAGAAACGGGCGATGGCTGGAAAGACGAGTGTTGTCAGGTAGCCCGCGAGTCCACCCGTCGCGGCAGCCGCCGCCGCGGCCCAGTACCAGGCATCGAAGGCGCTATCGCGTAGCGCCGTTCCGTAAATGAGCCACGAGACGAACGCCAGGAACCAGCCAATCGCGTGGGCGACACCTTCGGTGTATCGCGGCGCCTCGGTGAGAAGCTCGTCGAGAGATTTGCCGTCGAGATCTGCACTCAATCGGGCTTGGAGGAAGGGTGTTCCGAGCGTCGCGATGCCCAGCGCATGAAACACGTTCGGCAAGTGCTTGTGAGCGAACAGCGCGACGTTGCCGCCATGGCTGTGGGCGACGATGAAATGCTTGCATCTCGGGTATCGCGTCCTCAGCTCCGCCACGTGGGCCGCCAGCGCATAGCCCGCCTTGACGCGCGCCTTGTGCGTATTCCGGCCTGACCATTCGAACGTGTCGAAAACGACGTGCCGGCCGGGAAGCGCGGCAGTGATCTCGTCGCGCAGCGCCGAGCCCTCCTTCGTCCAGGGAGCACCTGTCGCGAACGTTCCGTGCACCAGCGTCACGACGATCGGCGTGCGTCCGACATGGATGGGGTCGTCTCCGTGACGAGCAGCCTCGCGAGCATCCATCTGGATGTTCATTCCTCCCGTTATGAGTTGCCGCAACACTCTTGCCGCTCGAAAGGCTGGGCGCAACCCCATGCCGCGTCATCCCTGCACGCGGGGAACGACTGTTACCTCACGTGACCGATCCAGAACGCCAGCGCCTTCAGGATGCGCCGGTCCTCGTAGAGACCGGAGTGGCGAAGGCCAGCACTGACCGCCTCTGCCTTGTAAGGAACCGTTTCGGCGACGTTCGAGCGGGACGCGGGAACCTCGGCGCTCGCCGTTGCGCCGATCTCCGCCCAGTTGTGCAGCGCGGGGCGTTCCCAGCCGAAGCCCGCCGGATGGCCGCGCAACAGGCTCAGCACATACCGGACAGCGAGAAACAGGAGCCACAGGCCGATGAAGCCCAGGTAGAGAGCCATGAACGCTTTGATGGCAAAGTCGGCCACGCGCTCTGCGTCGAAGCCGAAATAATCACCCGCGACAACGTTGGCGACCGATGCATAAGGCGCGATGAACAACATCGGCGCCAGCACCAGAAGCCCTATGCCGAACACCCACTCCATGATCCGCGTCGGCGCCTTGGTCGTCAGTTCGAGCGTGTCGAGCAGCAGGCCCGCCTCGTCGCGCGGGTAGACAAAGCTCAGGATGTGCGTGTCGGGCAGCGCTGGAAAAGCAATGGCGTCGGCGAGGCGCATGGCGGCGCGCTTGCCACTGAAGCGGAACAGCAGACGGACGAGATGCGGCGTGACGAAACGCTGGAACAGCGGACGCGCGGCGTACCCCACCGCTAAAGCAACCGCGAACGCCCACCACCAGGCGTTCGACAACCGGCCTTCGAAGGTGTTGCCGAGCACCGCGACCGTCGCGACCGTCAGCGCGAACGCGAACATCGCCGCGGCAAGCTGGTTCTCCTCGACGGCCTCCCGTTCGAGCGAGCGCAGCGTCTTGAACGCGAGATCCCCGCGTAGGCGCGCATGCAGGAACGGTGTGCCGAGTGTCGCGATGCCGAGAGCATGCTGGGCCACATCGAGGTGCTTGTGCGCGAGGAGCGCGACGTTTCCGCCGTGGCTGTGCGCGACGATGAAGTGTCGGCACGCCGGCATCCGGCGCCGTAGCTCGCGGATATGGTCTGCCAGTTCGTAGCCGGCCTTCACCCGAGCCTTGTGCGCGTTTCTGCCCGACCATTCGAACACGTCGAAGGCGACGCCACCCGCCTCCGCTCCGAGCGCCTCTGCGATCTCGTCGCGCAGGACCGATCCTTCCCTCGTCCACGCTGCGCCCTGCGCGAAGGTTCCGTGGACCAGTGTCACGACGATCGGCGCCAGCGGTTCGAGACCGCCGCGCGCATTCGCCCCCGGTTCCTCGCCTCGTGTCATCGCGCAAGAGCCCCCTCCACCCGAGGCCCCGCCACTCTCGGGGCCACCCCAGGCCCACTTTCGCCGCCCAGGAGACAGCTCGCAACCCGTCGCGGCACACCGGCGGCGGCGCGGTCCATTCGCGGTCCATTGAGGAGGAGCAAATTGCGAGGCGCGCACCGCCGGTGACGGTTGGGCTACTCGAACATCTCGCTGGTCAGCACGGCTCGAAGGCTCTGTGTCAAAGGAGGGCGCTCCAGCAGCCGCAGCCTGTCGCCAGCCACGAGTTCGGGCCTTGCCACCTCGATTCCAGATTCGAGGAGTTGGGCGTGCTCCTGCGGCGATATCTTGCGCAATTGAGCGGTCACGTCGCACTGCGAGCCGAGGACGTAGAGCAGATCGCCGGCCCCATTGAAGATGGGCAGCAGGAAAACGATGTTCTCGAACTCGCTGCCATCTCGCCTGTAATTGGTGATCTGGACGAGGGCTTCCGTGCGCTGCTCAATCGCCGCGCGCAGCTGGCCACGCACCTTCGGGTCGGTGTTGCGGCCTTGCAGAAACCGGCAATTGCGGCCGATGACATCGTCGCGCGCGTATCCCGTGAGCTCCAGGAAGGAATCGTTGCACAGGATGATCGGGCAATCGTCGAACACAGGCGATGCCAGCGTCAGCGGAATCGGCGACGCGTCGATATAGGTCTTCAGCGTCTTAGACGTGATCTCGGAGAACATCGCCGCACCCCTCGCCTCAACTCTCGCCGTATCTCACTCACCCAATCCCCCGAACGTCACGACCGCAGCGGCCCCCACCCCGCGGCATGAACTCCGACGGCCCAGGCCGCCGAATGCGCCGCGAGTCCGAACACTCCCGACGCAACCTGCGACCGAACGGCTTTGGGCGAACAGCGCCTTCGTCACGTATTGCACCGTGAAAGAGGCTCAGCGGAAATTGTCCGATGGTCGCAGAACGACTGTTTCGTTATTGTTCTTAGGTGCCACTTGAAATCACCATTGCGTGAACATGGCATTCGAAAGTGTGAATTTTGCTCTGCCGTTAGGCACTCGCCCGGCAACGGGGCAGCAATCCGGGCGCACAATTCACCTCGCCTCGGTGCACGCACCTTTTTCGGTTGGCAGGTCGGCGCAAACCGTGAATTGAAGGCCGAAAGGCTTCGAATATTCCGGGAGCGGCTATGTCATCGAGACGCACAATCCTCATCACCGGCGCGTCCTCCGGCATCGGCCTCAGCGCGGCGGGCGCACTGCGGGCGCGGGGCTGGCACGTTCTTGCCACGGCGCGGCGGACCGAGGATCTCGAACGGCTGCATCGTGAGGTCGGTGTCGAGGCGCTCCCGCTCGAGCTTGGCGACCCGCGCTCGGTCGAAGCCTGCGCGCAAGCCGCGCTCGACCTTGCGGGCGGCACCGTCACGGCTCTCTTCAACAATGCGGCGTTCGGTCAGGTCGGCGCCATCGAGGATATCGAGCCGAGTGCGTTGCGCCATCAGATCGAGGTGAACGTCATCGGCACGCACGACCTCACGCGGCGGATGATTCCGGCGATGCGGCGCAACGGCCACGGACGCATCGTGCAATGCTCGTCCGTGCTGGGCCTCGTGGCGGTGCCTTACCGCGGGGCTTACTGCGCCTCGAAGTTCGCGCTTGAAGCCTTGAGCGACGCGATGCGGCTCGAACTCGCCGGCAGCGGCATTTCCGTGTCGCTGATCGAGCCTGGCCCTATCCGCACGCGCTTCGTCGAAACGGCCCTCGCGAACTTCCGCGCCAACGTCGATATCGAAGGCTCGGCGCACCGCGAGCGATATCTCGCCCGGCTGCAGTCGATGGAAAAGGGCGGCCAGCAGCGCGGCAAGCTCGAGCCGGAGGCGGTCGTCCGCCGCCTCGTTCACGCGCTCGAGTCGCGTCGTCCGAAGGCCCGCTACTTCGTCACCAACCAGACCCACGTCGCCGCCGCTATCCGGCGCGTCCTGCCGACAGTCCTGCTCGACCGCATCGTCGCGAAAATCTGAGATCGCCCGCGGCGCTCGCGGTTCATGCACGGTGGTAGGGATGCCCTGCTAGAATGGTGATCGCCCGATAGATCTGCTCCGCCAGAATCACACGAACGAGACCATGGGGCAGCGTCATCGGCCCGAGGGTGAGCTTGGTTGCGGGCAGGGCCCTGACCGCTACACCGTGGCCGTCGGGTCCACCAATCAGGAAAGCGATCTCTCGCGCGCCCTGGTCACGCTCGCTGGCGAGCCAACGCGCGAACGCCTCGCTCCCCATAGCCTTGCCGCGCTCGTCGAGGATGACGCGGACATCGGCGCGCGCGCTCGCCTCGACCAGGCGCGAACCCTCGTCGGCCGAACGGCCCGGCGCATCACTCAAGCGGGATTCGGGAAATTCGGTGATTGAGAGCGGCCCGAGCGCCAGCCCCCGGCCAGCCCCCTCTATCCGCTCGCGATAACGGGCGACGAGTTCAGCTTCGCCGCCGTCCTTCAAGCGGCCGATGGCGACGATCGAAATGCGCATGCACGACACCTTTGCGCCAAGCAACGCATTTCAAGCGTCGCTCGTGCCGATGGCCTTGACCGAGTGTGCGAACCCGCGTCCGATGAAAACGCGTGGCGCCTTCATCACTCGATCAAACTCGAGCCCAGGCTTCAATGGGCCGTAGCGTCGCTCGGACGGTCCATGCTCCACATCTTCTCGAGGTTGTAGAAATCTCGCACCTCGGGACGGAACACATGAACAATGATGTCGCCCGTGTCGATCAGCACCCAGTCGCAGGCTTCCATGCCCTCGACGCGAACGCCGGACACGCCGCCTTCCTTCAATTTGCGCTGAATCTGATCGGCAATGGCGCCAACGTGACGGTCGGTGCGACCCGAGGCGATCACCATGTAATCGCCCATCGACGATTTCCCTTCGAGATCGATGGTGACGATCTCTTCGGCCTTGGCCTCGTCAAGCCAGTGGCACACCATCTCGAGAAGGGCCTTCGAGGCGTCCTTGGCGGACAGTGCCTCGGCGGAAGCGATGCCGGTTCCGGCACCCGCTGTTGCGGTTCTCATCGTGAGGTGGACGTCCTTCTTCGCTTGCTTCGGTGAATCGGGAAAACAGGCCGGGCGGCCCAATGCAGACTCGCCCACTCTGAAGATAGGCGCGACGATGCCCCTCCGGCAACCCGTTTGCGCCACCGCCGTTACCGACCACGCACCCCGGCTGCTCAACCCGAGCTCCCTTCACGTTGTCCTCAGACGTCGGATGGAAGTCGAGGACTGGGGGTTCAATCGGGTCGAAAGGAATGTCCAAGCGGGTGGCTTGGCGCATGGCAGGCGGCGCGCCAGGCGCTCGTCGAGACGGCGGCGTGCCATCGTCCGGGCGACCGGTGAAGAGAGTGCCTTGAAGCGCCACCCCGGCCGGTCCACGACCGCGATTGGCGCGAGCGCAGCGATATCCCGCCAGTTCCGCCAGCAGTGCATCTCGGCGAAACCGTCAGCCCCCATCACCCAGACGAACCGGGTGGATGGAAATCTGCGGCGGAGGGCGGCCAGCGTGTCGACGGTGTAGCGAGTCCCAAGCCGCGCCTCGAGGTCGGACGCAATCATTCGCCGATCGGGCAACAGGCGTTGCAGTGCCGCGACGCGATCGTCGAGGCGCGCGAGCTCGTGATGGGATTTCAGCGGATTGCCAGGGGAGACGAGCAGCCAGAGGCGGTCGAGTGCCAGACGCCGCATCGCCGCGCGCGCCACGGCGACATGTCCGGAATGCGGTGGATTGAACGAACCGCCCATAAGGCCGATGCGCAAGCCAGCGGGAGCTGCCGGTGCCGCCACCGCAAGCGCACTCCTCGCTTCCACTTGATGCAAAGCCGGCCCGTCCTTGGCGCCAGAGCATCATCCGGCCGCACGCGAACCCAAGGCTGATGGGGTTCGGCCACCGATGCTTCAGTGATGCTTCAGTATCGTAAAGCTAGAGCACCCCGATCCGATCAGAAGGCCGCATGCGGTCCCTTCTCGTCAATTGGCGCCCACGTGACGACCGGAGTGGCGCGATCGCCACTCCGGAGCCCATCATTTCAGGACTTCTTGCCCTTGACCTTGTCAATGGCCTTCTTGACCTTCTTCTTCCCTGCCCGGTAAGCGGCTTTCGCTTTGCGCTTCGCGGTCTTGCCCGCCTCTTTGATGCGCTGACGGAGCTTGCCGATCTTGGATTCCGGCCCCTTGCCCCACTGATCGCGCTCCTTGAGCAACTCGGCAGTGGACTTGGTGCTGAGCGCAGGACGCCCCGCGACCGTCGGGCCTGTCGGCATGGCTGCAGCCTGGGCGCTGGTCATGGACGGCTTCGAACCCCAAACCTCGCGCTGCTTGATCAGATCCTGCGTGGACTTGGTGACGAGCGCCGGGCGCCCGGCGACATCGGCGTCCTGCGCGAGGCTCGGGCCGGCCGTGACGGCGGCGAGCGCGGCGGCGAGGACTAGGCGGCGGATCATGCGTCAACTCCCCTGAATGGCTTTCGTACTCTTGGCTCTTCTTGTTCTGGCAACTGCCGAGCGGCACGTTAACGGAAATACAATTCGCGCAAAAGAGCTTTGACTTTCGATGGTTGAGAGCGCCGGTGCCGCCGGTGGTGCAACTTCGCCAAGCCGAATGCCGCAGTAACGCAAGGGAGCCCTGCTCCGGAGTCTTATCGTCTTCTTGCGGATGAATATCAGCCGGGGCGCACCTGGCCATCGCCGCGAACGACATATTTGAAGGTCGTCAATTGCTCGACGCCGACCGGCCCCCGCGCGTGCATCTTGCCCGTCGCGATGCCGATCTCTGCCCCCATTCCGAACTCGCCGCCATCGGCGAACTGCGTCGAAGCGTTGTGCAGAACGATTGCGGAATCCACCCGTTGCAGAAACTTGTCGGCACTCGATTGGTCGGCGGTGACGATAGCATCCGTATGCTGCGAGCCGTAGCGCGCGATGTGACGGATAGCGCCGTCGACGCCATCGACGGTCTTCACGGCGATGACGGCATCCAGGAACTCGTGTCCGTAATCGTCGGGCGAGGCGGCACGAACGCGCGGATCGGCTTTACGGGCAGATTCGTCGCCGCGCACCTCGCAGCCCGCGTCGAGTAGGGCCTTGACCAGAGGCCCCATCAGATCCTGGCGCGCGTTCGCATCGACGAGCAGGCACTCGGTCGCGCCACAGACGCCAGTCCGCCGCATCTTGGCATTGACGACGATGCGCCGCGCCATTTCGAGATCCGCGGCGGCATCCACATACGTATGACAAATGCCTTCGAGATGGGCGAACACCGGAACGCGCGCCTCGTTCTGCACGCGCTCGACGAGGCTCTTGCCACCGCGCGGCACGATCACGTCGATGGTGCCGCCGAGGCCGCGCAGCATCGCACCCACCGCCTCGCGGTCGGTCGTCGGTACGAGTTGTATCGAGTCTTCGGGCAGACCCGCCGCGGCCAGTCCTCGCTTCAGGCAGCCGAGGATCGCGACACTCGATGCATGGCTGTCGGAGCCGCCGCGCAGGATCGCAGCGTTGCCGGACTTGAGCGTCAGAGCCCCGGCGTCGGCGGTCACGTTGGGGCGGCTCTCGTAAATGATGCCGACCACACCGAGCGGTACGCGAACGCGCGAAATGACCAAACCGTTCGGCCGCGTCCAGCGCGCTATGGTGTCGCCGACCGGATCGTCGAGAGCGGCGACGGCCTCGAGCCCCTTGGCGATGCCTTCGATGCGCGACGGGTTGAGCATCAGCCGGTCGAGATAGGCGGCATTGCGCCCCGCCGCACGGGCAGCCGCCAAGTCGGTCTCGTTGGCGGAGAGGATCGCCGGCACGCTCTCGCGCAGAGCGCGTGCCGCCTCGTTGAGTGCCTTGTCCTTCACAGAGCGCGGAGCGAGCGCCAACTCGGCCGCAGCCGCGCGCGCCGCATGGCCGAGATCGAGCATCAGCCGGTCGACATCCTCGGCGGTTGCGGGGATCTTGATAGCGGTGGCCATGGTGAACGCCTCTTCCTCGCGAACGGATCGGTGCACGCATAGCACAAGCCCCGCCGGACCGACAAAGTCCGGACGGGGCCTGAGATCGTCAACAGTGATGGAGACCGGCGCAGCGATCCGCGCCGTTCCGATCAGCTATGGCGCTGCTGGCTTGCCTCGAGAACGTCCTCGAAGGTCCTGAGGCCAGTCGTCGGCGCCTGCACCAGCACGGCCATGTTGCCGGGCTTGTGCTGGTTACGCAGCATGCGCATGTGCGCCTTCGGAATCTGCGCCCAGGAGAACACTTCCGACATGCACGGATCGATGCGGCGCTCGACGACGAGCTTGTTGGCCTGGGCCGCCTGCAGCAGGTTGGCGAAGTGCGAGCCCTGCACGCGCTTCTGATGCATCCAGAGGTAACGGGCGTCCATGGTCAGGTTGTAGCCGGTGGTGCCGGCGCAGATCACGACCATGCCGCCGCGCTTCACCACCTGCACCGAGACGGGGATCGTCGATTCGCCCGGATGCTCGAACACGCAGTCGACATTGACGCCCTTGCCGGTGATGTCCCAGATGGCCTTGCCGAACTTGCGCATCTCCTTCAGCCAGTCGTTATACTCAGGCGTGCCGACCTTCGGCAGCTGGCCCCAGCACTTGAAGTCCTTGCGGTTGATGACACCCTTGGCGCCAAGTTGCATGACGAAGTCACGCTTGTCTTCTTCCGAGACGATGCCGATCGCGTTAGCGCCGGACGTGGCGCAGAGCTGGACCGCGAACGAGCCGAGGCCTCCCGAAGCACCCCAGACCAGCACATTGTGGCCCGGACGCAGAACGTGGGGACGATGGCCGAACAGCATGCGGTAAGCCGTCGCCAGCGTCAGCGTGTAGCAGGCGCTCTCTTCCCAGGTGAGATGCTTCGGACGCTCGAGAAGCTGGCGGTCCTGCACACGGGCGAACTGGGCGAACGAGCCGTCGGGCGTCTCGTAACCCCAGATGCGCTGGCTCGGCGAGAACATCGGGTCGCCGCCGTTGCACTCCTCGTCGTCACCGTCGTCCTGGTTGCAGTGGACGACCACCTCGTCGCCGACCTTCCAGCGCTTCACCTTCGAACCGACCGCCCAGACGATGCCCGAGGCATCCGAGCCAGCGATGTGGAACGGGTTCTTGTGCACATCGTTGATCGGCGAGATGGGCGTGCCGAGCGAGGCCCAGACGCCGTTGTAGTTGACGCCGGCGGCCATCACGAGAACCAGCACGTCATGGCTGTCGAGCTCCCAGGTGGGGAGGACCTCGACCTGCATCGCCGAATCCGGCTCGCCATGACGGTCGGCCCGGATCGCCCAGGCGTACATGTTCTTCGGGACGTGACCGAGCGGAGGAATCTCGCCGATCTCGTAGAGATCCTTCTTGGCGGCGACAATCGCTGGCGTGCCCAGCTCGGTGTCATCGGATTTCTTCGCGCTGCTCGTGCTCGACATGTCTCGGCTCTCTCCCGGCACTCGTGTCTGGTGCTTTGTCTGCTTCGTGAAGGTTTCGTGTCGCCCGTCCCGGTCGCAGCCGTCCCGTACGACTTGGCTTGGCGGCGAACTCAAAGCGGCGTCGCACACCGTCTGCGGCCGGAAGAGAGCACGCCTGAGTGGGCGCACGCTTGGCCCCCGAAGGCTGCAGCGCGCGCAATCAAGCACGATTTTGCGCTGCAATAAAGAGCCTTCCGGTAGGGTATTTGACGGCCTTCATCAGTTCTTCACGGCCACCGGTTATGAATCGTCATCCTTTTGTCGATCGCTCGGCAGGCTGGGCCAACCGAGGCTCCTCCGGAGGACTTGATCCGTGGACGATTTCATATTGCATATCAAGGACCTGGACGCGACAACCTTGGTTGCCATGTCGATGTTGGTGGGGTCCGGCGCCCATCTCGTGGAAATATTCCTCGATTCGCGCCTGCTAACCTTGATGTTTGGTTTCGCCTTCATGACCGGGGCTCTTGCCTCGGAGTATTACTTCTCGACTCAGGGAATCGTGGTCCACTCCGACCCCGACGCCAACCTGCTGCTGATCAGCATCGGCGGGATGATCGTCGCCCTGCTGCTGCTCCTGGGTCTCAGGAAGACTCTCGAAGCGATGACCGAGAAGAAAGCGATCGTGCGCGAATAACCTCGCGGGGCCGCCTCTGCCATACGTCCACGACGACGAGGCACGGTCGCCCCCCGGCCGTCGAAAGTCCTTTTGATCCTCAGCTTGTTGCTGTGCAATAAATGCGACCAGCAATATGCGCCGCGCGCCCCGCGCACGGCGCTCATGGATGTTTGTTTTCTCGCCCGGCGGCAGCCGGGCAGGCTAGAGGGGCATGCGAATGGCTGAGACACCGCGCGACAAGTCTGTGAACAGCCAATCCTCGGCCAAACCGGCGCGCGACAATCCCTGGCTGTTCCGCACTTACGCCGGCCACTCGACGGCTGCAAAGTCGAACGCGCTTTACAAGATGAACCTGTCGAAGGGGCAGACCGGCCTTTCGATCGCCTTCGACCTGCCGACACAGACCGGTTACGATAGCGACCACGAGCTCGCCAGGGGCGAGGTCGGCAAGGTCGGCGTTCCCGTTTCTCATCTCGGTGACATGCGCACCCTGCTCGAGGGTATCCCGCTCGATCAGATGAACACGTCGATGACCATCAACGCGACCGCGGCGTGGCTGCTCTCGCTCTACGTCGCGTTCGCCGACGAGCAGGGCGCTGCGCGCACCAAGCTCACCGGCACCATCCAGAACGACATCATCAAGGAATACCTGTCGCGCGGTACCTACGTATTTCCGCCCGAGCCGTCGCTGAAGCTCATCAAGGACACCATCGTGTTCTCGACGGCCAATGTGCCGAAGTGGAACCCGACCAACGTCTGCTCCTATCACTTGCAGGAGGCCGGCGCGACGCCGGTGCAGGAGCTTGCCTTCGCGCTGGCGACCGCCATTGCCGTGCTCGACACCGTGAAGGCGTCGGGCGAGGTGAAGCCCGAGCAGTTCGGCAACGTCGTCGGCCGCGTCTCCTTCTTCGTCAACGCGGGCCTCAAGTTCGTGACGGAAGTGTGCAAGATGCGCGCTTTCACCGAACTGTGGGACGAGATCGCCCGCGACCGCTATGGCGTCACCGACGCCAAGCATCGCATGTTCCGCTATGGCGTGCAGGTGAACTCGCTCGGCCTCACCGAGCCGCAGCCCGAGAACAACGTCTATCGCATCCTGATCGCCGCGCTCGGCGTCACACTGTCGAAGAATGCGCGCGCCCGCGCCCTCCAGTTGCCGGCGTGGAACGAAGCGCTCGGCCTGCCGCGCCCGTGGGACCAGCAGTGGTCGCTCAGAATGCAGCAGATCCTCGCCTACGAAACCGATTTGCTCGAGTACGCCGACATCTTCGACGGCTCTGTCGCGATCGCGAACAAGGTCGCGGCGCTTAAAGAGGAAGCGAAGACCGAGCTTGCGACCATCGAGAAGATGGGAGGCGCGGTCGCTTCGATCGACTACATGAAGCGCCGTCTCGTCGAGAGCAATACGTCCCGCCTCGCCGGCATCGAGTCGGGTGAACAGATCGTCGTCGGCGTCAACAAGTGGACCGAGACAGAGGCCTCACCCTTGTCCGCGGGCGAAGGCGCGATCCAAGTCGTCGATCCGGCCGTCGAGCTTGAGCAGGTCGAGCGGCTCAAGGCGTGGCGCGCCTCCCGCGACGCCAAGGCGGTGAACCTGGCGCTCGCCGATCTCGAGCGGGCGGCGAAGGAAGGCCGCAACGTGATGGAGCCGTCGATCGCCTGCGCCAAGGCCGGCGTCACGTCGGGCGAATGGGGCGGACTGTTGCGCCGCATCTATGGTGAGTACCGCGCGCCGACCGGTGTCTCGCAAGCTGCAGCCGCGCGCGACGGCGCGGCCCTCGACAGCGTCCGCGCCACCGTCGAGACCGTCTCGAACAAGCTCGGCCGCCGCATCAAGTTCCTTGTCGGCAAGCCGGGTCTCGACGGCCACTCCAACGGCGCCGAACAGATCGCCGTCCGTGCCCGCGACGTCGGCATGGAGGTGGTCTACGAAGGCATCCGTTTGACACCATCGCAGATCGTCCGTGCGGCGCTCGATGAAAGCGTGCACGTCGTCGGCCTGTCGATCCTGTCGGGCAGCCACGTGCCGCTCGTCAAGGAAGTGATGGAACGTATGCGCGCGGACGGGCTCGACGACGTGCCGGTCGTCGTCGGCGGCATCATTCCGCCCGAGGACGCCAAGGTCTTGAAGGCTTTCGGCGTCGCCGCTGTCTACACGCCGAAGGACTTCCAGTTGAACGACATCATGGCCGACATCGTGCGGCTGGTGGACGGCCAAGCTAAGGCTGCGTGAGCCGCAACCGCGGCCCGCGAGCGGGTCGAGGATTGAGAACCCGACGGACCTCCGGGCCCTCGGGGCTCTTCGTCCAGTATTGACCGGCCGGCACGCCATCAACATCGATGGGGGCACGAGATGCTCCCATCGGGGGCAAGCTCAACTCAGGGTAGGTATCAAGCCGCTGCACTCGCAGCGATCATTCAATCGGAAATGCCTCGCACGTCGTCGCGCCTCCGTCCACGCAGCAGCATGCCGTCCACGACTCGACGTAGAAGCAGGCCGGATTGACCTCGCACATGTTCTCCAACAGCCTGGAGCGCCGCGCCAATTCCGGATACTTCTTCGCGACGGCCGAGAGTTCATGGACGAAGCTTCTGTTCTCGGCCGGAATGTTGATCGTGCCGCTGCGTGCGGTGAACTGCCTGTCGTCGGCGCTGGCCGGCGGTGAGAATGTCAGCGCCGTCAGAACAGCAGCGAGAACGACGGGCGAGCGGAATAGGCGCCCAACTTCGAGCATTGCAATGCTCCCGAAGCAAAGATGTTGAAGAGCTATCGATCATAAAAATGCGCCTTGAAATCTACCACTCGGCGTGAGCGAAACTAAGTGAATTCGGCAGCCAGCACATTGCGGCGACCTGAGGGCCCGAGACGATGAGACACGAGACACGCCTGAAGCTCGACCGCGAGCTGCGCCTGCGGCAACTGAAGTTCGCCGGCATCGGCCTCGCCATCCTGGCCGCAGTGGTCGGCGGCTTCTTGCTCGTCGATCTCGATTCACATGAGACCAAGACGCGCGTCGCCGGCACAATCGAGAGCGTGGCGACGCCGGCGCAAAAGGGCGCGCTGGATGGGCTCGAAGTGGGCGTCAAGCTTGAGGACGGCCGCCACGTCCGTGTGCTCGCCATGAAGTCGCGCGATCCCCACGTCGGCGACCGCATCGAGGTGACAGAGCACCATCATCTCACCGGACGCACCACCTTCACATTCCGCTGAGTGTTACGTTTGCGCTGAGGCGCCCGGAGTGATCGTGGTGGCAGCTATGCCTCCGCGCAGCCGACTGCCGTTCGCCGCGCCAGAAATCACCGCGCGAGATACCAGAACAGCAGCGAAAGCGGCACGGTTACGACGCTCACTCCGATCAGTGTTCCAAGAGCATAACTGTAATTGCCGTCCCGCACTGCCGTCAGAATGCGCCGGTTCTCCAGGGCGAGAGCGGTCAGCACACCCAGCATGACGGCCCACAAATACCACAACTCCACGCACACCTCCGTCCATATCGGCTCACACTCTCCCTCGATTGCCATATCGCGCGGCCCTGCGGAAGAGCTGCGCACCGGGGATTCTCTTCCGGATGCACGCGCGCTCGGGTAGGCTCACGCCATGAGCGGACCGAGATCATCTTCTTTGCGTGACTGGATGCTGCCCGGAGCCGCTGTGGCACTCGTCGTCGTCGCCGTGGCCGGTACGTACCTCTGGAAGCCGAAGGACGAACCACCGCGCGAATGTGGCCTCACCCCCGCCGCCCACCATCAGGGCTCTTTCCTCAACTGGCGGCTTTCGATGAGCCCGGGCGAGGGCATGAGCGGAGAGGTTTCCGCCCTCGTCAAGCTCGACGACGGGCGCGAGGTCGTCGCCTACAACGTCACCAGCGCTGGCGGACTATCGCCCGGCGACCGCGTGACCGTCGCCGAGATCGTGTGCGTGCACCGCGTCGTCTATACGCTGACGGCGTTCGGCGCTTCGTCGACACCGACGAACTGATGGTGCCGGCTTTGCCCGCCACCGACGAACCCGATTGACTGCCCCTCGCCACCCGCTATTAATCGCCGCTCCGAGCGGGCCATCGCCCGCATGCGGCAAGCCTCTGTGGCGGAACGGTAGACGCGGCAGACTCAAAATCTGCTATCCGCAAGGGTGTGGGGGTTCGAGTCCCTCCAGGGGCACCATTTGTTCTCATCGTGGAGCGTTACGGCGACAGGACTTCACGCCAACGCGATGAACAGTACGGTTCCAAGTGACGACTGCACGTCACTGTAACCGTTGAACCTCCGATTTTTTGCAGTCGATTTCCACGGTCGATCGGAGATTGGCAATCGTCGAAAAACGACCGTGACGCCAAGCCCCTCTCCGGCACCACTGCGTGGACCAGCAAGCCTAATGCTACTCCCGACTGCTCTGTGCCCAACGCGTCCTCTTTCGAGGCTTGAGATCGCGGCCTTCTAGCCCGCCGGTGGGCTGGTATCGTCAGCCCTTAGCTCATCATCCGGATCAGGAGCGACAGAGCAGCGGCGGCGGCGAGCGTCCAGGCGATCCCTGCATGCCGAAACAGCAGCAAATAGGCGCTAACGGCAGCGATAGCGACGACCCGCCAGTCGAGTGTCGAGAACTCCGGCAACCAGAATGAAAGGGGGCCGGATACGACGTGATCGACCTTGCCAAAGAAGACGTGCAGGCCGAACCACACGGCCAGATTGAGAATGACCCCGACGACGGCAGCCGTGATGGCCGACAGCGCTCCCTTCAGCCGCGGCTGCGCAATAATCCACTCGATGTACGGGGCGCCTGCAAAAATCCAGAGAAAGCACGGGGCGAACGTCGCCCAGAGCGCGACCACCGCTCCCATGATCCCCATCGCCAGTGCCGGCCCGCCGCCATGCTGATAGGCGGCGAGGTAGCCTACGAACTGGGTCACCAGGATGAGAGGCCCCGGTGTCGTTTCAGCAAGCCCGAGGCCATCCATCATCTGCCCAGCATCGAGCCAACCGAAATGTGTAACGACATCCTGCCCCATGTAGGCGAGCACGGCGTAGGCGCCGCCGAACGTCACGACGGCGAGCTTGGAGAAAAACCAACCGAGTTGCGCCAGCACATGATCCTTGCCGAAAATCGCCGCGACCAGCAGGAGCGGTATGATCCATATCGCCAGCCATGCCGCGACCGTTCTGGCGGTGCTCGTGAAAGCGACTTGCGGAGGTGCCTTGATCGCTGACGCACTTGCTGCGTCGCTCACCCGCCAAAATCCAAAGAGAGCGGCGGTGAATACGATCAGCGGGAACGGCAGGCCAAGAAAGAAGATCGCCGCAAATGAAAGGCCCGCCAGAACCCAGTGCCAGCTGGCCTTGAGGGCGCGCTTGGAAATCCGCAGCAGCGCCTCGATAACGATGACGAGTACAGCGGCTTTCACCCCAAAGAAGATGGCTTCCACGAGCGGCACATTGCCGAACGCAGCGTAGATCATGGACAAGGCGAGCACGACCGCCGCGCCCGGCAGCACGAACAGCAATCCCGCCGCAAGACCGCCCGCCAATCCGTGCAGGCGCCATCCGGCGTAGGTGGCAAGTTGCATCGCCTCCGGCCCCGGTAGCAGCATGCAGAAGGACAACGCGTTGAGATACTGCTGCTCGCTCAGCCAACGCTTCTCGTCGACGACGATGCGGTGCATCAGCGCGATTTGCGCCGTCGGTCCGCCGAACGACAGAACTCCAATCCGGCCCCACGTCGCGAGCGCTTCGCTGAATGTGGGCGGGTCGGCCACCTCGGCGTTCCCTTCACCGGGCGCGTTCACTCGATTCCCCATACTCGTCTCTCAGGCTTGAGGTTTACTGGCAGGCCAGTTGTGCGTCTCGTCGGTCGCATCGCGACACCAGCGATAGAACCCGTCGTAGATACTCATTGCCGCGGCAAGTTGAGTGAGGTCGTCGCGGTACATCCGCGAGAAGCCCAGGGAAACGGCGAGCAAGCCCGCCGCCTCGGGCGCCAGATCGAGGCGCGCCGTATCGGCAGCCCTGACGATCGTCGCCAAGCGGCGCAGCGGAGCGATCTCAAGCCCGAATTCGTCGAGCATGGCGTCGAAGGTGCACGTCTCGCCCCGATGGCTCCAGAAGACATCGTCAATGTCGAAGGGTGCGCCACCATGGCGCTCCGCAACGGCGACAACATCGCCAGCCGGCACGAACAGCATGACGGCGTTGGGGTCGACAAAGCGACGGATCAGCCAGGGGCAGGCGATGCGGTCGATCTTCGGACGTTGCCGCGTGACCCAGACCGTTCTGCCTTTCGCGTCGAGCGCCGGTAGCTTGCCGGTTTTGATGGTCGGATGCGCGGCGGCTTGCCAGGCCGAATATCCGCCAGCGAGCGTTTCGGCCGCGATGCCACAGGTACGCAGGAGTGCGGCGATACCCTGGCTCGATGCGCCGCCGTTCTCGCAGACCACGACCACGGGTTTGCCCGCGAAGTCGCTCGCCCAGCCGCCGACGTCGTGTGGATCGCGCGGGAATGTTCCAGGTATCCGCATGTCGTAAGCGACGCCACCGATCGGGCGAACGTCCACGATTGCAGGTGAGCCGGGCAAGCCGATCAGGCGGACCAGCTGAGCCGGTGTGATTTCGGTTGGCGAGGGCATAAAGCGTCCGTCCTTCGAACGAAGGTTGCATGGACGCGATCCTTGGGCTGACGCCTCACGGGGCGGTCGCGTTTGCCCCTTGGCGGGCATGAAAAGGTGAAGCCGGAGAATTGTCAACGACGTTCGTCGGCGGCCTCGGTGGCAATGGTCTCAGCAACGAAGGCATGCAGCGGCCTATTGTTACACTCTGAAACATTGGCGAAATCCCCCTGCAACGCGAAGCATGCACTTGTTTCCACTTCGGGGGCTCGCCGGAAGATGGACACTATGCGCAAGGCTTTATCGCTCGCTCTTTCCCTAGCCACAGGGCTGCTCGTACTGATGAGCACGAGCCTCCTCGCCAATGCGCATGAGGGGCACGACCACGACAAGCCGCCGCCGCTCAATCTGCCGGTCGCGCCGCGCGTGCTCGCCGTAACGCCGGAGTTGGAGCTCGTCGGCGTGTTGTCCGGAAAAAACCGCCTCACGGTCTTCCTGCACTCATTTGCGTCCAACGAGCCAGTCGCCGGCGCAAAGATGACGGTCTCGACCGACAGCGGTTCAGTGGCAGGGAAGGCAGGAGGCGCCGGCGTTTTCACAGTCGCTGCACCATGGATCGGCAACGCCGATTCGACCGACCTCATCTTCGCGCTGACGCTGGCGGACGGGAGCGAGGATCTGCTGACCGGCCGTCTCGAGGTGCCACAGTCGCTGGATAAAGGACAGGTGACGGCGAAGGCCGACAAGATGGGTTGGTTGTCGATGAACCCGGTGCTGCTTTGGGGCTTGGGTGGCGGCTTTGCAGTCGGCGTCTTGCTGACACTGCTTGTTACTGGAGTGCGCTCGCGCACCGGGAACCGCGCTGAGCAAGAGGTCGGCGCAACTGAACACGAGCCCGTCCAAGCCGCGAGCGCGGTGCACTTGGTGCGCCGCACTGTAGGCATCATGATCTTGGCCGGCTTCTCCGCAAGCTTAGCGGCCTTCGACGTACGCGCCGCCGAAGGCACTTCAGTTGCACCCGATCTCCCCTCGGTGCCATCGACCATGGCGACCGATCAACCTCAGCGTATGCCCGATGCGACGCTGTTCATTCCCAAGGCTACGCAGCACCTTCTTTCTATCCGTACCCAAGTGGTGGAGCGGACAAAGGCGGCGCGCGCCGTCGAGTTGACGGGGCGTGTCATCGTTGGCCCCCAGAATCTCGGTCGGGTGCAATCAAATCGTCCTGGCCGCTTCATCACGGCCGGCGAACAGGTCGGCTTTGTCGGTATGAAAGTAAAAGCCGGTCAGCTGCTTGGCTTCGTCGAAACCTATATCGAGGCCGCGGACCGAGCCAACATCGTCAGCCAAATCGCCGAGACCGAGGCGAGGATCACCAAGAACCGAACAATTCTGTCGCGATACGAGAAGTCGCCGGGCGCGGTACCCCAGGTCAAGATCGACGAGGTGCGCGGAGAGTTGCAGGCCTTGATCCAGCGGCGCGAGGAACTCGTGCCAAGCACCTCGGCACGCGAGCCGCTCGTAGCGCCCATCAGCGGTGTCATCTCGGCGGCCCGTGTCGTCGTCGGTCAAGTGATCGAACCACGGGATGTGCTGTTCGAGATCATCGACCCCTCGGAATTCTGGATCGAAGCGATAGCGCCCCACTCGGAGGACATCGTCGGCGCAGCCTCGGCCATCGCCACTGTGCATGACCACCACAAGCTCGAACTCGAATATCTCGGCCGGGGTCTGGCTCTTCGCAATCATTCCACGGTGCTGAATTTCAAGGTGTTGACGGTTGGCGAGGAACTCGCCGTCGGCATGACGGCGCGCGTGATGCTGAAACTCGATCACGAGGTCGAAGGCTTCATCCTGCCCAATTCCTCCGTCGTGCGAGGGCCGACCGGTTTGCCCATCGTCTGGTTGAAGAACTCGCCCGAGCGTTTCGAGCCGCAGGTGGTGAAGATTGAGCCGTTCGACGGCAGCTCGGTGGTCGTAACGGCCGGATTGAAGGCCGACCAGCGCGTGGTGACCGATGGCGTGACACTCCTCAATCAGGTCCGTTGAGGGAGCGCACGGATGTTCAACTTTCTGGTCGCTGCCAGCCTCCGAAACCGGCTTTTCGTCATAGCGCTGGCGGGCCTCCTTGTCGTCTACGGCGCGCTCGCTCTCAAGACACTGCCCGTCGATGTCTTTCCCGACCTCAACCGTCCGACCGTAACGCTGATGACGGAGTCGGCGGGCTTGGCGCCGGAGGAGGTCGAGACCCTTGTCACGTTCCCTATCGAGACGGCGATGAACGGCATGGCCGGTGTGACCCGCGTCCGCTCGGTCTCCAGTGTCGGCCTTTCGATCGTCTACGTCGAGTTCGACTGGGGCACCGACATTTTCCTCAACCGCCAACAGGTGAGCGAGCGACTCAACATCGTGCGCGAGCAGCTCCCCCAAGGCGTCGTTCCGCAGATGGCTCCCGTGACCTCGATCATGGGCGAGATCATGCTGATCGCGGTTTCGAGCACATCGAAAACACCGATGGAGACGCGCGAAATCGCCGACTGGACGTTGAGGCCGCGGCTTCTCACGATTCCCGGCGTCGCGCAGATCATCCCTATCGGCGGCGAGGTGCGCCAGTACAGGGTCGCGCTCGACACCGCTCAAATGGCGCTGCTCGACATTTCGCGTGAGGTGGTCGAGCAGGCGATCGCCAAGTTCGGCTCCAATACGGCCGGGGGTTTCGTCGATCAACACGCACGCGAGTATCTGATCCGCAATCTTGGACGAACGACGCGGCTCGAGGACCTGCGCAACCTGCCCGTCGCCTATCGCGACCACGTACCGGTTCGCCTGTATCAGGTGGCCGAGGTCGATTACGCCGCACGCGTCAAGCGCGGTGACGCCGGCTACATGGGCAATCCTGCCGTCATCCTGTCAGTGCAAAAGCAACCGGCGGCCGACAGCCTGAAGCTCACCGATGAGATCGAGTCCTCGCTCGCCGCTCTGCGCAAAGTGCTGCCTGCGGATGTCCAGGTCAGCGTGTTGTTCCGCCAGGCGGACTTCATCAAGACCTCCGTCGACAATGTGCAGAAGGTGTTGCTCGAGGCGATGGTCGTCGTCGCCATCGTGCTGTTCGCCTTCCTGCTCAACTGGCGCACCACAGCGATCTCGCTCACTGCTATCCCGATCTCAATCCTGATCACCGTTATCGTGTTCCAGTGGTTCGGCCTCACTATCAACACCATGACGCTCGGTGGATTGGCCATTGCCATCGGCGAGCTTGTCGACGACGCCGTGGTCGACGTGGAGAACGTGTTCCGCCGCTTGCGCGAGAACGCCGCCAAGGCCGTGCCGAAGCCCGTGCTTCAGGTGATCGCCAGCGCTTCGCAAGAGGTGCGCTCGGGCATCATATATGCGACCTCTATCATCATTCTCGTGTTCATCCCGCTCTTCGCCTTGTCTGGCATCGAGGGGCGCTTGTTCGCACCGTTGGGCGTCGCCTACATCGTTTCAATCCTCGCGAGCCTCATCACCTCCATCACCGTAACGCCGGTGCTGTGCTACTACCTCCTGCCGAAGTCTGGTGCGATGGCACATGGCGACGGATGGCTCGTGCGGTTGCTGAAAGCCGGCAATCGGCGGTTGCTCGGTTGGGCGTTCCGCCAGCAGGCGTTCGTCATGACAGCAGCCCTCTTTGCCGTGATCGCCGCAGCGATCTCTGCGACGTATCTTCCGCGCGCCTTTCTGCCGGCGTTCAACGAAGGCACGCTCACGATCTCCATGCTATTCCGGCCGGGCATCTCGCTCGCCGAGTCGCACAAGGTCGGGCTCATCGCCGAGCGGCTGATCCTCCAAGTGCCGGAGGTCGAGACGGTCGGCCGCCGTACCGGCCGAGCCGAACTGGACGAGCACGCGGAGGGTGTTCATTCCGCCGAAATCGATGTCGACCTCAAAGCCTCCGGTCGGGGACGCGAGGAGATCATCAGCGATATCCGCGCCCGGCTCGCGGTGCTGCCCGCCAATATCAACGTGGGACAGCCGATCTCGCACCGCCTCGACCACATGTTGTCGGGCGTACGTGCGCAAATCGCGCTCAAGATCTTCGGCGACGACCTCGACACACTCCGCTCGCTCGCCGAGCAAATGAAGACGCGGCTCGAAAGCATCCCCGGCTTGGTCGACATCTCGGTCGAGCGTCAGGTTCGCATCCCGCAGGTTCAGGTCGCCGTCGACTACGATGCCGCCTATGCACACGGCGTCGCACCGGCTGCCATCACCGAGGCGCTCGGCCGTCTCATCAACGGGCGTGTTGTATCGGAGATCGTAGAAGGCAGCCGCAGGCATGATGTCGTGTTGCGTGTCGTCGATCGCGACCGCACGACCCAGGGATTGAAAAACCTCAATGTCGAAACACCGGCCGGTCCTATCGCACTGTCCACCTTCACCCGCATCGTCGAGGACGACGGGCCGAACCAGATCTCGCGCGAGAACACCAAGCGCCGCATTTTCGTATTGGCCAACTCCGACGGCTCGGACATGGCTCGCATCGTCGAGGACATCCGCGCGATGCTCACCACACAGGAACTGCCAGGCGGCTATTTCACCTCGCTCGAGGGCACTTTCCAGGCGCAGGAAGACGCATCGCGAATCATCTCGCTGTTGTCGCTCGTATCCCTCGCCGGCATCTTCACGGTGCTCTACAGCCGATACAAATCCGCCGTCCTTTCACTCATCATCATGGGTAACGTGCCGCTCGCGCTCATCGGCAGCGTTGTAGCCCTATCGATGGCCGGGCAGACGCTTTCTGTCGCCACCATGATCGGCTTCATCACGCTCGCCGGCATCAGCGCACGCAACGGAATCCTGAAGATCAGTCATTATATCAACCTCACCCTGCTCGAGGGCGAGAGCTTTGGCCGAGACATGATTGTTCGAGGCAGCCTCGAGCGGCTCGTTCCCGTTCTCATGACGGCGCTGTCGGCGGGGCTGGCACTCATCCCGCTCATGATCGGAGCCGATGCTCCCGGCAAGGAAATCCTACACCCCGTGGCCATCACGATCTTCGGCGGCCTCGTCAGCTCCACACTTCTCGACACCGTGCTGACGCCAATCCTTTTCCTGCGCTATGGCGAAAAACCTCTGCGCAGGCTCATGGCGGAGAGCGAAGTACGTTCGCTCGCGCCTGCCACCCACGAGGCCTATTGAGCCTCGCCAATCTCACTTGAAGGAGCACTTATGCTGCGCACTCTCTTGCTTCTCGTCGCTCTCGCGTTCGCCGGTCCTTCACTGGCGCATTCCGACCACAAATTCGTTCAGGGCCCCAATGGCGGCCACCTCATCGATGCCGGCGGCGGTGCTCAACACTGGGAAGTGGTGGCAACAGGCAACCAACTCACACTCTATGTGACCGATAGCAGCGAGAAGCCGGTAGACACGGCCGGCGGCAAAGCGGAGGGCAAGGTATTGATCGACGGCAAGACGCAAACCGTCTCATTCACCCCGGCCGGGGCCAACACCATGAAGGCGACGGGCGACTTCACCGCCGCCAAAGGTATGAAGGTCATCGTCAAGACCGATGGAGTTGGCGGCAAGAGTTTCCAGGCACGTCTCACGCCGATGATGTAAGCGGCTTGACCGCACGCCTGCAGGCGTATCGAGACGGACGCACGACGGTAGCGACAGTCAGTCGCCGCGGGCGCCTCCCGATGCGCTCATCCTGCTCTGTGACGCCCCCCCGGCTGCGACAACTGCTGGGCAGTGTCCTGCGTCATAGCTTCTACCGCGTGACACCCATCGGCGACGGCCGGAACGTTTTCCAGCATGTCGCCGATGCTGATTTCGATCTCCCGTTCCTCGATCTATTGCTCTTGGTGAAATGCTCGGAGGCCGCCCGCATCGTTGGCCTCGAACTCTGACCTGCGTCCGCTCTCGCCTATCAAACCGACGCTCCGACCGGCGCGCGCTGCTTCTGCGCGGTGCGATTCGGAAGCGGGAAACGATACGGGGCCGCCGATCAACGGCAGCCCCGGAATCAAAGGCGAAAATGAAAATATGCACGCCTTACCGGAGTGCTGCCAGCGCCTGGTCGAGATCGGCGATGATATCGGCCTTGTCCTCGATGCCGATGGAAAGGCGCACCACGTCCGAGCCCGCCCCCGCTGCCATGCGCTGCTCGTCGGTGAGTTGTCGGTGCGTGGTCGAAGCCGGATGAATCACGAGGCTGCGGGTATCGCCGATGTTGGCGAGGTGCGAGAAGAGCTTGAGCCCCTGCACCAGCCTGACGCCCGCGTCGTAGCCACCCTTCAATCCGAACGTGAATACGGCACCCGCGCCCTTCGGTACGATCTTCTGGGCGAGCGCATGATATCGGTTCGACGGCAGTCCGGCGTAATTCACCCACGCCACCGCGGGATGCTTTTCAAGATGGGCGGCGACGGCGAGCGCGTTCTCGCAATGAGCGCGCATGCGCAGCGGCAACGTCTCGATGCCGGTCTGTATCAGGAATGCATTGAACGGCGAGATGGCCGGTCCGAGATCGCGCAACCCCATCACGCGCGCGGCGATGGCGAAGGCGAAGTTCCCGAATGTCTCCGCGAGCTTCATGCCGCCGTATGACGGATTGGGCTCGACCAGTGTCTTGTAGCGATGCTTCGCCCCCAACCAGTCGAACGTTCCGCAATCGACGAGCACGCCGCCGACCGAGTTGCCGTGACCACCGAGAAACTTGGTCAGCGAATGCACGACGATGTCGGCACCGAACTCCTTCGGACGGCAGAGGTAGGGTGTCGCCAGCGTATTGTCGACGATCAGCGGCACTCCAGCGTTCTTAGCGATCGCGGCAATGGCGGGAATGTCGATGACGATTCCGCCGGGATTGGCGACCGACTCGATGAAGATCGCGCGTGTGCGCGGCGTGATGGCGCGCTCGAACGATGCTGGATCGGTCGAGTCCGCCCACACCACGTTCCAATTGAACTTCTTGAAGGAGTGATTGAACTGGTTGATCGAGCCGCCATAGAGCTGGCGCCCGGCGACGAACTCGTCGCCCGGCTCGAGCAGCGTGTGGAACACCAGGAACTGCGCCGCATGGCCTGAGGCGACGGCGAGCGCCGCCGTGCCGCCCTCGAGCGCCGCCATGCGTGCTTCGAGAACGCCTTGGGTCGGGTTCATGATGCGGGTGTAGATGTTGCCGAACGCCTCGAGCCCGAACAGCGCGGCGGCATGGTCCGCATCGTTGAAGACGTAGGATGTTGTCTGGTAGATCGGCGTCGCGCGGGCACCCGTGGTCGGATCGGGCGCGGCGCCGGCATGTATCGCTTGCGTCGCGAAGTGAGGGCCAGTGTCTTCAGCCATGTGGTTCCTCCTCGGGTTTTCTTCTCCGACGCTCCGGTCGTGGTGCCCTTGTGCGTGGGCGGCGTCGCCACCCGTGCGGCAAATCGTCGGCGCGGTCAATCGGCCTACTCAATTCATGCCAGTCTGCCTTGCAGAAGAGGCCGAGCTATGGGGCTCGCACACGGAATGGCTTTGACATAAACCAGTGCCATACTTGCTGCGTCGCAGCATCGAGTCCCCGCCGAGGCCGCCCGTCGTGGCGCCCGCGTAGCATCCGCCTCCGCCCCACGCATTTGGCGCCACCTGGTCGCCGCCAACCGGTCGATGCAGGCCAGTCGCCCTCATCTGAAGAAAGAGCAGCCCCGTGACCATTCGCAATCTCGAGCACATGCTCGCGCCCGATTCCGTCGCCCTCATCGGTGCATCGGCAGAGGCGGGCAGCGTCGGCGCGTGGCTTGCGCGCAATCTCGCGGCAGGCTTCGAGGGGCGCCTCGATTTCGTCAACCCGAAGGGCGGCAGGATCGAGGGACGCACGGTCTACCGCAGCATCGCCGAGTTGCCCGCGCCCCCGTCCCTCGCCGTGATCTCGACACCCGCCGCGACGGTCCCCGGCATCATCGCCGAGCTCGGGCGTCGCGGCACGCGCGCCGTCGTCGTTATCACCGCCGGCATCAAGGGCGAGCTGCGCCAGGCCATGCTCGATGCCGCGCGACCCCACTGCTTGCGCGTGCTCGGACCGAACTGCATCGGCCTGATGCTGCCGGAACGCGGCGTCAATGCCTCGTTCTCGCACATAGCCGCTCCGCGCGGCGACCTCGCCTTTCTCTCGCAGTCCGGCGCGCTCGTCACCGGCATCCTCGACTGGGCGGCGAGCCGCGACATCGGCTTCTCCCACGTCGTTTCGCTCGGCGACATGGCCGACGTCGACTTCGGCGACATGCTCGACTATCTCGCGGGCGATACCGAGAGCCGGGCGATCCTCGTCTACATGGAGGCACTGACGCACGCGCGGAAGTTCATGTCCGCAGCCCGCCGCGCGGCGCGCTCGAAGCCGGTCATCATCATCAAATCGGGCCGTCACGCCGCGGGCGCCCGCGCCGCAACTTCGCATACCGGCGCACTAGCCGGCCTCGATGCCGCCTATGATGCCGCGTTCCGCCGTGCCGGCCTGCTGCGCGTTTTCGAGCTCGAGGACCTCTTCAATGCGGCCGAGGTTCTTTCCCGCATGCCACGGATCTACGGCGAGCGGCTCACCATCGTCACCAACGGAGGCGGTGCCGGTGTGCTCGCGACCGACCGCGTTGTCGATCTCAAGGGCGCTCTCGCCGAGCTTTCGCGCGAGACAATCGCGCGCCTCGACGAAGCGCTGCCGGGCACGTGGTCGCGCGCCAACCCCATCGATATTATCGGCGACGCCGGTCCGGAACGATACGGCGCCGCGGTGGAAGCAGCGCTTGGCGACCCGGCCACGGATGCCGTGCTGGTCATCAATTGCCCGACCGCCGTCGCATCGAGCACGGAAGCCGCGAAGGCGGTGATCGCCGCGCGCGATCGCGACAAGGAAAGTCGCGGTCGAGCGAAGCCCCTCGTCACCAACTGGCTGGGTCAGTCCGGTGCCGACGACGCGCGCCACCTGTTTGCCGCAGCCGGGATACCGTCGTTCGAGACACCGGGTAGCGCCGTCGAGGGATTCATGCACCTCGTCGCGCATGCACGCGCCCAGAAGCAGCTCATGCGCGCGCCGCCGTCACGCTCGATCGGCCGTGAACCGGACCGAGCTGGGGCGCACGCCATCATCGCCCGCGTTCTAGCGAGTGGCCGCACGCTGCTGAGCGAGCTTGAGGCCAAGGAGCTTCTCGCCTGCTACGCCATACCGACGGTGCCGACGCGCTTCGCGCCCTCACCGGCGGCAGTCCGCGCGGCGGCGGCCGACATCGTTCCGGAGCATGGTGCCGTCGTCGTGAAAATCCTGTCGGAGGACATCACGCACAAATCCGACGTCGGCGGCGTCGCGCTCAATCTCGATAGCCCCGAAGCTGCCGAAACCGCCGCGGCGAGCATGCTCGCGCGCCTTGCAAAGTCCCACCCTGATGCCCGTATCGCCGGCTTCACGGTGCAGGCGATGGTGCGCCGCCGGCTCGCGCACGAACTCATCATCGGTGTCTCGGAGGACCAGACGTTCGGCCCCCTGGTCATGTTCGGCGCGGGGGGCACGTCGGTCGAAGTCGTGCGTGATACCTGCCTCGCGCTGCCCCCGCTCGACCTCAAGCTCGCCGAGGACTTGATTGCGCGGACCCGGGTTTCGCGCCTGCTGCAAGGATACCGAGACCGGCCGGCCGCGGACCTCGACGCGATCTGCGATACGCTGGTCAAGATCAGCCAGCTCGTCAGCGATCACGCCGAAGTGCGAGAGCTCGACATCAATCCATTGATCGCCGACGACAACGGCGTCATCGCCCTCGACGCGCGCGTCCGGGTCGCCGACGAGGCGGCTGAGCCGCGCCGCCCGATGGCCCTGCGACCCTATCCGATTGAATGGGAGCGCCTGATCCGGCTTCCCGAAATAGGGCCCGTTCTGATCCGCCCGATCCGCCCTGAGGATGAGCATCTCTACGCCCGCTTCTTCAAGGACGTCACCGCCGCTGATAGCCGTATGCGGTTCTTTTCGCCGATGAAGGGGTTGACGCACGAGTTCATCGCGCGACTGACGCAGGTGGACTACGCGCGTGAAATCGCATTCGTCGCACTGTCAGACATCGGCGAGCTGCTTGGCGTCGCGCGCTTCAATGCAGATCCCGACTACGAGACCGCTGAATATGGCATCCTGATCCGGTCCGACCTCAAGGGGCGCGGGCTCGGCCGGCGGCTGATGCAGCACCTGATCGACTACGGCCGAGCCGAAGGCTTGAAACGGATCATCGGTTACGTGCTGGCCGAGAATGCCGGCATGCTCGGTCTTGCGATCTCGCTCGGTTTCACCTCGACGACGCCCGACGACGATCCGACGCTTCGCCGGGTCGTCATCGAGCTCACTGGCAAACCGGGCTGAGGGTGCGTGTCGAGCACCTGCACCACGAGTCCTGGCCATTCGCAGAGGGGTACGTCGCGCGACGGCTCATGCCTTGGCGATCTGGCGGGCCGGGCCGCAGCGCCACTTGGCGACGCGCCACTTCGGATGCTCCTCGATCCACTTGGCCATCTCGGCCTGCCCGTTCATCATGCACTGGTGCGGCGTGACGGTCTGCGCCATGTAATTCAGGCGGACGTCCTCGCAACGCGTGGGCTCGGAAATTATGCAGACCGACATCACAATCTCGATCATGGATGCTTCTCCAAGGCTCGACCAGCCTGCCTCTGCGGCAGGGTGCTGAAGTCTTGGGCGTCCATCCCTCGGCTGCTTGTTATGATTCGAGGCTATGCGACTCGTGCCCGGCGGCTCAAGGTCGATTTCCAGGCGTTGTGATGCCCGAAATTCGGGCGATTTGGCCGCTGCCGCGATTGTCGCACGCCTGACGTAAGACAGCGGATCGACAGCCAAGTCCTTCCTTGCGGCTCACGATTCGCCGCTGACGCCGTACCCGAAACCTGCGCGCGTTCCGTCGCGCGGCATTTATTTGAACGGTGATGAATTTTTTTGTTGCTTTGCGATAGACTGACGCATGTTGCGGCAATACCCCAATCGCGGGCATAGATTCTGACCTACGGCGGCATTTTCGGGTGTTTGACGCGCATGAACGACGCGAGCAGAGCGAACGACCGCACCGAATGGGTTGAAATGGAGCCCAAGGCGGAGGCGTTGAAGCTCAAGGCCATTCTTGAAACCGCCGCGGCCGGTATCATCGCCATCGACGCCAGCGGCATCATTCGAACAGTTAATCCGGCCGCCGTGCGGATGTTCGGCTTCTCGCGCGAGGAGCTGCTCGGCCGCAACGTCTCGATCCTCATGAATTCCGGCGATGCCCAGCGCCACGACGACTACATGAGCCGCTACCTCACGACCGGAAACAGCCGGATCATCGGCATCGGGCGCGAGGTGACGGGCGTTCGCAAGGACGGCACGCTGTTTCCCCTGCACCTGTCGATCGGCGAATACAGCATCGGCGGCGAGACCTTCTTCACCGGCGTGCTCATCGACCTCACCCGCCAGAAAAAGGCGGAGGACAGCCTCGTCCACCAGCAGGCGCTATTCCGCGTCGTGTTCGACTGCCTACCCGATCCGCTCGTCATCAGTGACTGCGACCGCATGGTGCAGAACGTAAATCCGGCGTTCGAGCGCGTCTTCGGCCGCAACAGCGATAGCTTGGCCCACTCCACCCCCGAGCCGATCTTCGAGAACAAGGACGAGTGGCTGCGGCACGATGCTGCGACGTGCAGCCCCTGCCCGCAGACCAGCGGCTCTGGCCACCACATCGCCCATTTCCGCCGGCCAAACGGCGAAGTTTTCCCCGGCGCCGTCGTGCGCACCGAGATCCGCACGCCGGAGCACCAGCAGCTCGGATTTCTTGAGCTGATCCGCGACATTTCGGGCGAGCGCCGGCGTGAGGCGCAACTCATGCAGGCGCAGCGGATGGAGGCCATCGGCCAACTCACCGGCGGAATAGCGCACGATTTCAACAATATTCTCACGGTCGTTCTCGGCAATATCGAGCTGATCGAGATGCGCCTTCACGGCGACGACAACCTTCTCGCCCTCGCCCGCGAGGCGCGCGAGGCGGCCGAAATGGGCGCGCGCCTCACCGACCGGCTGCTCACCTTCGGCCGGCGCCAATTGCTCGAGACGCGACGCATCAACCTCAACGAATTCGTGCTCGGCCTGATGGAGTTGATCCGGCGCACCATAGGCGAGGACATCGACGTATCGACAGCACTCTCCTCCGATCTCGCCCTCACCGAGGTCGATCCGGGCCAGGTCGAGAACGCAGTGCTGAACCTCGCCATCAACGCCCGCGATGCGATGCCGAAGGGCGGACGCCTGGTGATCGAGACGCGCAATGTCTACCTCGCTGACAGTTCCGTGGCAGAGGCACCGGACTTGGCATCAGGCGGTTACGTCTGCCTTTCGGTCTCGGATACGGGACACGGCATGCCGCCCGAGGTGAAGGAGCGCGCCTTCGAGCCATTCTTCACCACCAAGGACAAAGGCCGAGGCAGCGGCCTCGGGCTCGCAACCATCTACGGCTTCGCCAAGCAGTCAGGCGGACACGCGACCATCGCCAGCGCGGTCGGCCGCGGCACGACCGTAGAACTGCTCCTGCCAGCCGTCGGTGAGGCCGGGGAGATGCCGGTTGTCGAGGCCCCGCCTCAAGCCACGCCGCACGGCATGGGGCGGCGCATCCTGGTGGTCGAGGACAACGACAGCGTGCGCCGGTTGGCGCTGCGGCGTCTGACCGAACTCGGATATGCCGTCGAGGAGGCGGAGAACGGAGTGAAGGCGCTCGAGATCCTGGCTGCGGGCGCCGACATCGACCTCGTGTTCAGCGATGTCGTCATGCCGGGCGGGATCAACGGCGTCGACCTCGCCCGCGAAGTCCGCTGGCATTTTCCCAAGGTCGCGGTCGTGCTGACCACGGGCTACGCGGAAGCCATGTTGACTCTCGACGAGCACGAATCTGCTGGGCAGATCATCCTCCGCAAGCCCTATCACCAGAGCGAGCTTGCCCGCACCCTCGCCGAGGCCCTGGAACGACACGAGACGTGATTCCGCGCCCCCGGCAGCCGGGCCGGTCCGGCACCCGTAGGGCTCAGTGCCCGACCCGCGCGGTGAATACGTAGCCGAGGCCCCGCACCGTCTTCACCAACGAAGGATCGTCGGGCACGGATTCGATTTTCTTGCGCAACCGCGCTACCAGGTTGTCGATGCTACGGTCGAGCGGCGACCATTCGTGCCCTTTGAGCAGATCCATGATCTGATCGCGGGTCAGCACGCGATTGGCGTGCTCGACGAAGATCGAGAGCAGACTGAACTCGGCCGTGGTCAGCGGACAGAGCGCGCCGCTCGCGTCGCGCAGCTCGCGCATGTCGGGATCGAGTTCCCAGCGATCGAAGTGGAGACGCGTGCGAGCCCCTTTCGTCTCGCGGGCCGACGCTGCCGTCGCTCCATTGGCCTCAGCCGCCGTTCGGCGCAGCACCGCGCGCACACGCGCCAGTACCTCTCGCAGGTGGAACGGCTTCGAGATGTAGTCGTCGGCGCCGACCTCCAGCCCGATCACGCGGTCGATCAGATCACCCTTGCCGGTCACCATGATGATCGGCACACGCGAGCGCTCACGCACGGCGCGCGCCACGGCCAGGCCATCCGTGTCGGGCAGGGTCAGGTCCAGCGTGATGAGATCGAACGAGCGCCCCTCCAGCGCCGGCAACACGTCAGACCCGCGCGCAGCCTCGGCGACCTGGAATCCCTCGCCCTCGAAGCAGCGCCTGAGCAACAGGCGCACCTTCTGGTCATCGTCCACCACGAGGATGTTGACGTTATGGCCGTCGCTCATGTCCGTCGCATCGCTTGCATTCACTCCACACGTGGGCCGGACCGCCACAAGTGCCGCCCCGCGCACACGGGCGCAGCTCCTCGGCACCTTGCCCATCTGGCACCTCCCCCGCGCCGCTCAGCGCCTGGCCAACACGCGAAAAGCGGCCGAGGCTATGTCCTCCGCCATCCCGTTACAAATCGTTACACACCGTTACGACTGACAGAAATCAGTGAGACATGCCGCTGGTTAGATCACCATAAAGGAAGAATGGCACGGAGGAGACCTCGCATGCTCGCCCTTTCTGCAATGCCGGATACCGTGAGCGACAGCCCTCGGAACGTATTTGCACTGCCGCTTCCGCCCCGTCGCGATGAAATTTCCGAGCCGATCACGGAGCAGTTGGTCCAGGCCATGCCGTCCGTCTACTCGGCCCGTGAGGACCTGTTTCTGGAAGGTGACGAGTCGTCTCACATCCTCGAGGTGGTCGAGGGCGTGATCTGCGCCTATCGCCTGCTCCCGGACGGGCACCGCCACGTCGTCTCGTTCTACTTCCCCGGCGACCTGATCGGCTACTGCTCACCCTCGACGCAGACGTTCAGCGCCCAGGCGCTCACCAAGGTGCGCGTCCGGCGCATCCCGCGCCACCTGCTGAACCAGCTCATCGAGACGCGCCCGCAGTTCGCCCGTCGCCTGCTGAAGCTCGCGGCCGACGAACTCACCATGACGCGCGAGCACATGCTCTGTCTTGCCGCAAAATCGGCGGAAGCCCGCATGGCGGTATTCCTTCTGGCGCTGGCGCGGCGCAACCGCGAAACGGGAGCCGATCCGACTCGCGTTGATCTGGCCATGACGCGCGTCGATATCGGCGACTACCTCGGTCTCACCATCGAAACCGTGAGCCGCACGTTCTCGAAGCTGAAAAGGGCTGGAATCATAGCGCTGCCGCGCACGACGACGGTGCTGATCCGCGATGCCGCGGCACTGCACGAGATGGCTCAGGGCTAACTGCCCTGCTGCACCTGACACCGCATCGGCGGCCTTTCCGCCGGTGCGAACGTTCGTCCGCGACTCGGCGGAGCTGCCACATGTCACCCGACACCCTTGAGCTTACACGGCCACCGCGACCACCCCGCCGCCTCACGCTCGCCATCGGCCTTTTTGAAGGTCTGATCGAGGTCCAGTCGGCTTTGCGCGACCTTTCCAATCACGGTTTCGGATTAGAGCGGGTGCGCCTCGTGGCGAGCACCGAATCGAACACCTTCGATCAGTTCGGCCGTGCGCCCGGCGAGGGCCGCGGCTTTTATCGCATCGATACCGCCCCAGACGTCGATCCCGCGGACTGCATCCAGGAGATCCTGCAGGAAGCGGTGCCGCTGCCGCGCACAGGCTTGTTGGCCGGCATTCCTTCCCCTCCGGCATCGCTGGCGGCATTCGCCATGTCAGGCCTCGAGCGTCAGGCCCACAATCTGAAGCAGCATCTCACGGCGGGCGGCGGCATCGTGATCGTGCGTGTCGATGACGCGAGCGAACAGCAGGCGGTCTGTAGCATGCTGCTGCACTACGCCTCTCGGGGCGTCCAGACTCACCAACTGCGCATCGACGAGGACGCAGCCTAAATCCTGGGGACGATGCCCCCTGACAAGCCTGCGCGGCCATGCCGCACGATGGGGAAAGCGTTGTTCGGGCGGTCGCGGTATCTATCCGAGGACGTCAAAATAGGGCAGAAAAACGACGGGATTGTGCCCGATTGCAGGCGCTCCGGATCGGCTGGCGACCGATCCGCCTATGTGATTTGCGACACAGAAGCCCTAAGGCTTTGGGTCACCTGTTGATCGATATCAAAGCCGTAAGGCCAAGCAGCAGCGAACAGAAATGTTGCTCCATCAGGTCTGTTCTTCTTTGGGGTTGGAATTTGTCTCAGAAAGGCGAGGAGTGAAATGACAGACACAACGGTCGAGAGGCACGCGTTCTCCGACGCGCTTGCTGTCGCGGGGGGAGGTCTCGTCGCGATCATAGGCGCGGTGGTCGCGTTTAAAACCACCACTCCGGCAATGGCTTTCCATGGCGTCGTCCTGGCGCTCGGAGGTGCACTTGCCGCCATCTATGTGATGACGCACGCATTCGGCGGCAAGGGGTACTCCCCGATTGACGCCAACGGTTATTTCGACGGCCCCATCCGCGTGGCGACCGTCGCTGCTGTCTTCTGGGGCATCGCCGGCTTTCTGGTTGGCGACATCATCGCTTGGCAGCTCGCCTTCCCGGCGCTCAACCTCGACATGCCGTGGACCAGCTTCGGACGTCTGCGCCCGCTGCACACCTCGGCGGTGATCTTCGCGTTCGGCGGCAACGTCTTGCTCGCGACGTCGTTCTATGTCGTCCAGCGCACCAGCCAGGCGCGACTCGCCGGCCGCTGGGCGCCCTGGTTCGTGATCTGGGGCTTCCAGCTCTTCATCGCCATCGCAGGCACGGGCTACCTGCTCGGTATCACCGAGGGCAAGGAATACGCCGAGCCTGAATGGTACGCCGACCTCTGGCTGACGATCGTATGGGTGATCTACCTGCTGGTGTTCCTCGGCACGCTCGCCAAGCGCAAGGAGCCCCACATCTACGTGGCGAACTGGTTCTATCTGGCGTTCATCGTCACCATCGCCATGCTGCATCTGGTCAACAACTTCACAATCCCGACCTCACCGTTCGAGCCGAAGAGCTACATCTTCTTCTCGGGCGTGCAGGATGCGATGACTCAGTGGTGGTACGGCCATAACGCGGTCGGCTTCTTCCTGACCGCCGGCTTCCTCGGCATCATGTACTACTTCATTCCGAAGCGCGTCGAGCGCCCGGTCTACTCCTACCGCCTGTCGATCGTCCACTTCTGGACGCTCATCTTCCTCTACATCTGGGCGGGTCCGCACCACCTCCACTACACCGCTCTTCCCGATTGGGCGCAGACGCTCGGCATGACCTTCTCGATCATGCTGTGGATGCCCTCGTGGGGTGGCATGATCAACGGCCTCATGACGCTCTCGGGCGCGTGGGACAAGCTGCGCACCGACCCCGTCGTGCGACTGCTCGTCGTGTCGGTGGCCTTCTACGGCATGTCGACCTTCGAGGGCCCGCTGATGTCCATCAAGGCGGTCAACTCACTGTCGCACTACACGGACTGGACCATCGGTCACGTCCACTCGGGTGCTCTCGGCTGGGTCGCCATGGTCTCGTTCGGCGCGATCTACTGCCTCGTCCCGTGGCTGTGGCAGCGTAAGGCGCTCTACTCGCTCCGTCTGGTCGAGTGGCACTTCTGGATCTCGACGCTCGGCATCCTTCTCTACATCACCGCGATGTGGGTGTCCGGCATCCTCCAGGGCCTGATGTGGCGCGCTTACGACAAGCAGGGCTTCCTCACCTACTCGTTCGTCGAGACGGTCGAGGCCATGCATCCGTTCTACGTCATCCGTGCCATCGGCGGCATGCTGTTCGTCCTCGGCGCACTGATCATGGCCTACAACATGTGGCGCACGATCCGTGGCGACGAGCCGGTCGATGCGAAGGACCAACCGCGCGTTGCGGCGGCTCCGGAGCTGCGTCCGCAGGCTGCTGAGTAAGGGGGAAGAACATGACTCACGAACCATTCGAGAAAAACTCGATCATCCTCCTGATCGGCATCCTCATCATGGTGTCGATCGGCGGTCTGGTGCAGATTGCGCCGCTGTTCTGGGTGCAGAGCACCATCGAGCAGGTGAAGGGCATGCGTCCCTACACCCCGCTCGAGCAGGCCGGCCGCGACATCTACATCCGCGAGGGCTGCTACACCTGCCACTCGCAGATGGTGCGCACGTTGCGCGACGAGGTCGAGCGCTACGGTCACTACTCGCTCGCCGCGGAGTCGATGTACGACCATCCGTTCCAGTGGGGCTCCAAGCGCACGGGTCCGGACCTTGCCCGCGTCGGCGGCAAGTACTCCGACCAGTGGCAGCGCGAGCACCTGATCAACCCGCGCTCGGTCGTGCCGGAGAGCGTCATGCCGAGCTATCCGTGGCTCGCCAAGACGCCGCTCGACACCACGAAGGCGGCGAACCACCTCGGCACGCTGCGCGTCACTGGCGTCCCCTACACCGACGACATGATCGCCAAGGCGAAGGCGGACATCGAGGCGCAGGTCAACCCGGACAGCAAGGGTGTGAAGGAGCTTCTCGCCCGCTATCCGAAGGCCAAGGTCGGCAATTTCGACGACAACGCCGAGACCGTCACCGAACTCGACGCCGTCATCGCCTACCTGCAGATGCTCGGAACGCTGGTCGATTTCGCCAGCTTCGACGCCTCTGGTCCCAACCTCCGCTGAGGAAAGGAACGAGGCATGTCGTACGACACAGTTGCAACATTCAGCCAGGTCACGTCGCTCCTGTTCTTCTTCGCGCTCTTCATCGGTGTGGTCGCCTACGCCTTCTGGCCAGGTAACAACCGGAAGTTCGACGAAGCTCAGCGCAGGGCGCTCGGTCTCGAAGCTGAAAAATCCAATGGTGGGGGCCGCTGATGGCTGGTCACAAGAAAATCGATGAAGTCACGGGTGTCGAGACCACCGGCCATGTATGGGACGGCGATCTCCAGGAGCTCAACAAGCCCCTGCCCAAGTGGTGGCTCTACACGTTCTACGTCTGCATCGTCTGGGCGATCGGCTATTGGGTTGCCTATCCGGCATGGCCGACCATGACCGGCTACACGAAGGGCATGCTGGGATACAGCCAGCGCGCCACCGTGACGGCCGAGGTCAACGCGGGCAAGGCGGCTCAGGGCGCGTTGCGCTCGCAGCTCGACAAGACCGCCCTCGCCGATATCAAGAAGGACCCGTCTCTGCTGCAGTTCGCGACTGCCGGCGGTAAGGCGGTGTTCTCCGACAACTGCGCGCCCTGCCACGGCCGTGGCGCGCAGGGAGGTGCGGGCTATCCCAACCTCAACGACGACGACTGGATCTGGGGCGGCAAGCTCGAGGACATTCAGCAGACGATCCAGCACGGTATCCGCTGGTCGACTGACAAGAGCACTCGCGACAGCGCGATGCCGCGGTTCGGCCTCGACGGCATGCTCGACGCCAAGCAGATCGGTGACACGGCAGAGTACGTGTTGTCGCTCTCCGGCTCCAGCAAGGACGCCGCCGCTTCGGAGCGTGGCAAGAAGGTCTACGCCGAGCAGTGCGTGGCCTGCCACGGCGAGGACGGCAAGGGCAACCTCGAGCTCGGTGCGCCTAACCTGACCGACGCCATCTGGCTCTACGGCGCCAAGAAGGCCGACGTCGAGAAGAGCATTCAGACCGGCCGCGGCGGCTCCATGCCGGCGTGGGCGGGCCGTCTCGACCCGGTGACGATCAAGTCGCTGGCGCTCTACGTTCACTCGCTCGGCGGCGGCAAGTAAGCCCTCGCCTCGCGAACAATTATCAATGCGATCGACTCCCGCGCCCTGCATACCTTTTTCCGGGGCGCGGGAGACCCATAGAATAACCTAAGATGGCCGCCTGGTGCGGCGCTCCCGCGCACCGAGAGCGAGACTTGCGCGACAAAGTGTCGGGAAGCGACCCTCGCAGCCGCGAGCGGCTTTCGCTCGCAATCCTGACACCCCATTGTGATGATCAGCGGGGCGGCCCGCACGGCCCACAACGAACGCGGTGTGCGAAGCGAAATGACAACGATCGAAGTCAAGAATCCCTTTCTCGACGACAAGAAGACGGTTGCCGCCGAGGCCCATGGCATCGAGAAAATCGACGTCGAAGCCGTCAACCGCAAGGCCGAGCGCCCGCAGTACGCCAGCCGCAAGAAGGTCTACCCCAAGCGCGGACACGGCTTTTTCCGCAACGTCAAATGGCTGGTTATGGCCGGCACGCTCGCCGTCTATTACCTACTGCCGTGGCTGCGCTGGAACCGGGGCCCGGGCCTGCCCGATCAGGCCGTGATGCTCGACATCGACAACGGCCGCATCTTCTTCTTCGATCTCGCGATCTGGCCGCAGGAACTCTACCTCGTCACCGGCTTCCTGGTTCTCTCGGCGCTGTCGCTGTTCCTCTTCACTGCGATCGCCGGCCGCGTCTGGTGCGGCTACCTCTGCTGGCAGACGGTTTGGACCGACTTGATGGTCGCCGTCGAGCGCTTCTGGCAGGGCGACCGCAATGCCCGCATCCGGCTCGACAAGGAATCGTGGACGGCGAACAAGCTGTTCCGCAAGGGAATGACGCACCTGTCGTGGATCGCCATCGCGGCGGCGACGGGCGGTGCCTTCATTCTCTATTTTCGTGATGCGCCGACATTAGCGCACGAGTTCGTCACCGGTCACGCGCCGCTGCCCTCGTACGTCTTTTTCGCGCTGCTCACGGGCTTCACCTATTTGCTCGGCGGCATCGCCCGCGAACAGGTGTGCATCTACATGTGCCCCTGGCCGCGTATCCAGGGCGCCATGATCGACGCCGACAGTTTGCTCGTGACCTATCGCGATTTCCGCGGCGAGCCGCGCGGCCCGCTGCGCAAGAGCCAGGGTTGGGAAGGCCGCGGCGACTGCATCGACTGTAACGCCTGCGTCGCCGTCTGCCCGATGGGCATCGACATCCGCGACGGCGGGCAGCTCGAATGCATCCAGTGCGCGCTCTGCATCGATGCCTGCAACGAGATCATGGACAAGGTTGGCCGGCCGCACGGGCTGATCGCCTATGACACGCACCGCTCGATCCAGTCGGAGAAGAAGGGCGGTGGGCTGAAGCTCAACATCATCCGGCCGCGTACCATGCTCTATGCCGCGGTGATTTCGTTCGTTGGCGCCATAGTTGGCTATGCGCTGCTGTCGAAGACGACGCTCGAGATGAACGTGATCGCGGAACGCAACCCGCTCTACGTCCAGCTCTCCGATGGCGGCGTGCGCAATACCTTCACGGTAAAGATCCTCAACAAGCGTTACGAGACGCACAACTTCAAGCTCTCCATTGACGGCCTGCCCGGCGCCAAGATGACCGTGCTCGGCCAGGAAAGCGAGGAGACGCCCCTCATCAGCGTCGTGCCGGACGATCTGCGAGAGATCCGCGCCTACGTGACCGTTCCGAAGAGCGAGCTTGGCAAGCTCCCTGGCGAGAAGACGGAGTTCCATTTCGTCGCGACCGACGCGGCGGGAGGGCAGAAGACGACACGCGGGACGAACTTCCGCAAGCCGTGAGCAACGTCCGGTCAGGCAAGTGCCGCGAAGGCAGTTGCCCCGGGCCGGACGGAACGGCCCTAGGCCGCGAGTGGCCGAGGGGGATCGAGACGGGACTGCTCGACGCTTTCATCGTCGTCGATGCCCCCCGGACTGGTCCGGCCTCATCGGATCGGCGAATGCAACGGTGTCGCCCGTCCGAATGGCGCTTGGGGCCGACGAGGCAGGCGGCATCCCAGCGGGCCGGCGGGCAACAGCGGTTGGCGCAAGCGTCCGTGAGCGGGTGAAATTTGCGTGCCGATTGTGAACGGGCGATCACGGCTCGCCACGCGGCGTGCGACGAGACTTGCACTAACAGCGGGGCACTGAGGGCGGCGCACGGGAGCCGTGTCATGCTCGGCAGCCGAGGACGCGACGGTGCACCGGGCCGCGCCGCAAAACGGAACTTGGTGCCCGAGACCGCCCCGCGGAGTGGCCCGCCCGCATGGCCTGCCGTCCGAACGGCGGACGGCGCCGCTATCGCCACCCGCAACGGGAGGCGCTAAGACTTGGCTCAGCAAAGGCAACACAAATGGCGAGCATCCGAGTGGACGGCAATCGCAATACGCGCGGCGGCTCCGAGAGCGGGGGCGGGATCACTGGGCGGCACGTTCTGCTCGGCCTGATCGCCTTTTTCGGCGTCGTCTTCGCCGTCAACGGCGTATTCCTCTATCAGGCGCTGTCGACCCATACCGGCGTCGTCGCCAACGAGCCCTACCGCAAGGGCCTCGAGTACAACCAGAGGATCGAGGCCGACGCGCGCCAGCAGGCGCTCGGATGGACGGTCGATCTCACCGTGCCCGATCACGTCGGCGAGGTTCGCGCGATGATGGTGGATGCCAACAAACGACCAGTGACAGGCTTGCGCCTCGTCGGCCGCGTCGGCCGCCCCTCAACGGGCGATCTCGACCGGGCGCTCGAATTCAAGGAAGCCTCCGCCGGAACCTACATCGCGCCGGTCACCGTGCTCGAAGAGGGCACCTGGATTGTCGAGCTGCAGGCGAGCGAACTCAAGTCCGATGGCGAGGCGGTCGTCTGGCGCATGCGAAAGCGCATTTGGCAGAAGCCGTGAATTCGGGAAGCCGTGATCGTTGCCGAAGTCGCCGAACATAAGACCAGACGAGCAAGAGACCTGAACGCTAGAGCCCCCGTGAGGACGCGTGACCGGAAATCTCCGCCCCGTTCCGACACCACCTGACGAGACCGCGCGGGAAGCCGGGAACGACAACACGCCGCTCGTCGAATCGACGACGCTGGTCGCCGACACCATGTACTGCGGCACCTGCATGATCACCATCGAGGACACGCTGAACGCGCTCCCCGGTGTGAGCCGAGCCCGAGTCAACCTGACCACAAAGCGCGTCAGCGCCACTTATGACCCGAGCCGCACCAGCGTCGAGACCATGATCGCAGCGCTCGACGGCGCCGGATTCCCCGCCGCCGAGCTGATCGAGAGCCGCGAAGCGGATGCCGACGCGCGCGACCGCGATTTCCTGAAGCGGCTCGGCGTCGCGGGATTCGCCGCCGCCAACGTGATGCTGTTGTCGGTCGCCGTGTGGTCCGGCATCGGCAACGACATGAGCCAGGGCATTCGCTCGCTGTTCCACTGGCTTTCAGCGCTCATTGCATTGCCCGCCATCGCCTACGCGGGCCAGCCGTTCTTCCGCTCGGCGCGTCTCGCGCTCAAGGGCGGCCGCCTCAACATGGACGTGCCGATTTCGCTGGGCGTGATCCTCGCCTCCGGCATGAGCGTGTTCCAGACGATCCGGGGTAACGACCACGTCTACTTTGATGCCGCCATCACGCTGCTGTTCTTTCTACTCATCGGCCGCTTCCTCGACCAGATGATGCGGACGCGGGCGGCGGGCGCCGCCGCCAACCTGCTCGGGCTCAAAGCGTCGAGCGCGGTACTGCTCGCCGACGACGGCTCGAGCCAGCGTGTCTCCGCCCGAAGCCTGAAGCCCGGCAGCCGCGTGCTGATTGCGGCCGGCGAGCGCATCGCCGCCGACGGCGTCGTCGAGGATGGAACGAGCGAGGTCGAGGAAAGTCTCATCACCGGCGAGAGCGTGCCCCGCCCTGTAACTGTCGGTGCCACCGTCTACGCCGGCACGGTAAATGGCGGCGGCGCGTTGATCGTGCGCGCCACGGCAACCGACCAGAACACGCTGCTGGCCGAGATCGCGCGCCTCATCGACGCGGCAGAGCAGGGCCGCGGACGCTATGTGCGGCTGGCCGACCGCGCCGCGCGCGTCTATGCCCCGGCCGTGCACATCCTGAGCGGCGCAACCTTCCTCGGCTGGCTCGCCCTCGGCAATGGCTGGGAGCCATCGCTGACCGCGGCCATCGCGGTTCTCATCATCACCTGCCCGTGCGCGCTGGCGCTCGCCGTGCCGGCGGTGCAGGTCGCGGCGACCAGCCGGTTGATGCGGCGCGGCGTTCTCGTCAAGGCGCCGGACGGTCTCGAGCGCCTGTCAGAGGCCGACACCATCGTCCTCGATAAGACCGGGACGCTCTCACTGGGGGAGCCGGAACTCGTCGGCGCGGAAGGCGCCGACCGCGAAACGCTGGCGCGCGCTGTTCGCCTCGCCGCGGTCAGCCGCCACCCCTATTCGCGCGCACTTGTCAGGGCCGCCGAACGGCGCGGCATCGCGGTCGCTCCGGCGGAGGGTGTCATCGAGGTTCCGGGCTCCGGCCTCAGACTGCCAAACGAGAACGCACACGAAGAGCGGCTCGGCGCGCCGGGCTTCGTCGGCGAGAGCGGCACGCCGATCGGCACGAGCGAGGCCGGTGCATCCGTGCTCGCCTACCGCGCCGCCGACGGCCAGATCACTCGTTATTCGTTCATAGACCGCCTCCGGCCCGATGCCGCCGAGGTCGTCACCCGCCTGAAGCAAGCGGGTTATACCGTCGAGCTGCTGTCGGGCGATCGCCAGGGGCCTGTCGCCGCCGCAGCAGCAGCGACAGGAATCGAGACCTTCCGCGCCGAGACGAGCCCCGCGGGCAAGCTCGCGCGTCTCGGTGAACTCGCAGCCGCCGGACACAAGCCGCTGATGATCGGCGATGGCCTCAACGACGCTCCGGCGCTCGCCGCAGGACATGCCTCGATGTCACCAGCGGGAGCCGCCGACATCAGTCAGGTGACCGCCGACGCCATCTTCCAGGGCCAGGGCCTCGCGCCGGTCGTCGAGACGATAGCTGTCGCCAAAGCCTCGCAACGCATGGCCATTCAGAACTTCGCCATCGCCATCGCCTACAACTTCGTCTTCGTGCCGCTGGCGATGCTTGGCCACGTGACGCCGCTGATCGCCGCCATCGCCATGTCGGCGTCGTCGATCGCGGTGACGGCCAACGCCGTCCGCCTCAAGACCAAACGGCTGGAGTTCCACCGATGACATCTCTCGCCTGGCTCATCCCCGCGGCGCTCGCGCTCGGCGGCCTCGGCCTCGCCGCGTTCCTCTGGTCGCTGCGGTCGGGACAATTCGAGGATCTCGAAGGCGCCGGCTGGCGCGCGCTCCAGGATCGCCCGCTGACGGGCCCGGGGGAGAGCGAGCAGGCGAAGCGGACCGACGCAACCGACTGACGGTTCGCGGCACCCTTGCTCTAAACTGTTCGAAGAACGGGACGGCATATCGGGAGCCTGGAAAGAGAAAAGGTCCCGACGGGTTGCGCCGGGACCTTTTTCAATTGTCGGTTCTCGTCTGGATCGCTGGCATCACAGCCGACCGCAACCTAACCCTTGCTGCGGTCGTCGATCAGCACGAGGTCTTCGAAGGCGTGCCATGTGGCGTGGCCGACAAGTGGAAACGCCAGCACGAGCCCGATGAACAGCGTCACACCGCCGAGCACCATGAAGCCGGCAATGAGCCCCGCCCACAGCAGCATCGGCCGCGGATTTTCCATGACGGTGCGAATGCTGACACGCATCGCCGTCACGACGTCGACATCCTTCACCATCAGCAGCGGCACCGAGACGGCCGCGACAGAGAAGGTGATGACGGAAAGCACAGCACCGACCAACGTACCAACCAGCAGCAGCCCGAGCCCGTGCGGGGTGAACAAAATCATATGCAGGAACTCGCTCGGCGGCGGGAACGCCTTGGCGCCGGTGAACAGCATGAACAGGAGGAAGGCCACCTGCATCCAGACCATGAAGATCAGAAACAGCACGAGACCCATGAAGCCGAGCTGCCCCTCGGGGCGAAAGCCGGCGAGAAGGGCCGAGCCCAGCGTCGGCGTATCACCGCGCTCGATGTCTCGGCTGACCTGATAGAGCCCGACCGAGAACAGCGGTCCGATGATCATGAAGCCGCCGAACAGCGCGAGAATGATCGATTGAGCGCCAGCAAGCGTCATGCCCCAGAGCATCAGCGCAGCGATGCCCGAGAAAACGGCCCCGTAGCTGAGGCTGATCCCGGGATGTGTCCATAGATCGCGCCAGCCGGCCGCCAGCCACTCCCAGGGCTGATCGAATGGGACGCGGCGGATGCCGATCCCTGGCACCACCTCCCCCGCGAACTGTGGCTCGGCCCGCATGCTCGTCAGCGCCGTCATATATCCGTTCCCTTGCCTATTCGCGCGCAAGACATCGGCAAGCCGACGCCGCGCGGTTGTTCCCCCGAGACAATATCGCCAAGCATGGCCCGGCCGTTGACCGTGATCAACACATGGATGCGACCGAACATGCAAGTATTTGCATGCAATGAAAAGATGCAAGAGGCCAACAGCAACCACACCTGCGGGCGGATTTCCTGACCAATTGCAGAGAATGGCGACGACGAACGAGCCGTTGGCGGGCATGCTCGAGCCTCGTTCCGGGTATCGGCAAGCCGAACCTGGAGGGCTGTTGCCGACGTTCGAGGTCAGATGTCCAAACCGAGCGAAAAGATCGCTGACTACTCCGGCACTGAGCCCGAGGTGACTCTGCGGCGCTCGCTGACGCTCTGGCACGCGCTGCTCTACGGTCTCGGCATCACCATCGGCGCTGGTATTTACGTTCTGGTCGGGCCGATGGCCGCGGCGGCGGGTTACAATGCCCCGTTCGCTGTGATGGTCGCCGCGCTGCTGATGGCACCCACCGCCGCTTCCCTGGCTGAGCTGGCGACCCGCATGCCGGTCGCCGCGGGCGAAGCGGCCTATGTGGAGGAAGGCTTCCGCAGCCCGCGTTTCGGTACCGCCATCGGCCTACTCGTGATCGCCATTGCCATCACGACATCGGCAACGATCTCCGTCGGCAGCGCCGACTACATCCGCGTCTTCGTCGATCTGCCCGCCCCGTTGATTGTTGCCGCTGTGGCAGTGACCATGGGGGCCATCGCCGCCTGGGGCATCGTCGAATCGATCACCTTCGCTGGCGTCATGACCGTGATTGAAACCGCCGGTCTGCTGCTCATCGCGGCAGCGGGATTCCTGTTCGAGCCCGGTGCGGTGAGCCGGCTGCCGGAGGCGGTGCCATCGCTCGATCCCAGCCGCTGGAATGGCATCGTGATGGCCGGCATGCTCGCCGTTTTCGCATTCATCGGCTTCGAGGGCATCGTCAACATCGCCGAGGAGATGCACGAGCCCCGCCGTGACCTGCCGCGCGCCATCGGTCTGACACTTGCGGTAACGGCGGCACTCTACATCGCGGTCGTATGGGTATCGCTGGTCGCACTCGGGCCCGAAACACTCGGTGCGACCAAGGCGCCGCTCGCCACGGTATTCGAACGGTTGACCGGCCTGCCGCCGAGCGTGATGGCGTTGATCGCCATCGTCGCGACGCTCAACGGCATCATCGCCAGCATCATCCTCGCGGCGCGTGTCGCCTACGGCCTCGCGCGCAGCGGCGAGCTACCGGCGCCCCTCGCCGCCCTGAGCGCGACGACCCGCACGCCGCTGCTTGCCACGCTGATCGCAACGGCCCTCGTGTTGGCGCTCGCGCTCACGGTGCCGCTGGAGGGTCTTGCCGATCTCTCCTCGGAGCTGACTCTCGCGATGTTCGCATCGGTCAATCTCGCGCTCGTCCTGATCAAGAGCCGCGAGACGGCGCCGCCTCCAGGCGTGTTCGTCACACCGCGCTTCGTTCCGCTCCTCGGCTTCGTCGCGACGCTCGCGTTCCTCGTCGTCAACTTCGCCCAGTGACGCGGTCACTCGGCAGTGAATCACCACGACACAGAGTGCGCGTAGCCAAAAAGCGGCTACCTCAGTCGGTCTCGACCACCGAGATCACGCGGAACGTCCGCAGCACGCCATCGTGCTCGCGAATGGAGACGTACTCGCCGCGCTTGAAGGCGTGCTGGTCGAAGCGGTAGCCGCTCTCGTCGGCGTCGGGCTCGCCGTGGATGTCGTAATGGAAAGCCCAAGACCCGCCCGGCTTGCGAACGATGTGCCCAACCATGTCCTGCTCGCTGGCCCAGAAACGTTTGACACGGCAACGGTCACGCAGGCGCTTCCACTCGTCGGCAACGATATGGCCGTTGTCGTCGATGGGCGCGATGAAGTCGTAGCCGTGCGAGCGGCTGCCCTCGGGGTGGTCGTGATCGCGCGCCAGCTCCAGCCGCACACGCTTCAAGGACGTCGCATTCGTTGTCATCGTTTCCTCGTATCGATGGAGGTGGCGCGCGACCGAGGTCCGGCCGTACACAGGGATGGATAGCACTCTCAGACTTAAGCTGCGGATGCGATTCACACGATCGATGAAGGCGCCGGGCGCTCCTCGACCCATCACACCCTAGAACTGAAACCGATCAGACGGAACCTCACGCGATTCACCTGATCGGATTGCGCTCCAGCACCAGGATCTAGAGCATCGCGGTCAGATGACGCTCTAGTGCGAAAGCAACACCGGCATGGTGAGGTTGTGCAGCACGTAGCGCGTCGCTCCGCCGAAGATCAGCTCGCGAAAGCGCGAGTGGCCGTAACCACCCATGACGAGGAGATCGGCTCCGCTCGACGACGCCGCATCGAGCAGCGCCTCACCGACACCTTGATGATCGCGGACCTGCTCACGCAGAGTTACTTTGACTCCATGGCGTGCCAACGCCGCCGCCAGCTCTTCGCCGCCGCTTGTTGTTTCGGCTGCGGTACGGGCTTCACCGACGAACAAAATGTTCACCATATCCGCCGCTCGCAGCAGCGGCAGCGCGTCGAATGCCGCGCGGGCCGCTTCACGGCTTGCGTTCCACGCAACCGCGATGTTGCGGCCGACGCTTTCATAGCGGCCACTCGACGGCACGATCAGCACGGGCCGCCCGCATTCGATGGCGAGACGCTCCGGAAAATCGAGGGCCGGCGCCATGTCCCAGCTTGAATCGGATTGGCTGGCGACCACCAGATCCGCCGCTCGCCCGCGTTGCATGACGAACTGCGCGAGATCGGGATAGGGCGATTTCTCGCTCGACCATTCGGCGACGAACGGTCCGCCCGCGGTCGCCGCACGGAAGATCTTCTCGAGCGCTGCGGCCTCGCGCTTCTCGTTCTCGATCACGGCTTCGATCACGTCGGCACCGTAAGGGATGCCGCCCGAAGCGAGCGGTGGCAGTCCGCCCCAAACGTGAAGACCGATGACGTGGCTCGCGTGGCGTCTGGCAAGCGCCACGACCGGCGCGAGCAAGGCTTCCGCGCGGCGTTGATCGTTGAGGTGAACGAGCACGGTCTTCACTGTTCGGCTCCCATGCCAAGCACTCGGCCAGCGACGGCCTCTCCAACGGCCGCACGATTGAGCGATATAGACCGCGACCGTCGCGGATGGAATTGCGATCGCCGTGGAACGGAGGCTGCGAAAAGGGCCGCAGCACCTGCACGCTTTGGCTGCTTGCGGGGCGACCGGTCTGCGATCAGCGACCGGATCGCGCATCCAATCGAACGCTGGCATACGACCGCCCTGCCACTCCTTGACGCACGTCAAGGTGGCGAGCAGCCACCCCGACCAATGTCGAAGATGGAAGCGAAGCCTCGAATGGCCGCCGCATCACCAGTGCGAGGATACCCATGACGAATCCGGTGAAATCCGTGCTAGGGCGCGCCCGCGAAAATAAGGCCCCCAGCGGCACGAGACGCGCACACGCAGTACCCCGCCCTGCTCTCGCCATCGCACTCGCCGCGCTGCTCGCGAGCGGCGGAGCGATGGCACAGGAGAAAAAGCCCGAGGCGGCGCCAGTACCCGCCTGGCAGAGCATCCTCGCGCTGCAGCTGAGCTCCGCGCACAAGTGCGATCTCGACAAGGTTCTCTTCTTCCACGAGGTGCCTGTTGGCGAAACCGTTTCGACCGAAGGTCGCGCCCGCTGTCTCGACGGCCGCGAGTACGATTTCTCGCGTGAACGCGCTCATGAGAAGTTCACGCTGCGGCTGTGCCAGCCGACGGTCTGCTGAACTGCGCGTGTTCCTGATGATTCCGAAATGTGCTCGGAGCCATGCCGAAGTAGCAAGTAGATCTCGGAACCGGAACATTAGAGACGGGGACGGCCGATGACCGCAAGTCGTCGAAGGCCCGCCAGCATCGCCTGCAAGCGAAAGCGCGTGACCAGCAACGCTGAAGCACTGGCACTCGGATCACCGCGGTGGTCGCCGGCGCGGCATCGAGCGACTCGTGCCGCTGGTTACCACTCCACTACCCGAAGCGCGGGGCCGATCCCCGGCAAGGCATCGTCATGACGCGTGGGCTGCAAGCAGGCGCGGCGAACGGCTACACACAGCAGAGTCGCATCGTCGCGTTTCTCTCGGCGGCGGGCACCATCGACGCGGCGCCCGCGAAGGTGTTCCGCACTCACGCCGCGATCGTTTTCGTCGGCGCCACGCGCGCGCTCAAGATCAAGCGTGCCGTCAAGCTCCCGTATCTCGATTTCTCGACGCTCGAGCGCCGCCGCGCGGCATGCCTGCACGAGATCGAGGTGAACCGCACCGCGGCATCCGACATCTACCTCGGAGTAGTGCCGATCATCGAACGGACCGGCGGCGGCCTCGCCATCGGCGGCCCGGGCACACCGCTCGAATGGGCCGTCGAGATGCGTGCGTTCGATCAAGCCGACCTCCTGTCGGAGCGGGCGGCTGCGGGGCTCTTGCCGCCCGCGTTGCTTACGGCGCTCGCCGACGCTGTTGCCACCGCGCACGAGCGTGCGCAGATTCGCACCGGGACAGACGCCGTGGCGAAGATGAGCAGCATCGTTCGTGACGTGACGGTCGCGGCGCGCGCAAGCGCGAGCGACGGCCTCGCGACACGCATCGACGCGGTGCGCCTCGCAGCGGAGACAGCGCTCGCCCGTGCCGAGCCCGTACTCGTAGCGCGGGCCGCTGCAGGCTGCGTGCGGCGCTGTCACGGCGACCTTCACCTTGCCAACATCGTCGTTTGGGATGGCCGGCCGACGCCGTTCGACGCGATAGAGTTCGACGACGAAATTGCCACCGTCGATACGCTTTACGACCTTGCCTTCCTACTGATGGACCTAGACCGGCGCAGTGGCCGCGCTGCCGCCAACATCGTACTCAACCGCTATCTATGGCGGACCGGCAGTATCGCCGATCTCGTTGGGCTCGCCGCGCTGCCTTTGTTCCTCGGCATGCGCGCGGCCATCCGCGCCCTCGTCGCGGAAGACCGCGCGCGTTTGCAGGCCGACGATGCGGCGTGCGCCCAGAGCGCGACCATCGAAGCTGCCGATTACCTCGATCGCGCGTTACGCTACCTCGTTCCGGCTAAGCCCTCGCTGATCGCGGTCGGCGGCTTGTCGGGTTCCGGAAAGTCCACCCTCGCACGTGCCCTCGCACCAGCCGTCGGACCAGCGCCGGGGGCTGTCCTCCTGCGCTCCGACCTCGAACGCAAAGCTCTCGCAGGCGTCGCCGAAACGGAACGGCTGGCGAAAGAGAGTTACACGCAGGCGGCCTCCGACCGGGTCTACGCGCGTCTGTTCGATCGCGCCGCAGCGGCCCTTTCTGCCGGCCACGGCGTCATCGCCGACGCCGTCTTCCTCAAATCAACGGAGCGTGCGCGTCTCCGCGAGATCGCCAAGCTGGCCGGCGTGCCCTTCCTCGGCCTGTGGCTCGATGCCCCCGCGGCGGCACTTGCCGCTCGCGTCACCGACCGAACCGGAGACGCTTCCGACGCGACGGTCGAGGTCGTCGGGCGCCAGCTCGCCGAGGACGCTGGCGCGATCGATTGGCACCGTATCGACGCCAGCCGCACGATCGAAGAGACCCTCGAAGCCGCATTCGCGGTAGCACGCACTATGCTGCCGCTCTGCTCGTGATCCGTTCGCAACCCCTAGTGTTCCGTCTCCGGCACTTGGTTCCCAGTGCAGCATGCGATCGACCAAGTGTCGGAGACGAAAAGAACACTAGCAACTCGATGATTCTAGAGTTGCTATTGTCACTAACGCTTGGCAGGCCACCGTTCCGTAACCGGGAACCAAGCGTTAGTGACGCAACACTAGCGTTCCGCGCACCGCGCCAACGGTCCCGTCCACTCGCGAAACACGGCCACAGTGGGCCTGGGGATAACGGGGACGAGTGGAGCGATGCAGCCGCAATTACAAGCTCGGCGACGTTGCATCTGCTACGGCTGAGTGGTGCTTCCGGCTCCGGCGCCGCCATAGCGGCCCCGCGTTCGAGCATCGACCGTCTGGCGCAACCCTACTCGTGTTGCCCGGCTCTTTCGGCGATGCGCGGGCGTGATCAGCAAAGGCGCTTCCTTCCGAGCGGCAAACCGCGACAGCGGTTCACGCCCTTCGGACGGCGCCCCGTGATCCGAAGCCGCCTGCGTGCGCAGCCGTTGCTTGCGGCCGCACCGTACGCGCGTCGATGTCTGCGTCTTCCATCGTCAACAAGAGTGGTGTGCTGGTTCGCCTGGGAGCGGGCCAAGTCGCACGTCGTCGTAAGGAGGCGTCATGTCTCATCCCGCTCGCAGAGAGGTTCCGCCGAGGCGCCGCACCAAGAGTGCTGCCGTCCCGCTCGTTCTCACACTCGCCACCGCACTCGGCGGCTGCGCCGGCAGTGGCCTCGATTTGCCCGACCTCGCCAGCGCCCCGGCCGAGAGCACCACCGCGTCCTCTGGTGGAGCAATCGAGACCGGCAGTCTGCCTCCGGTCTCGGCCAAGTCCGACCCCGCAACAACCGATACCGCCGATGCTGGAGCGTCCCTGCCACCCGCCATCGCGAAGGCCCGCGAGCAGCGCGCCGCTGGCGACAAGCTCGCCGCCATGGAAACGCTGGAGGCGGCAGGCAAAGCGGCTCCGGACGACAGGATGATTTCGCGCGAGCGCGGCCTGCTGGCGCTCGAGCTCGGCCGCATCGGCGAAGCGCGCAAGCTGCTGATGGCGGCCGACGACGCCAAGGCTCCCGACTGGCGGCTCAAATCGGCGCTCGGCTCGGCCCATGCCGCAAGCGGCGACCAGAAGGCGGCGCAGAGGGAGTTCCAGGCAGCGCTGAAGCTCGCCCCGGATCATCCCTCGATCCTCAACAACCTGGCGCTGTCCTACGCTCTGGAGGGCCGCCATGGCGAAGCCGAGCGCTTGCTGCGCCGGGCCGCCACCAACCGAGCCGACGGCGACCGAGCGAAGCAGAACCTGGCGCTCATCCTAGGTCTCAACGGCAATATCGACGAGGCGCGCAAGCTGAGCGAAGCGTCACTCCCTAAACCGGTCGCTGCGGCCAACGTCAGTTACCTCGAGCGCCTGCGTTCTTCGGGGGTCAAGGTCTCTCGCGTGGATCGCGATGGCGACGACGTCACGGCCGGCGCCACCACAATCGGCGCGCTTTCCGGTCAGCGGTGAGGCCGAGGTGCAAAAAGCGCCCGCCTCAGATTGAGAAAATGGACGGCGCGCCCGGATGGGCGCGCCTTTTTTCCATCGTTGACCGCCGTCCGAGATCCACCGGCTCGGCTCTCTCCGAGGGCGGATGCGTCAGGATGCCACCCGGCTCATCCTGTTGACCGATTGTGCTCGCCGAGCGTTGGCACCATATCCAACGGGCTACAGCATCGTACAGGCCCGTCCATGCGCTTCGCCATGCTCGCCCGTAACCCGGGCCTCTACTCGCACCAGCGCATCGTCGCCGCCGCCGAGCAGGCCGGCCATACGATCGACATCATCAACACCCTCCAGTTGCATATGAATATCACGTCGAACCGGCCGAAGCTCCGGTACGGCGGCAACGACCTCCCCCTCTACGACGCCGTGATTCCGCGTATCGGCGCATCCATCACCCACTACGGCCTCGCGGTGCTGCGCCAGTTCGAGATGCAGGGCGTTTACCCCTTGAACGAGAGCGTCGCGATCGGCCGCTCGCGCGACAAGCTGCGTGCGCTCCAGATCCTGGCCCGTGCCGGCGTCGGCATGCCGGTCACCGCCTTCGCCCACGGTCCGCGCAAGGCCGAGGACGTGATTCGCGAGGTCGGCGGGGCACCGGTGGTCATCAAACTGCTCGAAGGCACGCAGGGCATGGGGGTGGTGCTCGCTGAAACCGATGCCTCCGCCCGTTCGGTCATCGAGGCGTTCTCGGCCGCCAATGTCGACATCCTCGTGCAGGAATTCATCCGCGAGAGCGAGGCGACGGACGTGCGCGCCTTCGTCGTCGGCGGACGGGTGGTCGCATCCATGAAGCGCATCGGCCAGTCCGGCGAATTCCGCTCCAATCTCCACCGCGGTGGGCGCGCCGAGCCGACCACGATCACACCCGACGAGGAGGAGCACGCGCTGAAGGCCGCGGCCGCCATCGGCCTCAACGTCTGCGGCGTCGACATGCTGCGATCGAGCAGGGGGCCGATGATCATGGAGGTCAACTCCTCCCCGGGCCTCGAAGGGGTCGAGCGCTCGACCGGGATCGACGTTGCCGCCGAGATGGTCTCCTTCCTCGAGAACAACGCCCGACACGGCGATACCGTCACCCGTGGAAGGGGTTGAGTCGGCCCGGCTCCCCGTCCGGCCCTCCGTGCAGATTGCGACCGGACGAAATGGCTACGCTCCGTGCATTCGCCAGAGCCGTTCGCCACACCCTAACCTCATGGTTTCCAGTGCTATTCGTGGCTGCGGCGGATAGCGAGATTGCTCCCTGCAAGTTCGATTGATGGATAGAGCCGTGGCCGACCGCCGGCCGCGAGCGGCGTTTTATTGCGTCGGCAGATTGAACTCGCTATAGCCATCCGAGCCATTTCCAGTCACGGCCGGCCATCGGCGGCGCCGCAAGGCGTCTGGGGCGTTCGTTCGTGGGGCTGGGCCATTTCGACCGGTGCCGGGGGCCCGATGGGCCATCTCCAGGACAAGCGCAGAGTCTCCGAATGAACATCGACAATCTCCGCCAGAGCGGCTGGTGGGACACCGCCAAGATCATTGTCGAGGCACTGGCGATCGCCATGGTCGTCCGGCTGTTCCTGTTCCAGCCGTTCTCGATCCCATCGGGTTCGATGAAGGAGACCCTGCTGGTCGGCGACTATCTGTTCGTCTCCAAGCTCTCCTACGGCTACTCGGCCTACTCCTTCACCTCGAGCTTCAAGATGTTCGACGGGCGCATCTTCTCCGATACGCCCAAGCGCGGCGATGTCGCCGTGTTCAAGCTGCCGCGCGACAACTCCACCGATTACATCAAGCGCGTGATCGGCCTTCCGGGCGACGAGATTGCGGTCCGCGGCGGCGTGCTGTTCATCAACGGCAAGGAAGTGCCGCGCGTGCGTGACGGCGCGTTCACCACCCGCGAGGACGGCGGTCCGCCGCGTCCTATTCCGCGCTATGTCGAGACACTCCCGAACGGCGTGAAGTATCATGTGCTCGACAGCGAGCCGAACGGGCCGTTCGACAACGTCGGCCCCTACAAGGTGCCCGCTGGCCACTATTTCATGATGGGCGACAACCGCGACAACTCCACCGACAGCCGCGCACAGTGGGGCGTCGGTTACGTGCCGCTGGAGAACTTCATCGGCCGCGCGGACCTCATCTTCTTCTCCGCCGCCACCGACGAGCCGGGAGCGCTCAGCCTGCTCACGCCCTGGCGCTGGCCCTTCGACATCCGCTGGGGACGATTCTTCTCGCTCGTCCGGTGACGTCATGGCGCGTAAGCCCGCACAACTGACGGCTCTCGAGAAGGCGATCGGATATCCGTTCAAGAACCGTGAGCTCGTCGAGCAGGCGCTGACGCACGCAAGCGTGCGGGGCGGCGGCACCCCGCGCGCCGACAACGAGCGGTTGGAATTCGTCGGCGACCGCGTGCTCGGCCTCGCCATGGCAGAAGCGCTGAGTGCGGCGTATCCCGAGGCGCGCGAGGGCGAGCTCGCCGCCCGCTTCAACCGCATGGTCCGCGGCCAGACCTGCGCCGCCGTTGCGCGCGCGATCGACCTCGGCAAGTGCCTCATCCTCTCCGAGAGTGAGGCGGAAAGCGGTGGGCGAGACAAGGAAACGATCCTCGCCGATGCCGTCGAGGCGCTGCTCGGCGCAGTCTTCATCGAGGCTGGGTTCGACAAGGCCAGGGCGGTGGTGCTGAGATTGTGGGCGGACCACATGGACCAGAGCCCCACCGCCTCGCGCGACGCCAAGTCGGAGTTGCAGGAGTGGGCGCAGGCCCAGGGGCTCGCCCTGCCCGAGTATGTCGAGCTGAGCCGCATCGGCCCCGACCACGCGCCGCGCTTTACCGCGGAGGTGAGGATCGTCGGCCGGCAGCGTGCGGTCGGTGAAGGTCTGTCGAAGCGATCCGCGGAGCAGTCGGCCGCCAGCGCCATGCTGCGGCGCGAGGGTGTGTGGAGCAAGAGCAAGAGTGACTGACGAGGCGACACGGAATCAGTTGGGTGAGACGGCGGACGATGCGGCGGGCGCCGCGACGCGCTGCGGCTTCGTCGCCATCATCGGCGCGCCGAACGCGGGCAAGTCGACGCTCGTCAACTGTCTCGTCGGTGCCAAGGTCACCATTGTCAGCCACAAGGTGCAGACGACGCGCGTGCCCGTCCGCGGCATCGCGGTGGAGGGGGCGAGCCAGCTCGTCTTCATCGATACGCCGGGCATCTTCGATCCGAAAAAGCGGCTCGACCGGGCTATGGTCGAGGCGGCATGGGGCGGCGCGGGCGACGCCGACATCGTGGCGCTGGTGGTCGATGCCGCAAAGGGGCTCGACGAGACGACCGGGCGCATTCTCGAGCGCCTCGCGTCCGTCGCACTGCCGCGCCTGCTCGTGCTGAACAAGATCGATCGCGTCACCGACAAGTCGCAGCTGCTGGCGCTGGCGACGAGCCTCAACCAGACGGTTCCGTTCGAGCGCACCTACATGATCTCGGCCGAGACCGGTTCCGGCGTCGGAGATCTGCGCCGCGACCTCGCCGCGCTGGTGCCCGAGGGGCCGTGGCATTACCCCGAGGACGAAATATCCGATGCGCCCTTGCGCCTGCTGGCCGCCGAGGTGACGCGCGAGAAGCTCTACCATTTCGTCCACGACGAGGTGCCCTACGCCGCGACTGTCGAGACGACGGCCTGGAAAGAGCTGAAAAGCGGCGACGTGCGTATCGAACAGACGATTTTCATCGAGCGTGACAGTCAAAAGGGAATCGTGCTTGGCAAGGGGGGGCGCACCGTCAAGCAGATTTCGTCGGCGGCGCGAGAGGACCTGAAGCGCATCCTCGATCGCGAGGTGCATCTGTTCCTGTTCGTCAAAGTGCGCGACAATTGGAAGGACGATCCCGAGCGCTATCGCGAGATGGGGCTCGAGTTCCCGAAGAAGTGAACCCGCCGGCGCAGGGGCCGCCCGGCCGATCCGAGGAGAACGCCATGTCGCGACTCGGAATGCTCGCAATGGTCGCGGCCATGCCCGCCTGTCTCGTAGCACCGGCCACTGCCGCCGTCCGCCAGTGCGCCGCGCCCGTGACCGGAGACGTCGCCGAGGCATCGACCGAGCGCGAGTCGCGCCGACTCGCCCTGACCAGCTGGCAGAGCAAGGTTGCTGCCCTCGGCGAAGGCTACAAAAGTTGGCGGCTGGCCTCCGTAAAGCGGCTCTCCTGCTCGCGGACCACGACGGGAACCTTCAGGTGCGCGGCCTTCGCCGCCCCCTGCACCATCAAGCAGGCTCCACCGAAGAAGCGTCCGCTTCCCGCCGGCCGCAAACCTGCCATCGAAGCCTGAGCGATGCACTGGACCGACGAGGCGATCGTGCTCTCGGTGCGGCCGCATGGCGAGACGGCCGCGGTGGCGGAGCTGTTCACACGCGCGCACGGCCGCCACCTTGGCCTCGTCCACGGCGGGCGCTCGCGCAAGCAGCGCCCCGTGCTTCAGATCGGCAACCACGTCGACGCGGCCTGGAAAGGTCGTCTCGCCGACCAGCTCGGCCATATCACGCTCGAACTCAGGACCAGCCACGCCGGGACCGCCATGGAGAGCGCCGCCGCCCTCGCCGGGCTCACCTCGATGACCTCCTTGCTGCGCCTCCTGCCCGAGCGCGACCCGCACCCGAGCCTCTACGAGATCACGTTGTTCGTGCTCGGCTTCATGGACGACATCTCGGTCTGGCCGGCGCTGCTCGTCCGCTGGGAGCTGGCCCTACTCGACGAGCTTGGTTTCGGCCTCGATCTCTCGGCATGCGCGGCGACCGGCAGTAACGATGCGCTGATCTACGTTTCGCCGAAGTCCGGCCGTGCGGTCTCGGCTTCCGCCGGCGAGCCCTATCGCGACAAGTTGCTTGCCTTGCCGGGATTCCTGCTCAGGGGCTCGCGCACGGGCGTGACCGGCGCCGACATTCTCGCCGGCCTCAAGCTGACGCGCTTCTTCATCGAGGGCCGGGTGCTGGCACCGCGCGGAGGCGTGCTCCCCGATGCACGTCTCCGACTCGAGGACCTCGTCGCCGGCACATCCGCACTCGCCTGAGCGTCTCGACGGACGCAGCCGTTACTTGATCTGGCGCTTCTTATCGATGGTGACAGTCGGCTTGCCGTCCTTGCCCGGCTCGATCACGAACACCTGCCCCTTCGCCGTCTCGTATCTGAGCGCGAGGCTCACCGCTCGTGACCCGCTGCCGGCCCGCTCGAAAGCGACATCCGACGGTGCGCACAGCGTATGCGTCGCCGCCATGTGCGGGGCGAGATCGTGCTGGCGCCCGGCCAACGTGTAAACCACCACCGCCTTGGTCGAGTTGGCGATCTGGACGTCGAAAGCCAGCGCACGGGGACGCGCGAAGAGCTGCACGGCGACGAACTTCGGGTGCTGATCCGGCACGCGCGCGACGGCGACACCCGTCTCGGTCACGGCCGGCGCCTCGATGTTGCGTCGGTGACCGGGCGAGTTGATCCACCCTTCCACGGTCGTGCGGGCGAGATCGGTGGCGGTGAACCCGCGCGAATCGACGCTGCGCGCCAGGTTCTCCGAAACTTCACAGTATTCGTATCCGGCGGCAGAGACCCGGTCGGCGTGCGATCGGCCATCCGCGTCGTGGGCGAAGGTGTTGGTGCGCGCCAAATATTCCGCGTAGGCCCGCGCGGCGGCGGCGAGCGCGGGCGACGGTGCCACCGCAGACAGCTTCTGCTCCTGGCGATAGGCATTCGTCATCTGGACGATCGCCGTCTCGACCTGCTGAACGTCGGGTAGTGCGGCCGCCATGCTCAGGTGATCCTGTTGGAAAACGAACTCTATCGCGGCGAATTGCGCCGGGAAATAGGCTGACCTGCACCGGCCGGGCCCGCAGGCGCCGCGCCCGCGCCCCGCCGGCCGGAGGGGCTTCACCGCCTCGACCACAGGTCCTGGACGGGCGCCGGCTCGCACAGAGGCTGTGGGTTGCTCGGCATGGCGGCCCCGCTGTGCCCCACCGGCACTTGAGCCCCCACCTGAGCCGCGCTAATCCGGGCCCATGACCGACAAACCGAATCTGCCCGCGGGCGGCCCCATCGAGCCCGTCAACCTGCGCCAGGCGCTCGAGGAGCGCTATCTGGCCTATGCCCTGTCGACGATCGTCGGCCGCGCGCTCCCCGACGTGCGGGACGGACTGAAGCCCGTTCACCGGCGCATCCTCTATGCCATGCGCGAGCTGCGCCTCGACCCGACCTCCGCCTACAAGAAGTGCGCAAAGGTCGTCGGCGAGGTGATGGGTAACTACCACCCGCACGGCGACCAAGCGATCTACGATGCCCTCGTGCGCCTCGCCCAGGATTTCTCCGTCCGCTACCCGATGGTCGACGGCCAGGGCAACTTCGGCAACATCGACGGCGATAGCGCGGCGGCGATGCGCTATACCGAGAGCCGCCTCACCGCCGTTGCCCAGGACATGCTCGACGGCATCGACGAGGCGACCGTCGATTTCCGCAAGACCTACGACGAGACGAACGAGGAGCCGGTGGTGCTGCCGGCCGCGTTCCCGAACCTGCTCGCCAATGGCTCGACCGGCATCGCCGTCGGCATGGCGACCAATATCCCCCCGCACAACGCCGACGAGCTGTGCGCGGCGTTGCTGCATCTCATCAAGCACCCGAACGCGACGATCGAGAAGCTTGTCGACTTCATCCCTGGCCCCGACTTCCCGACCGGCGGCGTCATCGTCGACAGCCGCGAGCAGATCGTCGAGACCTACAAGACGGGCCGCGGCGGCTTCCGCGTGCGCGCCAAGTGGCATCGCGAGGAGACGGGCCGTGGCGGGTACCAGATCATCGTCACCGAGATCCCTTATCAGGTCCAGAAGAACAAGCTCGAAGCCGCGATCGCCGACCTCATCAACGAGAAGAAGGTGCCGCTGCTCGAAGACGTGCGCGACGAGAGCGCGGAGGACATCCGCTTCGTGCTCATACCCAAATCGCGCGCGGTCGACGCGACGGTACTGATGGAGAGCCTATTCAGGCTGACCGAGCTGGAGATCAAGTTCAGCCTCAACATGAACGTGCTCTCGGCCGGGCAGATTCCGAACGTCCTCAACCTGCGCGAGGTTCTCCAGCAGTGGCTCGAGCACCGCGTCGAAGTACTGGTGCGCCGCTCGCAGTACAGGGTCGGCCGAATCGAGCAGCGCCTCGAGGTGCTCGACGGCTACCTCGTCGCCTACCTCAACATCGACGAGGTGATCCGCATCGTCCGCTTCGAGGACGATCCCAAAGCCCGGCTGATCACCCGATTCAAGCTGACCGAGGTGCAGGCCGACGCCATCCTCAACCTGCGGCTCAAGGCGCTGTCGAAGCTCGAGGAGGTGGAGATCCGCGCCGAGCACGCAAAGCTCTCGGGCGAGCTTCGCGACCTGAAGGCCCTGCTCGCGTCCGACGACCTGCAATGGCAGCGCATTTCCGACGAGATCCGGGCGACCCGCGAGCGCTACTCGAAGAAGACCGCGCTCGGCCGCCGCCGGACCGATTTCGCCGATGCACCGACGATCGATGTCGATCTCGACGCCGCACTGATCGAGAAGGAGCCGATCACCATCATCCTGTCGGAGAAGGGCTGGATCCGAGCGCTCAAGGGCCACCAGGACGATCTCTCCAAGCTCGATTTCAAGCAGGGTGACGGCCTGAAGCGCGCGCTCAAGGCGATGACGACCGACAAGATTCTGATCTACGCCACGAACGGTAAGTTCTACACGCTCGAGGCCAACGCGCTGCCGGGCGGCCGCGGGCACGGTGAGCCCGTGCGGCTGATGATCGACATCGAGCAGAACCACGACCTCGTCGAGGCATTCGTCCATCAACCGGGGCGCAAGCTTCTCGTCGCCTCGACGGCCGGCTATGGCTTCGTCGTGCCGGAGGACGACACCGTCGCCTCAACGCGCAAGGGCAAGCAGGTGTTGAACATCACCGAGCCGGACGAAGCGCGGGTCGTGGTGCCAGCGGCCGGCGACCATGTCGCCGTGTTCGGCGAGAACCGCAAGATGCTGGTGTTCCCGCTCGCCGAGATCAACGAGATGACGCGCGGCAAGGGCGTCATCCTTCTGCGCATGAAGGACGGCGGGCTCGCCGACGCGCGGGTGTTCGCCAAGGCCGATGGGCTCACCTGGAGCGACAGCGCCGGGCGCACGTTCACGCTCGAATGGCGCGACCTCAAGGATTGGGTGGGCCAGCGTGCGCAGGCCGGCCAGTCGGCGCCGCGCGGCTTCCCGAAATCGAACCGCTTCGGTCCGGCGTTCGGCTGAGTCGGACTCCTGCCCAGCGCTCGCTGAGGCGAAAGAGGTGTGGCGCGGAGACGCTTGCGCCCGGCCAGCAATCCGGCCACGCTCCCATCGGCTCGCACTGGGGGCGATCGCGGCCCGACCACGACCCGGTTCGTGGCGCCGAAGGGTAGCGTGACGGCTCGGGATTGGAGAATGCCAGGCCCATGACGGGAGGATCTTAACGTGCGCCGGTTCGTCGTTGCGGCCTCGATCGCCGGAACGCTCGCCGTCGCGGCGCCCGCCGCGCAGGCTTGCGAGCGCGCCGATTTCGAAGCCGTCGTCGACGATGCGGCGGCCGCCCTGCGCGACTTGAACCTGAAGAACCGCCCCACCTTCCAGGACAAGCTGCGTTCGCTCAAGGATAAGCGCGCCTGGAGTCACGACGAGTTCATGAAGCAGGCGGCGCCGTTCGTCGCCGACGAGAAGATCGCCGAGTTCGACCAGGCCTCCACCGACCTGTTGACCGAGATATCGACCATGGGTCAGGAGGGCGCCGATGCGGCGACGCCCGATTGCGCGTTGCTCGCGGAATTGCGTGCCCGAATGAACAAGCTCGTCGAGACGCAGACGTCGAAGTGGTCCTACATGTTCGGCAAGATCGACGCGGAACTCGCCAAATAGCCGAAGCAACCGACGCTATTTGAGGTAGGCCATCATGCGGCCGGCGGTGACAACGCCGATCCACAGTACCAGGGAGACCATCGCGAGCACCCTGGCCCGTGGCGGCGCAGCGACGCCCCGATCCCAGCTCTCGACATCCCTGAAGGCGAAGCGCTGAAATACCGCCGCGTTGATTCCCGCCAGCGCGATCAGCACGATCTTGACCCGAAATGAAGCGTTTGCCGCGAACTCGGCGGCGTCGGAGGAAAACAGCAGCGCGCCGGTGGCGAGATTGATGGCGAACCCGATCCATACCCAGGGCAGGATGTGGCACGCTAGCCGGCGGACCGGAATTTCGGAGCTCCGCCCGAGGAGCCGCAGATCGAAGAGGACGATGCCGCCGACCAGCAGCGCCAGCCCGAGCATGTGCAGCGTCTCGAGCAGGGGATAGGCCCACGCATTCTCGCGCACGAAGGCAGCGACGGGCGTCGCCGCCAGCACCTCCCAAAAGGTCGTCGGCTCGGTCTCGGGCATGATGGCGGCTCCCCGGTCAGCGCGCGGTGTTACGCATCTGAATGGTCTTGCCGCCGACCGTGATGCTCTTGAGGCCGAGCTCCGCACCTCCCTCGCGCCCGACCCAGCCCGACACCGACACCTTCGCCCCGTCCTTCAGCAGCGCCTCTGTGAGGCCCTTGCCGCGCGCGGCGAGAACGCCTTCCGTCTCTACCGTCCACGTGACCTGGCTGCCGGACTTCCCGGCCGCGACCACCTGAAAGAAGATGTGCGGGTTCGTATAGCTGACGCTCGAAATCTCGCCGGAGATCGTGATCAGCTTGGCGCCGTCGTACTTGGTGACGAAGGTGTGGTGGGCGAGAACGGGTGCCAAAGGCGCGAGCGCACCGAGGGCGAGTGCTGCGGACGCGAGGCATCCGCGCAGAAACGAGCTGTGGGCCATGGGAACCTGAAGAATGCTTGGAGCTGGACGTGCCCGGCTCCGGCCCGCGACCCGCGAGAAACGCCCGGAGACGTCTTACAGAAGTGAAATGTAGGCCATATCACTGCCAAAGCGGCTAGTGCGCGAAAGCCGCACAGGCTTGGCGATCGACGGGGAGAGGTTGACGAAGCGGCAGTGCGAACAGCGCGGTATCAGCGCTTTGCCCGGCGACGGCGCCCGTCGGACATGGCCGGGATGTTTCGTTCCGCAAGATCGCCTGCGGCGAGCGCGAACACCTCGCCCTCGCTCATCTCCGTGTCGAGCCATTGGAACGGGAGGTCTGGATATTCGCTCTCCAGGATCTCGCGCCCCGTCCCGAACTCGACCACCAGCGTTCCAGCCGGTGTAAGATGCTCGCCTGCTTTGGCCAATATACGCCTCACCAGGTCGAGACCGTCGTCGCCGCCGAGATGGGCAAGCACGGGCTCGGCGCGATATTCGGGCGGGAAGGCCGCAACCTCCGCCGTGGCGACGTAGGGCGGATTGGTGATGACGAGGTCGTATCGCCGCCCCGCGAGGCCGGAGAAAAGATCACCGGCACGGGCGGCGACACGCTCTTCGAGTCCGTAATCGGCGATGTTGGCACGCGCCACGTCCAGCGCGTCCGGCGAGATGTCGACGGCATCGACGCGCGCCTGTGGGAACGCGAGCGCCGCCAGAATAGCGAGGCATCCCGAGCCCGTGCAGAGATCGAGAACGCTGCTGACTGCCCCGGCATCCGCAGCGAAGGCCTCCGGGCTCTCCACCAGCAATTCGCCGATGAAGGATCGCGGAACGATGACGCGCTCGTCCACGCGGAACGGATGTCCCTTGATCCACGCCCTGCCGACCAGATAAGGCGCGGGCTTGCGCGTCGCGATGCGCTCCTCGATGAGGTGCGCCAACCGTTCGCGCTCGGACCTGACGAGACGAGCCTCAAGCCACGGTTCGAGTTCGTCGATCGGCAGATCGAGCGCGGAAAGCAGCAGATACGCGGCCTCGTCCAGAGCAGTCGCGGTGCCGTGCCCATAGACGAGCTTGGCCGCATTGAAACGGCTGACGGCGTAGCGGAGAAAATCGCGGAGGGTGACGAGATCGTCGACGGCGGAATTCATCGAGACCTGCGGCGTGACCTGCGGACGGTGCGCGAGGACACCACTCCCCTCACCCGGAGGCACGGTTGGAGTCGGAACAGACTTCGTCACGGTGTCGCGACCCGCTTCCATCCGTTGGGCGTCAATTGCTCCTGCGGCGTGTAACGGGTCTTATAGGCCATCTTGCGCGCGCCGGTGATCCAATAGCCGAGATAGAGATAAGGCAGCCCTAGCCTGCGCGCATAGGCGATGTGCTCGAGGATCATGTAGGTGCCGAGGCTCGCCGAACGGCTCGACGTATCGTAAAAGCTGTAGACCATCGAGATGCCGTCGGTCAGGCGATCGCATAGAGCGATACCCCGCAGCGGCCCGAGCGTGTCGCCGCGTTCGGCGAGCGGTGCCGCTGGCGGCTCCCGATACTCCGACAGGAACGTCTCGACGACGCTGTCCTCGACCATCATCGTGTAGTCGAGCACCGACATGTCGGCCATGCCGCCGTCGCCGTGGCGCGCGTCGATGTAATCGCGGAAAAGGGTGTACTGCTCGCTAGTCGCCTTGGCGGCAACGCGGCGCGCCTGCAGATAGCGCGTGCGGTCCATCACGCGTCGCATGGTGCGGTTCGGCTCGAACTCGTCGACCAGGACGCGCACCGACACGCAGGCGTTGCAGCCCTCGCAATACGGCATGTAAGCGATGTTCTGGCTGCGCCGAAAGCCGCCTTTGAGCAGGTTGTCGACCAGTGCGGCCGGCTTATCGAGCGTCAGGTGCGTGAACAGCTTGCGTTCGAGGCGACCGGGCAGGTACGGGCACGGCTGCGGCGCCGTGACGTAGAACTCGGGGAAGTGCTTCTGCTGCTCGGTCATGAGGCCGGTCCTTTGCGGGCACGCGCGGCTGCATCGGCGGCTTGGTTCGGTGCCGCGGTCCGGCCCGTCAACGAAGCGAATGTCATGATATGAGAGCCGGGCGGGCGCAATCAAGGCGCATGAACCGGTTGCCCCCCGGCGGCAAGCCACTCGGCGAACGCCCGCAAGCCCTCCGCGCCGCCCCCTGAGGTCGCGCGCTATCGGCCGCTCTCGAACCGTTCAGACAGCACCCTAGCGCTTCGCGGGGCCGGAACGAGGCTTCGGCACGGCGTCTGTGGCTTTGCGCCCGCCTTGCCGCTGAGCCTGCCCCGCACGCGCCTCTCCCATGAGTTTGCGCATATGCGCAATCGAGGCGCCAAGCCCGGTGAAGATCGCCTCGCCGATCAGAAAATGCCCGATATTGAGCTCGACGATCTCCGGCATGCGGGCCACGGCCGCCACAGTGTTGTACGTCAATCCGTGGCCAGCATGGACTTCGAGCCCTGCGGCCTCGGCCGCTGTGGCGGCGCGCGCGAGCCGCTGCACCTCTCCGGCAACGCCCGTCGCGTCATCGGCGAGCGCCAGCTCGCAGTAACGCCCGGTGTGCAGCTCGACGATGTCGGCGCCGAGACCGGCGGCGGCCTTGATCGCCTTCTCGTCCGGCTCGATGAACAGCGATACGCGGATGCCCGCTTCGCGCAGCGAGCCGACGACGCGAGCCAGCAGCTTACCGCCGCGGACCACGTCGAGGCCACCCTCGGTCGTGCGCTCCTCGCGGCGCTCCGGCACAAGGCAACAGGCGTTCGGCACGTGGCGCAGCGCGATCTCCAGCATCTCCTGCGTCGCCGCCATCTCGAGATTGAGTGGCCGTGTCAGCTCCCGCTTCAGCCGCGCGATGTCGGTATCGGAGATGTGGCGGCGATCCTCGCGCAGGTGCGCCGTGATGCCATCCGCGCCAGCGGCGACGGAGGCATGCGCCGCCCGCAGCGGATCAGGGTGAAGCCCGCCGCGCGCGTTGCGGATGGTGGCGACGTGATCGATGTTGACACCGAGGCGCAGCTCGCGTGGCTCAACGGCTTTGGACATGTTGCTCGGCCAGCTCCAATTTGCTGCCACACGCCGAGCCTCGTTCCGCTGGCGCGTGGCGCGCGCGGGCCATGCCCCGCGCCATCGAGCGGATCATATAGTAGATCGCCGTCGCCATGAGGAGACCGACAGGCAAGCTTCCGGCGAGCATCGGCATGAACAGGGGCCAAATCAGCGCGGCCGTCAGCGTCAGCAGATCCGGCGAGGCGACCAGCAGCGCCTCCCAGAGCAGGTCGGCATGACTAGAAAGCTGGCCCGCGTCCAACACCGCTGCTTCGCCGACAATCTGCGTGCCCGTAGCGTAGGTCGCACCCCAGATCAGCGGCCAGCTCAGCGGATTGCCGAAGAACGTCGCCAGCAGCGCCGCCGGCGCGCTCGCACGGGCGGCGAGCGCGATCACAGCCGCCAGCAGCATCTGTCCGCCGAGCAGCGGCGTACATGAGACGAACACGCCAACCGCGGCTCCGAGCGCCAGCGAATGCGGCGTCGACCTCAGGCGCAGGATGCGATGCAGGACGTAACGTGCCGATCGGCGCCAGGAGCGGCGCGGCCATAGCCACGTCGCCAAGCGCTCGCGCATCGTCGGACGAACCCGTCGCTTGAACAGCATGTGACGCGCCGCCTCGCTGCAATGGCCGTTTCCGGCCGGACGAGCAACCGTATCCGGCAGGGAGAATCGAGCGGTGGAAACCACTCCGATGCGGTCTACTCGAACACCCGCTCGACCTTGTTGACAACGGGCTTCGCCCTGAGCCCGGCGATTATGCGATTGAGGTGATCGAGATCCCACACCTCGAGGTCGATGCGCATCTCGGTGAAGTCCGCTCCGCGATGCATCATCTTGAGATTGTCGATATTGCCGTCGGCCTCGCCGATCACCTTGGCAACCTGCGCCAGCGAGCCCGGCTCGTTCAGCGCCGTCACCACAACATGCGCGGGAAACCGAACCGGCGATTCCGGATCGAGATCCCACGTTACGTCGATCCAATTCTCGTGCTCGTAGCCTTGCAGGCGCGGGGAGTGAATCTGGAAAATGCGGATGCCATCCGAGGGTGTGAGCACACCGACGACGCGATCGCCCGGCACCGCGCCTCCCTCCTCGTAAGAGACCGGCATCTCGGCCTGCCCCTTGCCCGGCCGGATCGGCAGCGGGCCCGCAATCAGCCCCGCCTTCTCGCCTGCCGGCACGACATTGCCGAGCTTGAACTTGAGCCCCATTACCTTGCTCAGGTTGAACCAGCCCTCCTGATTCTTGACCGTGTCGTAGCGATTGCGGGGCTTCTTCACGTTTGCTGCAGGATCGCCGATCGTGACCTCCGGCGCGACGGCCTTGACCACGGTGGCAACCGCCAGCTCGTTGCGCGCCACTGCCGTGTAGAGATCCTCGATCGACTTCTGGTTGAGGCGAGGCAGCACGCGACGCACCTTCTCGTCGCTGAACTCCACTTCGCCACGCTCGAACGCCGTCGCAACGAGCCGGCGGCCGAGCTCGGCATACTGCTGACGCACGGAATCGCGCGCGATGCGACGGATGGCGCTACGTGCCCTCCCCGTCACGACAAACGACTCCCACGCCGCCGGCGGGCGGTGCGTCTTCGAGGTGATGATCTGCACCTCGTCGCCGTTCCTGAGACGTGTGTCGATCGGAGAGCGGCGGCCATTGACGTAGGCGCTGACCGCGGCATTGCCGATGTCGGTATGCACCGCGTACGAGAAGTCGAGCGCCGTCGCCCCGCGCGGGAGCGCGATGAGCCGGCCCTTCGGCGTGAAGCAGAACACCTGATCGTGGAACAGCTCGAGCTTCGTGTGTTCGAGGAACTCTTCCGAATTTGCTCCCTCGAGCAACGTCTCGACGAGATGGCGCAGGCGCAGGTAGGGGTTGTGTTCCATCTCGGGCGGACTGCGCTGCGCACCGTTCACCGCCCCCGGCAGTTCCGCGTCCTCAACCTCGGTAGCCCCCGCCGTGCGAACGGCAGAGCGTTCCTTATAGAGCGCATGCGCGGCGATACCGTATTCCGCCGTCTCGTGCATCTCGCGTGTCCGGATCTGCAGCTCGACACGCTGATAGCGCGGCCCGACGATGGTCGTGTGCACCGAACGGTAGTTGTTGCGCTTGGGAACCGAGATGTAATCCTTGAAGCGGCCGGGCACCATGCGCCACGAGCGATGCACCACGCCGAGCACCTGATAGCAGGCTGCCTCACTCGCGACGATGACCCTGAAGCCGTAGATGTCGGAGAGCTGCTCAAGCGAGATCTGCTTGTTCTCCATCTTTCGCCAGATGGCATAGGGCTTCTTTTCCCGCCCGGTCACTTCGGCTTCGATGCCGGCGCTGACGAGCTTGGCGCTCAACGCGGCGCGGATCTCCTCGACGAGGTTTTCGTTGCGCGCCCTCAGCTCCGCCAACTTTTGCGTTACCGCCGCATACGCTTCCGGGTTGAGCCAGCGGAAGGCATGGTCCTCGAGCTCGTCGCGCAGCGCCTGCATTCCCATGAGGCCCGCGAGCGGCGCATAGATGTCGAGCGTCTCGCGTGATGTGCGCTCGCGGCTCGCGGGCTTCTTGTGCTCCAGTGTGCGCATGTTGTGCAGGCGATCGGCGAGCTTCACGAGAAGCACGCGGATGTCGCTCGAGATGGCGATCAGGAGCTTGCGGAAGTTCTCGGCCTGCTCGGCCTCCTTGGTCACGAGGTCGAGCTTCTTGATCTTGGTGAGACCGTCGACGAGCGCGCCGATCTTCGGACCGAACAGCTGGTCGATCTCGGTGCGCGTGGCGTCGGTATCTTCGATCACGTCGTGCAGCAGCGCGGTGGCGATGGTCGCGTCGTCGAGCTTCAGCTCGGTCAGGATCGCGGCGACCTCGAGAGGATGCGAGAAATACGGCGCTCCATCCGCGCGCTTCTGCAGGCCATGCGCCCGCATGGCATAGACATAGGCGCGGTTAAGCAACTGCTCGTCGGCCTTGGGATCGTAGCTTTGGACCCGTTCGACCAACTCGTACTGGCGCATCATCGCCGGTCGGCTCCCTTGCTGTCTGGCGACGCACAGCGGGCGGATGCCCGCTCGCACGAACTCGACATCAGATCAGAACAACAGCGGTTTCCGCAAGGCGAATGCGCTGTTCCGCCGCCCTGCCGCAGACCACTCGTGGCACGACTTTCGGCGAGTGAAATTTCCCATCGAATGGAAAAGGCGCCACTCCGGGGGAGCGGCGCCTTTCATGAATCATCCTTAGCGCGGGCGAGATCTGAGATCTCAGCGGCCGCGGTCGCGCTCGCGCTCCCGCCCGCCACCAGATCCACCACCGCCGCCATTCGCGGAGGGCTCGCTCGGCGTCAGCGCCTCGAGGCCGCGAAGCAACTGCTCCTCGGTCATGACGTCCACGACCGTATCGCTCGACTGGTCGTCGCGGCCGAGCACCGGGCTGCGACGGTCGTTCGGCAACAGCGGCGCCGCGGCGGCCTCGGGCTCGTCGACCTCGACGTTCTTCTGGATCGAATGAATGAAGCTCTCGCGCATATCGTCCGGCGGAATGGTGCGCTCGGCGATCTCGCGCAGCGCGATCACCGGGTTCTTGTCGTTGTCGGGAGCGACCGTGATTGCGCCACCGCTAGCGATATTGCGGGCACGGTGCGCTGCGAGCAGCACCAGCTCGAAGCGGTTCGGAACCTTGTCGACACAGTCTTCGACGGTAACGCGGGCCATGCGGGGGGGACCTCTCTCCATCAACGGCCGAACGTCGGCCGGTCAACTCATCGCAGAACGTGGCGCATCGGAATGAAACGGCGAAACTGGCGGCGCCAATCTGCGCCGCGAAGGGCGCGCCGGCTTCACGCCAAAACCAAGTTTTCACTCCAAGCAAAAACGGGGCTGTGTCTCCACACCCCTGAATACTCCGTCAGGCCCGGAAGATCGCATGTTCCGAGGCGGCCCGCAAGGCTCTGGGACGACTCCCGGGGTCGATGCATCACGCACATGGCAGGCCTGCACCAGGAAACGGCATCTGCTGACAAATCATGCATGCCCGTGGTACACACGCCACCCCGCACACAGAAAGCTAGCCGTCTTGTCTCAAAAACACGTTGGCAAATCGCAACTCGCTGCATAATTTGCGACACTCTGCCCCACTCATGACGAGGAATGATAACTGTTATTCACCCCATTCAAGTTGCTAAGTCTACTGAGGCACACCAATTAAGAGGCCCTGATCCCAACCAGCGTTACAGCGGCGACGGAATTTCGACGTCGGCGCGTCCCCTATCGAAAGGGTGGCTGGATAGCCCTTTTGGCTACCGCCACTGCACCAGCGCCACTGACAAAAGAGGGCCACTCAGCCCCGAGGAACCGAGATGCATTTTTACAACAACGAACGGATCGCCCTGTTCATCGATGGAGCCAATCTCTACGCCACCTCGAAAGCTTTGGGATTCGACATCGACTACAAGCGCCTACTCCAGCACTTCCGCCAGCGGGCGCAGCTGGTGCGCGCGCTGTATTACACGGCGCTCGCCGAGGACCAGGAATATTCCTCTATCCGTCCATTGATCGATTGGCTCGACTACAACGGCTATACGATGGTGACGAAACCGATCAAGGAGTTCACGGACTCGACCGGCCGCCGCAAGATCAAGGGCAACATGGACATTGAGCTCGCCGTCGATGCCATGCGACTGGCCGATACGCTCGATCACATCGTATTGTTCTCGGGCGATGGAGACTTCCGCAGCCTCGTTGGCGCATTGCAGCAGCGGGGCAAGCGCGTCAGCGTCGTCTCGACCCTGCAGACTCAGCCGCCGATGATCGCCGACGAGCTGCGCCGCCAAGCCGACCAATTCATCGACCTTGCCGATCTCGAGACCGTCATTTGCCGCGATCCCGCCCAGCGCCCGTTGCGCGAACAGCGCGAACGCGCACCCCGCTCGAGCTTCCGCTCGGTCGCCGAGCCGGTGCCGTTCGAGGATCGTGACGACCTTCCGGAAGGCGTTTAGCACGCTCTGCTGGCATACCTTATGCCCGCTCAGCCCAAAAACATGTCGAGCAAGACTGCGCAGTCCACGGTGGGAAATCCCACCGCGGACGAACCGCCCCCCGGTTGTGCGCTCTGCCCACGGCTCGCCGAGTTCCGTGAGACCAACCAGCGGGCGGAGCCGGATTGGTTCAATGCGCCAGTCCCGTCCTTCGGCGACAGCTCTGCTCGCCTGCTGATCGTCGGGCTCGCCCCGGGCCTCAAGGGTGCCAACCGAACCGGCCGGCCGTTCACGGGGGATTATGCCGGCGTACTGCTCTACGAGACGCTTCTCGAATTCGGTTTGGCTCGCGGCACCTACGACGCACGCATCGACGACGGGCTCGTGCTGTCGGACTGCATGATCACCAACGCCGTCCGCTGCGTCCCGCCGGAAAACAAGCCGACACCCGAGGAAGCCCGAACGTGTAACGCCTTCCTCGCGGCTCGTATCGTGAGCCTGCCGAACCTCACCGCCATCCTCGCGCTCGGCCGAATTGCCCACGACGCTACGCTCTCCAGCCTCGGCGCTCGCCGCGCATCCTTCCCCTTCGCTCACGGCGCCCGCCACCAGCCGCGTCCCGGCCTCACACTTTTCGACAGCTTCCATTGCTCGCGCTACAACACCAACACCGGCCGGCTGACGCCCGAGATGTTCCGCGAGGTTGTCGGCGCAGCCCGCGCGGCCATCTGACGTCCGGTTGCAAATCCGAAAGACTGCTGGAGAAATTGTTCCCGAGCATTGCAGCCGCCTGCCCCGCGTTATGTGATAGTGCCTCGCTCCGCCGCCGATTCCGCTCCATGGGAGCATCGGTGGCTTGACTGGTTACCGCCGGCCGGACGTGCGTGCTTGCACTCCGGGCGCCGATCCGAACACAATGACGCAATCACGATCGAAGGCCCCGCAGTCCGATGGAAATCGCTCCCGAGAAGGTCGCTCACGTCATCATCAAGGCGCGCGAGTACGACGCCAAGGTTGACGCCTGGAACACCGACAACGACGAAGACGACGGTGGCGAGGACAGCTCTGCCGATACCGGGCTGCGCGACGAGATCGCCGGGTTCATCGATGCCTTGAACGACGACGAGCAGGCGGAGCTCGTCGCACTGTGCTGGATCGGGCGGGGCACGTTCGAGCCGGAGGATTTCGGCGAGGCGGTCGAGACCGCTCAGAACGAGCGCGTCAATTCCGTCGCGAGCTATCTGCTCGGTGTGCCCCTGCTCGCCGACTACCTCGAGGAGGGCCTCGAAAAGATGGGCTTCTCCGTCGAGGACATCGAAAGCGACGTGATGTGATGCGACATGCGGAACGGCACGACGACTGGGCCGCGCCGCTGCAACGATGCGGCACCCTACCTCGCTTTTTCGGGCGGCGACGCGCCAGTCTCAAAGCGTAGCGAGCACCTCGGCTGCGTGCCTGTCGGGTGGATGCACGGGATAGAAGCAACGCTCGATGCGACCATCACGTAGCAAGAGCGTGAGGCGCCTGAGGTACGAGACGCCACCGGTCTCGAAGCGTGGCAGGCCCAGTGCATCGGCGAACGCGAAGCCCGCGTCCGAGAGCAGCGGATAGGTGATGCCCGCGCGCCGCGCGAACGCCTGCTGGTCCGCGCTCGTCTGCCCGCTCATTCCGAACACCTTGACGCCGCGCACGGCGAATTGCGGCATCAGATCGCGGAAGCCTTCGGCCTCCGGCGTCGAACCGTGGGCACCCGCGATATCGTCCCATCCAGGCGGGTTCGGCGCACCCGGCGTGCCGGTGAAGGGATAGACGAACAGAACCGCACGTCCGGCAATCGCGGACATGTCGATGCCGACATCTGCCGAGGAGGCGAGCCGCATCGACGGCAAGGCGAGACCGGCGACCAGATGCGCCGCCCCGCCATCGTCACTCGGCGCCGGCCATGGCCATTCCCCCGCCATTCACTCTCTCCCCGTCCCCACAGCGTTATCGACGTCGCCGCCATCGCGCTTCCGGTCTCCTCCGGCCGCAAACCGCGTACCAACGCAAGGGCAAGCCCTTCCCCGGACGCTATCCCTTGTCGCGCATCAATCGCTGCTTCTGCCGGTTCCAGTCGCGCTTCGCCTGGTCCTCGCGCTTGTCGTGCAGCTTCTTGCCCTCGGCAAGCGCCAGCTTCATTTTCGCGATGCCGCGCGCGTTGAAATAGAGTTCGAGCGGAATGAGCGTCATACCCTTGCGTTCGATCGCGATCGCAAGCTTGTGCAGCTCGCGTTTCGAGACGAGCAGTTTACGCCGCCGCTTCGGCTCGTGCTGGAAGAACGGCCCGGCCTGCTGGTACTCCGGAATGGTCGCGTTGATGAGCCACAGCTCGCCGTCCTCAACCGAGGCGTAACTCTCGGCGATGTTCGCGTGTCCCTTGCGCAGCGACTTCACTTCGGTCCCGGTGAGGGCGAGCCCCGCCTCGAGGTCCTCCGAGATACGGAATTCGAAACGCGCTTTCCGGTTTTCGGAGACAATCTTGCGGCCGTCGTCCTTGCTGGCCGCCATGAGCGGTAGTCCTTCTTTGTTGTCCGGCGCCTGCGCCGGCGGCCCTCGGCCGCTGAGCCCGCTCGCGCGGGCTGTTTGTTACTTCGTCAAGTCCGGCGCCTGCGCCGGCGGCCCTCGGCCGCTGAGCCCGCTCGCACGGGCTGTTTGTTACTTCGTCAAGTCCGGCGCATGAGCGGACCGTCGATCCTTGCATTGGCCTGCGTCTGCGCAAACGCGACGCCGAACGGGCTGGCCCGCCAGCGCCGCGCAGGCGCCGACGGGCATCGTTTGGATCGAAGGAGCGACTGCTTATAGGCACGGCCTGACGGCGTGCCCACTGTCGCGCACGGCTCGCGCCGCTCGCCTATTCGGCCGCGACGCGGAACACCGTGCCCCCCTTGCCCGTGACACCGACCTGCGCCAGCGCGGCGTCGACGACGCGCTTCCCCGCGTCCGAAACCGGCACCATCGGCAGACGCATCTCGTCCGAGCAGAAACCGAGCCGCGACGCGGCATACTTCACCGGCCCGGGATTGGTTTCTACGAACATGGCGTCGAACAGCGGCATCAGGCGGTCCTGAAGCGCCAGCGCCGTCTTGAAGTCTCCCGCCAACGTCGCGTTCTGCAGCTCCGCGACCAGCCGCGGCGCGACGTTGGACGCCACCGAAATGACGCCCTGCCCGCCGTGCGCGTTGAAGCCGAGAGCGGTCCCGTCCTCGCCCGAGAGCTGGCAGAACTTGTCGCCCATCGCGATCCGCTGCTGCGTGACGCGGCCGATGTTCGCCGTCGCGTCCTTGACGCCGACGACGTTCTTCAGCTCGAACAGGCGCGCCATCGTCGCAACCGACATGTCGACCACCGAACGCCCGGGGATATTGTAGATGACGATCGGAACGTCGACGGCGTCGTTGATCGCCTTGTAGTGCTGGTAGAGCCCCTCCTGGGTCGGCTTGTTGTAATACGGCGTGACGATCAGGATGGCGTCGGCGCCCGCCTTCTTGGCGTGCTGGGACAGCTCGATCGCTTCCGCGGTCGAGTTCGATCCGGTGCCGGCGATGATCGGCACGCGCTTGCGGGCCACCTCGATGGTGATCTCGATGACGCGCTTGTGCTCGTCGTAATCGAGCGTCGGGCTCTCGCCGGTTGTGCCGACCGGCACGAGGCCATGAATGCCCTCGGCGATCTGCCATTCGACGATGCCGGCGAGTGCATCCTCGTCGAGCGCGCCATTCTTGAAGGGTGTTATCAGCGCGGTGAACGATCCCTTGAACATGGGAGCCTGATCCTGTTGCGTGCCGTTTGGCTTGCTGATGGTTTCCCGTTTCCGGGATACGAATTTGGTCGTGCTTCGGTCGCGACTTCGGCCCGGATTTCTCCCGGACCATCGGTCGTGCTCGCGGCTTTGCCTTCCTCTCGCCGCACTGAGACGGCGGACTGCGAATCAAGACTTTAGCCGGATTTGACCTTGGATGCGGCATCGACCGCCACGCCCCCCGCGGGACAATGCGCTCTGGGCCCATGTCGCGAAAGCGTGAAACGTGATCTAAGTGCCTGACCGGCCGCGGGATTGAGTTATTGCAATCTCCGCTCCGCCCCCGAGGTCTGAGCCCACCGGGCCGACTGACCGAGGTTGACATTAGTCGCACGGGGCCTCAGCCGCAAGCGAGCGGCCTGGCCCGCCACCCCGAGAAAGGCGCTCGTGTTGCAGCCCCTCCGCAAGAGTGAAGCCGATCGGCCGACGTACTGCACGGTCCGTTTCCGCCCTGTCCCCTCATGTGATCGCCCAGCCAGTCGGGCAGCCGCATGCGCGCTCACCGTACTCGCCGCCGCCGCGCTCTGCCCGTCCCTGCCCGCATGCGCGGAGCCAGCGGCCGCGGCGACGAAGTCCGCACCCCCTGCCGCCGCGCCTGCCGCAGCGCCCCCCATCGCACCCGCGCCGCGCTCGGGCGTCGCCGCCGAAGCCGGATATCGCAAGGGCGCCGACGAGGTCATCAAACCGCTGCTCGACGTCGAGATCGACGCCGCCGATCTTACCAGGGTTAAACAGGCGTTCGCCGCCATTGGCGCCGCTGACATCAATAAGGGCCGCGCGCTCGCGGCCGAGATCTCTCACCCGACCGCGAAAAAGCTCGTCTCCTGGTACGCCCTCTCACGAGGCTATGGCGCGGCCGCCGATTATAGGGACTTCCTCGCCAAGAACCCGACCTGGCCGCAGCGCTGGCTGCTCCAGCAGCGGATGGAGGAAGCCCTGTTCACGGGCGGCGGCGACGCGGGCGCCATCGTCGGCTATTTCAAGGATGGCGAACCGCAGACAGCCACGGGCGGCGCCGCTCTAGCGTCCGCCTTTCTGGCGCTCGGAGACAAGGACAAGGCCCGTGCACTCGCCGCCAAGGTTTGGCGCGACGGCGACCTGCCGACGACGTTAGAGACCGGATTTCTCGAACGCTTCGGTGCCTTGCTGACCCCCGCCGATCACCGCTGGCGGCTCGACCGCTATCTGATGGGGGACCGGCGTTGGAAGGATGGACGCAACGCGCAGGCCGCCTACGTTCGCCGCCTCATCCCGCTCCTCCCCGCGGACGAACGCAAGAAGGCGGAGGCACGCCTTGCGGTCTACTTGCGATCGTCCGCTGGCGAAAAGCTCATGAGCGAGCTTCCATCGGACGGCAAACCCGACTGGGGCCTGACGTTCCAGCGCATCCAGATGCTCCGGCGCAAGGGCAACAACGCCGCCGCCATCAAGCTGATGCTCGACGCGCCGATCGACACGGACAAGATCGTCAGCCCCGACGACTGGTGGGACGAGCGCCGCGCGCTCTCCTACGAGGCACTGGAAAAGGGTGACGCCAAGCTCGCCTACAAGCTCGTCGCCGAAGCCGGGGCGCTGACCGTGAACCCGCTCAAGGCCCAGCGCTTCATGGCGGGATGGATCGCGAAACGTCACCTCGACGACACCGCCGGCGCCGAGCGCCACTTCCGCGCCATGCGGGACGCGGCCGATGGGCCGCTGAGCCGTGCCAAGGCGGACTACTGGCTTGCCCGCGCGCTCGAAGCCAAGGGTGACACGGGCGAAGCGCGAAAGCACTACCTGCGTGCCGCCGCCGAGCGCGACACCTTCCACAGTCTGCTGGCCCGGTTGAAGCTCGAGCCCGGTACGCAGCCGCTCGAAATTTCGCCCCCCAAGACGGCGAGCGACGACGAGGTCGCAGCGTTCCGCGGACTTGATTCTCTGCTTGCGCCCGTGATCGCCAAGAAGGCGGGCCTCGGCGGCGAGATTACGCGCCCATTCCTCGCCAACAGCCGCACCGCCCGCAACAGCGAAGCTTGGTCCGCTCTCGTCGCCCACCTCGCCGAGACGCTCGGCGATACGCAGATGTCGCTCCGGATCGCCAAGTCCGCGCTCGGCGACGGCCACAACCTGCTGATCTATTCCTATCCGCTCGGCGCGTTCCCCGCCTACTCGCCGCTGCGCCAGCCGCCTGAACCTGCGTTCCTGCTCTCCATCGCGCGTCAGGAAACCGAGTTCAACACCCAGATCGTCTCCGGCGCCGGCGCACGCGGGCTGTTGCAGGTGATGCCGATTACCGCGCGGCACGTCTGCACCGACTACAAGATCAAATGCGATATCCCCCGCCTGCTCACCGACAAGGTCTACAACACCATGATCGGCTCGGCCTACATCGCCGACCGCATGGGCGAGTTCGGCGGCAACTACGTGCTGACTCTCGCCGGCTACAACGCCGGTCCCGGCCGTGCCCGCCAATGGATCCGCGAGTTCGGTGATCCGCGCTCCGGCAAGATCGATCCGATCGACTGGATCGAGCGCATCCCATTCGAGGAAACGCGCGAGTACGTCGGCAAGGTTCTGTCGAACATCCAGATCTACCGCGCGCGGATCGGCGACCAGCCGGCATTGCGTCTGGAGAAGGATCTCGGCCTGAAGAACCGTGGCGAGGCACGCGCGGAATAATCAACTGCGCCTGCACCGGCTCTTGCCCGCAAAAATGCCGGTCGAGCGAAAATAGGTGGACCGCCGCCGTCGCTCGGTGGAACCTTGCCCCGATTCTATCGTGGAGCCACCATGCCGACGCTCACCGGACGCACCGATGCCCGCTTCGAGGAAGTCCGCTTCACCGCGCGTGACGGCCTTCGCCTCTACGCCCGCCGTTACCCGGCCAAGGGCTCCGGGGAGGCGGCGCGGCCCGTCCTCTGTCTCGCCGGCCTCACCCGCAACAGCCGCGATTTTCACACCTTCGCCACGGCCCTTTCGAGCGACCCAACCCGGCCGCGAGAGGTGTGGACGCTCGACACGCGCGGGCGCGGCTACTCCGATCACGATCCCGACTGGCGTAACTATGCCGTGCCCATCGAGATGCTCGATGCCCTCGACCTGCTGACCATGCAGGAGCTCTCCGACGTGGCACTGGTCGGCACGTCGCGCGGCGGGCTGATCGCCATGGTTATGGCGGCGGTGCAACCGTCCGCCATCGGCGCCGTCGTACTGAACGATATCGGCCCGGTGGTCGAGACCGAGGGCCTGCTGCGCATCATGGGGTATGTCGGGCGCATGCCGACCCCGGCCTCTTGGGACGATGCCGCCGCGATCCTGCGCGACCTCAACAAGCGCCAGTTCACCACCATCCCCGACAAGGATTGGCTCGAAATCGCCCGCCAGATCTTCAACGAGAAGGGTGGACGCCCCGTCCCGGGTTACGATCCGAAGGTGGCACGCTCGCTCTCTGCCCTCGAGGGACCGATGCCCGCGCTCTGGCCGCAGTTCGGCGCACTGGCCCGGGTGCCCGTGATGGTGCTTCGCGGCGAAAACTCAGACCTTCTCTCGGCCGCAACGGTCACCGAGATGGAACGTCGCCACCCGGCGATGACGAGTCTCGTCGTTCCGGGCGAAGGCCACGCACCATGGCTTCGCGATGCCGCGACGATCGGGGCCATCCGCGACTTCCTCGTCAGCGCCGACGCCCAGGGTGCGCATGCCAATGGAGCGGTAGGCGCACGCAGCACCGCGGCCCCAACGCAAGCCGCGCGCGCCGGCGCGTGAGCACCGATGTCGAGGCCCTCGTCGTCGGCGGTGGCGTCGTCGGCCTCGCCATCGCCGCCGAGCTCGCGCGGCGCGGCGGTGCGCCCCTTCTCGTCGAGCAGCACGCGCGCGTCGGCATGGAAACGTCGTCGCGCAATTCGGAGGTCATTCACGCCGGGCTCTATTATCCGCCGGGCAGCCTGAAGGCACGGCTTTGTGTCGAGGGGCGCGAACTCCTCTACCGCTTCGCCGCCGAAAGCGGCGTCACCGCCAAACAGATCGGCAAGCTCGTCGTGGCAACGAGCGACAGCGAGGTACCGGCTCTCGCGGCGCTGGCGGACAACGCGACACGCAACGGCGTCGACGATCTCGTTCTTCTCGATGCTGCCGCGGCACGCGCGCTCGAACCGGCGGTGTCTTGCGTCTCTGCATTCCTTTCGCCCTCGACCGGCATCGTCGACAGCCACGGCCTGATGCTCGCACTCGAAGGGCATATCCAGGCGTACGGCGGCGAGATCGCGCTCGCGACGCGCGCTGTCTCATTCACCCGAACTGGCGAACACTTCGCCGTCGAGCTCGAAAGTGCTGGCGCGCTGACAACGCTCACCACGCGCGCACTCATCATCTCCACCGGCCTGCAGGCGAGCACGCTTTCGGCGGAATTGTTCAAGGGAACGCCCTATGACCCGCCGCAGACGTTGCTCGCCAAGGGCCACTATTTCACGCTCGCTGCACGTGCGCCGTTCTCACGACTCATCTACCCGATGCCGCCACCAGGCGGGCTCGGTGTGCATCTCACGCTCGATACCGCGGGTGCCGCGCGTTTCGGCCCTGACGTGCAATGGATCGCCGAGGCCAGCTACGATTTCGACGATCCCGAGGGCGCGCGGCGGCGATCCTTCGAGCGTGCGATCCGCCGCTGGTGGCCCGATCTTCCGAACGATGCACTGCTTGCGGGCTACACCGGCATCCGGCCGAAGATCTCGCGCCCCGGAGAGCCCGCTGCGGACTTCGCGATCCACGGCCCCGCGACGCACGGCATCGAGCGCCTCGTCGCGCTCTTCGGCATCGAGAGTCCTGGGCTCACGGCCGCGCTCGCCATCGCGCGGCATGTTGCCGGTCTGATCGACGCCTAAGGACCGATGCGGTTTCGACACCTTGCCGATGCTGCTCTTCGTTCAACGCCGCTGCCCTTTGGACAATCGCCGCTCCAGGGCCTGCGAGTAGCGCGACATCCCGAAACAAAAAGCCCAAAAAATCGCGCCGGCGAACACGTAGCCGGTCATCGGTGTCGAAGGCGAGAACCACTTGGCATCCGAGGCGATCGACTGCTGCACGATGCCGAGCAGGTCGAACAGCCCGATGATGAGCACGAGGCTCGTATCCTTGAAGAGCGCGATCGATGAATTGACGATGCCGGGAATAACGAGTGTCAGTGCCTGCGGCAGAACGATCAGCCGCATCTTCTGCCAATAGGTCAGCCCCAGCGCATCCGCCGCCTCGTACTGCCCACGCGGGATGGCTTGCAACCCACCTCGGATCACCTCGGCCAGATAGGCGCCCGAGAAGACCGCGACACCGATGAGCGCACGCATCAGCTTGTCGACGGTGACGCCGCTCGGCAAGAACAGCGGCAACATGACCGACGCCATGAACAGCATGGTGATGAGGGGCACGCCGCGCACGAGCTCGATGAAGCCGATCGCCGTCCACCTCACCACCGGCAGATCGGAGCGACGCGCCAGCGCCAGCAGAATGGCGATGGGAAACGACGCGACGATGCCGACGATGGCGACGACCAGTGTCACCAAGAGCCCGCCCCAGCGCTCCGTCTCGACCAGTGGAAGGCCGAGCACGCCGCCGGACAGCAGCACATATCCGACGACCGGCAGGATCAGGAACGTATAGACCACCTGCCATCGCCGTCCCGGCAGATCTGGAATGGTGACGCCCGCGAGACCGATCGCCGTCAGCACGAACATGAGATCGACTCGCCACATCTCGCTCTCGGGATAGCGGCCGTAGATGAAGAGATCGAGCTTGTGGGCAATGAACGGCCAACACGCGCCAGTGCCGGGCTTGGAGCACGCGCGCCCATCCTCGCCCGTGAACACGGCGCGCAGCACGGCCCAATCGACGATGGCCGAGGCCAGATACCAAGCGATCCAGAGGCCGGCGAACGTCGCCAGAGTGTTGAAGGGCGAGGAGAAGAGATGCTTGCGCGCCCAAGCGACGACGCCCGCATCCGGCGAAGGCGGGGGCTGATGCGCACGGCCCGTCGGCGTTGTGCCCATGTCTGTGCCCATGTCAGCGCTCCACCAGCGCCATGCGCGCGTTGAACCAGTTCATCAGCAGCGACGTCGCGATGCTCAACACGAGGTAGACGGCCATGGTGATGAGGATGACCTCGATCGCCTGATTGGTCTGGTTGAGGATTGTGCCGGAGAAGACTGAGACGAGGTCGGGATAACCGATGGCGACAGCGAGCGACGAGTTCTTGGTGAGATTGAGATACTGGTTGGTGAGCGGCGGCACGATGATGCGCAAGGCCTGCGGCACGATGACGAGGCGCATTGCCTGCGCGCGTGAGAGGCCGAGAGCCGCCGCCGCTTCGGTCTGCCCCTTCGGTACGCCCTCTATGCCGCTGCGCACGTTCTCGGCGATGAAAGCGGCGGTATAGAGCGTCAGTCCCGTCGTCAGCGCGACGAGCTCCGGCAACAGCGTCAATCCGCCCGTGACGTTGAAGCGGCCGAGCGTCGGTGCTTCGAACGTGAACGGCATGCCCGCAACGGCATAGGCGGCGGCCGGCGCTCCGAGCAGGATGGCCACGGCCAGCGGAACGACCGGTGCGGTCCGCCCCGTCGCCAAGCGGTGACGTCTCGACCATATCGCAAGCGCCGCGACAAGCCCGAGACCGATCAGAACGGCAATGGCGAACGCATCGAACCCCGGCGCCATCAGCGGCTTCGGCACCGTCAAGCCGCGCACGTTGATGTAGCTCGAAAAGGGAAGCACCACGCTGTTGCGCGGATCGGGCAAGCCCTTCAGCACGGCGAAGTAGATGGCGAACAGCATGAGGAGCGGCGGAATGTTGCGCAGCACCTCGATGTAGATGGCCGCCAGTGACGAGATCACGGCGTTGGACGAGAGCCGGGCGATGCCGACGGCAAAACCGATGAACGTTGCGAGCACGATGCCGAGTCCGGCGACCAGCAGCGTGTTGGTAAGGCCGACAAGGAATGCGCGGCCGTAGGTCATCGTGTTGGAATAGGCGATGAGACGCTGCGAGATGTCGAAGCCGGCCGTGCGCTCGAGAAAGCCGAACCCCGAAGCGATCTGCTGGCGGGCTAGATTGTCGGTGACGTTGGAGACGATCTCGTAGGCGAACGCGACGATCGCAACGACCAGCACCGCCTGCAAGGCGATCCCGCGCACGCGCGGATCGAATACGAGGCTCGCGAGGCGCTCGCGCCATGCGCCTGGCCGGGCCTCGCGCGCAGCGTCGCTCTCACCTCTTGCCATGTGCCGAACCCTCAGCGGATGGGCGGCGCGTATTGCAGGCCACCCTCGGTCCACAGCGCGTTGAGGCCGCGCCCGATCTTGAGCCGCGATCCCTGACCAACGTTACGCTCGAACATCTCGCCGTAGTTGCCGACCTGCTTCAGAGCTTGCAGCGCCCAATCGTTGTCGAGGCCGATGCCCTTGCCGAATTCGCCCTCCTTGCCGAGTAGTCGCAAGATGTCCGGGTTGGTTGATTCGAGCATCTGGTCGACGTTCTTCGAGGAGATGCCAGCTTCCTCCGCGTTGATCATCGCGAACAGCACCCAGCGGACGATGTTGGCCCATTGCGCGTCGCCCTGGCGCACGGCGGGACCGAGCGGCTCCTTGGAGATGACATCGGGAAGCACGACGTGTTCCTCGGAGTTGCCGAGGGTGAGGCGCACGCCATAGAGCTGCGACACGTCGGAGGTGAATACGTCGCATCGTCCGGCGTTGTAGGCGGCGATCGTCTCGGGCAGTTTCTCGAAGACCACCGGCTTGTAATCGAGCCCGTTGCGGCGGAAGTAGTCGGCGACGTTGAGTTCGGTCGTCGTGCCGGTCTGCACGCAGACGCTGGCGCCGGAGAGTTCTTTGGCCGCGGCGACCTTCAGGTCCTTTTTCACCATGAAGCCCTGGCCATCGTAGTAGAGCACACCGGTGAAGGTCATGCCGGCGGACGTATCGCGGCTCATCGTCCACGTCGTATTGCGAGAGAGGAGATCGATCTCGCCCGATTGCAGCGCGGTGAAACGTTCCTTTGCGGTGAGCGGTACGAATTTGACCTTGCCCGCGTCCTTCAACACCGCCGCTGCGACAGAGCGGCAGAAATCGACGTCGAGCCCGGTCCAGTTGCCCTTGTCGTCCGGCGCGCTGAAGCCGGCTATTCCAGTGTTCACACCACAAACGAGTTGGCCGCGGTCGCGAACCTTCTGCAACGTTCCCTGCGAGAAGGCCGCAGTCGGAGTTGCGAGCATCGCGGCGGCGGCGGTGACGACCACGGCTTTGAGAGAGGGGATCATGGGTACGCTCCTGCTGGGCTTTATCTCAGGATTGTCCTGAGCGGCACCGCGCTGCACTTCGCTCGGCACCGTGCGATTGACGTCAATGGTCAAGGATCTGCGACAGGAACTGGCGCGTGCGCTCCGATCTCGGATTCGAGAAGAACTCCTCAGGCGGCGCGTCCTCCACGATCTCGCCCTCGTCCATGAACACCACGCGATCCGCGACGGCGCGGGCAAACCCCATTTCGTGCGTGACGACCATCATCGTCATGCCCTGCTCGGCGAGTTCGCTCATCACCTCGAGCACTTCCTTCACCATCTCGGGATCGAGTGCGGATGTCGGCTCGTCGAACAACATGATGCGCGGATTCATGCACAATGCCCGCGCTATGGCCGCGCGCTGCTGCTGTCCGCCGGAAAGCTGCCCCGGATACTTCATGGCCTGCTCGGAAATCTTGACGCGCGCGAGCAACGCCAACGCATTACGCTCGGCCTCGGCGCGCGGCAGGCGGCGTACCCACTGCGGTGCCAGGCAGAGATTGTCGAGCACGGTGAGATGCGGGAAGAGATTGAACGATTGGAACACCATGCCGACCTCGGATCGGATCTTCTCGATCCGCCTCAGATCGCTGGTCAGCTCCTCGCCCTCGACCCAAATTGTACCCGACCGGTGCTCCTCGAGCCGGTTGATGCAGCGGATGAGTGTCGATTTCCCCGAGCCCGACGGTCCACACACGACGATCCTCTCGCCACGATGGACCTCCAGGTCCACCTCGCGCAGAACCTGAAAATCGCCGTACCACTTGCTCACCTTGCGCAGCTCGATGGCGAGGCTGCCGGTTGGCGTCGCGGGCCGATCATCGACCGATGCGGAGAGGCGGCCGGGAGGTCTCATGGCGCTTTCGGCGTGATCGGAAAAGGGATGGGGAACCTCCTTGTCGTTCCGTGGTCGTGGCGATCGATTTGCATGACGATGTACCCGCCCGAGCGGTTGTGGCCGAGCACTACCCGGCAGCCGGGCCACGTGTCGCTCGGCGACCCCGCGTCTCGGGCTCGAAAAGTATGGCCCAGCGTGTCCGGGCGCGCAATCTTTGCACGCCTGATCGAAACCGCACGCGCGGCGGCGTGGCCCGCAGGCGCTGTCACGCCGATTGTAGCCTCCCCGCCTCTTGAACGGCACCGTCGCGGCCCTAAATCTAGTGATGCACCGGCCTCACGAGAGGCGGTGCGGCCACCGCTCGGCCCACCACTGGAAGCCGGCCCGATCTAGGGGGCGTCCATGGGCGAGCACACCACATGTCGCTTCCTAGAGGAGGATATGTCATGCGACATTTCGATTTTGCGCCGCTCTATCGCTCGACCATCGGCTTCGACCGCATGGCCCAGTTGCTCGACAACATCGGCGGCGCTGATGAGACCACCTACCCGCCCTACAATATCGAGCGTCTCGGCGATAACGAGTACCGCATTACCATGGCCGTCGCCGGCTTCGGCGAGACCGACCTCAAGATCGAGGTCAAGGAGAGCGCGCTGACCGTTCGCGGCGACAAGGGCGCCGACGACCAGAGCCGCCAGTTCCTTCATCGCGGCATCGCCGCCCGCGCCTTCGAGCGCCGCTTCCAGCTCGCCGACTATGTCGAGGTCAAGGGAGCTGAGCTTAAAGACGGGCTTCTGCACGTCGATCTCGTGCGCAATATTCCCGATCGAATGAAGCCGCGGGTCATTCCAGTCGGCGTGAAAACCGTCGATCAGGGAGTTGGCCAGCCGAAGCAGTTGGCGGGCTGATCTCGAAGCCGTCACCTTGTTTTTTCATTCGGCACCATCGCATCTCCCTCCCCCCGTGCGATGGAGCGCCGGGCGCCGGGTAACTCCCGGCGCACTACCTCGGCGGACGCCCCGCGGCGTCCGCCTTTTTCTTTTTGTCCTTTCACCGGCCCAGTTCCACGAGCGGACCAGCGGCGGCGTTGCCCGCCGGGGGTCTTGTGCGACAATTGGAAATCTGTCATGTTCCCGGCAAAAGGACAGCATTGCTGACCTTTGTCTTGAATTCCGCGCGATCTGAATGGCCCGCTGGAGCAATTCCCGGCCGCTCCCAGATTGCGATCGAGTGGGCTCCGGACTTCTGCTCCGGACGATCGAGGAGACCGCGAGCGTGCCCGAGGTGGCGGTGACGACTGAGCGCTGGCCGACGACCCGCCGGGGTAGCGGGCAAGGGCTCGCGTTTGCCCGCTCCAACGCGCCGCCCGGCGCCGTTGACCGCCCCTGCGATGGCACATTCGCGCCGGGACACATGACACCTGCACGAAAACGTTGCGGGTTGCCTGCCTGACTGGCAGCAGTTGCCTGGTGAACGGGCCTCGCACGGCTTGCTTACCCCGCTCAAAGGCCCGATGATCCGGGCGCCCCCCGACTTCCACGACATTTTCGTCGCACCCACATCGCCGGCACGCAAGGACGACACATGACCGACCGCAGGATCAGCGACACATCGCCGAACGCCACGCCCTCGCACGACGAGGCGATCGACGTCTACACCGCGCGTCCCGAGGCGCAGGGCCTTTTCGACCCGGCGCGCGAGCACGATGCATGCGGCGTCGGCTTCATCGCCGACATGAAGGGGCGCAAGTCGCACAAGATCGTCTCCGACGCGCTGCACATCCTCGAGAACCTCGAGCACCGCGGCGCCGTGGGCGCTGATCCGATCGCGGGCGACGGTGCGGGAATCATGGTGCAGATCCCTCATACCTTCCTGGCGCAGGAATGCCAGGTGGCGGGCTTCTCGCTGCCACACCCCGGAAACTACGCCGTCGGCCACGTCTTCATGCCGCGCGACGAGCGCCTGCGCGCCTATTGCGAGAGCGTGTGGAAGCGCATCATCCGCGAGCAGGGGCTGAGCCTTCTCGGCTGGCGCTCGGTGCCCGTCGACAACTCGTGCCTGTCGAAGATGGTGATCGCCACCGAGCCCGTGCATCGCCAGGTGTTCATCGGTCGCGCCGCCTTCAAGGGAGATCAGGACGCCTTCGAGCGCAAGCTCTATCTCGTGCGCAAGATGGTCTCGAACTCGGTGCAGGCCGCGTCCAAGGGCAGCGACATCGGCCACTACAGCGTTTCGCTCTCGACGCGCACACTGGTCTACAAGGGCATGTTCATGTCCTACCAGGTGAAGGCGTACTACAAGGACCTCTCCGATCCGCGCTTCACGTCCGCGCTCGCGCTCGTGCACCAGCGCTTCTCGACCAATACGTTCCCGTCGTGGAAGCTCGCCCATCCCTACCGCATGGTCGCCCACAACGGCGAGATCAACACGCTGCGCGGCAACGTCAATTGGATGGCGGCGCGCCAGGCGTCGGTATCGAGCCCGCTGTTCGGCGATGAGATCTCGAAGCTCTGGCCCATCTCCTACGAGGGCCAGTCCGATACTGCGTGCTTCGACAACGCGCTCGAATTCCTGGTCATGGGCGGCTACTCGCTCAGCCACGCTGCGATGATGCTCATTCCCGAGGCGTGGGCCGGCAACCCGACGATGGATGGCAAGCGCCGCGCCTTCTACGAGTACCATGCCGCGCTGATGGAGCCGTGGGATGGCCCCGCGGCAATGGCGTTCACCGACGGCCGCCAGATCGGCGCGACGCTCGACCGCAACGGTCTGCGCCCGGCGCGCTATCTCGTCACGAAGGACGACATCGTCATCATGTCCTCGGAGTCCGGTGTGCTGCCGGTCAAGGAGGAGAACATCGTCCGCAAATGGCGTCTCCAGCCGGGCAAGATGCTGCTGATCGACCTCGAGAAGGGCCGCATCATCTCCGACGAGGAGCTCAAGGCGGACATCGCCGCCAAGAACCCCTACGAGTCGTGGCTGAAGAGCACGCAGATCATGGTTTCCGACCTGCCGCTTTCCAAGCGCAGCGGGCCGTCGCGCACGTCCAACGTCTCGCTGCTCGACCTGCAGCAGGCGTTCGGCTACACGCAGGAGAGCCTCAAGTTCCTGATGACGCCGATGGCGACGACGGGCCAGGAGGCGATCGGCTCGATGGGCACCGACACGCCGATCTCGGCGCTGTCGTCGAAGTCCAAGCTGCTGCACACCTACTTCAAGCAGAACTTTGCCCAGGTGACGAACCCGCCGATCGATTCGATCCGCGAGGAGCTCGTCATGAGCCTCGTCTCGTTCATCGGACCGCGCCCGAACATCCTCGATCTGGAAGGCACCTCGAAGGAGAAGCGTCTCGAGGTGTATCAGCCGATCCTGACCAACGAGGATCTGGAGCGCATTCGCCAGATCGGCGAAGTGGCGGATAACAACTTCTCGTCGATCACCCTCGACATCACCTACGAGGCAGGCCGTGGCCCGCTCGGCATGGTGACGGCGATCGATGTCGTGTGCGCTGAAGCCGAGGAGGCCGTGCGCTCGGGCGATTACAACATCATCATCCTGTCGGATCGCGCGACCGGCCCCAACCGCGTGCCGATTCCGTCGCTGCTCGCGACTTCGGCCGTGCACCATCACCTCATCAAGCAGGGGCTGCGCACATCCGTCGGCCTCGTCGTCGAGACGGGCGAAGCGCACGAAGTGCATCAGTTCTGCACGCTCGCCGGCTACGGCGCCGAGGCGATCAACCCCTATCTCGCGTTCGAAACGCTCGAGGCGATGCTGCCCGAGCTCGACGAGGGGCTGACCTCGGACGAGGCGAAGAAGCGCTACATCAAGGCGGTGGGCAAGGCCATCCTCAAGGTGATGGCGAAGATGGGCATCTCCACCTACCAGTCGTATTGCGGCGCGCAGATCTTCGACGCTGTGGGCCTCAAGTCGAAGTTCGTCGACAAGTACTTCACCGGCACGCACACGCAGGTCGAGGGCGTCGGTCTGCGGGAGGTCGCGCGCGAAACGTGCGAGCGCCACGCGCTCGCGTTCTCCAATGCGCCCGTACTCGCGCAGTCGCTCGACGTCGGTGGCGAGTACGCCTACCGCGTGCGCGGTGAGGCGCACGTTTGGCGTCCGGGCACCGTGGCCGATCTCCAGCACGCCGTTCGCGGCAACCTGCCCGACAAGTACCGCGCCTTCGCCAAGGCGGTGAACGATCAGTCCGAGCAGCTCATGACGCTGCGCGGCATGTTCCGCATCCGCTCCGCCGAGCAGGCCGGCCGCAAGCCGGTGGCGCTCGGCGAGGTCGAGCCGGCGGCCGAGATCGTCAAGCGGTTCGCTACCGGCGCGATGAGCTTCGGTTCGATCTCGCGCGAGGCACACACCACGCTCGCCATCGCCATGAACCGCATCGGTGGCAAGTCGAACACCGGCGAGGGCGGCGAGGAAGCGGACCGCTTCAAGCCGTTGCCCAACGGCGATAGCATGCGATCGGCGATCAAGCAGGTCGCCTCGGGCCGTTTCGGCGTGACGACGGAATACCTCGTCAATTCCGACATGATGCAGATCAAGATGGCGCAGGGCGCCAAGCCCGGCGAGGGCGGCCAACTCCCCGGTCACAAGGTTGACGCGACCATCGCCAAGGTGCGCCACTCGACGCCGGGCGTCGGCCTCATCTCGCCGCCCCCACACCACGACATCTATTCGATCGAGGATCTGGCGCAGCTCATCTTCGACCTGAAGAACGTCAACCCGAAAGGCGACGTGTCGGTGAAGCTCGTCTCTGAGGTCGGCGTCGGCACAGTCGCCGCCGGCGTCGCCAAGGCGCGCGCCGACCACGTCACGATTTCCGGTTTCGAGGGCGGTACCGGCGCGTCTCCACTCACCTCGATCAAGCATGCCGGCAGCCCGTGGGAGATCGGCCTCGCCGAGACGCACCAGACGCTCGTCATGAACCGCCTGCGCGGCCGCATCGCCGTGCAGGTCGACGGTGGTCTCAGGACCGGCCGCGACGTCGTGATCGGAGCGCTGCTCGGCGCCGACGAGTTCGGCTTCGCGACGGCGCCGTTGATCGCCGCCGGCTGCATCATGATGCGCAAGTGTCATCTCAACACCTGCCCGGTCGGCGTCGCGACGCAGGACCCTGTGCTGCGCGCCCGCTTCCAGGGAAAGCCCGAGCACGTCATCAACTACTTCTTCTTCGTCGCCGAGGAAGTGCGCGAACTGATGGCGGCGATGGGCTATCGCACCGTCAACGAGATGATCGGCCAGTCCGAGATGCTCGACAAGGAGCGGGCGATCCAGCACTGGAAGGCGCGGGGACTCGACTTCGGCAAGCTGTTCCACAAGCCGCGCGTGCCGGACTCCGTCGCCATTCACCATTGCGAGCGCCAGGACCATGGCCTCGAGAAGGTGCTCGACAACAAGCTGATCGACGCGGCCCGCCCCGCGATCGAGCACGGCAAGCCGGTCAAGGCGGAGTTCGCGATCCGCAACGTCGATCGCACAGCCGGTGCCATGCTGTCGGGCGAGGTTGCCAAGCGGTACGGTCACACGGGCCTGCCCGAGGATACCGTCTGGCTCACCCTGAAGGGCACCGCCGGTCAGGCGTTCGGCGCATGGGTCGCGTCGGGTGTCACGATGGAGCTCGTCGGCGAAGGCAACGACTACGTCGGCAAGGGCCTTTCCGGCGGCAAGCTGATCGTGCGTCCGGACCCAGCCTCGGGGATCGTGCCGGAGGAGAGCATGATCGTCGGCAACACCGTGCTTTATGGTGCGATCCTCGGCGAATGCTACTTCCGCGGCATCGCGGGTGAGCGCTTCGCGGTGCGCAACTCGGGCGCCTATGCGGTGGTCGAGGGTACCGGCGATCACGGCTGCGAGTACATGACCGGCGGCGTCGCCGTCGTGCTCGGCCCGACCGGCCGCAACTTCGCGGCCGGTATGTCGGGCGGTGTCGCCTACGTGCTCGATGAGGCCGGCGACTTCGAGCAGAAGTGCAACATGGCGATGGTCGATCTCGAGCCGATCGAGGCCGAGGAAGCCGTGATGCTGAAGCTCGCGCAGAAGGGCGATCTGGAGAGCCATGGTCTCGTCGACGTGATGGGAGACATGACCAACCACGACGCCGAGCGTCTGCATGCGCTCATCACGCGGCATGCCCACTACACCAACTCGGCGAAGGCCCGCACGATCCTCGGCGACTGGAAGACTTGGTTGCCGAAGTTCAAAAAGGTGATGCCGGTCGAGTACCGCCGCGCGCTCGCCGACATCGCCAAGGCACAGGCCGCTGACCCGACGGGCCTTGCCGTCCTCGAGGTCGGCATGTCGCGGGCGAAGGCCTGAGCGATGCAGAACGGCTTCGCCGCTACGCCCGAGCCGCCATACTTCGCCGTCATCTTCACCTCGCAGCGACGTGAAGATGACGGCGGCTATGCGGCGATGGCAGAGACGATGATGGAACTGGCCAGCCGACGCGACGGCTTTCTCGGCGCCGAAAGCGCCCGCGACGAAAGCGGTTTCGGCATCACGACCTCCTATTGGCGTGACGAAGACAGCATCGCCGCGTGGAAAGCCGAAGCACGCCACCTCGAAGCGCAGCGGCTGGGCAAGTTGCGCTGGTATGAACACTACGAATTGCGGGTGGCACGGGTCGAGCGCGCTTACGCGGGACCAGCCGGTCGCGATACCGCCGCGACCTGAGGACCGACACGACGAACACTGTTGACCCGCAACGGGCTGAATTGCAGGACGGGACGAAGACTATGGGCAAGCCAACAGGATTTCTCGAGATCGAGCGCGCCGAGCGCAAATATGCGCCCGTCGACGAGCGCCTGAAGCACTATAAGGAGTTCGTGACGCCGCTCTCGGAGGGTGACACGCGCAAGCAGGCTGCCCGCTGCATGGATTGCGGCATTCCGTTCTGTCACAACGGCTGCCCGGTCAACAACCAGATCCCCGACTGGAACGACCTCGTCTACGAAGGCGAGTGGAAGACGGCCGCGCAGAACTTGCACTCCACCAACAACTTCCCCGAGATCACGGGACGCATCTGCCCGGCACCGTGCGAGGCGGCGTGCACCCTGAACATCGAGGATACGCCGGTCGCTATCAAGACGATCGAGTGCGCCATCGCCGATCGCGCCTTCGACGAGGGCTGGATCGCGCCGCAGAAGCCGGAGGCGAAAACCGGCAAGAAAATCGCCATCGTCGGCTCGGGCCCCGCCGGCCTCGCCGCCGCGCAGCAGCTCGCCCGCGCTGGACACGAGGTGCACGTCTACGAGAAGAACGCGCGTCCGGGCGGCCTGCTGGTGTACGGCATTCCCGACTTCAAGATGGAGAAGTCCGTCGTTGCTCGCCGCGTGAAGCAGATGGAGGCCGAAGGCGTTCGCTTCCACTGCAATACCCACATCGGCAAGGATGTGACCTCGGCCGAACTCGAGGCCAGCCACGATGCGCTTCTTCTCGCCATCGGCTCGGAGAAGCCGTTCGACTTCTTCTCCAACGCACCGGGCCGGGGCCTCGACGGCATCCACTTCGCCATGGACTTCCTGCCGCAGCAGAACCGCCGCGTCGCCGGCGAGGCGCTGGCCCCTTCCACCTACGAGATCAGCGCCAAGGACAAGCACGTCATCGTCATCGGCGGTGGTGATACCGGCTCAGACTGCATCGGCACCTCGCTGCGTCAGGGCGCCAAATCCGTCACCCAGCTCGAAATCATGCCGAAGCCGCCGGTGAAGGAGAACAAGGCTCTCAACTGGCCGAACTGGCCGGTGAAGTTGCGCGTCTCGACCAGCCAGGCCGAAGGCGCCGTCACCGAGTATTCGATCTCGACGACGGGGTTCTCGGGAGAGGACGGCAAGGTTCGGCGGCTCCGCTACACGCGACTCGACGCACAGATGAAGCCGGTTGCTGGCACCGAGGGCGAATTCGACGCCGACCTTGTGCTGCTGGCGATGGGCTTCTCGGGACCGGTCGAGACGGAGATCGTCGCCGAGCTCGGGCTGCCTATCGTGCCGCGCGGGCGCTTCAAGGGCGTCGACGGTGACGAGCAGGACTACAAGGTTCCCGGCCGTGAGAAAGTGTTCGTCGCGGGTGACGTGCGCCGCGGCCAGAGCCTCGTCGTTTGGGCGATCCGCGAAGGCCGCCAAGCGGCCCACGCGATCGACAAGGCGCTGATGGGATCGACGTTGCTGCCCCGCTGACAGGGCATCACCGGCACATGAAAGAGCGCTGGCCTCGGGCCTAGCGCTCTTTTTTTACGCGCAACAATCTCTGATCTGGGTCAGAATAGCGCAGCGACAGCTCGCCCTCTGCCAACCCGCGCCGCGATCGGCAATTTCCTGACTGCGATCAGAAACCCGCCCCCGTTGGCCGCCCGGCAGAGGTGCCTCGGATCGCGCCATTCGATACTCGCAGTTCATAAGGATGCCAGCCACATGTCCTCGACGACCGACAAGCAGGAAGTTCTTCACGATAGCCACGGCGCTACGCCGGGATCCGACACGAAGCTCGTCGTCGGCGTGTTGGCGGGGCTGATCGCCCTGCTCACGGTTCTCGGCTTCGCGATTGCAACTTACGGCTTCGGCGTCTTCATTACGACGATGCACGTACTGGTGGCACTCGCGTTCGCCTTCACGCTCACGCTCACGCGCGGCTGAAGCTGGGTTGGGGGTCCCTCCTGAGCGGGCCGGGCTCACGGCCGCCCGGCGCGACTCTCGGCACAGTTAGCGCTGCCTCGCGCACCGGAGCATTCCGAAAACGGTGTTACAGCGGGAAGGCGCGTTTACCGCTGCTGCTGGCGCTTCGGCTTCGAGCGCTGCTCGGGCAACGAGCCGGTGGCAACGCCAGGGGTGGAAGGCGCCGCGGCCGAGGAGCTTTCGGCGTCGCTCTCCCCTTGGGCGTTAGCAGCCCGCTTCGGTTCCGGCTCAGGTTCAGGCTTCGGCCAGGAGGTATCGTCGGCGCGCCCAGCGCGCGGCGTCAGCCGTTCACCTTTGACGAGAACCCGGAAGTAGGGCGTCTGCGCCGGTGAGAGTTTGCGCCGGCCCGCGCCCGTTGCTTCGCCCGCCGGAGAAATCGAACTCATGACAGTGAGGCCGCCTGGAATCTGATCGACAACGGAATCGCCTTGCGGCGACGCCTTGTCCGGGCTCTCACGCCGCGTCACCAGCGCCAGAACGGCCGCTGGAATGGCCGGTCGCACAATCTCGACCATCAGCGCCTCTTCGCGCCCGTCGCGGCCCACAGACTTGATGCTGATGCGACCATTGTCGGCCTTCTGCTCGCCGCCCGCTCCCGACGACGCCTGGTCCGCCGAAGTGACGCCCCCCGCCGCGCGCAAATCGCCAGCGCCCCGCGCCGTCGGCTTCGCCGCCACCGGCCGGATGCGCGCCTGCTCCGCTTCCGAGCCCGCGAGCGGTATCGCCCGTTCGTTCTTCGCCTGCGCCAGATCGCGCTTCAGCTCGGTTTCGACGAAGTGTGCGAGCTTCGCATAGCCCGCCTCCGTCATGGCGATGCCGTCACGCTCGCGAAGCTGGCGCGTCTTGCCGGCCATGTCCGGACCGTACGCGCTGTAGGCGCCGTCCTCGTCGGCGAAACCGGAGAAGACGTCGATGAACTTGACGCCGTTGAGATAGGCGCGCTCGCGCACCACCTCGTTGATCGCGACTGCGGCGGCGTTCACCTCCTCGCGCCGCATAATCGGCAGGCCGACCCAGTACACCGCGGTACCATCCGCCTTCATCACGCGCATCGCTTCATCGACGAGCCCGGCATAGCCCTCGCGCCACTCGCGGGTACCGACGGAATGGCGCCGGCCATCCGGCATGCGCAGCGACCAGCGATCCTGGCTGCCGAGCAAAGCGACGATGATGTTCTGCTTGTTGCGCTGAAGCGTCTGGGCCAGCTCCTTGATCTCCTCGGCGCGGTCGGGCCGGGTCAGGCCGGACAACCAGCGGTGCTTGCGATCAAGCTCGACGCGCGGATCGTTGCCCATCGCCTCGACGAGCCCAGCAAGCAAGCCTTCGGCAAGGCCGTCACCAACGACGAGCGTCCTGTGCGCCTCGCCTCCCGGGAACGGCGTAATAAAGCTTTGCAGCCCATTATCGTCAGCAGTCTGGGCGAGCGCCGCGGCACTCCAGAGCGGTACGAGCATAGCGACGACCAGTGCGACGACCGGCGATAGGGCGCACCGCGCAACGTTGCGCCCTCGCCCCCCGCATCGTGATGCTCCGAAGCGGAAAACCGTCTCCTCGCTGTCCCGCCAGGCACTCAAGGCCATTCGCTGATCCCGCTGCTCGCCACCCGCTGCTCGACATGAGCCGCAACCGCGGGTGGATTCGCTACCCCGCGTGTCTCCGTTTATAGCCCGGATTGACGCCGAAAAAGGGCCGCACGCAACCGACGAGCGGCTCTTGCACGAGCCGCGGCTGGAGAGCATCACCCTGCGACCAGCCGGTGAGTGCCCGGTGAGCGCCCGGCGAGCGGCGACTTGGCCTACTCGTCGTCCGCCGCGCGGTGGGAGCGGCCGGCGTTGACGGGGGCGGCCAATGCGAAGCTGAGCGGCAGAGCCGTCGTATACTTGATCTGTTCCATGGCGAACGCTGAAGAGACCTTGGCGATCTCGATTCGCGCGATGAGCTTTTTGTAAAAGGCGTCGTAGGCGGCGATGTCGGGCACGACCACGCGAAGCAGGTAATCGATGTCGCCGGACATCCGGTAGAGCTCGACGACCTCGGGAAAATCGACGACCGCGGTATGAAATTTCTCGAGCCAGCTCAGCGCGTGCTGGTCGGTCTTGATTGAAACGAACACGGTGACGCCGGCATTCACCCTGGCCGGATCGAGCAGAGCCACACGGCGCTGGATGACGCCCGCTTCCTCGAGCTTTTGGATGCGCCGCCAGCACGGCGTCGTCGACAGTCCGACCTCCTTGCCGATCTCAGCGACGGGCCGGGTACAGTCCTGCTGAAGCAGCTTGAGGATCTTGACGTCCATTTCGTCGAGCATGCGAGCCCTCTTTTTGATGAAACGCTCGGTAGGGCGGTGAATATCGATCAACCGACCGCCGCACAAATTGACTTTTTCAATTGAATGGGCCGAGCGCCCTATATGCTGCGTCCTGAGCGGCCGCGAGGCCGCATGCCAGAGTGGGACGGGACACCAACCGACCGCCTCAGCGGAGCAACTCGTTTCTTACGCAGCGCAACATAAGGCGATTTTTTTACACGGTCCACTGAGACCATGGTTATATAGGATTTTTTTTCGTTTTTTAGTCGCATGCGGCTTGGATTTTTCGCGCGGTGCGTGCATATTTCTACTCGTCGGCAAGCGGAATGCGGCATCGCCAGCTCCGCACAGGTCCCGACGACCCGAGATCGAACCAGATCAGACAAACCGGACCGAACGCCATGCAGAGCATCGTCCACATCGCCGCCGACATCGCCATCACGGGTGAACTTGCCGAAGCGGACTTCGCGGAGATTGCACGGCTTGGCTTCCGCAGCCTGGTCAACAACCGGGTCGAAGGCGAGGATGCCAATCAGTTGAGCAGCCAGGCGGAAGCCGCACTCGCGTGGCGCGGTGGCCTGCGCTACCGGCACGTTCCGGCGAGCAAGCTCGAGCTATTCACCGATCCGGTCGTCGAGGGCATGGCTGAGGCGATCGCGCACCTACCTCGACCCATTCTTCTGCACTGCAAGTCCGGCATGCGCTCGGCCATCGTCTGGGCGGCCGCTGAGGCCCGCCACCGCGCGGTCGACGAGGTGCTGAGCGCCCTCGCGATCGCCGGATTCGACCTGGATTTCCTGCGCGACGAGCTCGACAGCCAGGCCGATCGCCAGCGCTGGATGCCAGCCCAGCCTGCGCCCGTCGAGCCGACGCCCGCAGGTAGCGAACTCGCCGCCTGAGCCCGTCGCCCGAATGCACATCGGCACTGGCGAGCGGCTCTAATTGTGGGCTCCCGCCGACCGCGCTCCACCGCCCCAGGTCCCGGGCACGTCATGTTCGCCGCCTGATCCGAGCATCAGGTCTCCTCTCCGGCCCGTCATCGGATCAGGCGGCGAATCTCAGCCTGCAACCAGGGGAGCAGCTCTGCCGCGAACCATGGATTGGCCCTGAGCCAAGAGTTGTTGCGCCACGACGGGTGGGGCAGCGGCAACATGCGCGGCCCCGCGCCCCCGGTCGCTTTTAACATCTCGCGCCAGTCCGCAACCCGTTCGGTCAGGTTCCCATGCCGGATACCGGCGTTCTTCGTATGCCAGCGCTGCGTGTACTGACCGACAAGCAGGATCAGCTCGACCTCGGGCATCGCCCCCAACACGCGCGCGCGCCAAAGCGGCGCGCACTCGCGCCTCGGTGGCAGATCGCCGCCCTTGGCGTCGAGCCCAGGAAAGCAGAACCCCATCGGCACCACCGCGACACGGCGCGAGTCGTAGAACTCCTCCTCCGTCACCGCCATCCAGTCGCGCAGCCGCTCGCCTGAGGGATCGGTGAACGGGCGCCCCGAGGCATGCACTCGCGTTCCAGGCGCCTGCCCGGAAACGAGCACGCGCGCGCTGGCATGGGCCTGCAGGACAGGACGGGGCTCGTGAGGGAGCGGAAGGCCGCTCGGGGCATCGCGGCAGACGCGGCAACGGCGGATCTCGGCGACGAGTCTCTCCAGCGGCGGGACATCCACGCCCTCACGCCCATCAGCGCGCTTGCCCACTTGCTGGGATGCCGGGGCAGCTGAGGGAGATTGGAAACGCACCGCGGTCCCTTCCGTTGTGGGCAGAGCCGCTTCTCCTCCAGCATCGATCTGTCGCCGCTTGCCCATGCCCGCCGGACGCCACCTTTCAGAGCTGAAGCACCATCCCGTCCTCGGAGATCATCACACGCTCGGACGCGACCTCCCCCGCTTGCTCCAGCATCGGCGTACTCATGTGTGTCAACAGAATGCGGTTGGCGGTAATGCGGGGCAGGTTGGCCTCGATGCTGTTGTCGGCACCGCACCAAACCATGTGATAGGGGGTCGGGCGGTCGTAGGCGAAGCACTCGCTGATGTAGAGATCGGCATCCGCCGCAACCTCGACGAGGGCTTCAACCCATTCGGTGTCGCCGGAGAAGCCAAGCACCTTCCCGGCGCAGACGAAGCGCAGTGCGTGCGAGGGCGCTCCAGAGGGATGGCTGACGGGATAGGCCGTGACTTGCACGCCGCCGAAGACCTGCGGCTCGCCCGCGGTGATCTCGTGGAACTTCAAGGCAAAGCGATGCTCGCGCGTAGACGAGCCGGGAAACAGCGCCTCCGCAACCTGCCTGTAACGTTCAGCGATTCCCGGCGGGCCGACCACAGCGAGCGGCACCGTGCGTCGCGCGACGTGCTCCGCGTGGAGCATCCACCAGACGAGCCCGGCGTAATGGTCGCCATGCAGATGCGTAATGAAGATCGTCGCGACGCGATTGGGATCGAGACCAAGCCCATTGAATCCGATCGTCGCGGTCGCACCGCAATCGATCAGGAACTCCGTCTCTCCCGCGGCTACGTGGAAACACGTCTGCAGGCGCCCCCCGGAGCCGAAAGCGTCGCCCGAGCCGATAACGGTCAACTGCATCGCCGAACCATCTCGTTCTCCCAATCCGTCTCATTACATCGCATGAATGCCCCAGGCTGTTACGCGGGGAACAAGCAACGGGATTTATTCCGGCCGATTGAAGCGCCTCAGGCCGCGGCACTCGGCCTCGACGAAACCTCGCGATACCACCGCTCGACGTGCCCGAGCTCTGGTGGACGCGCGAGCCGCGCGGGTTTCATGAAGTCGATCGCGACCAGCAGCGTGATGTCGGGAATGGTGAAGCGCTCACCCGCCAGATAACGGCTGCCCGCGAGATGGCGGTCGATGGTCGCCAGTGCCTCGAGCGCTTTTGCCATGTTCGCCTCACCCCACGCAGCGACCTGGGGAACCTCGAGCGGCGCCATCTTAGGGTGGAGGTGACGGAAGGCATGCGCGACGTGGGCGAAAAAGCCAAGCTCGACCCGGCGCTGCCACATCTCGACCATGGCCCGCTCGAGCGGACCGGCGCCGAACAACGGCGGCTCGGGGTGCAGCTCCTCGAAATATCGGCAAATTGCGACCGACTCGGAAATCGCGGTTCCATCGTCGAGAACCAGCACCGGCACACGCTGCATCGGATTGAGGCGGGTGAAAGCGTCGCTCTTGAGGTCCCCCGTCATGAGGTCGCGCTGCTCGAAGGGAACCGTGATGCCCTTTTCGGCCAGGAACACCCGCAGGCGCCGCGGATTCGGCGCTGTCGATGTCTCGATGATCCGCATTCCCCCCCCAAGAGGTTGGTTGGTGCTCGCTTTTTTTGTCGGCCAGCACTGTTCGGCCCATGAACGCTGAAACCTGCGGGAATGGCAACCGCCGAACAGACCGCACTTGGGCTGGCACACGCGAGTTTGATTGCTCACTCCGCCCCGGCATCTCCGTCTGGAGAACAGGTCAGAGCCACATCGCGCAAACCTGCGGCGACGGTGCTCAGCGGCCGATGCCGCGCTCGTGCCGCCAGTCGCGCGGAAGCTGGAACTCGCCCGCCCACAGGCCCTTGCGGTCCGCCCGCGCCGTCCGCTCGTCGCCGGAATAGGCGCGACCGAACGCGACCGCCATTCCACTCGCGACCATGGCCCGGTTCAGTTCACGCCCGCCCGCCTCGCAGGTTCCGAGATGGCGGCCGTGCTTGTCGATTTCCTGGCTGCGGCACGTGACGCGCATGCCGCCGATGAGCCGCGCCAGCGCGCGCCGCGCCTCCTCGCCGCAATCCCATTCGGTCCCGTCCCGCCGGCAGGTCTGTCGGCCCTCCGGCGCATCGATCCCTTCGAGGCGAACCTCGGAACCCGCAATTCGCAGGCTGTCGCCGTCGATCACCTCCGCGAAGCCCGAAACCGGCCCCGGCGCGAGGGCGCGAGTGCGGGGTGGCTCGCGGTCCAGCCGGATGGCCGCGGCAGCCAATACCAGCAGGAGCGCCGCCACCGGCCAGCGCCAGCGAGGGCTTTTCCCTCGCCAACGCCAAGGTTGGCCCTGCAAGCGTCCTCTTCTCCCTGTCACGGTAAACCTTGCTTAGCTAATTCCGACCACATTAACCGAGACTTGCAGCGTGCAGTGATCCGTTCTCTGCAAGATCCGTCTCTACGACGCGAGAATCCCCGGCCCTTTCGGGCCGACAATGATGCAGGCGCATGGACAAGGCCGCTACCACGAGCGCATCGAACCGTCTTCAGGGGCGGCGTGACGTGAAGTCGCGCGCGTCCGAGGACTTGCGCGAGGCCCGCGAACGCCTGGCTCACGGCAGCGCCATCAAGCCCGAGTTCGAGTACGAGATGATGTCCATCTTCGTACGCAACGAGCTTTCGGCCGCCGTCACCATCGTCGGCCTGTCCGCCATCTTCTCGCTTGCATCGATGTTCTGGGCGCCGGTGCAGCAGGCCATCCTGTGGCTGCTGCTGGTGATCGGCTCCAAGGTCGTGCAGCTCGAGATCTGCCGCCGCTTCCAGCAGACACCTCGCGCCGAGATCGACCTCAAGGTATGGCGCCAGCGCCTGCTCATCACCGAACTTCTCAGCGGCTTCTCCTGGGCCGGCTTCGCGCTGGTCGGCTTTGCCGCCCACTCGGCCGCGCCGCAGACGATCCTGTTCTCCTCTCATGTCTTCCTGTTCGCCGCGCTGATCGTCGTACTCGCCATCCGCATGACGTTCGCATCGACGATCATCCCGATCCTCTACGCCGGCACGATCCCCATGTCGCTGGCCGTCGTCGCCCGCCTCATCTCGCTCGGCGACGCATTCTACGTCGCCCTCGCTCTGATGGCCGTCGGCGTCCACATCTACTTCATCTTCCTCGCGCGCGGCCTCAACACGACGGCTCTCGCCATGCTCGAATTCCGCGCCCAGAAGGACGCACTCATCGCCGAGCTCGAGGAGGAGAAGTCGATCTCCGACGAGGCCCGCCGCCGTGCCGAGGCCGCGAACAAGGCGAAGTCACGCTTCCTCGCCACCATGAGTCACGAGCTGCGCACGCCCCTGAACGCCATCATGGGCTTCTCCGAGGTGATGAAGGCCGAGATCCTCGGTCCGATGAGCAATCCCACCTACAAGGACTACGCCGGCAATATCCACGACAGCGGTCGCCATCTTCTCAACCTCATCAACGAGATCCTCGACCTCTCGCGCATCGAGGCGGGCCGTTACGAGCTGCACGAGGAGCCGTTGCGGCTCTGCGACGTGGCGGAAGATTGCCATCGCCTGTTGAAATTGCGCGCCGAGAGCAAGGGCCTATCCATCGTCGAGGAATTCGACACTGACATGCCCCAGGTATGGGCCGATCAGCGCGCGATCCGCCAGATTTGCCTCAACCTCATGTCGAATGCGCTGAAGTTCACGCCCAAGGGCGGACGCATCACGGTGACATGCGCCGCGACGGAGGATGGCGGCCAGCTCCTCTCGGTCCGCGACACCGGACCCGGCATTCCCAAGGACGAGCTGCCGAAGGTGATGCAGGCGTTCGGCCAGGGCTCGCTCGCGCACCAGACCGCCGAGGGTGGCACCGGTCTCGGCTTGCCGATCGTTAAGAACCTCATCGAGTTGCATGGCGGCCGTTTCGATCTTCACTCGGAGCTGCGCAAGGGCACCGAAGGCGTGATCTACCTGCCGCGGGAGCGCGTGCTCCATTCCGTCGCTCCTCTGCAACCCTTGGGCGCAGAACGTCATCGCCGCTCAGCGCCCGACCGTTCACCGGCTCTCGCGGCCGCACCCGTTCGCGCCACGCGGACGCCGCGCCTCGTCTCGCGGCACCGGCCCTCCGCCCCCCTCCCGCCGATGCCGGTGCACGCCGGGGTGGCTGCGCGAGATCACGCCATCGACCCGGTTTGAGCCGGCCACCGGTCTCGCTCACAACGCTGTCACCGATCGCCATCGAATCTCGCCGCCTCAAAATCCGCCTTCCGCGTTCCTATGTTCCTGCTGATAAGCGCCACCGGTTCGCCTTGCGGCGCCAGCGCGCTACGGCCGAGGAGTGACTGACCGCAAATGGAATCCCCCTGCGTCGACATCTGCACCATGGATCAGGCGAGTGGCCTCTGCGTCGGCTGCGGGCGCACGCTCGACGAGATCGCCGGATGGTCCCGCTTGGGAGATGCCGAGCGACGGCGCATCATGAGCGGGCTTGCGCGACGCCTCGACGCCGCCGGTTTGACGCGGCCCGCACCGCCGCAACCGAAGGAGAGGTGAGATGACGGTGTTGTGGCTGCTACTCGCGCTTGCGGGACTGCTCGGCGCGTTTCTCGTCCTTTCCGGCAATGCTGACCTCGCGAACATGCTGTCGAACGGCGAGGTCGGTACGGCCGGATGGGTCACAGCCGCGGCGCTCACTCTCTATCTCGTCTATCTGCTGTCCGGGCACGGCGGTCGCCTGGGCCAGACGGTGCGCCACCTCGCCGTCTGGCTGGCGCTGTTCACCGCGCTGCTCGTCGGTTACGCCTATCGCGACGAGGTCTCGCTGGCCGTCAACCGCGTCGCTGGCGACCTGCTCCCCCCCGGCACGGGCATCGCTGTCGATACCGGCGTCGCGGGGGAGAAAGCGGTGCGCATCCGCCGCCGCAGTGACGGGCACTTCGTCGCCGCCACGAACGTGAATGGCGCCGGTATGCGGATGCTGGTCGACACCGGCGCTTCGACGGTGGTGCTGCGCCCGGCCGACGCGGAGCGTGCCGGCATCGATACCGGACAGTTGCGCTACTCGATCGCCGTTTCGACCGCCAACGGCACCGCCTACGCGGCGCCCGTCAGACTGCGCACGCTCGCCATCGGCCCGGTCGAGATCAACGATGTCGAGGCCCTCGTCGCCAAGCCCGGCACGCTCAAGGAGAGCCTGCTCGGTATGAGTTTCTTAAAGAGATTGCGGTCTTTTGATTTCTCGGGCGAGTTTCTGACCTTGCGGGTTTGAGCTGCCGCGGTCGCGCGCTCCAGGAGATGGCCAGGTGATGGCCAAGTGATGGGATGGGTGGCATGAGCGGAATGATCCGCGAGGCTCTGTCATGGGCGGCCGTCGCCGGCGGCCTCGCTGTCGTGGCGCTGAACTTCGACGAGATTCGCGCCTTCAACCAAGCCCTGCTCGGCATCACACCGCCCGCCGCCGAGAACGACGGCACTGCTCCGCCGCAGAGCAGCGCGCGCTCCGGTTTCGCCGGCCTTTTCAGAAGCGCGCCGGCGGCCGTCGAGAGCCCGCGCCAGACGGCTTCGCCAAGCGGTTTTGCCGTCGAACTCAAGTCGGACCGGCGCGGTCACTTCGAGGCGGAAGCGGAAGTCAACGGCCGCAACATCTCGGCGTTGGTCGATACCGGAGCGTCCATGGTCGTGCTGACCTACGACGACGCCGAGCGCTCGGGCATTTTCGTCAAGCCGTCCGACTTCACGGTCACCTCGCGCACCGCCAATGGCACCGCCCGCAATGCCCCGGTCACGCTCGACGAGTTGTGCATCGAAAGCGTCTGCGTCCGCAATGTGCAGGCCATGGTCGCGGAGGAGGGCCGGTTGCACGTCTCCCTGCTCGGAATGACCTATCTCGGCCGCTTGAGCCGCTTCGAAGTGCGTTCCGGCACGCTGGTGCTCGAGGAGTGAATCCTCTTACTTGCTTCGCTGAACCGCGAGACGGCCGGGGCTCGCGAAAAGAATTGCCGAATTTCCGTCCGCGCCCCGTGCGCCCGCCTCGCCTTCTCCATTTTCGCGACCTATGCCCCGCGCCGGACCCGACCGGGAGCGACTTCAGTCATGGGCTACTTCGGCAACCGCCCCTTACCCGTGACTGGAAATCGCACCCGGCCTGCCGCGTTGATCCGTCGGTTGGCGCGCCGACGGCCTTTCCTGTAGCTTGCGCCGCACGCCAGGGTGCGATCGTTTGAGAGGGAAGCGCTCCACGCTCTTTTCCCAAACGTCCGTCGCAGCCTGAACACTTGGTTCCGGGCCTAATCCGACCGCAAGGCATCGCCTGAAGCGATGAGCGGCCGGGTGATGCTGCTCAATGACCGTAATGCCGGAGCGCTTCCATCCGATCAGTGGAACCTCTTGCGGTTTCGACTGATCGGATAGCGCTTTTACCCCGAGGAACTCATGATGCTGCCGCAGCCGCGCGCCGACCTGAAGCCCAACACTGCCGATTTCGAACGCTTTCCGCTCGTCAAGCCGACCGGCTTTCGCGAGTACGACGCGCGCTGGCTCTACCCTGAGGAGATCAACCTCATGGGGCTCAACGCGGTCGGGCTCGGCATGGCCAAGCTGTTCGCCGAGCGCGGCGTGAAGAAACGCATCGTCGTCGGCCACGACTATCGCTCCTATTCGAGCGCGGTGAAGCAGGCGCTGATGACGGGCCTGCTCGCCGGCGGCTTCGAGGTCCACGACATCGGTCTCGCGTTGTCGCCAATCGCCTACTACGCGCAGTTCGCTCTCGACGTCGAAGGCGTCGCCATGGTCACGGCGAGCCACAACGACAATGGCTGGACCGGCATCAAGATGGGCCTCTCGCGTCCGCTCACCTTTGGGCCAGAAGAGATGGGTCGCCTCAAGGATATCGTGCTGGCCGGAGATTTCGACGCGCCGGGCGGCGGGCGCTATATCTTCGTGCCCGATATGGGCGAGCGCTATATGAAGGCTTTGACCGACAGGCCGAAGCTGAAGCGCCGGCTGAAGGTCGTCGCTGCCTGCGGTAACGGCACGGCTGGCGCCTTCGCACCGCAGGTTCTCGCCGCCCTCGGCTGCGACGTGATCCCGCTCGATGCGTCGCTCGATTACACCTTCCCTCGCTACAATCCCAACCCCGAAGACATGGAGATGCTGCACGCCATCGCCGCAAAGGTGCGCGAGACGGGCGCGGACGTCGGCCTCGGCTTCGACGGTGATGGCGACCGCTGCGGTGTCGTCGACAACACGGGCGAGGAGATCTTCGCCGACAAGGTGGGCGTAATGCTCGCGCGCGACATCTCGAGCCTGCATAAGGACGCCCGGTTCGTCGCCGACGTGAAATCGACCGGCCTCTTCATGACCGATCCCGTTCTGCTCGCCAATGGCGCCAAGACCACCTACTGGAAGACCGGCCACTCCTACATCAAGCGCTTCAGCCACGAGACCAAGGCGCTCGTCGGCTTCGAGAAGTCAGGCCACTTCTTTTTCAATCCGCCGCTTGGCCGCGGCTACGACGACGGTCTCGTCGCCGCCATCGCTGTTTGCGACATGCTCGACCGCAATCCGACGAAGAGCATGGCCGATCTCAGGAACGCCCTGCCGAAAACATGGCAGTCGCCGACCATGTCGCCCCACTGCGACGACGACAAGAAGTACGGCATCGTCGAAAAACTGGTCGCACACTTCAAGGCCGCCGCCGAGAACGGCGAGAAAATCGCCGGCCAGGCGGTCCGCGAGCTCATCACCGTCAACGGCATCCGCGTCGTGCTGGCCGATGGCACCTGGGGCCTGATCCGCGCGTCGTCGAACAAGCCGGAGCTGGTCGTCGTGGTCGAGAGCCCGACCTCTGAAGCCAACCTGCGTGCCATCTTCTCGGCACTCGACGCCGAATTGCGCAAGTACCCCGAGGTCGGGGCCTACAATCAGAAGATTTGAACCGAGCAGGTTCCTTAGGGCACGTCCGATGGAACGGGTGCAATCCGTGCCACCCGGTCCATCGGTCGGCTTCAGAACCGCTTCTGGATGATGACGGCGCCGGAAGAACTCTGCGAACTTCCAACCTGATGTCCTGGCTCGGGTCCGTCAGGACCCTTGCTCGGCATGGTGTATTTGGTCGAACCCTCGACGCCGACATGCCAGTCCTTGCCGACGGGCGTCGTCACGGTGGTCGTCTTCGACGTCTCGGTCTGTGTTTTTTGCACTTCGAGTTTGGGTGGATCTGCGTGCGCCAGCGTTGCTCCACAAACCAGACCCATCAGCCCGATCAGAAAAAATCTCATTTCACGCTCCAATTTTTTTGAATGGTAATACTTCAAATACACTGGATAACGATTTCGTCGTCAACACTGCGCCCGGCGCCTGCCAAGCAATAGGTCATTCAATTTTATTTGGCATCGTTCAGCGTCATGACCAACGCCCGTCGCCAACGACGACCCGCACGAGCACGCTCATGCCGATCTCCGAAACCCAGCGCGCCCAGCGCTATGCCGCTCTGATCGAACAAGCCATCGGGTACCGCTCGTTGCCCCCCGCCGAGAGGCGTGACGCCGCCCTCGCCTATCTGTTCGATCTGGCGGAGCTGATCTCCGTCGAGGCCGGGGAAGATGCGATCATCGCCCCCCTGCTCGACGTCATACCCTTTATCGCCGATCCGACCGAGAGCCCGCTGTTCCAAGATCGCCGCGCCGGCACCACTCCCCCGAGCGAGAGTGTGCTCGCCCGCGCCAGCTCCACCATCGACGTGCTCATCGCCGCCGGGCACCTGCCGGACACCGCGGCCCAGATCGTTGCCCGCCAGCTCGTCAATGCCCGCGCCGGGCTACCGGTTGAAGGCGGCGACGCGCGCGGCTGGAAGCGCCTCGCCATCTGGCGCGACAGGCTGACGTCACTCAAGAAGCCCGCTGGCGCCTGGCGGACCTATAGCGAGTTCACCAAGTCCCTCGACAAGTTGGACCGGGCGGAAGTGGTTCGACGCGCGCTCGACGGCAGCCTCTGGGACATCCGCAAGCAGAAATCTGAAACACTCGACGCGAAGCCGTAAAGCGGCGGAGATCACCGCGCGACATGCTGAGCGGCCCGCCAGGACTTGCGCTCGACTGTGGTCCGCCGCGCGTCAGTTCACCTTGTCCTTCGCCGCTGCCTTCTCTTTCTCGAGTTTCTCGCGCAATGCGTAACGTTCGAGATGGAAGCGCTGGAAGTTGCGGTCCTTCTCATAGACCTTCGAGCGCACCCACGTGAACATATCGTAGAACGTGCCCGGCCCGATGCCGAGGTTCATGCGCGCGACCTCGAGAGGCTGGCCCCATTGGCCTTTCAGATCGTCGATGTTCTCCTTGTAGAACACGACGGTCGGCGTGAAGAGCACGCCCCATTTCTCGGCCAGAGCTTTCTCGCGCAGCTTCTCGCCATCGAAATCGGTCACCTCGCGCTCGCCCCACATGTCGAGCTGCACGACCGCGAAGTTCTCCCGCACATAGTCGTTGATGTAGCGCTTGGAGAGCACGTCGGTATGCATCTTCACGCAGTAGCTGCAGCCGCGCTGCTCGAAGATGACGGCGAAGCGCTTACCCTGCACACGCGCTTCCGCGAAATCCTCGCGCAGATCGAGGAACGAGCTGACGAACCACTTCTGATGATAAATGCCGTCGTCGCCCTTCGTCGGTTCGACAGCAGGCGTTTCGACGCCTGCTGGCGGTGGCAGCGGTGGAGCGTCGACGGCACTCGCGAGAGACGGCATGACGAGGCAGGCGAGCAGGGCAAGGCGTGCGAGCGGGCGCATCGTCGATGTCTCCAGGAAGGGACGCAGCCCGTCCGTTATAGCCGTTGGGCTGTCAGGCGAGAAGGCTGGCCAGGAAGCGCATCGAAACAAGCAGCAGGAAACCAGCAAACGCGAGTTCCAGTGTGCGCTTAGACAGGCCATGGGCGAGCCGGACCCCGAGCGGGGCAGCGAGCAGGCTTGCGGGCAGAATAATGGCCGCGCCCATCAAGTTCACGTAGCCGAGGGACAATGCGGGTGCACCGCTGACACCCCAACCTGCCCAGATGAAGCCGAGCATCCCCGGCACCGCAATGAACGGACCGAAGCCCGCCGAGGTGCCGACCGACTGGAGCATCGGCCGGCCGTAGAGGGTCATGAGCGCAACCATGTAGACGGCGCCGGCGATACTCAGCAGCACGGAGACGAACCCGACCATCACCGCATAGGCTTCGACAGCAATGCTCTTCGGAATTTCCGTTCCAAGCCGCCAGTCGTCGCGGCCGAACGCCAACTTGGCGGCCATAACCGTGCCGAGCACCACCCAGAGTCCGCGTAACACCCGGCTGTCCGCGTGGCTGGCCACCACCACGCCAGCGAGTGCGCCGATGAGCACGAATACTGCCAGCCGCCGCACCAGCGCGGTATCGACGGTACCGCGTGCCCGATGGGCCAGGAACGAGCGAAGCGACGTCGCCCCCACCACGGCGAGCGAGGTGCCGACGGCCATGTGCATGCGGATCGCGTCGTCGACGCCAAGCGCGCCGAACGTCTCGTAGAGCACCGGCACGAGGATGCCGCCGCCGCCGATGCCGAGCAGACCCGACATGATGCCGACGAGAATGCCAGCTGCGGCGAGTGACACCACCAGGATCACAAGGTTCGAATTGGTGAGCGCGAGATCCAGCCCCATCGCTTTGCTGCTTGTCCCTCAGGCCGCGGCGCCGCAAGACGATCCGGGCGCGGCTTCGACGAACGCCAGCGCAGTCTCAAGCGCCTCGACGCCTACCGCCGCTCCGGCACTTTCGCTCAGATAGCGACGGAACAGACGTCCTCTCGGACGCCCGTGATAGAGCCCGAGCATGTGGCGCGTGACGTTATTCAGTCGCCCACCGGCGGCGATGTGCCGGGCGATGTAGGGCACCATCGCACGGACCGCGTCGGCGCGCGAGACGATCGGCGCGGCGTCGCCATAGACGAGCCGGTCGACGTCCGCCAGCAGGTAGGGGGTCTGGTAAGCGGCGCGGCCGAACATTACGCCATCGACGTGCGCGAGATGCTCCGCCGCTTCGGCAAGCGTACCGATGCCGCCGTTGATGACGATGGTGAGATCGGGCCGTGCCGCCTTGAGCCGGTAGACGCGCGCATAGTCGAGCGGCGGCACTTCGCGGTTCTCTTTCGGCGACAGCCCCTTGAGCCAGGCTTTGCGCGCGTGGACGATGAAGACGCGGCAGCCCGCTTCCGCCACGCGCTCGACGAACGCCGTGAAGTCCGCCTCCGCATCCTGCTGGTCGATGCCGATCCGGCATTTGACCGTGACCGGCACCGTGACCCGCGCGCGCATTTCCGCGACGCAGTCGGCGACCAGGCCAGGTTCGGCCATCAGGCACGCGCCGAAGCGGCCCTCCTGCACCCTGTCGGACGGGCAGCCGACATTGAGATTGATCTCGTCGTACCCGAGCCCGGCGCCGATCGCCGCGGCCGCCGCGAGCTTCGCCGGATCTGAGCCGCCGAGTTGCAGTGCCACGGGATGCTCTTCGGGCGCGTAGCCGAGCAACCGCGCGCGATCTCCATGCAGCACGGCGTCGGCCGTCACCATTTCCGTGTAGAGCAGCGCATGGCGCGTCAACTGACGGTGGAAGAACCGGCAATGCCGGTCCGTCCAATCCATCATGGGGGCGACACAGAATCTATGCATTTGATATTGCATCGATTTTCTTGTTCTATCGGTGTGCACGAACGAGAACATGCACACTAATGTTCGAACTTGTTCTCGTCTCTACGCAGGGTTCCGCAGCTACCGTTTTCATGTCTTGTGCACGAAAACGGAGGGTAGGTCACTCGGTCCGGTGGCCTCGTGCGACAAGCGATCCTCGGGCTGCTGGAGAGCCCAGGATCGCCGCAAGGGCCGGTACGTCTCGGAGACGTTTCAGCTTAAGCCGGAGGCGGAAGCCTGGGTGATGACACTTCCCAAATTCCCCAATGATTTCAGCTGTGATTGCGCTTGGGAACTATATACTTGACGGAACGATTCAGTGCTGAGTTTGGTGCGACAGCCGTGACGTGGCTGAAACTAAATCAGGCGTCCCTCAGATCGAGGTGACGCCAGAGATGATTGAGGCTGGTGTTTCTAAGCTTCGCGGGAAGCGCATTGGAGAAGACCTACGCGAAATAGTGCACTCACTCTATCTCGCCATGGCCATCGCCTCGGAAAGCATGGCCTCCAAGTAAGTCAGAGCAAGTTCTGCGACATGCAGAGCGGATGCGTTCTGAAGCTGCTGATTCAGATGATGTGTCGGTGGGTCGAAGTGATCGCCAAATCTTTCGTCCTCGACCCTCACAAGCTTGATCGTGTTGTTTGCGAATTTCACATCGCCTTGAATATTTTCGGCGATCCAGTTGCGGCCGTCCGATCTGAGGCGCACAGATGCTCCTTTGGTTAGCAAGGATAGTTTGGTGCTAGCAGGTTCGAAGACCCGCTGGCACCCATGGTCTTTTGTGTTGCGCGCATGGTGGATGTATCGCAGGAGCGGGTCAGTCTTGCGGACATGTTTACGCCGGCCAAACCACTCGCGGGCTTGATTGTTTGCTTTGGACGCCTGTTCAATAACAGAGTAAAAGCTGCCAGCGGCCATGAGAAACGATTGCCAAGCGTCTGCCATCGACTGCCAATCTTTGGCAGTTTTCATGGCGTCGACTGCCAAGCGCATCTTGCGCAGACGGTCCGCTGCCTTTTCTATCCCTTCTTTGTACATGGAAGCCTTGATGACCAAGAAGCCGAAAATTAAAATTCAGGACGAGCCCGGCGCCGACGACCGCCTCCTGCGCGGTGTCGGAAAGGCGCTGAGCACGCCGCTCGGGCAAGATCGCAATGATCTGCTGCTCGTTGAACCGGTGCTTTCGCATTTGCGTCCGTTTCCTCGTCTTTGATCTTCCTCACACCACCCGCAGCTCTTTCTTTCCGTCACGTCCGAGCGTAACGAAGCGGAGTTCCTTGTCGGGATAAACCTTCGACTTGAGGTCGCGGATCATCTCTTCCGCCCCTCCGAAGGGAGCGATGACCTCCACGATCCAAAGGCGGTCGCCGGAGCGCCAGTCCTGCGGGCGCAGCTTCGTGGCGCCGCCCTCGAGGCGCGCTTCCGTTTCCGCATCGACACGCGCCCACAGCACTACGCCAATTGGCTTCTGCTGGTCGTAGTAGAGGCGGAACTGCTGCAACAGCACCGGCGTCATCACGAACCACTCAAGGTCCGAGTTCCCATGTTGCCCGTAGACATCGGCCGCCGAGCCGCCCGCTTCCCGCTCGCCCTGGATCGCAATGATCTGCGCTTCTGAGAACCGTGACCTATGCACGACATCCGTCTCCACTTCGGATCGGCGGACTCTACCTCAAAACAGTTACCCGCTGGGAGTGAGGGCCAAAGGGTGCTCATACGGAGCGTTCAATCCGGAGCGCTCATCGGCGACCGGATTACAGTTCCCCCGAAGACTTAACGGGGATCATATCAGTTTTTCATTTCGGGAGAAGACGCCCATTGATGCTTCAAATTCGAACGTCAATTGTAACATTTTAAACCGTACGAGCAATCCGCCGACACGCGATATTCGGCATTTGAATCGAATTTGCCGGACCTTCATCAGCCTCCTGTCATCTATTTCGCAGGTAGACAGGGCGATGCCGTAGCCATCGGTTGGCCACGAATCTCCCATGGAGGGGCGTATGCGTTGGCTGGCTCAGGGGCTCAAGCGAGCTCTATTTTGTATCGCGTCGATCGCGCTGAGTGGGGGCTTCGTTCACGAGGCCGCGGCCCAAGCCTACCTGGAGACAGGGCAGACCGGTGCTCAGACCCAGATCGACGTCAATCATACGACGACGATGTACATTGGCGCCCCTGCGAGCTTTTTATTTGGTGGCGCCAATTACGTCATGAAACGCGGCTCCTCCTCGACCGCAAACGTTGATTTCACGGTCTATCCGAACGCCTCCTGCACGGGGACACCGCTCGTAACGGTTACGAATATAAGCACCGCATTTGACAGCAGTTATGCGCCGGTCCTATTCCAAATTCCGGGCAACTTGACATTGACCCCTGGCATATACTGCACAAAGCTCACATCCAGCGCAGTCGATCAACAGAACGAGGCATTCTTCATCAAAGGCTTTGAGGCGTGCGTTGTTCTGCCCGAATCCGAAGCCAACGGCGCGGTCTGCTCGACGACCATTCCGACGCTTGCGCCTAATCTCTCCGTCACGAAGTCGGCTCCATTGCCAGGACTCGCTGTCGGTGCCTCGAGCACCTACACGCTGACGGTAACCAACTCGGGCAATCTGACCGCCACAACTGCACAGGTGAAAGATCAACTGCCGACCGGCCTCACCTTCGTCTCGGCCGCAGGCTCCGGCTGGACCTGCGCCAACGCCAGCGGCCTCGTCACCTGCAACTACACGGGTTCGATCGCGGCAAGCGGCGGCACCAGCACGATCGATGTCGCGGTCGTCCCGAACGCCGGCACAGCCGGCCAGTCGCTCATCAATCACGCCTCGATCGATCCGACAGGCGGACCCAATCCGCCGACGCCAGGACCCGCTTGCGCAACGCCCGGAAGCTGTTCGTCCGCCACCGCCATCGTCTCCGCGCCGAACCTCTCACTCGTGAAGTCGGCGCCGACACCGGGCCTCGCACTCGGCGTGCAGAGCACCTACACGCTCACCGTCACCAACTCCGGCACGGCCGCCGCGACAACGGCGCGAGCGCTCGATCAACTGCCGACCGGCCTCACCTTCGTCTCGGCCACCGGCTCCGGCTGGACCTGCGCCAACGCCAGCGGCCTCGTCACCTGCAACTACGCGGGTTCGATCGCGGCAAGCGGCGGCACCAGCACGATCGATGTCGCGGTCGTCCCGAACGCGGGCACAGCTGGCCAGTCGCTCATCAACCACGCCTCGATCGATCCGACCGGCGGACCCAATCCGCCGACGCCAGGACCCGCTTGCGCGACGCCCGGAAGCTGCTCGTCCGCCACCGCCATCGTCTCCGCCCCGAACCTGACGATCGCCAAAGCTGCGCCGACACCCGCGCTGGAATTGGGAGCAAGAAGTAGTTACGTTCTGACTGTAACGAACAAGGGATCGGTCGGCGCCACGACGGCTCAAATCAAAGACCAGCTCCCGGGCGAATTGAGTTTCATTTCGGCGGCAGGCAATGGCTGGAGCTGCAACAGCACCGGTCTTCTGGTCACTTGCGACTTCACGGGTAGCATCCCGACCGGTGGTACGAGCACGGTCAGCGTCGTCGTATCAACAACGAGCGGCGCGCCGGGCAGAACCGTTACCAACTATGCTTCAGTCGATCCGACAGGTGGCAGTAGAGCGCAGTCGCCGTCTCCGTCCTGTATGCCAGCATCGAGCTGTGCATCGGTGTCGAGCGCGATTGGTGACACGAAGCGGCGCACCGAGACGCTCGTTCACAACTTCTTGGCCAAGCGCGGCGAGCGCATCGTCTCGAACGGCCTCGATCTGAACCGCCTGTACAGTCGAACGGCGTCTACCGACTGCGACGACGAACTCCCGGTCAGCCCTGGTCCACGCGTCTCTTCATTCGGTAGCCAAAACGGACCGTTGCCGCAGGGCTTCGCAGGCACGACGTCTCAGACGCAGGATAACGACAACGCCGCGCCTGCCGAAATCCGGCGCATGGACTTCGGTCGCGGCCTCGCATCACGGCTGCAAGGCCCCGGTCGCGGAGATGATCGTGATGCAGCAGCACCGAGGGCGAGCGGCATCGCGCTCACTGGTAGCGGCACGGGCGATGAAGGCCGATTGAACCTGTCGGCCAGCCTGTCGGAGCTGCGCAAAGCCGGTGCCTCGTCTCGCACCGGACAGGGCGATCGCTGCGCAGACCGTAAGCGTGCCGAGAAGTTCGACATTTGGGTCGAGGGATCATACGAATACTTCAATCACGCTGGCTCACAGGGCAGTTTCGGGCTCTGGAAGTTCGGCGTCGACTATACGATAAAGCCAGGCCTCCTGGTCGGCGTCATGATGCAGCTCGATCACACACAGGACAAGTCAGAGACGATGGGTTACCTCGTCAAGGGATCAGGCTGGATGGCCGGCCCCTACGCGGCCATGCGGCTCGGACCGAATATCCTCCTCGATGGGCGATACCTCGCGGGCTTATCGAGGAACGAAGTGTCACCGTATCTCACGTACAATGATACGTTCACGACAGAGCGCTGGCTCGCGGCTGCACGTCTCTCCGGTCGCTGGACTTGGAAGGACTTCACGTTCACACCTTCGATCGAATATGTGCACTTCAGCGACAAGAGCGCGAGCTACACGGATTCGACGGGTATTCAGATCGATAGCCAGAAGGTCACGATCGACCGGCTGATCTTCGGGCCAGAGATCCGATACACGACCGAGCTTTCGGACAAGTCGTCACTCGGCCTGCATGCGGGAGTAAAGGGGCTGTGGGACATCAACAAGGTTGGCCTGCGCGACCTCGATAACCCTGCAGAATTCGACAAGCACTCGAACCTTCACATCAGGTTCGATATCGGTGCGTCTTTGCAGATGAGCGCGGGCCCGTCGCTGGAGCTCAATCTCGGCTATGAAGGGCTCGGCCAGGACAGCTACAGCTCCAAGTCGATTACCGGACGTCTGCGAATCCCACTGCAGTGAGCCACTAGGATCATCGCATTCAGGAAGCTCCACTCACGAAGTCTCAAGGCGGAATTTTAGAAATCGCGCGTTAGCGTGTTCGACTTCGCCAACGAACCTGGCACCGAGCCGGGCAAGTGCTCTCACATTCTTGCGTGTCGGGGGAAGAAGAAAGGTAACGAAGGGAATTCTCGGATCCGATCTGGCGAAAGCCATTGCCTTCTGCGTCAACGCCACACCTCGTCCGAAGTACTCGGGTCTCAAGACCAATCCGAAATCCCACTCGTCCCCCTCCTTTTGAAACCCGCCCCAGCCGGCATACGACCCGTCCACAAGGAATGCCCAGTGCCCGAGGCCATCGCGGCGCCAATACGCTTCCTTCATCGCAAGAAAGCCTGCGACCGTCTCACTGTTCCATTCGAACGTGATGAGGGGCATGTGCTTGCCGACCCGTGGATCCGACATGTGCGCAATGATGTCCTCGCGGGGAATGTCGCGAAGCTGAGCAAAGGTGATACCGATGCTGTTGTCGATCATCGTGTTGACATCCGAACTGGCTACGGATCGAAGACAAGTCGAGACTTCATGCGCGGCGACGCGAAGTCGACGAAGGCTTTGAGCTTCTGCGGCGTCGACCGACCTGCTCGGTAGATAAAATTGACCGGCCTTGGCGGTGGTTCGTAGTCCCTCAGAATGAGCTTCAGCTTTTTGGCGCTGATCGCGGGATGCGCCTGATAGCAAAGCAGCCGTGTGATGCCGAGCCCCGCGGCAGCGGCGTCCGCAGCCGCGTCGGCGGCACTAACGGATAACCGCGAACGCACTGCCACTCGCTTCACGGTCTTGCCGATGTGGAACGCCCATTCATGCGCCGACTCGAGAGCCGTGAATGTGATGCAGGTGTGATGACGCAGGTCTTCCGGGGACGCGAGGTCGCGTGCTCGTTTGAGATAGGCCGCGCTTGCACAAACGACGCGCCGGATTTCCCCGAGTCGGATCGCCTTGAGACTGCTGTCGGGCAATTCGCCGACCCGCAATGCGATATCGATGCCCTCGTCGGCCAAGTTGATCACCTCGTCACTCAATTGTAGCGCGACGTCCACCTCGGGGTAGGCCCGCAGGAACTCGGTGATGATGGGGGCAAGGTACATACGGCCCAGTCCGACCGGTGCCGCAATGCGCAACTCGCCGCGCGGGGCGGTGTACTCGCCCGAGGCTAGCCGTTCCGCCTCACCAATCTCGTCCAGCAAACGGCACGTGGTGTCGAAATACCTCTGGCCTGTCTCAGTGAGAGCGACCGAGCGGGTCGTCCGGATCAACAGCTGTATGCCGAGATGAACTTCGAGCTCGGACACCCTTCGGCTGACGGTGGCCAACGGGATGTGCAGTTTGCGCGCCGCTGCAGAGAAACCGCCTGCTTCAACGACGGCAACGAATGCGGACATGGATTCGAGACGGTCCATCCGGCCTTCCATCCTGTGGAACAATGGTTCTCGAACTTACCGAATAGTGCGCGCATATGGAATGGTGCATTTGGGAGGCGAGCGGCCGGTGAGGCCGACGATCAGCACATTCGGAAAGGAATCCTTTCATGACGCGCATCACCACCATCCCTTCGATCGCCGAAGCCCCGGAAGCGGCCAAGCCGTTGCTCGAGGACGCCGCCAAGAAGCTTGGCTCCGTGCCCAACCTCTTCAGAGTCATCGCCAACAGTCCTGCTGCGCTGGAAGGGTACTTCGGTCTCGCCGGCGCGCTGTCGAAAGGGCGCCTCGATGCCAGGACACACGAACGCATCGCCCTCGCCGTCGCGGAAATCAACGGCTGTAGCTACTGCCTCTCGGCGCACTCCTATCTCGCTCGACGTGTCGCCAAACTCGATGACGCGGAGTTGACGGCCAATCGGAATGGCGCCTCCAACGATCCGAAGGCCGATGCCGCCGTGCGCTTCGCCGCGACGCTCGTGCGCGAACGCGGCCACGTCAGCGACACGGACGTAGCGGCCGTCAAGCAAGCGGGCTTCGACGACGCGGAGCTCGTCGAGATCGTCGCGCACGTCGCCCTCAACACGCTGACGAACTACGTCAACGAGGTCGCTCTCACTGAAATCGACTTCCCCGCGGTGTCGCCACGCAAAGCCGCGTGACAGGCGGGTCGGCGGTGCTTCCGTCCTGACCTTTCGGATGTTGCTGCAGGAATGATCCACTGCCGCCGACGTCAGGAGCGGCGGCAGGCCCTCAACTACTGTTCGACGAACACATCAGGAGAAGAGTTATGACCAAAACCAAAGCAGTTCTCGCGGCTCTCGTACTGTCGACCGCCGTCTTCGGTGGCACGCTGTCTCCCGCCCTTGCCGGGCCGGACGTCAACACGACCGCCGGACTCGTCCTGGCGGACGGCAAGCCGGCTCCCGGCCTCGCCGTACATGGCTACGACGTCGTGGCCTATCAGACCGAGGCCAAGCCGGTTCGCGGTGACGCCCAGTTCGCGACGGTCCATAAGGAGGCAACGTATCGCTTCGCCAGCAAAGCCAATCTCGATGCCTTCAAGGCCAATCCGGCCAAGTATGAGCCGGCCTACGGCGGATACTGCGCCTATGGCATCTCTGTCGGCGCCAAGTTCGACGGGGATCCGAATTTCTGGAAGGTCGTCGACGGCAAGCTCTACCTCAACCTGGACAGCGGCATTCAGCAGACCTGGTTGAAGGACGTCGCTGGGGCGATCAAGAAGGCCGAGACGAACTGGGCAAGCATCAAAGACAAGCTGCCCTCGCAGATCAACTGAAGCGATGCCGTGTGGCCGCGCCGGACCTCCGGCGCGGCCTCCTGGACGAGGGGAACGCCGCCAACTGCTGCACGCTCGCGTGGGGACTCACTCAACTCGACACCGGATGCGCCGATTGGAGGTCGCACGCTCGCCACGATGCCAAGTCACGGGAGATTTGCGGCGGGGGCTAAAGTTCGATCGGTTGATATGAGAAGCGCTCCGCGCATTCAAAAGGCGCATGAACCGCCCCCAAAGTTCACGGATGCGCGGGCCGTCCGCCACTTCGATGAAACGCTTGCGCAACTTCGCAAAACCGACGGAACTCTAACGATCGTCGAAGGGAATCGGACGATCGTCTTGGCGGTCCTTGAACAGGGCGTCGATGCCGCGAAACATCACGTCGAACTGTTGCTTGGCACCCTGGCACATCGCACAGCCCGCGATATGCGCGGAAAGCTGCTCCATCTCCGCGCGGCTCAACGGCCTGTCCCGGCCCTCGCTCACGAGCCACGTCGTATCCCGGCAGACAATCGCAGGGCGGCTCACGTTCGCGGCTCCCAATTCATGTCGAGGCAGACGCGGAGCTGCATCCGCGCCCGATAGAGAAGAATGCGGAGGTTACCCGGCGTGACCTGCAAGACCGAGCATATTTCGGCGGGCTCGTGCTCCAGCCACTCACGCATCAGGAATGCTCGCGAAGCCCGTTCCGGCAAGCGCGTCAGACATGCTTCGAGCACGCGGAAAAAGGCTGTGCGTTCCGCAACGGTCGAAGGGTCGCTCCACGCATCCTGCGGCTCCGCCCAACAACCCGACGCGTCGAACAGGCTATCGAAAGGCGTCAAATCATACTCGTCCTCTTCGTTCGGTCCGATCGGCGCGAGAGGCATGACGCGGCGCCGAGCGCGTATGGCATCGAGAATCTTGTACTTGAGAATAGAAACCATCCAGGTCTTGAGGCTCGCCCTGCGCTGGAAACTGGCCTCTCCCGCGAGGGCCGCGAGCAACGTCTCCTGCACAACATCCTCGGCCGCGGCCTTGTCCTGCAGCTGAAGCAGCGCGAGGCGCAGAAGGAACGGCCGGAACGCCGCCACTGCACCGCCGAAATTCTGCCCTCCAGACGATTGGTCCTTCATCGCGCGAAAATAAACGTGCGCCGTGATGTAACGCAACGCCGCGGCCCCACGACAAAACGCTCATCGCCCTCCGGATTGATCAGAACCGCGTGAACACCTCACGACGGGACAACCTGGATTGTGCCCTGCGCCGGATGGCGGTTGTCAAAGGGAGGAGAAATCACATGACGCACGCAGCAATACGGACGATTTGCGCCGGCTGTCTCGGCCTTGCCTTATCGATCACTTCGGGGGTGATGATAACGCAACACGCAGAAGCGCAGGAGGCCAGTCCCGAGGCGCTGGTCAACGGACTCAACGCCGTGTTCGGCCAGCATGGTGCACGCGCCAGCCACGCCAAGGGACTATGCGTGACGGGGACGTTCACACCTGAAGCCACGGCGAAGTCGCTGTCGAAGGTAGCGCAGTTCGCGGGCGTGGTGCCGCTGCTCGGCCGCTTCTCCATGGGAGGTGGCAACCCCAAGGTCCCCGATACGGCTCGACCGGCTCCGCGCGGTCTGGCGCTGCGCTTCGATCTCGGCTCGGGCAATGCCTTCGATCTCGTGATGCTGTCGACGCCGATGTTCTTCGCCAAGACGCCGGAGCAGATGCTCGGCTTCTTGCAAGCTCGCTTCCCCGGGCCCGATGGCAAGCCCGACCCGGCGAAGATCAAGGCTTTCGCCGCCGCCAATCCTGACACGACCAAGCAAGGGGCCTGGCTCTCCGGCCGCCCAATTCCCGCGAGCTACGCCGGAGCGAATTACTGGGGGATTCACGCCTTCACGCTCACGAACGCTCAAGGTGCAGCAACGGTCGTCAAGTTCAAGGCCGTTCCGCGATCGGGTGAAATCGGCATGACGGATGAGGAGGCGAAGACAAAGTCACAGGACTTCTACAGCGACGATCTCAAGCAGCGGCTCTCAGCGGGCCCCGTCGCGTTCGATCTCATTAGCATCATCGGCGAGTCGGGAGATCCGACTGACGATCCGACTGCCGTTTGGCCCGAGGATGCCCGCAAGGCCATCAAGCTCGGCACCATCGCACTCTCGGCGATTGAGGCCCACGCCACGTGTGACGCCATCGTGTTCGATCCTGCCAACCTCGTCGACGGCATCGCGGGCCCAGCGAACGACGCGATCTTCGCGGCACGCTCGCCTGCTTACGCGGTCTCGCTGTCGCGGCGTACGAAGTAGCCTTGCACCGGCTGATTAGCAGCCGTCTCGAAGATCACGCTGCAAAAATGCGAGTGCGAGGCCAGCGGTTGCAGAGCCCTGTCCTCGCCCATCCCGACCGCGGACTGAGGCATGTGTGACAACTGCGGCCCGATGCGGCCGCGTTCGCTCACGCGCCGATAGCAAAGACGCCAATAGATTGAACTCATTGCGATCAACGCGAACGGAACGGATCGGCCGCTTCGGATCGAGTTTCAAAACTCGATTGCGAGGTAGCGGCGGTTCACCCAGCCCGCACTCTGGCCATGTGAAACCGGACACCATTCGCCGACGCAATAGCCCGTCATCCGGATACGCTTGCCCTCGGACGGAATGCTGCCGACGATCGCGGACTCCCCATCTGCCTGCCGGCGCAAGTTCAGCACATCATCGAATGGAACCCGCACCACCCGGTAGGTGATGGCGTCGCGCGCGTCTCGTTGCGGGGCCGTGCGGCGTATGGCGAGCCCTGGGGCGTCGGGCCAGATGAAATAGCGATGGACCCAGCCGACGCGATGACCGGCGCGCACGGGACACCAATCGTCGCGGCACGCGCCGACCGTGCGGATGCCCGTTGCGCGCTGTGCGATCGTCGCGATGATCTCCGTTTCGGCGCTCGGGCCACGGCGCACATTCAGCACGTCGCCCTCGGGAACGTTGACGACGCGGTACGTTGCAGCGCGCGCAAGTTGGAACGTCGCGTCAGAGGCCCTCGCCATCGCTTCTGACTTCGCCACAGGCGGCGGAATATCGAGAGCAGCGAGGCGGCGCTCCGCGCTCACCTCTATTTTATCGATTGGCGCAGAGCGCCCCGACGTTTCGCGCGCAGGGTTCGCTGGGGTTTTGGCAACAGAGCTACCGGCCCGCACGCCCACTGCAGAAGCCACGGGTTTTGCCGAGCCAGGTCTTCCGATGTCATTGGGCTTGGTGTCCTGCGCGTTTGCAGCCACCGCCGTTCGATCATTCCGAGTTTCGCGTGCTTCGGGCCGCTTCGCCGGCGGCACAGTCGCGACTGCGGTGGAGGGCGATGCAGTGACACCCGCTGACGGCGCCGCAACGTGCATGGCGGGCGGGGGTGGCGTGGACGTTGTAAGCGGTGGCGACGCAGGCCGCCCGACATTGGCGGCGACCTGCTGTTGCGGCTTCTGCGCGTCCGCCCCGAGCGATACGATCGTACCCGTGCCCTTGTCGCCGTCCTGATCGGTCCATTCAATGCGATTGTTCGACTTCAACTCGATGCGGAAGCACTTCTTGTCGCCATTGAACCAGACTTTCCACTGGTGGCAGACCTTGGCATCCTCGATCCACCAACGTCCGCGGTCCTTCGACGAGCCGAGGAAGAACGCAACCGCACCGGCCGAACCTTCGAGGCTGCCGTCTGTACCGTAGGCTATCGGCACCACGCTGCCGAGCGGCGTGTCGAGATTGATGCGCGAGCCGGGAATGCTCCTCTGCAAGGTCTCGACGGAAAGGGCCTCTGCTCGCGCCGGCGTTGCTGCGACCGTCAGTGCGACCGCCAGCATCAGGTTGCCGGACGTGAGCGCGTTCAATTTCAGTGCCGTCGCCATGCGTCTTCCAAGAGGAGTCGTCGAGCCCCATCGGGACAAGTCTTCACGTTCGATCAATGCGGTTAAAGCTTTGCTAAAGTATGGCAGCCGACCACAGAACACACCGACCCCGTCGCCGCCGCCAGGGCATCCCGGCGACGACGCGCGGCACGGGGACTGACCAGTCGGCGGCGCCATGCCGTCAGGCGGCGGAGCGATGACGCGGCAACCGTGCGGGCGCGTCAAATGGAGGGCGCAGTTCCGATCAGCGCGCCGACATCAGAGTCTTGAGCAGATCATTGCCGACACCGTAGAGGATGGCGAGCCAGAACGCCGACGCGATCACTACGCCCATCGAAAACCAGATCATTCGGTCCTTCATCCATGCCCCCTGGTGTTGACGGCCGGAGCGCTCCGGCGCGCTGCGCGCTCCTTTTCTACGGACCGCGCACGTCTGATCCGCCAACATTGGATGCGATCTGGTGAAAAGCAACGTGCCTCGCACCCAACGGGGCATAGCGAGTTGCCTGCACACGGCCATCGAAGATACCCTCGGAAGCCCTCACGGCCCTTCGAAGGCGGGAGCGGCTTTCGCTTTATGAGGGTGTGCAAGCCGTTCTGATCGGTGTCGGCGCCGCACTCGTGCTGACGACACCGTTGCATGACATCGCCATGCTGGCGATCGCGCTGCGGTTCCCCTGCTGCGGTTCCCCTGCGGTATTCGCGCGCACGGAAGCTCGGCGAGCGTTCAACCAAGAAATTCCGATCCAAACTCTCGAGACCAGACGAACGCTCGCGCGCTGCCGAAGCTGACGCTTTCGCGCGCGATCGGGCCAGGCGCAACCACGCGTGATTTCGTGCGGTCTGACGATGCTCCAGCCGTCGGGAATTGATGGGGCATGGCGCTTGATTTGGATCGCCTAAGTGCTGGTTCATGGCGCGACCGCCAAACCGGCGCCAAGCATTCGATGCCTGGAGAGCGGCGCCGCTCGACCGCCGCGCTCTCCGCGCCCGGTGGCTCGGATCGCTTCCGACCTCTCGACACGCGAGCCGGCCGCGCCCTCGCGCTGACCGGTGCGCGGCACCCTTTTGGTTGCATCGGCTAGTTGCGTCTGGCATGTGATCTCCTCTTCCCAAACACGCGAGGCTGCAATGCTCGAGACCGCACGCTGCACGCGCGGCATGGTCGTCGCCCCCCACCATCTGGCCGCCGAAGCGGGCCTCGCCATGCTGCGCGATGGCGGCAACGCGATCGAGGCCATGGTCGCAGCTGCGGCGACGATCGCCGTCGTCTATCCGCACATGAACGGGCTCGGGGGCGACAATTTCTGGCTCGTCAGCGAAGGCGGCAAGCCGCCTGTCGGCATCGACGCCTGCGGCGCAGCGGCGGGTCTCGCAACGCGCGAGCACTATGCGGCTCTCGGGCATACCGCCGCCATTCCCTCACGCGGCCCCCTCGCCGCACTGACCGTCGCTGGTGCCGTATCGGGATGGCAAGCAGCGCTCGAACTCAGCGCCAAGTGGGGCGGCAGGCTGCCGCTCGAACGCCTTCTGGCCGATGCTGTGCACTATGCGAGGGCGGGATTCCCGGCGAGCGCGACGCAGGTCAAGAACAATATCGGCAAGCGCGCCGAACTCGAGCACGTACCAGGCTTCGCCTCTCAGTTCATGCCGGGCGGCCAGCATCCGGAGGTCGGCGACCTATTCAAGCTGCCGCTGCTTGCGGCGACCTTCGAGCATCTTCACCGCGCCGGCCTCGACGACTTCTACCGCGGCGATCTCGCGCGGCAGATGGCGGCGGAACTCGAGGCCTCAGGCAGCCCGTTGCGCCTCGCCGACCTCGAGCGTCACCGTGCGCTGATGGTCGCTCCGCTCGCGGTCCGATTGACGCATGGCACGGCGTTCGGCATGCCGCCGCCGACGCAGGGCCTGGCGTCGATGATGATCCTCGGTCTGTTCGACCGGCTCGGCGTGCAGGCGGCCGAAGGGTTCGATTACGTGCACGGTCTCGTCGAGGCGACGAAGCAGGCGTTTCTGGTGCGTGACCGTCATGTCACCGACCCGGCCCACATGAGTGTCGATCCAGCCGCCTACCTGACACCATCGGCTCTCGACGAGCGCGCCCGCCAGATCGACCCGGCAACAGCACTCGCATGGCCGCAACCGGTTTCGCAGGGCGACACGGTATGGCTCGGCGCTATCGACGCTGAAGGCCGCGCGGTGAGCTTCATCCAGAGCGTCTACTGGGAGTTCGGCTCCGGCCTCGTCCTTCCCGGCTCCGGCGTCGTCTGGCAAAACCGGGGCACGAGCTTCGCACTCGATCCTGGGAAGCAGAATGCGCTGCTGCCCTACCGCCGGCCGTTCCACACGATCCAGCCGGCGATGGCCCTGCTCGACGATGGCCGTGTCATGCCCTATGGCACGATGGGCGGCGAAGGTCAGCCACAGACGCAGGCCGCGATCTACACCCGCCACGTCATGTACGGGCAGGACTTGCAAGCGGCGATCAACGCGCCGCGATGGTTGCTCGGCAGAACCTGGGGAAGCGTCGCGACCAACCTGCGTGTCGAATCTCGTCTGGGCGAGGACGTCATTGGTCGGTTGCGCGCGGCCGGCCACGACGTCGAGGTGATCGGCGCATTCGACGAGGTGATGGGCCACGCGGGGGCTCTCGTGTTGCATCGTTCGAGCCCGCGCGCCGGTACGATCGAGGGCGCCGCCGACCCGCGCAGCGACGGGCGCGCGGCAGGGTTTTGACGCGGCCTTTGCCGTCTCGCCGCATAACTTTGAGCGCATGGCGTGAGGCGTGCGGCGTTAACACGATTGCGTTGGTCAGCGCGGCGACGAAGCACGCCGACGCGGTTCGTCGTACATCGTTCGTCCGTTGACGCGGGAACGCTGCGCTTTCATCGATGGCGTAACCACCACCGGGATCGGCCTCTATTCCGAGTCGATGCGGCACCGCGCTTCACGCAGCGCGCGACGTGGGACTTGGGACGTGGGACGTGGGACGTCGGCATGCGTGAACGAACCTCCCTCCGATACGTGCAACGCGACGCCGGGCAAGCCCGGCCTCGTGTCGCGAACGCGGCAACAGAAGCTCTGCACGCGGCAAAACCAGTGCCTGGAACGGTGCACCTTTCATCGGACTGCCTCAGATCAGACCAGCCGAAGTCAGCAACTCCCGTCGACCTGCCCTGTCGCTAGGCAAATTCCCGCGCCACATGCCGAACGCAAAGGCACTCGCGCGCGATGATCCGTATTCCCGCCTCGTAAAACGGTCCGGATGACCGGCAGCAATCCGGCTGGCATGCAAAATGCCTATGACAAGGCGCCTTAACCAACGCACCTCCGGAAGCACCGGGAGAGGGAGATCATCGCATGGATCGTCGTCGCTTCATGAAATCGGGCCTGAAGGCCGGTCTCGCGACAACCGCCGCCGTCAGCGCGCCCGCCATCGTCAAGGCGCAGACGACGTTCAACTGGAAAATGACCAACGCCTACGGCCCGGGCGCACCTTTCTATGTCGAGGGGCCAGGCAGCCCGAAGTACTTCATCGATCTCGTCAAGAAGCTCTCTGGCGGCCGCCTCAACATCCAGCACTTCGCCGCAGGTGAGCTGATCCCGGCGCTCGAAGGCTTCGACGCCGTGTCGAAGGGCACCGTCGAGATGAATTGTGCCAATAGCTACTTCTGGTCCGGCAAGACGTTCGCCGCGCAGTATTTCACCGCCGTCCCGTTCGGCATGAACTTCCAGGGCATGAACGCGTGGCTTTACCACGGCGGCGGCTTGAAGCTTTGGGAAGAGGTCTACGATCCCTTCAACCTGGTGCCGATGCCGATGGGCAATACCGGCATCCAGATGACTGGCTGGTTCAAGAAGCCGATCGAGAAGGTCGAAGACCTACAGGGTCTGAAGATGCGCATCCCCGGCCTCGCCGGCAAAGTTTATGCGACGCTCGGCGTCGACGTGAAGCTGCTGCCGGGTGGTGAAATCTTCCCTGCTCTGGAGCGCGGCGTCATCGACGCGGCCGAGTTCGTCGGACCTTACCAGGATCGCCGCCTCGGACTGCACAAGGCTGCAAAGTACTACTACACGACCGGCTGGCACGAGACATCGACCGTGACCGAGTTGATCGTCAACAAGGCGGCCTGGGCGTCCCTGCCCGACGATCTCAAGGAGGTTGTGCGCACCGCGGCGGCGGCCTGCAACGTCATCAGCCATACGTGGTGCGAGGCGACCAACGCCGAAGCTCTCGACGATCTCGTCACCAACTTCGGCGTTATCGCAGCACCGCTTCCGCCCGAGATCATCGCCAAGCTCAAGGAAGCGACCGAAAAGGTGATTGCCGACGCGACGGCGAAGGACCCGCTCGTCAAGAAGGTGAACGACAGCTTCATGGCGTTCAAGGCGAAGCACGACAAGTGGGCCGGCATCAGCGAGGCGGTCTACCAGACGCAGATCCGCGGCCAGATCAAGGGCTGACGGCACGCGGCATCTACTCCGATCGGCGGCCGGCGCGGATGACCCGCGCTGGCCGTTGATCTTGGCGACATCAGCAGGGAAGCATTGCCATGGCATCTGTGAAGAGGATCGCCGACGGCCTCGATTGGCTCATCGATAGAATCGGCCGCATCACCGGCTGGTGCGCCTTCGTGCTCGTCTGCGTCATGGCTTTCAACGTGCTGCTCCGATACTTCTTCCGCACCGGATCGGTGGCGATGCAGGAACTCGAATGGCACCTGATGGCGCCGATTTGCCTGCTCGGGCTTTCCTACGCGCTGCTTCACGACGGTCACGTCAAGGTCGACATCGTCTACGGCCTCCTGCCGGTTCGCGCCCAGCGCATTATCGATTTCGTATCGATGGTGCTCGTCGTGATCCTCGTCGCGATCCTGATCTACCTCTCGATTCCCTACGTCGAGCAGTCCTACTCCATCGGCGAGCAGTCGCCAGATCCGGGTGGGCTCACACATCGCTGGATTCTCAAAGCGATGCTGCCGATCGGTTTCTCGCTGCTGCTGATCCAGAGCATCGCCGCGACTCTTCGCGCGCTGCTTGCGCTCTTCGACTCGAGCGAGGCTACCGCCGCCGCGCACCACACCGAAGTCGGCGGAGGGCACTGACGTGGCGACCAACGAGCTGCTTGCAATCCTCTCGATCGTCTCCTTCTTCGGCCTGCTCGCGATCGGTGTTCCCGTCGCGCTGACGCTCGCCGTCTCCGGCCTCGTCTTCGGCTATCTCGGTTTCGGGCCGATCCTCTTCAACCTGCTGCCGGCGCGCATCTTCGGCGTCACGGCCAACTACACGCTGATCGCCATTCCGCTATTCGTCTTCATGGGCGTGATGCTGGAGAAGTCGCGGATTGCCGACGATCTGATGGACGTCATAGGCCACATCGCCGGCGGCCTGCGCGGCGGCATGGGTATCGGCATCATCATCGTCGGCATTCTCATGGGCGCCACCACCGGCATCGTCGGCGCCACCATCATCACCCTCGGCCTCATCACGCTGCCAGCCCTGATCCGGCGCAACTATCACCTGCCGACCGCCTGCGGCACGATCTGCGCGTCAGGCACGCTTGGTCAAATCATTCCGCCGTCGACCATCCTGATCCTACTCTCCGACATTCTCGGCCAATCGGTCGGCACGCTGTTCGCGGCCGCACTGCTTCCAGGACTGATGCTGTCGGCGATCTTCGTCATCTATCTGCTCGTACTCGGCATGGTGAAGCCCGAGATGGTGCCGCCGGTCGATGTCGCCGAACGCGATGCCATGAGCCGTGGCGAGCTATGGAAAAAAGCCGCGCGTGTCGGCCTGCCGCCGGTGGCGCTGGTTCTCGCCGTGCTCGGCTCGATCATCGGCGGCATCGCAGCTCCAACCGAGGCTGCATCGATGGGTGCACTCGGATCGCTGCTCGTGGTCGCGCTCGCGGGACGCTTCTCGTTCGCCGTGCTGCGGGACACGACACTTGCGACCACGCGCATCACGGCCGGCATGATGTTCATTCTGATCTGCGCGCAGGTATTCGCGCTCGCCTTCCGCGGTCTCGGCGGCGAGGCCTTGGTGCACCGCCTGTTCGAATGGGTGCCGGGCGGCGTCAACGCCGACATCATCTTCATGCTCGGACTGATCTTCGTGCTCGGCTTTTTCATCGAGTGGATCGAGATCAGTTACATCGTCGTGCCGCTGTTCCTGCCGATCCTGATGAACGCGAACGTCGATCTCGTGTGGACGGCGGCGCTCATCGCGCTCGTTCTACAAACGTCGTTTCTGACGCCGCCGTTCGGCTGGGCGCTATTCTACCTGCGCTCCGTCGCGCCGCCATCGGTATCAACGATCGCAATCTACAAGGGGGTGGTCCCGTTCATCGCGTTGCAGCTTCTGGCAGTCGCCATGCTGTTCATGTTCCCGGGCATCGCCACTTGGCTGCCGCGCGCGATCGGCTGGTAAGTCATCGGCGCATCAGCAGCCGAACGACCGGAATGCTATCGCACGTTGACGAGAGCGCAGAGCGTTCACTGCTCTGCCGCGCGCGGATACATGAGCTTTCAAGCAGCGCGGGATGGCGCTTACTGGCCGGCGCCCTTGCGCATGATCTCCGTCTGAAGGTTCGCGGGTGTCACCCACGATTCGATCATGGTCAGGCCGGGGAACGTCTCGATCAACCACTGGCCGAACCAGTTGAGCGAGCCGGTGAGGAACAGCAAGCCGGTGATGACGAGCAGAACGCCCATCACCTTCTCCATGGTTCCGAGATGGCGGCGGAATCGATGCATGAAACTTAGGAACGGCTTGATCGCGACCGCGGCGAGAATGAACGGAATTCCCAACCCGAGCGAGTAGGCCGCGAGCATGGAAACACCCGTCGTCATGCTGCCCTTGTCGGCGGCGAGCGCCAGCACCGTCGCCAGGATGGGGCCGACGCACGGTGTCCAGCCGAAGGCAAAGGCGAGACCGATGACGTAGGCGCCAAGATAGCTCGCGCTCGGCGCATCCGTGTGATAGCGCGCCTCCGAGTAGAGCAGCGGAATGCGAAGAATGCCGAGGAAGTGCAGACCGAAGACGATGATGACGACGCCCGCCACCATCGAAAGCTCGCTCTTGTAGGTCTGGATGAGCTGCCCGAACCACGACGCACCCGCGCCGAGACCGATGAACACGGTCGAGAAACCGAGCACGAAAAATACCGATGCCACCACCACGCGGCGCCAGACCGCGCGGTCCATGCCCTTTTCGTCTGTCATCTGGTCGAGCGTGGTGCCGCCGAGATAGCCGAGGTAGGGCGGCACCAGCGGCAATACGCAGGGCGACAGGAAGCTCGCAAGCCCGGCCAGGGCGACACCGAGATAGATGTGGGCATCAGCGAACATGGGTGCTCCTACGGGAACGGCGGCTCCTGCGCAATTGGAGCGAGGACCGGCGCGGCATGGTGACTATCGCATGCTGACGGACAGGGCCCGCCGTCGCGACATCGCCCCGAGGCGTGCCCCCCGGGACGATCATCGCCTCGAAACATGCGGCGACCACCCGCCGGACGCAATGACCACGGTCGCCGCAGCCGATCACATTCCGACGATCTTGACCGTCTCGTTCTTGATCGGCGCGATCGATTTCTTTTCGGAGATGTACTTCTCCATAAGGTCGTAGATTGCCGGGCCTTGCGTGCCCTGGTTCACTGACGCCCAGCCGCCGACCACGTACTTCTTGTCGCCCTCGATCGGCTTGCCGGACTTGAGCAGCGTCATACCGGTGATGCGCTTGCCCTTGTCCTCCTTCGGCGCGCAGGTATAGCCGAGGCCACCGACGCGGACCATGTCGCCACCCTGCTGATAGAACGGGTCCTTGTGGAACAGGTTGTCGCAGACATCCTCGAGGATCTCGTGCAATTGCGCGCCGGTGAACTCGAGGCGGTAGACGTTGGGGTAGGTCATACCGGTCTGCGTGTAGAGATCGTCGATGGTGATGTCCTGCCCCGGAAGCAATGTCGTGCCCCAGCGGAAGCCCGGGGAGATGGCGATCTCGGCGTCGCGCTCAGCCATCATGCCTTCGCAGATGAGGTCGTCCCACGTGCCGTTGAAGTTGCCGCGCCGGTAGAGCATGCCCTCGGTCTTGCCGATGACGCGGTTGCATTCCTTCTCGTAAGGCGCGCGCACCTCGGCGATCTTGGCTGCTACTTCCTTGTCCGGCTCGATCGCATCGGAGAACACCGGGATCATAGTCGAGTTGTAGTCGACGACCTTGCCACCCTTCACCTCAATATCGATACGGCCGAGGTACTTGCCGTGCGAGCCCGACGACAGCACCAGCGTCTTGCCGATCTTGAGCGCGACGGGGATCGAATCGTGCGTGTGGCCGGTGAGGATGACATCGATGCCGTTGACGACTGTCGCCAGTTTCTGGTCGACATCGCAGCCATTGTGCGAGAGGAGCACGACGACCTCCGCGCCGTCGGCCCGCGCCTTGTCGACGTGGCTCTGGATGCGCTCGGGGCGAATGCCGAAGGACCACTTGGGGAACATCCAACGCGGGTTGGCGATCGGCGTGTAGGGGAAAGCCTGGCCAATGACAGCAACCTTAACGCCGCCCTTCTCAAAAATCTTCGTCGACTCGAAAACCGCTTCCTCGAACTCGTTATCGACGACGTTGCCGCCGAGGAACGGGAAGCCGAGGCTGTCGATGACCTCCTTGACCCGTGCCTCGCCATAAGTGAACTCCCAATGGCCAACCATCGCATCCGGCTTCAGCAGCTTCATGCAATCGATCATGTCCTGGCCCTTGGTCTTCAGCGCCGTATAGGAGCCTTGCCAAGTGTCACCACCGTCGAGGAACAGCACCTTGTTCTCGCCACGGTCGGCACGGATCGCATTGACGAGTGTCGCGATGCGATCGAGACCACCGAGGCGGCCGTAGGTCTTCGCCAGATTGACGTAGTCGAGCATGGTGTGGGCATAGGCGTAGGGACTGCCCGCCTTGATCCCGAAGTGCTTCAGGAATTGCTCGCCGACGAGATGTGGCGGGATGCCCTCGAACGCGCCAACGCCGAAGTTCTCGGACGGCGGGCGGAAATAGATCGGTTTCAACTGGGCGTGGATGTCGGTCAGATGAAGCAGAGTCACCTGCCCTTTGGCGTCGAACTTGAGCAAGTCCGACTGCGAGAGCTTCTGCTGGGCGGCGACGCGGGTCAGCCCGCCCGCGAATCCGGTGACCGCGGCGGTGGCGGCGGCAAGCTCGATGAAATGGCGGCGTGTCAGCATGACGGCCTCTTGAGCGTTATCGCGGGTTGAGTGTTATCGCGGATACCAGGATCAGTTGGATCGGGCGGCCAGCCGCCTCAAGGCGGCGGAGACAGGGCGGCGGAGACAGGCAAGCGCATGCTGGCGCCGGCGGACCAGCGCGGCGACACGTCCGGCGGCGAATGTCGCCCCTGTATCGATGACAGACGAATTGAAAGTGCGGGACCCCGGAACCGGTCCGGGGCCCCGGTGCATCACTTGTTGACGGGCGATTCCTTGTCCATCAGCAACGCCGTCACGTCCTTGATCTGCTCGATCGTCAGAATGCCTTGAGCACCGAAGCGCGGCATATTCGAGCACGCGATCGTCGAGTGAGAGTTGTAGATCTTCTCGTACGTCGCCTTGACCGCGTCGTCCTTGAAGTCGCGCAGCTTCCCGTACTCGGCCAATGACGGACCGATCGTACCGTAGGCCAGTTCCTTCTTATCGATCTGGTGGCAGGCATAGCAGTTGCCGCCAGACGGCTCGCCGACCTTATCGTTGTAGCGCTGGCCGCGACCGTCCTGCGCGATCTTCTCGCCGTTCTTCCAGTCGCCGAGCAGCTTGCCGTCCTCGGGGAACTTCACGGACGCTTTGGCATCCGCGACGATTTCCTCGGCAAGATCCTTAGTCGGCTGGTTACGGGTCTGCGAGCAGGCCTTCTGCAAGTTGTCCTGTACGAGCCGCGAAGCCCAATCGGGCTTGGCGCCTTCAGGGTTCTTGGTGTTGGGGTCTTTCCAGCTCGAGGCAACGACCTTCTCCACGGCCTCGGGCGATGCGCCGCCGGCCAGAGCAGTGCCGGACGTGGCGACGAGAGCGAGAAGCGCGGATGCGATGATGATCTTGTTCATGGTTATTGTTCTCCCCAGACCATCAGCGCTTCAACGCCGGAACATTGACCTCGCCACCCTCGGCCTGCTTCATCAGGTAGACGACGAGAGCCGTAACCGCGTCGGAACCGAAGCCGACCTTCGGCATTCGCATCTGGCGGTAGCAGTCCGACATGCGGTGCTGCATGGTCTTGATCGAATTCGTGGAGACGCGGTAGGCCGGCCAAGTCGCGACAGCCGCCTGGGCTTCCTTGCCGGGCTTCGAAAGGTCGGGCAGTTCCTGGAGCCGGATGCGCGTACCCGAAGAGCCATGGCAGGTCTGGCAGGAGAAATCGTGCGGCCCGGCGCGCGTATAGAACAGCGCCTCGCCGATGTCGTAGGATTCCTTCTCTTTCGGATGGCTCAACTGCGGTACGACCGGCATGCCGTTCGACTGCGCGCTGACGTAGGACGCGAGAACTTCCATCTCGCTGTTGTCCTGGCCCGCGCCGGAGAATGCCTTCTTGACGATGTCCTTCGTGTCGAGGCCCTGGATGTTCTCCATGCACCAAATGATGCGACGCTCGACATCCATCACCTTGTCAGCATCCGCAAAGTAACGTGGCATTTCGGCCATCGCACCCTTCAGGACGCCCGGCCCCTTGCCGAGATCGCACGTCTCGAGCGAAACGTTCTTGGTACCGCGCGCCGTCTTCCACAGCGCCTCACCGGCATCGACAGCGAGCAGGCCCGGGTTGGAGAATGGGTCAGCCGCCATCATCTTGCGGTATTCCTCGATGCCCTTGGTGGCATCTTGCGCGACAGCCTCGGAGGCGAGGCCGGCGAGGCCGAGGGCCGCGCAAAGCCCCATGGCAGCCGACGCAAGTCGCGCTGCAAAAGAATGGCGGAAAGCCATAAGGTCTATCTCCCCAGTTCGTTTCCTCGTTTCCGGCGTTCACCACCGGTTTCGTTTCTTGACGAGATCGCTGGGGGTTGTCGCGGCGCGGCCAATCGAACCGAGCCTCTCCCCAATGCCGCCTCGCTTCTCGTTGGCTCGCGTACGCTCGCGAACATCTGGATGCGACAATATTTGCCGCGCCAGATCATAGCAAGACCTTAACTTCGCTGCACAGCAGCGCCACGGCATCGCTGCACAGCAGCGTTGTGCATCACCCGCCGGCCGTCCCGACGACGACGATTCTGCTGAAAGAACAGTCAACCGGGTGAGATCCGAAGCGCGGTGCGTTACGTACCCGTGCCAAATGACGCGGGCATCCGTTATGTTCACCGACATCCACGACGCCGGGGCCGTCCCTGGCCTTCGATCAAACTGGAAAGCGCACCGCACTCGCAGCATGGCCACAAGTTCGCCTAGCCGCCAGACCAGTCAGCTCGACGAGCTCATCGCGCGCGTGGCAAACGGGCGTGACAGAGAGGCGTTTGCTGAACTGTTTCGTTCCTACGCTCCACGTCTCAAGTCGTACATGATGCGCCAGGGCACCGACTCTGGCACCGCCGAGGAATTGGTTCAGGAAACGCTGCTTGCGGTATGGCGAAAGGCGGCTCTCTACAGCGGGGAAAAGGGCAGCCCTACCACTTGGATTTTCACCATTGCACGCAACCTGAGGATCGACCGCCTGCGGCGCGAGGTGCCGTGGCAGGCGCTGCCCGAGGGCCACGACGAAACACCCTCGGACGATACGGCCCCCGACGAGGCGCTGAGCCTCGACGAGCGCCAGACGCGCGTGCGCAGTGCCATGGCCGACCTGCCGCCCGAGCAACTCGAGATCGTCCGCCTAGCCTTTGTCGATGGGCTTTCGCAAAGCGAGATCGCCGACCGGCTTCGCATTCCGCTCGGCACCGTCAAGTCTCGCATGCGCCTCGCCTACCACAAGATGCGCGGCACCGTTGAGGATCTGAACGACCGATGAGTATCGTCCATCACCCAGATCCGTCGAACCTGATGTGCTATGCGGCGGGCAGCCTGCCGGAACCGCTGGCGGCGGTTGTCGCCTGCCACGTCTCGGTCTGCCCTGAGTGCCGCCGTGACGTCGCGATGCTGGAGATCGCCGGTGCGGATCTCGTCACGTCGCTGGCGGGCGTCGAGATGCTCGGGGATGCTTCGCGCCCCGTCGCAAACATCGGCGGCAGCGCGGACACGTACGCCGTCAAACAAACGATGGCAGTGAAAAAAAAGACCGGTGGCGCAGACGTTCCCGCGCCGCTCATTAGACTTGTCGGGCCGCGGCTTGACGGGATTACCTGGAAATACCTCGCACCCGGCGTGCGGCACCATCCGCTGCCACTTTCAAAGGGTGCACAGGGCGACCTGCGCCTCCTCAAGATCGCCGCCGGCATGCAAATGCCCGAGCACGGCCACGGTGGCGCTGAGATGACGATGCTGCTTGCCGGTGCCTACTCCGACGCCTTCGGCCGTTTCACGACCGGCGATGTCTCCGATCTCGACACCGATTCCGAGCATCAGCCCATCGCCGATCCCGAGGAAGGCTGCATCTGCCTCTTCGCCACACTCGCCCCTTCGCGCTACAAGAGCCCGCTTGCGAAACTGATGCAACGCTTCACAGGAATCTGAATCCCTATGGAACAATCGATGCCGTGGCGCACGGCATGGGTGACCGGTGCCAGCACGGGCATCGGTCGCGCCGTCGCCTTGCGTCTTGCGTCACGGGGCGTCGATGTCGCGGCTTCTGCGCGCACTGCCGAAAAGCTCGCGGCGCTCGCCGCCGAACAGCCCCGCATCCATGCTTTTCCCCTCGACGTGCGCGACGGCGCGGCGACGGCAGAGACCTTTGCGGCCATCACCGATCGCATGGGCGTCCCCGACCTCGTGCTGCTGAACGCCGGCATCGGCATCTTCAAGAGCGCTTCGCGCTTCGATGCCGCGCTGTTTCGCAATGCGTTCGAAACCAACGTCGTCGCCATGGGCAACGCGCTCGCCGCCGTCATACCGCGCATGGTGGAGCGCGGCAGCGGCCACATCGCGTTGATGGGATCGCTCGCCGGCTACCGCGGCTTTGCGCGTGCGGTTCACTACGCGCCGACGAAGGCCGCGATCCGGTCCATGGCCGATTGCCTGCGCTTTGACCTCGAGCCGAAGGGCATCGACATTACCATCATCAACCCCGGCTACATCGAGACGCCGCTGACCGACGCCAACGACGCGCCGATGCCCGGGCTGATGCCGCTGGAGCCAGCCGTCGACCGTATCGTGAAGGGGCTCGCTCGAAAGCGGTTCGAGATCGCCTTTCCCTGGCACATGGCGCTGGCGGTGAAGCTCGGCGTGCGCGTCTCGAACGCCAGCTATTTCGCTGTCACACGCTGGACGATCGGGAAATAGGCTGCAGGGTTAGAGTAGACGCGATGCAGCGGCATTTGACCCGAGTTTGCGCACGTCAAATCAAACAAGCACGCATTGCGCTTCTCAACAGACGGCACTTGGAGTAACCTTCATTCGATTATCGAGGGCCGGATGCACTCCTGATCCGAGCCTGCCTTGCGTGTTTGCCTTTGAAGTTCACAATTTTTCGGAACCTGGCACGAGCTCTCGCTACAGCTTTTGAGCGATGCGTCTCAAGTCTCTTCTTTCGGAGGCTCTTTCGAACGGAGAAATGGCAGCGAAGTTGCCAGGAAATACAAACACCGAAACTGCGCGGCACGTATCGAGGAGTGGGACAGGACAGAGGAGGACACGGCGCCGGAAACGGGGATGAACTCGGATCAAATTAGACCTTCTGAGACGTCACGGGGAGGCGCAACGCTTGCCCGTTTGGCCAGAAACAGATTGTGGCGAGGAATTCATGTTCAGATTTTCATGTGTCGCGATTAGTCTTTTGTGTTTGCTGGCCTCATCGTCGATCGTGCTTGCATGCAGCGTCACTGAAAAAACTATCCTCAAGTGCGAACAAAGCGGCAAAGTGTTTGACACAATCAAATGCAAGTGCATCCCAAAAGGGAACTGAAGATGTGAGAGGCGCCGGAAGCCCGCACTGAGCAGCAAGAGAAGCTGGCCCACTGTCCGAGAGGCCAGGAGGACGTAATTGCAGGTCTAGCGGCCGCTGAATCCGAGCCCGCTATGGATTGTAGCGTTGGCCTTTGCGGCTCGGCCGAAACGATCAATCCTACGCGACGGAATTATTTCGAGGCCGTCTCGATCGACCATGCATCGCCAGGGTCGCGATGCTTGGTAAGCACCCTACCCCTTCACCACCTTGTCGATCGCCATCAACTCGCGCAACAGAGCCTCGAAGTCGCGCAAAGGGACCATGTTCGGCCCGTCGGACGGTGCCTTGTCCGGATTTTCGTGCGTCTCGATGAAGAGACCGGCGACACCGACGGCAACGGCCGCCCGCGCCAGCACCGGAACGAAGCGGCGGTCGCCGCCGGAACTCGTCCCCTGACCGCCCGGCTGCTGCACGGAATGCGTCGCGTCGAAAATCACCGGCGCCCCTGTCTCGGCCATGATCGGCAGCGAGCGCATATCGACGACGAGCGTGTTGTAGCCGAACGAGGCGCCGCGTTCCGTCACCAGCACGTTTGGGTTACCGGAGCCGACGACCTTATCGACCACGTTCTTCATGTCCCACGGTGCCAGGAACTGGCCCTTCTTGATCTTGACGATCCTGCCGGTCGCGGCCGCGGCGATCAGCAGATCAGTCTGGCGGCAAAGGAAGGCCGGGATCTGGAGAATATCGACGACATCGGCGACGCGCGCGCACTGGGCCGCATCGTGAACGTCCGTGACGATGGGGAGCCCGAGCGACTCGCGGATCTCGGCGAACACGGGCAGTGCCTTATCGAGGCCGATACCGCGCTTGCCCGAGAGCGAAGTTCTGTTGGCCTTGTCGAAACTCGTTTTGAAAACGAGCCCGATGCCGAGCCGCGCCGAGATCTCTTTCAGCGCAGAAGCCATTTCGAGCGCGTGCTCGCGGCTTTCCATCTGGCAGGGCCCCGCGAGCACCGCAATCGGCGCGTCGTTGAAGAAGAGGACATTGCCGGCCGTAACGACGCTGTTCGGCTTCATGGCTTGGGTCATGGAGGACTGGCGCTCCGATCAGGGTGAGGTCAGGACTCGAGCAATGAAGGCTTATAGCGTGCCGGCGCGGCCCTCGCGAGGGCATCGCTACCGGCTCGCCGCAAAAGCATGTCGCAGTCCCACGGCCCGCGCTGACATGTGCCGCATGCGTCATTGCCACTTTGGTCTGCGGCATTCACTGCAACTACCCCCTGCAAGGGCCATCGATGACGCGCGAAACGTCGCAGAACACGAGTTCGCCACAATGGAGACACGGCCGACGGGCTTGAGGCGGGAGCCGCTGGTGGCGAACGGGTCACGGGCGGCAATGTCGAAACAGCAACGAGTTGCAGACAATGAGAACCTCTACGCACACGATCCCGTCGGCCGGCAAGCGCGTCCGCGCGCTCGGCCTGCTCGGACTGGTAGTTGCGGGAGCCGTGGGCCTCGCGCCATCGGCCGAGGCTGCGTGCATGCCTGGAGCACTCGCCGCCACGCTTCAACAGATCCGTTCGAAGTTCGGACCCGTGCAGGTCATCTCGACGCATCGTCCCGGCGCGCGGATCGCCGGCTCCGGCCGCAAGAGCTATCACGCCTCGTGCAGGGCGGTCGATTTCAACCCGCCGCGCGGCAAGTACACTCAGGTCGTGAACTGGCTGCGCGCCAACCACAACGGTGGCGTCGGCACCTATAGCTGCGGGATGCATCACATCCACATCGACACAGGACCGCGCGTGCGCTTCCACAAGTGTGAGCGCGGCTGAGACAATGAGGGGACGAGCTTCGCGGCTCGTCCCCTTCATTTCTACAGTGTCGCTATAGAGTCATCGCCCTACACCGCGAAATCATTCGAGCTTCAGCCGAAAAGCTTCGGCCGCGTGATCGCTACGGCCTCAGCGCGCCAGCAGTGCTTTTGTCGCGGCGGTGACATCGGCCTGACGCATCAGGCTCTCGCCGACGAGGAACGTCGCGACGCCGCACTTGCCGAGGCGCGCGATGTCGGCCGGCGTGAAGATCCCGCTCTCACCGATAACGATGCGATCAGCCGGCACCATCTGCGCCAGTTCCTCGGTCGTCTCGAGCCGCGTCTCGAACGTTTTCAGATTGCGATTATTGATACCAATGAGTCGACAATCGAGCTTGAGTGCGCGCTCCATCTCGGCCCGATCGTGCACCTCGACGATCGCATCCATGCCCCAGTCACGCGCGGCGGACGCGAGATCGCGCGCCATCGCATCGTCGACCTCGGCCATGATGATGAGGATGCAGTCCGCGCCCCAGGCGCGCGCCTCCACCACCTGATAGGTATCGATCATGAAATCCTTGCGCAGCACGGGGAGCCGCGCGGCCGATCTCGCGGCCTTCAAATATTCCGGTGCACCCTGGAACGACGGCGTATCGGTGAGGACGGAGAGACAGCACGCGCCGCCAGCCTCGTAGGCCCGCGCCAGCGAAGGCGGATCGAAGTCCGCGCGGATCAGGCCCTTCGATGGCGAAGCCTTCTTGATTTCGGCGATCAGCGCCGTCTCTCCAGACGCGATCTTCGTCGCGATGGCATCGGCGAAGAGACGCACCTTCGGCGCGCTGCGCGCGTACTCCGCCATCACCTGCAGTGGATTGGCTTCTTTCGCAGCAGCGATCTCCTGGCGCTTGTAGGCCGTGATCTTCTCGAGAATATCGCTCATAAGCCGGGCGCTCCCTCGTTGCTGATGGCGACGAGGCTATCGAGCGCGCGTTGCGCTGCGCCGCTGTCGATCGCGCGGGCGGCCCGCTCGACGCCATCGGCGAGGCTCGCCGCCTTGCCGGCCACGATCAGCGCGGCCGCGGCGTTGAGCAGCACGATGTCGCGGAACGGGCCCGGCTCGCCTTGCAGTACCACGCGGATCGCCTCGGCGTTGGCGCGCGCATCCCCGCCTCTGAGATCGGCGAGCACAGCGCGTTTCAATCCTGCATCTTCGGGTGTGACCTCGAAGATCGCGATGTCGCCGTCCTTGAGTTCGGCAATGGTGGAAGCCCCCGTCGTCGTCAGCTCGTCCATGCCGTCCGAGCCGTGCACGACCCACACGTGCTCCGCGCCGAGATTGCGCAGCACGTGCGCGATGGGCTCCACCCATTTGCGATCGAACACGCCGACCACCTGGCGCGTCACGCCAGCGGGGTTGGAGATCGGCCCGAGCAGATTGAACAGCGTGCGAATGCCAAGCTCGGCGCGCACAGGAGCCCACTGCTTCATCGCCGGATGATGCATCGGCGCCCACATGAAACCGACTCCGGCTTCCTTGATCGCGCGCGCCACCGTCTGCGGACCGATGTCGAGCTTCACGCCGAGCGCGCCGAGAACGTCCGAGGCACCCGAGAGCGACGAGACGGACCGGTTGCCGTGCTTGGCGATACGCGCGCCGGCACCCGCCGCGACCAGCGATGCACACGTCGACACGTTGTAGGTTCCGTGCGCGTCTCCGCCCGTACCGACGATGTCGACCGCGCCGGCGGGTGCGTTGACCGGCAGCATGCGCCGGCGAAGCAACCGCGCCGCGCCGGTGATCTCCGCCACCGTCTCGCCGCGCACGCGCAGCGCCATCAGGAACGCACCCATCTGTACAGGCGTCGCGGCACCTGACGACATCGCGTCGAGAACGCCCTCGATCTCGGCCTCGTCGAGCGACGCGCCCGTCGCCACCTTCTGAATGACCTGTTTGAGCTCCGGCGCCGTCATTTCATTCCCCTCATCGTGCGTGATGGCCTGCGGCTCAGGCGGCAACGCCGGACGGCGAGTTGCGGCGGCGCGGCGGAATTCCGGCGAGTTCGAGGAAATTGGCGAGCAGCGCGTGCCCGTGCTCCGAGGCGATGCTCTCGGGATGGAACTGCACGCCATGCACGGGATGCGACTTGTGCTGGAGGCCCATGATGAGTCCATCGCTCGTCTCGGCCGTCACTTCGAGGCATTCGGGCAGGCTCGAGCGCTCGACGATCAGTGAGTGGTAGCGCGTCACCTGGAACTTGCGCGGCAGCCCGCGGAACACTCCCTTGTCCGAGTGGGTCACGGTCGAGAGCTTGCCATGCATCGGGTCGGGCGCGCGGATCACCTTGCCACCGTAGGCCTGCCCGATCGACTGGTGGCCGAGGCAAACGCCGAGGATCGGAATGGTGCTGCCGGCCTTGGCAATGAGGTCGAGGCAAACGCCCGCTTCGTTCGGCGTGCACGGGCCGGGCGAGAGCACGATCGCCTTCGGCTTCGCGGCGATGATCTCTTCCGCCGACATCTTGTCGTTCCGCACTACCTCTGACTGCGCCCCGAGCTCGCCCAGGAAATGGACGAGGTTGTAGGTGAAGCTGTCGTAGTTATCGATCAGGATCAGCATGGGGTTACCCCTCTCGTTGCAGGCGGGTGCGCGCGGCTCAGGGTGTAGGGACGCGCCTTGCGCCCGTCAAGCGCACGACGGCAGAGGCGCGGCGGCGGGGAAAGCTCTCAGTCCAGCTTTTTCGGTATGACGAAATCGACGAGCTCGCCGGTCGCCGGCAGCACTGTGCTCCAGCTCGGTGCGCGGAACGTCAGCCGAGCCAGCGCCGCGGTCGGAAACTGCATGGCGAGGGCGCTCAGGTTCTCCCGGCTGCCGTCGCCGGCAAGCTCCAGAGCGAGGGCATGGATGCCGGGATTGTGCGCCACGATCAGCACAGTCGCGTTCCGGCCATCGCACTCTCGCAAACGATCGAGCAACACGCTCGCGGGCGCGAGATAAAAGCTCTCCTCGAACACCACCTGCGGCGCCGGGCAATCGATCTCACGAAGTACGAGCGTCAGTGTCGCCCGCGTGCGCACCGCCGTCGAACAAAGCACCAGGCCCGGTGCCAACCGCGCCTTGTCGATGTACTGGCCAATGGCCGCCGCCGCCTTCGTACCGCGCTTGGTCAGCGGGCGATCGAAATCGTCGATGCCGGGATCGTCCCAGCTCGACTTGGCATGGCGGAGAAGCAGCAGCGTCAGCATGCCGAGAGGATGGCGCACGCCCGCCGTGTGTCAAGCGTTACGCCCGACCGTCCCTTCCTATTTGGAAGGCGAAAATTTCCTCTAGTGTTCCGTCTCCGACACTTGGTTCCCAGTGCAGCATGCGATCGACCAAGTGTCGGAGACGAAAAGAACACTAGCAACTCGATGATTCTAGTGTTGCTTTTGTCACTAACGCTTAGCAGACCACCGTTTCGAAGCCGGGAACCAAGCGTTAGTGACGCAACACTAGCGGGTTGCGTGCACCGGGAACCCGCGTTAGGCTTGAGCGTTATTTTATTCAACAATATTCAATCCAATTGGAGTTTTGGCCTCATGCGCCTAGCGTCGATCGCGTTATGCCTATTGATTTCGGGCGTGTCTTCCAGCGCGAATGCCGGCGAATATTGGCGGCAAAAGTGGTTCGATTTTCCTGATCCCGGCACCGTGCCCCGCACAATAACCGAATGTGTGGATTGGGCGGTCTACCATCAGCCCTGCCCCACGACCACGGACTGGGGGCGGATGTGCGAGACGCGTAATTGCAAAGGGCATGCGACGCGCGTGGAGATGCTGCGCATCGGCGTGGTGTTTGTCGCCGCGGGGCCGGATAGCCCCGATGAAGCGGTGCGCCGTGCCGTCGCCGGCTACGTCGCGGGATGCGGCGCCGTTGCTATCGGCGCTGCAAACACTGCGGCGGGTGCGGCTTCGGCGGGCGGTCCGGGTGCGAGCGCTGCTGCCGGTGCGACAGCCGCGGTCGGAGCGTTCAAAACGTGCCTGCTGTCCATTTCGGTCGCTGGAATTGCCGGCGGCATCCTCAACCAGATTTCGTTGCGGGTCGAGAACCCGACACACTGGGCCCGCTTATGATAAACGCTCGCCACGTCTGGCAGATCGTTCGAATGGGGGCTGTGGCCGCAGTCATCGCCTGCCGCCCTTCCGCACTCGCTGCGGCGCCTGGAGACATTGTGCTGGAGGTCATGGCTTCCCCGGCTGGGTTCGCTGAAGGCCCCTCTCCTGGGCACGCCTTCATGTGTCTCGCCTATCACCTGAACAATGGCGTGAAAGAAGAATGTTTCGGCTTCTATCCTAAGGGCGCGGCAAGGGACGCGTTCATCGGCGGCCCCGGCATCGTCGCCAAGGAGTTCGAGAAAAATCCGAAGCGATTTTCGATCGTCGCCCAATCTTTCAGCCGCGCGATCGACACGAGTGCCCGAACGCGGATCGCGACCATCGTCAATCAATTCAACGCGGCTTCCTACAAGCTGACTGAAAAGAATTGCATCGACCTCGTCGATCGCGTCGCAGCGGCCGCCGGCTGGAAAGTTCCCGACCGCGCCACGCTGCAGTCACCGGTCGCTTACGTGAAGGCATTGCGGGCGCTCAACACACCGTAGGGGCGGGACTGACATTCGTGATGGCGTGTGGCGAACCGCCTGACGAGCGGACGCACGGCGCCAGATGCCGCCCATCCGCGATCCCCTCTCGTTCCGATCGGGTACCTCGGACAACGCCGTCGGCGAGAGAAAGCGAACGAGACGCGGACGCCTTACCTTTCCAGCGCTTTCAAACTACTTCCCGCCAAATACGGCTTCGGACTTGCCGAGCCGGAGCAAAATCGTCGGATGGCCAGGCTCGGTATCGTTGTCTGTCAGCGCATAAACCTGGCCATCTGCCGCGATGGTCAAACCTTCGATCTCTTTCTCGACCTTGCGCCCGGCATCGAGGAAAAGCGGGACCAGATCGACGGCGACGCGCTTCTTGAGAAGCGGGGGCTCACCGTCAGCCGGCGCTCCTGCAATCGTGCCGAGTTCGAACACCGTCACCCACTTGATCGCCGACCTCTTGCCGCGTCCATCTCGCTCGATGGCGGCGAAGCGCCCGCCGCCGACGTGCGCCAACTCGCTCAACCCGGTCGTATCCGTGTCGTCCTTGATGAGTTCGAGCGGATAGTGCCAGAACCGCCACTCGCCGGTTGCGGTATCGACGGCCGCGATACGCGTCAGGTCGTCGGGGTCGCCTTCGATCGGTCGCTGGATCGACGTGTAGACGACGCCTCCGCCGTCCGCTCCGGGAACATAAGCCACGCCCTCGAAGCCGCTCTTGGTCATGCGCGGCGAGATCGCGGGCGGCAGAACGATGGCCCGAAGCACATGCCCTTCGGCGTCCACCTCGATCAGCCGGTTCGCCGGTCTGTCGAAATCGTCGCCCTCCGACGCGATCCAGAAGCCGCCGTCGGGCTTGGCTGTGATCCCCTCGGTGTCGAGCTCGGTCGCGAGCGGGCCCGAGAGCGCGATTTGGCGGACGACGCGCGCTGCCCCGTCGGAGACATCGATCTCGATGATGCGGGAGGGCGGGGAATCCTTGTCCGGCACGGCGAACAGACGGTTCGGGTCGGTCGGATGCGCGGTAAGGCCAGAGAGTGAACCCCAGACGGGACCTTCGCCCGGCGCGATCTCGACCAGCACGCCATGCAGCGGCTTGCGTTCCGGGGCCTCTCCACCAAGCCCGAGCAGGCCGGCGATCCAGCCGATGACGACCGAGATGGGATTGGAGCTTGACGACATGTGGACGCCTCGCGCGCAAGGTCTCGCGGGAGAATGGCTCCGTGCCACCCCGCATCGCCGAGCTTAACGCGCGCGAGGGCAAATGTATCCATCGCGGCTCGATAATCGCCACGGGCCGGAGCGGCAAGCGAGTAACCGAGGTGCCTGCAGACCGGCTCGCCGCTCAGCCCCACTGCCCTTTGTTACCGGCGCGCTGCGGCTTGGCGCCCGTGGCGAAGCGAACCGCCTCGTCGGCGGCGCGGACGATGGCCTTGGCCTTGTTGATGCATTCCTGCTGCTCGTTCTCGGGCAGCGAGTCGTAAACGACACCGGCACCCGCCTGCACATGCAGCTTGCCATCCTTGACGAGCGCAGTTCGCAGGACGATGCAGGTGTCCATCTCGCCATCCGCGCCGAAATAGCCGACGCAGCCCGCATAGGGCCCACGCTTGGATTTTTCGAGCTCGTCGATGATCTCCATGGCACGCACCTTGGGCGCGCCCGACACCGTACCGGCCGGAAAGCCCGCCATCAGCGCATCGACTGCATCGCAGTTCGACGAGAGCTGGCCGACCACGTTCGAGACGATGTGCATGACGTGACTATAGCGCTCGATCGTGTTCTTGGCGGTCACACGCACGCTGCCGATCTCGGCGACACGGCCGACGTCGTTGCGGCCGAGATCGAGCAGCATGAGATGCTCGGCAAGCTCCTTGGGATCGCGCAACAGCGCTTCCGCGAGCATCCGGTCCTCCTCCTCGCTCGCACCGCGCCGCGTGGTGCCGGCGATCGGCCGGATCGTCACCTCGCCCTGGCGCACCCGCACCAGTATCTCAGGGCTTGAGCCGACCAAGGCAAAATCGCCGAAGTCGAGGTGGTAGAGGAACGGCGACGGATTGATCCGGCGCAGCGCGCGATAGAGCGCGAAGGGCGGCAGCTCGAAGGGCGCGGTGAAACGCTGCGAGAGCACGACCTGGAAGATGTCGCCCGCCTTGATGTATTCACGCGCCCGCGCCACCATGTCGTGATACTCGGAGGGGCGCGTGTTCGACTGGGGCTCGTGCAGCTCGATCGACGCGGCGACTGGCTGCTTGTCGTGATGCTGCGGCTTGTCGAGTGCCTCAACCACGGCGCCGAGACGATCGAGCGCCTGCGCGTAAGCAGCTTTCGCGGTGACGCCTTTCACGGGACGCACGGGCGTCACCAGCGTCATCTCGTCCTTCACCGAATCGAAGATCGCCATCAGCGTCGGCCGCACCAGGATGGCGTCCGGAACGCCAAGCTGATCGGGCGGCATGTTCGGCAACCGCTCGACCAGGCGGATGGTGTCATATCCCATGTAACCGAAGACACCGGCTGCCATCGGCGGCAGTCCGCCATCGAGCTCGATTCGGCTTTCCGCGAGCAGCTCACGCAGCGAGGTGAGCGCGGGGCGCTCGTCGCGAACGAAGGTGCCACCCGTCAGCGCCTCGCGGTTGATCTCAGCCGTCTCTCCGGTCGCGCGCCAGATGAGGTCCGGTTTCATGCCGATGATCGAGTAGCGGCCGCGCGTCGCACCGCCCTCGACCGACTCGAGCAGGAACGCCGGCGCCTGGCCCGCGGCGATCTTGAGATAGGCGGACACCGGCGTCTCGAGATCGGCGACGAGGCGGGTCGAGACGACTTGCGGCTTACCGGCCTCGTAGCGGGCGGCGAACTCATCCGGCGGAGGTGCAGCCTCCAGGGCGGGGGCAGCGGTTTGCGGCTTGCTCACGGGTCTACCTTGCAGTCTCGGAAACGTGGGAGCATGTTTTTTGCGGGCGCGGACCGGAGGAGCGCGAACGCGGAGTACGAGGACCGGGTGCGTCTGCCCCGCAGGGCCGATACGCTATTGCGTGGTTCCACCGGTCAGGCGATCGAGCGCCGCACGGTCGATGTTCACGCCGAGCCGCGCTTCGAGACCCGCGACGTAGGTCGAGATGATGTCGTTCTCCATCTCGCCGCCGATCTCTTTGGCGAGCTTTTCACGCTGCTCCTTCGTCGGCTCCGGAGCCGGCACGATGTCGTCGACGCGGAACACGGAGCGCGATTGCTGATCGGGGCTCTCGGCCGAGCTTGCGCCCCCCTTCAACAGCGCGAACGCCTGAGCGACCGCCGGCCGCGACAAGCCCTGCGGCGTCGTTACGCGCGTAATCGGCTGCAGCGTCTCGACGTTACCGCCGGCGTCGGCCGCGACTGCCGCCAGCGCCTCGCCGGCGCGCACGCGGGCGGCCATCTTGTCGGCCGCCTCGCGAAGCTGGCGCGCCCGTTCGTCCTTCTCGTAAAGCTTGGCCACCGCATCTTTCACTGCATCGAATGCTTTCTGCTGCGGCGCCGTGACCGACAGGGCATCGATCCAGGCATACCCGCCGTCGGGCAGTGCCACCGGCTCCTGCTCAACGCCGACCTGCGCCTCGAAACCGCCCGCGATGATGAGATCGGCATTGGGCAGCTCTAGCGCGGTCTTGCCGTCACTGGTCTTGTTGGTGCGGTCGGTCTCGGCCACCTCGGCGAAGGTCAAGCCCAGCGCTTCGGCAATCTGCTTGAGCGTCTTGCCGCCGGAGCGGCCGTCGTCGACCTCGTCGTGCAGCTTGTGTGCCTCGACCTGCGCCTTCTCGGCGGCGATTTTCTCGCGCACCTTGTCCTTGACGTCGGCGAGCGTCTTGGACGTGCCCGGCTCGATCGCGGTCACGCGCAGCAGCACGGTGGCGAAACGTCCCTGCACCGGAGCCGAGACGGCGTCCTTGGCGAGCCCAAAGGCGACGTCGGCGATCTTCGGATCGATGATCTGCGAGCGGGTCAGCAGACCGAGATCTATGTCGCTCTCCTTGGCGCCCGCGTCCTTGGCGGCATCGGCGAAGCTCTTGCCCTGGCGGATCGCCGTGCTGGCAGCCTCGGCGGCGGCCATGTCCTTGAACGCGATCTGCTGAATGCGACGCTTCTCCGGCGTGTCGTACGTGGCGCGCTCGGCCTCGTAGACGGACTTGATCTCGTCGTCGCTGACCGCAACGCGCTTCTTGAGATCGTCGATCGACAGCACCAGAACGGCGAGCTTGCGCAGAGCAGGCGTGACGAACTCCGACTTGTTGGCGTCGTAGACGGCCTTGAGCTTCGCCTCGTCGGCGGCCGCGACCTTCACCACTTTGTCCGGATCGATGCGGAAGAAGGAGATCACGCGCTTTTCCTCGCGGTAGGCGTGGATGGCGTCGATCAGAGGGGCCGGCGCGGCGATGCCGGCGACGATGGAGCCCGTGAGCTGGCGGCGCAGTTCCTCCTTACGGCGCAGCTCGAAGAAGCCACGCTCGGAAAGGTCGAGCTGGTCCATGATGCTTTGCACCACCTGGCGCGAATACTTGCCATCTGCGCCGAAGAACGACGGATCGGTCTTTAGCCCCTCGATCAGCTCGTCCGTGGAGAGCGCGAGGCCGAGCTTGCCGACGTGGCTGTCGACCGCCGCGGCACCAACAAGACGCTGCATGACGCGCTGGTCGAGACCGAAGGCACGCGCCTGCTCAGTCGTGATGCGCTGTCCTGCCTGGCGGGAGATGGCACTCAGCTCCTGCGAAAAGGCGCGCTGGAAATCGGCTGGCGAGATCTCGCTGTCACCCACGGTGGCGAGGCTGGTGCGGCCGCGCCCGGTGAAGACGTCGGCGACGCCCCAGACGGCGAAGCTCAGAATCAGGATGGCAAAGAGAAATTTGGCTACCCATCCCTGGGCACCGCGTCGCATCGCGTCAAGCATCGGGAACAGTCTTCCGTTGTTGCGGGCCCGCGCAGCGCCGGCGGCGCCAAGCCCTTCTCTTCTGGACACGGGGGGAACGAGAACTCGACCGGCTCGCGCGATCCTGATCGCGCCGGGGCCGGCGCCGCTCCAATTCGCCGCATCACCTCGTCGTCGAAACCCCGTGCTCAGAGGGTCTCGGCGTGTGCTATGTAGCGCATATGAAGCGCAGGCGGAGTGGGAAAGCAAGCGCGGCGGCGTGCCGTGCCGAAGCCGTCCGGTGGAGCTCGGCACGGTCGAGCGGTCGCCTGCGGCGATCCTCCTCGGCGATCGCCGCGCGCGCGTTCCCATGCCTGGCAGTCTCGATCCTGCGACCCCGGCGCCAACCGGCGGCGCGCTCGCCCCTCTGCCTCCCGCCGCACGATTTTCGAACCCGCCCCGAGCCCAAAGAAGGAGCCCGCCGCGCATGAGCGATACCATGCCCCCGATCCGCCCTCTCGTCGCCGGCAACTGGAAGATGCACGGCCTCAAGGCTGCGCTCCAGGAAGCGCTCGCGGTCAAGGAGAAGATCTCGGGCGACGCGGGGGTTCCAGCCGACGTGATGATCTGCCCGCCGGCTACACTGTTGATGGTGCTCGGCGAGCTTGGCGCCGGCAGCCGCTTGCTGCTCGGCGGCCAGGATTGCCACATCGGCGTCAGTGGCGCCCACACCGGCGACGTCTCGCCCGAGATGCTGAAGGATGCCGGCGCGGCGGCCGTCATCGTCGGCCATTCCGAGCGGCGCGCCGATCACGGCGAGACGGATGCGGTGGTGCGTGCCAAGGCGTCGGCCGCCTGGCGTGCGGGGCTCGTCGCCATCGTCTGCATCGGTGAGACGGCCGGCCAGCGCGCCGCGGGCCTCACCCTCGACGTGGTGAAGCGCCAGCTCGAGAAATCGCTACCCGACGCCGCCACCGCCGCCAACACGGTCATTGCTTACGAGCCCGTCTGGGCGATCGGCACCGGGCTCACCGCGACGCCAGGCGACGTGGCCGAGGTCCATGCGGCAATCCGCGCCGCGCTCGTCGCCCGCTACGGAGCCGAAGGTGCCGCCATGCGCATTCTCTACGGCGGGTCGGTGAAGCCGGAGAATGCCGCCGAGTTGATGGCCGTCGCCAACGTGAATGGCGCACTGGTCGGCGGCGCCAGCCTCAAAGCGAACGACTTCTTGAGGATTGTTCAAGCCTATTCGGCGTAGTTAATAGGCGCCTGTGCGAAGCGCCGCGACCGACGGCTTTCCAAACCGGTTCCGGCGGTTATTGTCTTTGCTGGCCGGCGCGGCCGGTATCGGGAACATGGCCGAGCGCGCAGGCGAGCGACCTCGAATAATGGGAGGACTGGCGTGGGCGTCACGCCGGTCGGATACGATGCAGCGATGCGAAACGTTCCGCCGAGACGCACACTCGCGTGGCCGGCCATGGAACCCGATCTGGTCGCCGGCGTGCCTGCTGGCGGCGTCGCTGATCGCACTCGCCGCAGCACCAGGCGCCGTCGAGGCAGAGCCGCTGCCGCCCGAAGCATGCGAAGGCATGCGCCGTGAGCTCGCCACGCTGGAGAACGGAGCTGCCGCCGCCAGCGTTGCGCGCGGACCCGAGTGGGCCAAGGCCAACCTGACGCCCGAGCAGATCGGGCTCGTGTCGCAACTGATCGCCCTGCGCGAGCAGGTCCTGTTCCGCTGCCGGCCGACGCTGATCGAAACCGAGACGCCGCCGGCGGCGATCGATCCGGAGAAAGTGCCGTTGCCGGAGCCCAATACCGTTTTGCGGGCCACCATTGCCGCGAATCCTCCGCCGCCGGCCGCTGAAAAATCCGCTCCCGCCAGTGCCGCCAAGACTGGAGCCGCAACCACAGCGGCCGAGCCGCCGGTGCCGCAGCGCCCGGCACCGACGCCCGCAGCGCGCCAGTCGTCGTCAGGGAAGCCCGCCCCGGCCCATCCCCCGGCAGCGGCGGCCCTCAAGTCGGGCGAGCCGAAGCCCGTCGCGCGCCAGTAGCCCGTTCCCGCGCAATTCTGGCCTGCGGCAAACGCGGCCGGCCCGCCGCAGTGCTGGTCTTGTCACGATCTATCGTGTAAGACGCCGCCCGAAGCCTGTTGCGCGCCGCCGGCCGGTGTTTCTCCGGACGCGCCGACGCGCAGGCAACCGAAGTTCGCGAATCCGCAGCCGGCCCCGGAGCCCCGCTCCGTCGCGTGCCGGTGAACCAACCAGGACCGCACTCATGGCTACCGTACTGCTCGTCATCCACCTGATGATCGCCGCCGGCCTCGTCGGCGTCGTGCTGTTGCAGCGCTCCGAGGGTGGCGCGCTCGGCATGGGCGGCGGTGGCGGCGGCGGCGGCTTCCTCACCGGGCGCGGCACCGCGAACCTGCTGACGCGCACCACGGCCGCGCTCGCCGCGGGCTTCTTCTTCACGAGCCTGATGCTGACCATCCTCGCCAACCAGGGCACGGCGACGCGGTCGATTCTCGATACCGTCAATCAGCCCGCGCAGACGGCGCCCGGCACGGCGGCTCCGTCGCCCACCCCGGCGGGCGAGGCTCCGGCGGCACCGCGCGGCGGTCTGCTCGACAAGCTGCAGGGCGGTCCCCAGGTTCCCCAGAACCGCTAAAGAGAACCGCTGATCCGGCCCGGGATAGCGGGCCCGGCCGCCCGCGATTCCTCGACCGCACCTGGCGCCCCCCTCCGTTCAAGGCGGGCGAATCGCGCCGTGTCGCGCAACGTCCGTCGATCATGCCCGATCTTCAGGCCCGATCTTCAGGTCCGGTACTCAGCCCCGGCCTGACAGGCACAAATTTTCCGCCATCCGAGTTGCAGCATCATCCGATGTCTCAACTCGGCCGTGGATCATGGCAAAAAGCCCTCTCGAATCGCACGCCAACCGGATAAGGTCGAAGCCCATGCAACGGTACATCTTCATCACCGGCGGCGTGGTCTCCTCCCTCGGCAAGGGCCTCGCATCGGCCGCACTCGGCGCGCTGCTGCAAGCGCGCGGGTATTCCGTGCGTCTCCGCAAGCTCGACCCCTATCTGAACGTCGATCCCGGGACGATGAGCCCCTATCAGCACGGCGAGGTGTTCGTCACCGACGACGGTGCCGAGACAGACCTCGACCTCGGCCATTACGAGCGCTTCACCGGCGTTCCGGCCAAGCAGTCGGACAACATCACCACCGGCCGCATCTACCAGAACATCATCGCCAAGGAGCGCCGGGGCGACTATCTCGGCGGCACCGTGCAGGTCATTCCGCACGTCACCGACGCCATCAAACAGTTCGTGCTCGACGGCAACGAGGGCGTCGACTTCGTGCTGGTCGAGATCGGCGGCACGGTCGGCGACATCGAGGCGCTGCCGTTCTTCGAGGCGATCCGCCAGCTCGGCAACGACCTGCCGCGCGGTGCCACCGTCTACATCCACCTGACGCTGTTGCCCTACATCCCCTCGGCGGGCGAGTTGAAGACCAAGCCGACCCAGCATTCGGTGAAGGAGCTGCGTTCGATCGGCATCCAGCCGCACATCCTGATGTGCCGCGCCGACCGCGAGATTCCGAAGTCCGAGCGCAAGAAGATCGCTCTCTTCTGCAACGTGCGCGAGGAAGCGGTGATCCAGGCGCTCGACGTCAAGTCGATCTACGACGTGCCGCTCGCCTACCATCGCGAGGGCCTCGACGTGCAGGTGCTCGACGCCTTCGGCATCACCGGCGCGCCGCAGCCGGACCTGAGGCGCTGGCAGCAGATCTCGCAGAACGTCGCCAACCCCGAGGGCGAGGTGAAGATCGCCATCGTCGGCAAGTACACCGGCCTCAAGGACGCTTACAAATCGCTGATCGAAGCGCTCGTGCATGGCGGCATCGCCAACCGCGTGCGCGTCAATCTCGAGTGGATCGAGGCCGAGGTGTTCGAGCACGAGGACCCGGCTCCGTATCTGGAAGGCGTCGACGGCATCCTGGTGCCGGGCGGCTTCGGCGAGCGCGGCGCGGAAGGCAAGATCCTCGCCGCCAAGTTCGCGCGCGAGCGGCGCGTGCCCTACTTCGGCATCTGCTTCGGCATGCAGATGGCGTGCATTGAAGCTGCGCGCAATCTGGCGGGTGTCGCGGGTGCGTCCTCGACGGAGTTCGGCCCCTCGACCGAGCCGGTGGTCGGCCTGATGACGGAGTGGATGCGCGGCAACGAGCTGGAGCAGCGGCGTTCGGGCGGCGACCTCGGCGGCACAATGCGGCTCGGCGCCTATGAGGCGCGGCTCGCAGACGGCAGCCGCATCGCGCAGATGTACGGCTCGAACCACATCTCCGAGCGCCACCGCCACCGTTACGAAGTCAACACCGGCTATCGCGAGCGACTGGAGAGTGCGGGCCTGCGTTTCGCCGGCACGTCACCCGACGGGCTGCTGCCGGAGACGGTGGAATATCCCGACCATCCCTGGTTCATCGGCGTGCAATATCACCCCGAGCTGAAATCCCGCCCCTTCGACCCGCATCCCTTGTTCCGCTCATTCATTGCGGCGGCGGTGGAGCAGAGCAGGTTGGTGTAACGAGCGTGCGACTAGCCGACCGTTTGGTGTAGGTAGGCAAAAGTGAAACCAAACGAACCTCAAGTCGCACTCTTGGCTGAATTACTTCGAAACTGCATCGAAGCTCTCCCAACCTCTTCGCGTTCACTAGCCCTAAAAAATTTCCCCATTGGCGCGTGCGGAGTTTGTTGCCTCTTGCTCGGCGCGCTTCTGAAGGATTTTGGCTATGACGACTTTCGTTATGTGAGCGGCAAAAGGGGGTGCATGTCTGACGATACTTGGTCAAGCCATGCATGGCTTCAAAGCGAATTTCTCATCGTCGATATCACAGCTGACCAGTTTGGAGATGATCCAGCCAAAATGGTTTTCGGCGCGGACTCGCAGTGGCACAAATCATTTGACGTAAATACGCCGGGGTGTGATCCGGACTTTCGGAGCGGGTCTTTTCCGGGAGCAGCTGAACTCCATCCACTATACAACAATCTTCGCAAGTGCATAATTGAGCGCATTGCAAATGCGCCGATTGCACCCACTTTCCGCCGTGAACCATCAATTTGATCCGCCTCCTCTCCTCGGCCATCCCCTCCTCCGGGTTACTTCCGGCGCGCTGTCTTATTGTGCAAACCGTTCCGCGATCCGCATCCCCAAAAAACCATCATGGCGGCCCCGGGGGTGGGAGCCGCCATGTCTGGCAATGCGTGTCGGGGGAGGAAGGTCGGGGGCGGAGGCTTGCGGCGTTACTTCTTCGGGCGCTCGCCCTTGACGACGATGGGCGGCATCTCGATCGGCTTCTGCGGGGTGGTTCCGGCCATCGCTGCGGGGACGATGACGTTGGCAGCGAACGTGGCGGCGAGGGCGAAAGCGATGGTCTTGTACATCGTGGGGCTCCGAGCTGTGTCGTCTGTTTTTTAAGTCCCGGGCGGCACCTCGCCGCCTCGTGATGAAGGTTGGTCGCGGCGCGTGATCGGCCGGTTCAAAGCGGCCCGAGAATTTTTCAAAGGGCCGACCGACGCGGGATTCACTGGGCATTCGTGCTGCGCCGAGGCGGTGGCCGCCCCATGACAGGCGGCGCAATTCGTGACACGTTTCAGCGCGTCGGATCGGCGGCCCGGGCCGGCGCCCACCCGCGTCACCCCACATCAGGTCCGGTTGTTCTCCATGCCCGCATTCCGCATCTATCTCGCCGGCCCGGAGGTGTTCCTGCCGGACTTCGGCGCGGACGTGTTCGCGGCCAAGAAAGCGGCGTGCCGGGCCGCGGGCTTCGAGGGCGTCTCGCCGATGGACGGCGATCTCGACCTCGCCGGGCTCGCCCCCTTCGCGCAGGGCATCGCCATCTACCGCGGCAACCTCGCCCACATGGCCGGCTGCGACGCCGTCATCGCCAACATGACCCCGTTCCGCGGCGTCAGCATGGATGCGGGGACTGCGTTCGAGATGGGCTACATGGCGGCAAGCGGCAAACCGGTGCTCGGCTACACGCACGTGGCGACGCCGTTCGCGGAGCGCTGCGAACACTTCTATGCGGGCGGCGGCGCGGATGCGTGCGAAAGCTATAGCGCCAGCACGGCGATCGAGCGCTTCGACATGGCCGACAATCTGATGATGGTGGGCGCGGTGGACCTCGCGGGCTTCCGCGTCCGCCATGTCACGGTCGCAGCGGGCGAGGAGTTGTCGTCGCTCGCAGGTTTCGAGTGCTGTCTCGCCGACCTTGCGGCAGCACGCAGGCGATAGTGGGTTTGTGGCGCGGTGCTCGCTGCGGCGCTCGCTGCGTCGCTGCGTTTATCGCACTCCGGCCACATGCTGAACGTCGCGGCTGCGTGACGGTCTGCCCGCGCCCGGCCACGCCACCTCCAACACGAACTTGCGGCGGATCGCGCGGGCGAAATCGTCATACCCCTGCGCCGTGACGATGAACGCGCCCGGCCCCGCCATCACGTGGCGCTCGTACCATTCGGGAAGCGTGCGTGCATCGTTCTCGGCAGGTAGCGGAAAATCGAGCTTGGTCGAGCCCGGCGCATGGTTCCACGGCCCGATCTCGCGATCTGTGCCGTCCTCGAGGATCGGCAGCCCGTTGATGGTCGCGCCGAGTGCCAGGACCTTTTCGCGGCTTTCACGAACGTAGGTGAGCGACGTGCAATTGTCGGGACCGTCGCCCGAGACGTCCACGACGAGGCGATCGGCCTTCACCGGCATTTGCGGAAGCGTGAACTCGGCGAGGTAGCGCATCATACGTCCGACGCAGGTGTACTCTCCGCTCGCGGTCGGCAGCGAACGCAGCATCCGCGCCACCGCCGCGCCGTCCGAACGGCTGCCGATGAACGTCCACGGCAGCAGCACGCGCGCACGATCCGCCCAGCCGACGATGGTGAACAGGATCGACCGCCGCGGCCCGCTCGTCACGACTCGGATCACCTCCTCGTCCTCGAGCGCCTGCGCGATGCCTTCGAGTTGCAGGCGATAGCGTTCTTCATCGACCGATTGCGAGATGTCGACGGCCATGACGAGCGCGGTATCGACATCGTCGTTGGCGCTCGCGGGTGCCGCGAGGCCAAGAACCGCCACCAGCGCCGCGAGTGCCGCCACGCTGGCAAGCACCATCGCCGTTCCGTGGCGCCGTCGAGCCATGCCTGTTGCCTCCTTCTACTGACTGAATTCCGGTGCGCGAGGCTAATCCGAGACCCCGCGCCGCTTCAATTCGGGCGAACTTGGCCTTTCGGTCGGCGCCTGTCACCCTACAGCGGCTCTGGGAACAGCGGCTCTGGCGCCGGGCGACCGCCGGCGGCTATAGTCCCGCGCGCCGCTCCAACACCACAGACCAGAACAGGCGAGCTCCCCTCTCAATGCCCGATCCGAACACATCCGCGCCGCGCCTCTCCCATCTCAACGACAAGGGCGAGGCGAACATGGTCGACGTTTCCGCCAAGGACGTCACGCACCGCGTCGCGCGCGCCGAGGGCTTCGTCGCGATGGCGGCGGAAACGCTCGACCTGATCGAGACGGGCACCGCCAAGAAGGGTGACGTGCTCGCCACCGCGCGCATCGCCGGGATCATGGCTGCCAAGCGCACGTCGGATCTCATTCCGCTCTGCCATCCGCTGCCGATCACAAAAGCGACCGTGGACTTCGTGACGAGCCGCTCGCCGGTCGGGTTGCATGTCACCGCCGAGGTCAAAGTCGCAGGGCAGACCGGCGTCGAGATGGAGGCGTTGACGGCTGTCTCCGTCGCCTGCCTCACCATCTACGACATGTTGAAGGCCGTCGACAAAGGCATGACGTTCACCAGCATCCGCCTCGTCGAGAAATCCGGCGGACGCTCCGGCCATTGGCGCGCGGACGAGGCGCGCTCCTGATGGCCCTGCTCTCGGTCGAAGCAGCCCTCGCCCGCATCCTCGCGGACGTGGAGGCGGTGGGGCAGGAAACCGTCGAGCTCTTCGATGCCGCTGGCCGCGTGCTGGCCGAAGACCTTCCCGCGCGCTTGACCCAGCCTCCGTTCGACGCTTCCGCCATGGATGGCTACGCCGTACGTGCGGCGGACGTTGCGACTCTCCCGGCGAGCCTCACCGTAATCGGTGAAGCGGCGGCTGGACATGCGTTCCACGGATCGATCGGCGCGGGCGAGGCCGTCCGCATCTTCACGGGCGCCCCGGTTCCCGCAGGCGCCGACGCCATCGTCATTCAGGAGAACGTGGAGGGGAAAGAAGGCAGCACGGGGCGTCCCGGCAAAGGGACCGTGATCCGCGTCGTCGACGGCAGGCCGGACCCCGATCACCTGCGCCGCCGCGGTGGTGATTTCTCGGCGGGCGACGTTCGCCTCGCGGCCGGGCGCCGTCTCACCGCGCGCGACATCACGCTGGCAGCCGCCATGGGCTACGCACGCTTGCCCGTCCACCGGCGGCCGACGATCGCCATTCTCGCAACGGGCGACGAGTTGGTGCCACCCGGCGAGACACCGAGCCCCGATCAGATTGTCTCCTCTAACCCGTATGGCCTTGCGGCCATGGTGCGAGCGGCGGGCGGCGAGCCGCGCCTTCTCGGCATCGCGCGAGATACGCGCGAGAGCCTGGACGAGCACATCGCACGCGCCGCCGACGCCGACATCCTCCTCACCATCGGCGGGGCGTCGGTCGGCGCACACGATCTCGTCGTGCCGGCGCTCGCGGACGCCGGAATGACCCTCGATTTCTGGAAGATCGCGATGCGCCCCGGCAAGCCGTTGATCTTCGGCCGGCGCGGCGCCCAGCGCGTCGTCGGCCTGCCGGGCAATCCGGTATCCTCGCTCATCTGCACACGAGTATTCGTCGTCCCGCTCATCGGGTTACTATCCGGCGCCGGCATCACCGCGGCGGAGCCTCAGCCTGCGCTCCTCGCCGCACCGATCGGCGCCAACGGTCCGCGCACGCACTACATGCGCGCCACCACCGTTTCACGCGACGGTGGCGCACGGCGCGTCGCTTCTGCCCCGTCACAGGACAGCTCGTTGATGACGCCCCTCGCCGCATCCGACTGTCTCATCGTCCGCCCTCCCGGAGCCCCTCCCCTGCCCGCCGGAGAAGCCGTCGAAGTCCTCGATCTCGACTTCTGAGCGGACCGTAACCGGAAAGCCACGGCATCCGCCTTGCGGAACGACACGAGAACGGTTAGTGTACATTAATGGTTTGCACGGCGACGTGCCCCGTGGTTCCGAAGAGGCTCGGTCACGGGACAGTGCCATATCGCAAGCCAGCCAAGCCCACCGGCGATCGTCCGGCTGTGGCACGACCGCGCCAGGGCGTGCCCCCGGGCGGAGCGGATTATTCGGCCTGCGGCGCTGGCCAGAGACACGGAGGGTCGCCGATGCTCACCCAGAAGCAGAAAGAGCTGCTGCTGTTCATCCATGAAAAGATGCAAGCGGCAGGAGTGCCCCCTTCGTTCGACGAGATGAAGGATGCGCTGGACCTGAAGTCGAAATCCGGCATCCATCGCCTCATCACCGCGCTGGTCGAGCGCGGTTTCATTCGGCGCCTGCCTCACCGCGCCCGCGCTATCGAGGTCATCAAGCTGCCGGAAGGTACCGACGCGCCGGCGAAGCGGCCCGGCTTCCAGCCGAGCGTGATCGAAGGCAGCCGCAAGCAGCCTGAGTTGATGCCGCCGCCCTCCGTCGCCATCGACAGCCGCACGGTATCCGTTCCCGTGATGGGGCGCATCGCCGCCGGCACACCCATCAGCGCGCTACAGAACCATACTCACGATATCGCCTGTCCGCCGGACCTGTTGACCAACGGTGAGCACTTCGCCCTCGAGGTACGCGGCGATTCGATGATCGAAGCCGGAATTCACGACGGCGATCTGGTCATCATCCGCCGTTGCGACACGGCCGAGAACGGCGACATCGTCGTCGCCCTGGTCGAGAAGGAGGAGGCCACACTGAAGCGCCTGCGCAAGAAGGGTACGACGATCGCCCTCGAAGCCGCAAACCCCGAGTTCAAGACCCGCATCTTCGGCCCCGATCAGGTGGACATCCAAGGCCGTCTGGTGGGCCTCATCCGTCGTTATTGAGCGGAGGTCACACCTCGTCCAGGGTTCGCACACGACAGCAGGTCCGGCACCACGTGAGCGGACACCGTCGCTCCCGATACGCAGCTTGTGAAGCGGGGGCTTGTGCGAATGTGAGCGGGTGAACGGGACCCGTGAAAACGGAGCACGTAAAGATCAGGCACCAACGGGCGGGCGTCCGAGTGAGCGTTCGATCGTGTTCATCGCGGAAGCTCGTGAGCGCATCGCGTGAACCGTCATCGCCTTCGACAGTCGCATTCTGAGATTCTGGCTCGCCCTCAGATTCTATCGCGATCAAGCGCACCTTGGCAGCAGGTTTGCTCCTCGTTGGGCGCGAGCCGGCGCCGTCCAACGGCGTCGGCATGGCGAAGGCAATTTCGACCCACGGACAGGCTCATGGCGCGGGCCCATCGTCCTCGTCCTCGGGGCGCGGTGGCTCGAACGTGCCGGCGAGGTTCGGCGCCGCGAACGACCGCAGACGCGAAACGCCACTCGGATCATCGCCGGAGCGTCGCCTCCGCGCGCCGATGACGGAGGTCTCGCGACCGTGATCACCACTAACGTCCGGCTGGATTGTTGCTCCGGGCTCGTCTGCGTGTTGCTCGCCCTCCGCGCCCGCCGCGAAAGTTGTCGGGGTGGCACGCGCCTGCTCCCCTGCTGCCGGACGTCTCGCGCCCCCAGCGCGTTTCCAATCGCGCACATCGCGATATGACGGCGACCACGGCCGCACGCCGCGCGCGGCGGCCGTCGTCTCGATGCGAATCTGCCGCGATCCGTCGAGGTATATGGCGCTCGTGCCACCACGTCGGACCGTCCCCGGGTCGATGACCTGCGCCGGTCCCGCGCAACCCGTGGGCCTCGGGACCGCGAGCACCAGCAGGTCGGCTGCACGGCAGTCCTCGGCGAGCGCGGCGGCATGGCGTGGCACCGCAACCAGGGTCCCCTTGATCCGCGCAAGACATCCCGCGTTGTCACAAGCGATCACCCTCGCCGTCGCCGACGGACCGCCCGCGCTGCCGTGTCCTCGTCCACCACCGGTCAACGGGACATCGTTCGCCACCCGACCAGTGCCCTCAGTCGCATCACCCGATCCCCATGATGGCCCGGCCGATGGTGCATGAGGTGCGGCAGCGACCGTCGCATAGGCCGGGAGGACTTTGCCGCCCTCGGACGCGCGAGCATCGCCATCGTGTTCCAGCCACCGCTCGATCTCGAATTCGGCGCGGCCGGAGTGACCGACAAATGCCAGGAGACCGTCGCCGCCGCGCACCGCGACGAGGTTACCCCCACGCCCGACCAGAACATCAGGCGCGGGCGGCTTCGCTACCACCGCCAGCACGATCCCAGCTCCCGCCCCTGCCAGACCTAGCAACCGCCAGTGCGCATGCCAGAGCGTCAGCCACAGGCCACCCGCGAGCATCGCGGCGAACGAAGCGGTCGACATGGCTGGCAGGTGTACGACGGCGCCGGGAAACGCGCCGACCCAGCGCGCAACGACGCTCATCGCATCGATCCCCGCGCCCATGACGTAGAGCGGACCCGCCTCGAGCCCGAGCGGCATCACGATCAGCGTCGCCAACGCAGCCGGCATCACGATAAAATTGGTGATCGGTACCGCCAGCAGATTGGCGACCACGGCGTACTGCTGGCTCTTGTGGAAATGATAGGCGGCGAACGGCGCCACGGCGACGCTCGCGACGAGCGTGGTCATCACGATGCCGCCGAAGAACAGTCCGACCCGCAGAACGGGGCCGATGTCGCCACGCCCGGGACCCGCCGCCAATCTGTCGCGCACCACCTCGTAGGCGGCGACGAGTGCCACCACCGCCGCGAACGACATCTGGAAGCCCGCATCGAGCAGGCTCTCAGGGTACAGCACCAAAATCAGCAACGCCGACACCGCGACGTTGCGCATCGCCAGCGCGGGCCGGTCGAGCAAAATGGCGAGAAACATGACGGCGATCATGATGAAAGACCGCACGGTCGCGAACGAGCCACCCGAGATCGCCAAATACGCGAGGCTCGCCAGCCCAGCCGCAATCGCCGCCCACTTCTTGATCGGGTAGACCAGCGCCACCGCCGGCACCAGCGCCAGCAGCAGCCGCACGAACCAGAACACCGCACCGCCCATGATCGCCATGTGCAGGCCCGAGATGGAGAGGATGTGGAACAGCCCGGAGTTGCGGTAGGCGTCGTTGGTGGCGTCCGATATGGCACCACGCTCGCCGGATAGCAGGGCGGCGGCGATGGCGCCGGTCTCGCCCGGCAGCGCGGCCTCGATCCTCCGCGTAATCGATTGCCGCAGCCGCTCCACCGAGGACCAGATGCGCAGCGAAAGTGGCGGTGTCGCGGACAGCACGACGCGTCGTGGCGCCTCGGTCGCGTATCCGACGCCGCCGATCCCCTGGAAATAGGCGTAGCGGCCGAAATCGTACCCTCCAGGCAGAGCGGGCGCGGCCGGTGGCGACAAGCTGGCTCTGACGCTCAGCGCATCGCCCGGCCCGAGGCCCTCGACACGTGAAGGCGTGCGGATGCGCACCCGCTGTGGCGTCGCATCCGGCGCGAGCGCGCCGAGCCGTGTGACGCGCAGTGTTATCCGTTCGCCGCGCCCCGTTCGAGGCTCCACCCGCTCGACGAACCCCTCGACGTCCACCCGGTCGAGACGCGCCTCGAGGACAGGGGCGGCGACGACAGCCGTCCGCACCGTCACCAGCGCGAAGCCCACGCTGGCGAGCGTCACCGCGCCCGTCGCCAGCGTCACGAGGGTCGCGTGGCCGAGGGCGATGCGCGCCGCGAGCGCGACGACGGGCGCAAGGAGAGCGAGCCAGAGCGGAGGCTCGACCGGCAGGGCGAAATAGACCGCGATGCCGACGCCGATGAATACCGGAACCCAATAGAACCAGCGCGCCCGTTCGTCCTCGATCGCGAGGGCCACGCGCACGCCGAGCGATGCCGGCGGCTGGGCGAGACCACTCGCCTCCGGGCGATCTTCCCCCGCTCTGTCCGGCAACGCGACCATGCCACCCGAGCGCCCGCCGCCGTCTCCCGCCATAGAGCTTCGGCCCTTACCCCCATTCGCGCCACGTGCTAAAGCGCGCGCAGCGGCCACGCCCGTGGCTCCCGCCGAGGATCATGACACGACCGATGACCGAGAAACAGACAACGCCCGCCGCCCGCAGCTCCGCTCCCGTCGTCCGCTTCGCCCCCTCGCCGACCGGATACCTGCACATCGGCGGCGCGCGCACCGCCCTTTTCAACTGGCTCTACGCCAAGGCCCGCGGCGGCACGTTCCTGCTGCGCATCGAGGATACGGATCGCGAGCGCAACAACGAGGCGGCGGTCGCCGCCATTCTCGACGGTCTGCGCTGGCTCGAGCTCGACTGGAGCGGCGAACCCGTCTCGCAATTTGCCCGCGCGGCGCGCCACCGCGAGGCCGCGGAGCAGTTGCTCGCCAGCGGCAACGCCTACCGCTGCTACCTCACGCCGGCCGAGCTCGACGCCATGCGCGCCGCCGCCGAGGCCGAGAAACGCACGCTGTCGATCCGCTCGCCCTGGCGCGACAAGAACCCTGACGAGGCGCCCGCCGACCTGCCGTACACCATACGCCTCAAAGCGCCGCGCGAAGGCGAGACCGTCGTCGAGGACCACGTGCAGGGTCGCGTCGTCATTCCCAACAAGGACCTCGACGACCTCATCCTGCTGCGCTCCGACGGCAACCCCACCTATAATCTCGCCGTCGTCGTCGACGACCACGATATGGGCATCACGCACGTGGTGCGCGGCGTGGACCACCTGACCAACGCTGCGCGCCAGACGCAGATCTACCAGGGCCTCGGCTGGTCGGTGCCTGAGTTCGCGCACGTCCCGCTGATCCACGGACCCGACGGCGCAAAGCTCTCCAAGCGGCACGGCGCACTCGGCGTCGAAGCATACCGGGCCATGGGCTACCTGCCGGTTGCGCTGCGCAACTATCTCGTGCGCCTCGGCTGGAGCCACGGCGACGACGAAATCATGTCGACCGAGCAACTCGTTTCCTGGTTCGATCTCGACGGCATCGGCCGTAGCCCCGCGCGGTTCGATTTCGCCAAACTCGAGGCACTCAACGCCCACTACATTCGCCAGACGGACGATCACGAGCTGTTCGAACGAGCGGTCGCCATCCTGCCGGAGATCGAAGGCGGCTTCGACATCGCGCGCCGTCTGGCGTCGGGCGCCGGACCGCAGTTCCGCGCCGCGATCCCGAGCCTCAAGGAGCGTTCGAAGACACTGGTCGACCTGATCCAGGGTGCTGCTTACGTTTTCGCGGCGCGCCCGCTGGCGCTCGACGAGAAGGCGGCGAAGCTTCTCGACGCCCCGGCGAAGGACATGATCGGCAAACTCGTAACGGCTCTGGAGAAGGCACCCGAATGGTCGGCTCCGGCGCTCGAGGCCATCGTAAGAGAATTCTCGGAAGCCAACGGGCTGAAGCTCGGCAAGGTTGCGCAGCCGCTGCGCGCGGCGTTGACCGGATCGACCGTGTCGCCACCGGTGTTCGACGTCATGGCGGTGCTCGGCGAATCGGAGAGCCTGGCACGGCTGCGCGATCACGCCGCGTGAGCCCTGCCCCCTGAGCTGCGTCAGTGCTTTGCGCCACCCGGCAGGGAAACCATGCGGTCCACACCGGGTTTCTGACTGCGGTCATGCTGCATCTGCACTGTCAAGTTAGGCGTTCGACGGGGAGCAGCACCCCGAAGCGGGTCACCTAGGGACATCAACACGCTGTAACTGCGCTGTTTTCTATGCGTGACAGCCGCTTCGCATCATCCATTGGTTATCTTGCCGCATGGCGAGATGTGGAGTACCAGATGAAGCTGTGAGCGCCAAAGGTTTCACCAGCAAATGTGCATGCTCAAAAATTGAGCAAATGCCATCCCCGCCAGTTCCTGTGTGAGACCCGGCCGCCGCCTCTCGAGATCAGTGCCGTAGCCTGAGACTGTAAGGGACCCCTCCATGACCGCTGAAAGCAGCTCGACCGGTAAAAACGCCCGGCTCAGCATCGCATCCAAGACATCCGAAATGCCGGTGCGCTCCGGCACGCTTGGTCCCGACGTCGTCGACATCGGCCGGCTGTATCGCGATACCGGGTGCTTCACCTACGATCCGGGCTTCACCTCGACCGCAAACTGCTCCTCCAAGATTACCTACATCGACGGCGACAACGGCATCCTGCTGCATCGCGGATACCCGATCGACCAACTCGCCGAGCAGTCCAACTTCCTCGAGGTCTGCTACCTGCTGCTGAACGGTGAGCTGCCGAACAAGTCGCAGTTCAAGGAGTTCGACGCAGCGATCACGCGCCATACGATGGTGCACGAGCAGATGACCCGCTTCTACACGGGCTTCCGCCGTGACGCGCACCCGATGGCCGTCGTCTGCGGCGTCATCGGCGCCATGTCGGCCTTCTATCACGACTCGACCGACATCAATGATCCCGAGCAGCGCCGCATCGCCGCCAACCGCATGATCGCGAAGATGCCGACGATCGCCGCGATGGCCTACAAGTACTCGGTCGGCCAGCCGTTCATCTATCCGCGCAACGATCTCGATTACGCGGCGAACTTCCTGCAGATGTGCTTCGCGGTTCCGTGCGAGCCCTACGTCGTGAACCCGGTCATCGCCCGCGCGCTCGACAAGATCTTCATCCTGCACGCCGACCACGAGCAGAACGCCTCGACCTCGACGGTCCGCCTCGCCGGTTCGTCGGGCGCCAACCCGTTCGCGTGCATCGCCGCGGGCGTCGCCTGCCTCTGGGGTCCCGCTCACGGCGGTGCCAACGAGGCGGCGCTCAACATGCTCCAGGAGATCGGCACGGTCGATCGCATCCCGGAGTACATCAAGATGGCGAAGGACAAGAATTCGGGCTTCCGCCTGATGGGCTTCGGCCATCGCGTCTACAAGAACTACGATCCGCGCGCGAAGGTGATGCAGAAGACCTGCCACGAGGTGCTCGACTCGCTCGGCATCCGCGACGAGCCGCTGCTGAAGGTGGCGATGGAGCTGGAGCGCATCGCCCTCCAGGACGACTATTTCGTCGAGAAGAAGCTCTATCCTAACATCGACTTCTACTCGGGCATCACGCTCCGCGCGATGGGCTTCCCCGTGCAGCTCTTCACCGTGCTGTTCGCCATCGCTCGCACCGTCGGCTGGATCGCGCAGTGGCGCGAGATGATCGAGGATCCGGAGCAGCGCATCGGCCGTCCGCGCCAGCTCTACATCGGCGCACCGCAGCGTGACTTCATCCCGATGGGATCGCGCAGCTGATCGCTGCCGGTATTGAAATGCGAAACGGCCCCGCAGCGAGAGCTACGGGGCCGTTTCATTTTCCGTTGGTTGTTGTGGCCTTCAACGCACGAAGGTGATGGCGGCGTGATAGAGCGCCGCGGCGATGCCGGCCGCCGCCGGCACCGTAATCACCCATGCGGCCACGATCGTCGTGAAGTGGGAGCGCCGCACCAGCTTGCGGCGGCGCAGCTCCTCCTGCTCGGTCTGAGTCAGGTGGCGGATGGCGTGACGGGGCTTGTGCTTCTTGACGTACTTCTGCCGACGCCGGCTGTGCGTGGTGTAATATTCGCGGAAGAACCCGACGCCGAAGATCGCACCGACCGTGATGTGCGTCGAGCTGACCGGCAGTCCGAGCCACGACGCCACCAGCACGGTGACGGCCGCGGATAGCGCCACGCAGTAGGCGCGCATTGGATTCATCTTTGTGATCTGCTCGCCGACGAGGCGGATCAGTCGCGGCCCATAGAGCAGAAGGCCGAAGCTGATGCCGAGCGCGCCGATCAGCATCACCCAGAACGGAAGCTCCACCTTTCGGCCGATCTCACCCACCTCGGCGCTGTGAATGATCGCCGCTAGCGGTCCGACGGCGTTGGCGACGTCGTTAGCGCCGTGAGCAAACGATAGCAGCGCCGCCGAGAGAATGAGTGGCAGGTGGAACAGGGTTCGCAGCGACTGGTTGCGGTTCTCGAGCCCAACCGAAAGCTTCATGACGTAGGGCTTCGCCAGCGCGTAGGTGGCAACGTAGACGGCGGCAGCGATGGCGCTGAGGGTCACCGCGCCGGGCTTCCAGATACGGCCGAGCCCCTTGAAGACGAGGTAGCCGGCGAACGTCGCCGCCATGACCGCAATCAGCACCGGCACCCATCGCCGCGCCGCGGCTATCTTGTCGTCCTGGTAGATGATGTTGATCTTGATGAACGCCAGGATGGCAGCGGCGATGACGCCGCCGAGCACCGGTGAGACGACCCAGCTCGCCGCGATCGCGCTGATCACGCCCCAGTCGATAGGATTTGGACCAACCGCCGCAAGCGCCGCGCCGAGCACGCCGCCGACGATGGCGTGCGTCGTCGAGACCGGCGCCCCGAGATACGTTGCGAGATGAACCCACAGCGCCGACGACAGCAGCGCCGACATCATAACCCAGATGAAAACGTCGCGGTCCTTCACCGCCGCCGGATCGACCAGCCCCTTGGAAATCGTCTCGACGACATCGCCACCGGCGATCAACGCGCCCGCGCTTTCAAACAGCGCCGCCATCGCCAAGGCACCGGTCATGGTGAGTGCCCGTGCGGCCACGGCCGGACTGACGTTGTTGGCGACGTCGTTGGCGCCGATGGTCAGCGCCATGTACCCGCCGACCACGGCCGCGGCGATGATGATCCAGCCGCCCCCCGACGGACCGAGATGAAAGGCTGCAATGCTGCCCGCGAACGCGAGGAAAAGGACCGCAAGCCCCGGGTTGACGAGGTCGCGCGTGACGATGCGCGTCGCCTCCTCGAGGCGTACGATCTTGCCGAGATCCTTGTCGAGAGACGATTTGCGCATGCGCCCCTCGGCAATGCGCTCGATCTCGTCCTGCTCTCCCATGTCTAAGCTCCTCGGCCTCCGTCCCGAAGCGTTGATAGGCGAGATGGCAGACATGCGCAAACAGCATGGGTGTGGCGCCGATAGCCGCTAGGGGAATACTCCACCGGTGATCAGCTGTACGGAGCGAAATTGCGCAGAAGCGATGCGAGGCCACGCTCGCGGACCAGCCGGGCCGCCTCTCCAGGCGGGCACCAGAGCTGCCGGCGCCGGTTCCTTTCCGGCCATTCGGCCGCCTGGGTATCGACCAGCAGAGCGTAAACCTCGACGTGTGCGCGAACCCAGGACAGGAAGTGCAGGCGCTTGGTGTACTCGTAGCGGCCGATCGGCTCTATACCCATATCCCCCGTGATACCGGCTTCCTCCAGCGCCTCGCGCGCCGCGAGTTCCCGCGGCGTCAGCTTCGGCTTGGCCCACCCCTTCGGAATGACCCAGCGGCCCGTATCCCGGCTGGTGACGAGCAGGACGAGCGGCCCCTCCGGCGTCTCCACGTAGGGCAAGGCGGCGTACTGCTGCAACGGACGGCTCCCCGGTTCGTTCGAACGGTTGCGGGACTCTAACCGGCAAAGGCGTCGAGCGGGGTGAAATTCACGAGGACGTCCCGCTGTTGAGCCCGCCCCGAACCACCCCATATGCAGCGCAGCCAATAGAGGAGAAGCCATGGGCCTCGCCGTCGGAACAGCGACGCAATACCATCGCCCCACCGCCCCGCGACGCGCACTCCTGCTCGTCAACCGGAATGCGCGGCGCGGAGCGGCTCCGATAGAGAGCGTCATCGCCCGGCTCGGCCAGCGCGGAATCGAGACCAGCATCGAGACGTTCGCGACGCCGGCTGAAGCCTCCGACGACATTGTGCGCAGGCGCGGAGCATTCGACTGCGTCATCATCGCCGGGGGCGACGGGACCCTCTCCTCGGCCGCGCGCGGCATCCGCGAGACCGGGCTGCCGATGGGCATCCTGCCGATGGGCACCGCGAACGACCTCGCGCGAACGCTGGAAATTCCAGAGGATCTGGCGCGCGCCGCCGACATCATCGCTGCGGGGCGGACGCGCCGCATCGATGTCGGCAGCGTCAACGGCCATCTGTTCTTCAACGTCGCCAGCATCGGCCTCAGTGCCGACCTCGCGCGCAACCTCTGCCGCGACACTAAGCGCCGGTGGGGACGCCTCGGCTATGCCGTCGCGGCGATCGGTGCGCTGGCGTCGGCGCGGCCCTTCTCGACGTGGATCACCAGCAAGGACGGGACGGTGCGCGTCAAGACGATGCAGATCGCCGTCGGCAACGGGCGACACTATGGTGGCGGCAACGTCGTCCATTACGCGGCGCGCATCGACGACGGTCACCTCGATCTCTACAGCCTCGAGGTACGCAGCGTCTGGAAACTGGCGTTGATGGCGCCCTCATTCCGCGCCGGTGGTCATGGCGCTTGGAAAGAGGTGCGGACCGCGCACTGCGTCGCATTTGATGTGGAAACGCGCCGGCCGCGCTCCGTCAATGCCGACGGCGAGATCGTGACGACGACACCGGCCCGGTTCGAGGTGCATCCGGCAGCCGTCGAGGTCTACGTGCCCTGATTCTACTGTGCGGCGTGCCAAGGGCCGGTTACGCCGCGTGACTGCTTGTCGCCTGTCCCGATGAGGTCAGCGTCTATACGTCGGCATCACTACCCCATCGCCCGCAGCCGCAGCATCGCGACGATGCCGAGAGCCGGGCCGATCGCGAGAACCGCGAGCACCGCGGGCCACCCGAGCGCCGCCGCGACCACTGGCGTCGCCTGCACGGTGAGGATGGTCAGCGCAAATCCGAGAGCCGTCTGGAATGTCATGAGGCTGCCCGCCTGCTCGGGCGGCGCCGCATCTGCGACCAGCGCCGAGAACTGCGCGGAATCCGGGATGACGCTGATGCCCCACACGACGACGACCAGCGCCGTCAGCCAGACAGGCCCGCCGAACGTCATCGCCGCGGCAATTGCCGAGGTGCCGCTCACCGCCATGGCGACGATGGTGACCTCCGCCTTGCCGATGCGGTCGGCAATCGTTCCCGCGAACGCGCAGGCGAGGCCGCCGGCGGCAATGGCGACGAATGTCGTCAGCTTGGCGAGCCGCTCCGCCTCGGCCACCGGCAATGTCGCGCCATACGAAGCCGCCGTCGCCGCCGCGATCCACGCCCACATCGCGTAGAGTTCCCACATGTGCCCGAGGTATCCCGCATAGGCGAGCCGAACGCGCCGGTTGGTCCATGCCGTCTTGGCGACGTGCGGGTCGAACGCGGCCGCGGCACGATGGTGGGGACCTATGCCGACGAGCAGGCCGACGAAGCCTGCACCGATGGCGGCGAGCGAGGCCGCGATCACCGTCGCGCGCCAGTCGGCGCCGCCGAGGAGCGAGATGAGATGAGGCGAGGCGGACCCGAGCGTCAGCGCGCCGACCAGCGCTCCGACGAGGAAGCCGCGATCCTTCTGGCCCCAGCCCACAGCGATCTTCATGCCGACCGGATAGACGCCAGCCAGCAGCGCGCCCGTGACAAAACGTGCCCCGATCGAGGCGGCACTTCCCGGCGGCACCAGAAGCAGCACCGCGTTGGCGAGCCCCGCGCCGATGGCGGCGATGGCGAGAACGCGGCGCGGATCGTAACGGTCGGCGAGGCCGAGGATCGCCGAGACCAGCGCGCCTGCGACGAACCCCGCCTGCACGCCACTCGCCAGCGCCGCCTGCCGGAACGGCGATAGCGGTGCCTCGCGCAGCATCTCCGGCAGAATGGCCGCGGAGACGAACCACAAGCTCATCGCCGCCACCTCGACCACCAACAGCAACGCGATCGAGCGCACTTTACCTTCGAGCACGGGAGAGCTTTCTCTGTCTGCGTTGACCTGATGCGACGCCCCCCGCCACGCCGCGTACCGTCACGCGAAGTGCCGCGGTGGATGCACCATCTGGCAGAAAGGCGCTCAATTCAATCGCCGACGCACCGCAGTCGCCAAGCCTCCAATCCGGACTGGCCCCTCTGCGACAGCGATGCGGCGCTCACGAGGCTTGACCGAGAAACCCCTCGAGGCCGGTCGCGGTCCTGCATCAGCCTTGTCCGGCACGCTTTGGCAGCGACGCCAGCACCACGTCGGCGGCACGCTCGCTCGGCGTACCGTGATCGAGCAGTAGCCGCGACGGAATACGCTCCAGCGCTGCCAGTTGCGCGCGCCGCTGCGGGGTTTCCGTAAGAAGGGGCGCCAGCGCGGCGGCAAGTCTTTCTCCCGTGCAGTCCTCCTGCAGCAACTCCGGGAACGCATTCTCGCCGAGCACCAGGTTGGCCAGGACCACCGAATGCACCTTGAGCAGGAAGCGCAGGCGCGCGGCGACCTGATCGACCCGATAGGCGACGACCATCGGCGTGCCGGCGACGGCGAGTTCGAGAGTGACCGTGCCGGATGCGGCGAGCGCCGCGGTCGCGAGGCGGAAAGCAGCGAACTTGTCGTCGTCACCGGAGACGATGTGCGGACGAACTGACCAGCTTGCGAGGCCCGCCTCCACCAGCCCTCGCACGCTGGCGACGACCGGCAGCACCACCTCGGGCTGATGGCCCGCAGCAAAAAGCGCCGCGACCGCCTCACCGAACGGCTGCATCAGGCGCGCGACCTCGGAGGGCCGGCTCCCCGGCAGGACGACCAGCACCGGCCGCGCCGGATCGAGCCCGAGACGCTGAGCGAGTGCCGCACTGTCGCGCCCCCTGATCCAGTCGTAGCGCTCGATCATCGGGTGGCCGACATACGTGCACGGCGGGCCGCCGAGGCGCTCGTGCGCGGACGGCTCGAAAGGCAGCAGTGCCAGCACACGATCGACGTAGGCACGCATACGCCGGGCGCGGCCGGGCCGCCATGCCCACACGCTCGGACTGACGTAGTCGATGATGGGGATCGTCGGGCGGCGCTTGCGGATGCGCTTGGCGATCGGGTGGGTAAACTCGGGGCTGTCGATGATGACGACGGCGTCGGGCTCGAAACTGATCGCCGCATCGACCGCGTTGTAGACGCGGCGGACGATACGTGGCAGACGCGGCAGGATCGACAGCGGCCCCATCACCGCCACTTCGGCGAGCGGAAAAATGGATGAGAGCCCTTGCGCCTCCATGTGCTCGCCGCCGACGCCGGCATAGACGACACGCCCTTCCGTCGCGGTGTTTAGTGCCTCCATCAGCTTGCCGCCGAGCAGATCGCCGGAATGCTCGCCAGCGATAACGGCGAGGCGGATCGGGCGGGCTGAACCGTCACCCGCCAGCGTGCGATCACCACCGTCGGAGCCGCTCTCGTTCTCAAGCATGGTTCTCGTCCCCTGCTTCCGGAAGTCCGGCGATGAACAGTCCCGCAGCGTCCGCGGCGGCGACGGTATCGGGAGCAACTCCGGCCGAGAACCGCTTCAACCGCACCGCGATGCCGGCGAAGCCTGCCGCTGCCGCTGCCGCGACGACCTCGGGGCTCGTGTCACGACCACCAGCCAATGTCGCGACGCCAGCGCGCCACTTGACGCGGCTGTCACCCCATTGCCTGTGTCCGGCCGCCCGTTCGACGGCCGCGAGCGGGCCTTCTCCGGTCTCGACTGCGAGGACGTGCCCACGTACTACCGCCACCGCACGCGATCCCCCATGCGGTTCCATCGCGGCGATCACGGCCGCCCCCTTGCGCAGATCGCGCACCGCCCGCCGCGGTACGGCCACGCGGCCGATGATGGTGATGCCGGCCAACGGTCCGCGCCCGAGGAGGATGCCCGCAAGCCCGCCGCCCGAGCGCCGCAGCCGCTGGCGCTCCGCCGCGTCTGCGAGCATCTTCGCCGCCGAAGCGCGGTCGACCTCGAGCCCGGCGACGACGAGCCCGCTCGCGTCGGCACGGATCGCGAGCTCGTCGCGCCGCGCGGCGAGCACGTGCCCGGCTTCGACGACGATGCCAGCAAGTCCGGCCTCGACCGCGCGCGTCACCGTTTCGGGGCCGATCACCGGCAGGTCGATCCGCTCGTCCTGCCCCGGCTTCACGCGCTTCACCAGTACGCCGCGCGTGACACCAGGCGGAATACCACCCGCGCGCCGCTGCGCCGCCACGCGCTGGAGCAGACCGTCCGTCCCCTCGGCTCCTTCGAGCGCCTCGAGGCATCCATTCGAAATCACGGCAGCCTGACCGATGTCGAATGCTCCAAGCGCACCGATGGCGGCAAAGCCGCGCCGAGCCTCACTGATCATGGCGTCATCGGCCGTGTGGCGCGCGAGCGTACCGGCGCCGACGATCAGCTCCGGAGCGACCCGCGCCGGTCCGACCACCTTCAGGCCCTTGCCCTCTAGAAACGCGATGACGCCGCGCAGCACCTTGTCGTCGCCGCCCGCAAGCACCAGCCGCGCGACCGTCGCAAGGGCGCTGAAAAAGCCGAAGTCGGGCTTGATGGCGCCGAGGTCCGGGCGTCGCACACCGCCGATGATGACGAGATCCGTGACGCCCGCCTGCCGGAATGTGCGCACCATGCGGCCGATCTCACCCCAGCCGACCCGCGTCACCGGATAGGGACCGAACGAGGCTTCGGCCTCACTGTCGAGGGCGACGATGTGCAGGGGTATTCCGCGCGCCGCTACCGCGTCCGCAACCTCGCGCGGCAGACTGCCACCGCCTGCGAGGATGCCGATGCGGCGGGACAGGCTCATGACGGGTCCACGCTTGTCCGATCAGGCTTCGTTCGCTCCGCGCGGCGTGCAGATCGACCGCTTGCCGCCGGCGCGGATGAAGGCGACGATCTCGGCGACGATCGGATGTCCCGAGAATTCGCCCGAAACGTCGTCGAGACGCTCGAGCAACGTACCCTCCGCCGCGAACAACAGACGGTAGGCCCGGCGCAAATCATGGATGTCGGTGCGCGAGAAGCCGCGGCGCTGGAGGCCGACAATATTCAGCCCGGAGAGATAGGCGCGATTGCCGAGCGCCATGCCGTAGGGAATGAGATCGTTCTCGAGGCCCGACATGCCGCCGACGAAAGCATGCGGACCGACGCGCGCGAACTGGATGACCGCCGCGCCGCCGCCGAGGATCGCGAAATCGCCGACGCTGCAATGTCCCGCCAGCATCACGTTGTTCGAGAAGATGACGTTGTTGCCGACGATGCAGTCATGACCGACATGGCTGTTGGCGAGAAACGCGCAGCGGTCGCCGACGACGGTCTTGGAGCCGCCGCCTTCGGTGCCCGGGTTCATCGTCACGCCTTCGCGGATGATGCAGTCGCTGCCGACAGCGAGCGTCGTGCGCTCACCCTTGAACTTCAGGTCCTGAGGCTGATGGCCGATCGAGGCGAAGGGAAAGATCCGCGTACGCGCACCGATGGTCGTATGGCCCGCGACGACGACGTGCGAGACGAGCTCGACGCCATCGCCGAGCACCGCATTCGCGCCGACCACGCAGTAGGGACCGATCCTGACACCCGCGCCGAGACGGCTCGCGTCCTCGACGACGGCCGTCGGATGAATGATCTGATCAGCCATGCTTGCTCGCGAAGGCCCGTGCATCTGCGGTGTCGGCGAGCATGGCGCTGACTTCGGCCTCGGCCGCCACCTGACCGTCCACCTTGGCCTCGCCGAAGAACTTCCAGACCCGGCCGCGGTTGCGCACCTTGCGGACATGATAGTGGAGCTGGTCGCCGGGCACCACCGGCCGGCGGAACTTGGCGCGGTCGATCCCCATGAAATAGACGAGCTCGGCCTTGTAGTCTTCCTTGAGGCTCGAGACGCACAGCGCGCCCGCGGTCTGCGCGAGCCCTTCGATGATGAGCACGCCGGGCATCACCGGGAATTGCGGGAAGTGCCCCTGGAAGAACGGCTCGTTGATGGTGACGTTCTTGAGGCCGACGCAGCTCTCGTCGCCATCCATGTCGTAGATGCGGTCGACGAGCAGCATCGGATAGCGATGCGGCAGCAGCTTCAACACGCGCATGATATCGGCGGTGCCGAGCTGCGGCTTAACGGATGCGTCGTTCATCGCTTCGTCTCTTTCCACGGCCTCTTGGTCGAACACCTCTTGCGGGATAGGCCGAGGCTGGCGCCATCCGCTTTTCGTCGATAGTTACTCGCGGGAATAGTTCCCCGCCCGAGACGCCTAGCCGGCCGGCTCGTCGCCGGAACCGACCTTGTCGCCGCCCTTTTGCGCGAGCCGCGTCAACGTCGCCAGCTCGCGCGCCCATTGCTTCAGCGGTCGCGCCGGCGTGCCGCCCATACGCGCGCCGGGCGGCACGTTGTCCTTCGGGTGGCTGCCGCCGGCAATCTGCGCGCCCGTCCCTACCTTGATGTGACCGACCGTACCCGACTGACCGCCCATGACGACAAAATCGCCCAGCTCCGTCGAGCCTGAAATACCGGTTTGAGCCACGATCACGCAATTGCGACCCATGATCACGTTGTGCCCGATTTGCACGAGATTATCAATTTTAGTGCCTTCTCCGATCATCGTATCCTTAAGAGCGCCGCGATCGATGCAGGTGTTGGCGCCAATCTCGACGTCGTCCTGTATCACCACCCGGCCGATCTGCGGCACCTTGACGTGCCCGCCGGGCCCCATCGCGAAACCGAAGCCGTCCTGCCCGATGCGCACGCCAGCGTGGATGATGACCCGGTCGCCGACGAGCGCGTGGGTGATGGTCGATTGCGGGCCGACGTAGCATCCCCTGCCGATGTGAACGCGATAGCCGATCACGGCACCGGCCGCGACGCGGCTGCCCTTGCCGACCGCTGCTTCGGCCCCAATCACCGCACCCGGCTCGATCTCCACGTCCTCCTCGATCTCGGCCGTCGGGTCGATCAGCGTTCCGGCATCGGCGCGCGCGGCGCGTGGGCGCATCGCCGAGGGATAGAAGAGTTGCAGAGCAAGGGCGAAGCAGCGGTAGGGAGCCTTGCTCGTCAGGGGCGTGGTCGCGGCGGGAACGCGCGCGGCGAGGGCCGGCACCACAAGGCAGAACCCGGCCCGTGTCGTCTCGAGTTGCGGCAGGTACTTGCGGTTGTCGACGAACGAGAGATCGTCGGGACCTGCCTCGTTGAGCGGGCGCACATCGTGCACGAGACGCGCCGCGTCGGCTCCGGGTGGCAGCTCGGCACCGACCGCCTTGGCAACGGCTTCGAGGGTGAACGGTCCGAGACGCTCGAAAAAGCCCGGATGCTGCATGCGATGCCCTTTCTCCGGTCATGGCCAGTCAGAATCGTGGGCGCGACCGTAGCACGAGGAGTGCGGCTGGTTGCACGCGCCAGTTAGGCGAATTCGCCGTCACCTCTACGGTTTTCAACGGCCGCTTCGTGCTGCGCCGCAGGAAGCCGGCGCACGCCTCACGCGGGCATGCGCGAAGCCCCGCGCCCCGTTGGCGGGCGGCGGCGGAAAGCCTGCATCGAAGTGGAGAATCGGCCGGACTGGCGCCAGCACTCCTCGTGGTAGGCAGGCATGCCCGGCGACGACCGACAAGTGATCCCGGACCATTGTTTTATGACTATAGCGGGATGGGGCTTTGCCAGATTTCCTTGCGTCGCGAAACCCGCGAAGCGCCAGCGCGGCCTCGAGTGAACCATTTGCGAGGGTGCAGCTCCAGCGGCGGCGTTGGCGCTCCATCTGCCGGGAAAGAGCCCCGCGAACCGCCAACGGCTGAGCCGCAAAACGACCAAACGGACGGAGATGCTCAGACCGGGTGGTGTTGTATCCACTCCATTGGAACAAGCGCGACGAGCCATGCGCTAAGTTTGCAGGCAAGCCCCACGGTCGCCCACCGGACACCCGCGCACTGAACGTTCCCCCAGCGACCGCGCCGACGCTGCCCCCCGTCCCGCCTTACGGAAGGCGGCGCCCGCCCCGCCGCCCAGACTTGGCTTCGTGCAAAGCTCTCCGCCCCTGCGACCGCGTTCCCTCGCTTGCCCGTCGCAGAGCCCGTGAAGGTTCAGCCACCCCGCGCTTCCACCTTCGCGGACATCGCCGTCCCCCGAAGTCGCGCCCCCCAGCGCTCCCTCCGGAGTGCACAGAGAACTCTTGGCTCTTAGCTCTTGGCTCTTAGCTCTTAGCTCTTAGCTCTTGGCACTTGGCACTTGGCACTTGGTACCCAGCCATTGCGCGGCACCGGACCTGGGCCCACTTCTTTTCGAAATTGCGACCAAGTGCCGGAGATCCAAAACAGAAAACGCCGGAGCATGGCCCCGGCGTTTCCCTATCTCGCATCTCACGCGTAGCGCGTGAAGCGTATCAGAACTTGGTCGAAGCACCGAAGCGGAAGAACTGCTCCTCGTCGTACTTCTCCTTGGTGAGAACCTTGGCGAAATCGACGCGCAGCGGACCGACCGGCGAGTTCCACAGGATGGATGCACCGACCGACGAGCGGATGGTCGAGTCGTCCTGCAGGTTCACGCCAACCGCATTCTTCGCACGTTCCGAAGCACCGAACAGCGAGCCGGCATCGGCGAACACGGCGCCGCTCATGCCGATATCGTCCGGGATGAGAGGCAGCGGGAAGCGCACCTCGGCCGTTGCTGCCCAGTAGGTCTTACCACCCAACGCGTCAGCGTTGGTTGCGTCACGCGGACCAATACCCGAGCGCTCGAAGCCGCGGATCGTCTCACCACCACGGAAGTAGAGGTCGAGGATTCGGATGTCGTCTCCACCCCAGCTCTGAATGTGACCGGCGACGGCGCGACCGACGAATGTGATCTTCTCGGTGATCGGGTAGTAGGCACGGCCTTCACCCGAGAAGCGAACGTACTGAGCGTCGCCGCCGAGTCCTGCGACATCCACCGAGGCGTTCAACCAATAACCGCTGGTCGGGTTCTTCGGATGGTTACGCTTGTCGAAGGTAAGCGAGGTGCCAACCAGCGAGGTATAGTAGACCTCGTCTTGGCAATCCGCAGCAGCGTGCGTCGTAGGATCACCATCCTGGTTCAAAGGATCATTTATGTTCGCATCGCCGCAAGCATCCTTGATCGCCAGCGAAGCGTTGCTCTCCACGTCGAAGATCTCGTCGCGAGAGAACGTGTAGTAGTTCTGCATCCAGAGGCTTTCGGCCAACGGATAGCCGAGACGCAGCGTGGCGCCCGTCTTGCGGCTCTTGAAGCCCGACGTGGACGATTGGTCCACTTCCTTGTGGAAGAGGTCGAAGCCTGCAGCGAGATTCATGTCGAGGAAGCGCGGCTCGGTAAACGACAGGTCGATCTGGAACCGCTCCAACGAGCCCGCGAGCTTGAGGCGCAGGAACTGACCATTGCCCAGCAGGTTGCGCTCGGAGATCGAGATGTCACCGATCACGCCTTCACTGGTCGAGTAGCCGGCACCGAACGAAAGCTCACCCGTGGACTGCTCTTCGACCTGCACGTCGAGCGCGACGCGATCCGCGCCAGAACCGGGCGTACGGCCAACCTTCACGCTCTTGAACAAGCCGAGAGCCTCGAGGCGCTTCTTCGCGCGATCGACCAGCATCGGGTTGTAGGCGTCGCCCTCGACGAGACGGAACTCGCGACGGATCACGTGATCCTTGGTGCGCGTGTTACCCGACACGTTGATGCGGTCGATGTAGACGCGCGGCCCCTCGTCGATGATGTAGGTGAGCGAGATAGTGCGGCTCGCGAAGTCCGGGTTGGCACGCGGGCGCACTCGGGCGAAGGCATAGCCCTGCTCGGCAATGGCCAGCGTCAGCTTCTCGACCGTCTTGTCGATCTGCGCGCCGTTGTAGACATCACCCTGCAGCGTCAGGATATTGCCGTAGAAGCTCTGCGCGTTGATGTCCGGCAGCGAGCTTTCGATGGTCACACCACCGAAGTGATAAATCTCGCCCTCTTCGACGGCGAAGGTGATGTAGAAGCCAGTACCGTCGCGATCGAGCTCGGCATTGCCCGCAACGATGCGCGCGTCGGCATAGCCGTTCTTCAAGTAGTACTGACGCAGCAGCTCGCGATCGAGGTTCATACGATCCGGATCGTAGATCGCCGTACCCTTGATGAAGTCGAGCCAGCCCGACTCCGTCGTCGAAATGATGTCGCGGAGCTGCGAGTCCGAGAATGCGCGGTTGCCGACGAAGTTGATGCCCTTGACCTTCGTCGCCATGCCCTCGGTGATCTCGAAGACGACGTTGACGCGGTTCTGATCGAGCTCGATCAGCTTCGGCTCGACGTTGGCGGCGAAGCGGCCCTGGCGGCGATAGACGTCGAGAATGCGCTGCACATCGGCCTGCGCCTTGGCGCGGGTGAAGACGGAGCGCGGCTTGAGCTGGACTTCCGAAGCAAGCGTGGACGCCTCGACCTCGCTGTTGCCCTCAAACGCGACCTGAGCGACCACCGGGTTCTCGACGACGGTGACGACGACCGCGGAACCTTCACGGTCGATGCGGACGTCGGAGAACAAGCCGGTCCCGAACAGCGCGGTGAGCGAGCGGTCTGCGGCGCCGGCGGAGTATGTGTCGCCGACGGAGAACTTGAGATACGACCGCACGGTCTCTGGCTCTAGGCGACGGTTACCCGTGACCCGGATTTCCCGGATCGCGCCCTGAGCGTGCGCGGCGGTGGAGAATACGATGGCATCGGCGGCGAAGCAGACCGGCGCGAGAAGCGCGAGCCAGACTGCCAGGCGCCATCCCCCGATGGACGTTTTATACTGCGGCATTCGCAAGGTATGCCCTCGTATTGCCGACCCCCCAACCAGACCGGGCGCCGTCGGCATTTGGCGCGCCCGTCCGTCTATGCGCAGTGCAGTGCCAACCTCTAACGGCAGGTTAACACCGGTGGGACGAGCTGAATTCCGCGCTGCCCTTGTGGCCCGGCGTCCCTGTCACGCCAAGCCCAGTACGGAAAACACCTCTCCACCACCTCTCGCTTTTAACGATTCAGTAAGCCGGGCGGAAGTGGCAAGATTACCCCACCGGGGGATAAAATCAGCCGAGAGCCGACAGCCATTTCTTCAAGATTGGCAAATCGTTGAAGGTCGCGAAAACCATGAGCATCAAGACGATGGCGAGGCCGATGCGGAAGCCGATCTCCTGCGTGCGCTCCGATAGCGGCTGACGGCGAATGGCCTCGATCGCGTAGAACATCAGGTGACCGCCGTCGAGCAGCGGAACCGGGAACAGATTGATGAGACCGACGCTGACCGAGATCACGGCGATAAGGTGAAGCAGCGGCTGGATGCCGAACTTGGCGACCTGCCCGGAGACTTCGGCAATACGGATCGGCCCGCCGAGCTGGTCGGCCTTCTGGCGGCCTCGGATGACGTCGGCGACGTAGCCGAGCGTGCCGGTGACGATCATCGCCGTCCGGTCGACGGCGAGCCCCACGGCCTCGACCGGACCGACGCGGCGGTGCAGGCGCTCGGCGCCGGCGGCGCTCATGATGCCGATGACCGGCCGCGTGACCTTGCCGGAAATGGCGTCCTCGTGCTCTTGCAGACGCGGCTTGACGACGAGCACGACAGGCTTGCCAGCACGCTCGATCACGAATTCCAGCGCTTCCGCCGGATGTGTCGAGACAATGTGCTGGAGTTCTGCGAAGTCGTTGATTTCCTTGCCCTGAATCTTCTCGACGAGATCGCCCGGCAGGAAGCCGGCCGCCTCCGCCGGAGAGCCTGGAACCACCTTGCCGATCCGCGGCTCGAGCGTTGTGACGCCGTAGATCGCGAGCATCACCGAGAAAATCACCACGGCCAGAATGAAGTTGGCGATGGGACCGGCGGCGACGACCGCGGCACGCTGCCAGACGGGCTTGGCATGGAAAGCCCCTTTGCGCTCTTCGTCGGTCATCGTGCGCAGGGCCTCGGCCGAAGGCGTGCTCGCGGCACTCTCGTCGTCGAGGAACTTGACGTAGCCACCAAGCGGGATCCAGGCGAGACGCCAGCGCGTACCGTGGCGGTCGTAGAACCCCCAGATTTCACGTCCAAAGCCGATCGAGAAAGCCTTGACGGTGACGCCGCACCAGCGCGCGACGAGGAAGTGGCCGAGCTCATGGAAAAACACCACGACACTCAGTACGAACAAAAAGGCCAGCGGGAACATCAAGGTACTGGTGATGTTCTCGATCAGGCTCGGTGCGGTTTCCATGGTCACTCCGGGTGGTCCGAATAGAGATACCCTGACGGGCGGCTCACAAGAGGTCAATCGAACGGCAACGAGCTGCCGTGAACGCTGCTCCTGCTACTCGCCGTCAGCATCGTTCGTGCCAACTGGCGGGCCTCCTCGTCCACTGCCAAAACGTCGTCCAACGCGGCGCGGGGCCCGAGCAGGCCTCGGCCATCCGCCGTTTCAAGGCATTTGGCGACCGTCTCGGCAATATCAAGAAAGCCGATTCGACCTGCGAGAAAAGCGTGCACCGCGATTTCGTTGGCGGCGTTCAGCACCGCCGGGGCGCAGCCGCCACGCTGCAACGCGGCGCGGGCGAGCGCGATCGCCGGAAAGCGGGTTTCGTCAGGAGCTTCGAACGTGAGCTGTCCGAGGCGCACGAGATCGAGCCGCTCGGTCGGCGCGTCCATCCGGCTCGGCCAGGAGAGCGCGAGCGCGATCGGCGTGCGCATGTCGGGCGACGACAACTGCGCCAGCACGGAGCCATCACGGTAAGAGACGAGGCAATGCACGATCGACTGGGGATGAACGACGATGCGGATCTGTTCGACCGCGACGGGGAACAGGTGGTAGGCCTCGATCAGCTCGAGCCCCTTGTTCATCATCGTCGCCGAATCGATGGTGATCTTGGCCCCCATCGACCAGTTGGGGTGTCGCAGCGCCTCGCTCGGCAGCGCTTTGGCGAGACGGGCAATGTCCCATTCCCGGAACGGACCGCCTGACGCCGTGAGCGTTATCTCCTCGATCCAACCGGGCTCCGCGTTGCCGATGGCCTGGAACGCGGCCGAATGCTCGGAATCGACCGGAAGCAGCTCGGTCGAGGCGGCGCGGGTCTCGCGCATAAAGATGTCGCCCGCCGTGACCAGGCATTCCTTGTTGGCGAGCGCGACACGCCGACCCTGGCGAACCGCGGCGATGGTCGGCGGAAGGCCGGCGGCGCCGACGATGGCGGCGACCACGCAATCGGCCGGGCGCGACGCCGCCTCGACCAGTGCAGCAGGCCCAGCGGCGGCCTCGATGCCGGTGCCTGAGAGCAACTCGGCCAGCCGCGGATAGGCAGCGGGCTCGGCGACGACGGCGACGCGCGCGCGATGTGCGATCGCGAGGCGAGCCAGCCCTTCGGCGTCGGCATTTGCCGTCAATGCCTCGATTTCGAAAGCTTCGCCCGAACGGGCGACGAGATCGAGCGTGCTGCGACCGATCGACCCCGTGGCACCGAGCACCGTGATGCGGCGCGCGCCCCCGCCGAGGCCAGTGGGTTCGACCTTCCCGGCGGCGCACGCCGTCGCCGAATGCGGTCTCCCGCTCGTCGCAGAAGCTCTCATACCGCTGACGCTCTCCCGTTGGCGGCGCGCCCGCCGCCCGCTGCCTCAGCCACCGATCAGCAGCGCCGCTGCCGGCGACGCCGCGTTCCACAGCAGCGCGAAAATCGCCGCCGCGACGGATACCGCGACCGTGCTGTCGGCCCGATCCATCACGCCGCCATGCCCCGGAATGATTGCGCTCGAGTCCTTGACGCCGAAGGAACGCTTCAGCGCCGATTCCGCAAGGTCGCCCATCTGCGCGATCAACGCCAGCACGAGCCCCGTCGCGCCGAGCTCGGCGCTGCTCGCGCCGGCAACGAACTGCGCGACCATGGCGCCGACGAGCGCGCTTGCCGTGATACCGCCGATGAAACCCGACCACGTCTTATTGGGCGAAACCCGCGGCCAGAGCTTCGGCCCACCGAACGTGCGGCCCGATGCGAACGCCGCGATATCCGACGTCCAGATCACGAGAAACAGGAACAGCACCGCCTCGAGCCCGAGGCGCGAGTCGTTCCGGAACCAGATCAGCGCCACGACCGGCAGCCCGACATAGATCACGCCCGCCGCCGACATCAGGCGGTGACGCCCGGCGAGCGCCAGCACGACGATAGCGCCAACGCCGACCGCGAACAGTGCTTCGCGCATCATACCGGCAGCGGCGAGAGCGGTCGCGGCGGCAACGGCGATGAGATGCAGCGGGAACGCGATGCCGAGTTCGTCGCCGCGCACCATACGGCCCCATTCCCAGCACATCACAAGCGCGACGATACCCACCATGGCCGCGAAAGGAACGGCGCCGGAATAGGTGATGCCGACAGCGACGAGGGCCATGGCGACCCCCGCGAGCAATCGCGGTTTGAGATCGGAACGCTTCGGCGACGGTGCGGCGTTCCCGGCAGTGCTGGACTGTGGCAGTTCAGTCTCCTTGGCGCTCATGCGGTCGACCGTTTGGTGAGGCCACCGAAGCGGCGGTCGCGCGACCGGTAGATGGCGAGCGCGTTTTCCAGCTCCTCGCGGCCGAAATCCGGCCAGTAGGTCTCGAGGAAGACGAATTCGGTATAGGCGCACTGCCACAGCAGAAAATTGGAGAGCCGCATCTCACCGCTGGTGCGCACCAGCAGGTCGGGATCCGGGATGCCAGCGGTATCGAGGCGGCGCGACAGGCTTTCGACATCGATCTCGTCCGGCGTCATGCGGCCGGCGGCGACATCCTCCGCCATGCGGCGCGCGGCGTTGGCGATCTCGGCGCGGGCGCCGTAGTTGAAAGCGATTATGAGCGTCAAAGCGGTGTTGGAGCGCGTCAGCTCGACCGCCTCGTCGATCAGCGCCATCAGTTCCGGGTCTACGCCCTCGCGCTCGCCGATCACGCGGATGCGCGCACCGGCGTGGTGAAGCTCCGCGAGATCGCGGCGGATGAAGCGTTTGATGAGCCCCATGAGATCATCGATCTCGTCGGCAGGGCGCGCCCAGTTCTCGGAGGAGAAGCTGTAGATCGTGAGGTAGGGGATGGAGAGCTCGATCGCCGCGCGCACCGTGCGCCGCACCGCTTCCACACCCTTGCGGTGTCCGATGCCGCGCGGGAGGCCACGCTCCTTCGCCCAGCGCCCGTTCCCGTCCATAATGATCGCGACGTGGCGGACGGCCCCGCCTTCCTGAGCGCTCGCGGGCCGGTCACCGGTATCGGCTTGAGAACGTGCGGTCACAATGACCTGACCTTCCAGATGAGGCTGAGGGCGTTCCCGCAAGCAAACCTGCGGCTCGTGACCGTCGCATCCTCATCCCCCTCGTGTCGCGTCCCCATGTCGGGACACCTGCCGGACGAGTGAGCCGAGATGCGGCGTACAGTGCTTCTGTGGAAAGGCGCTGCGCCGGCGCTGCAGCCTGGTCGAACAATTGCGAAGGCACCGTGAAACCGGCGTGGCGCCTCGTGATCAGACCTTCTGAATCTCCGCCTCCTTGGCGTGCAGTGTCGTCTCGACCTCCTTGATGAAGGCGTCGGTCAGTTCCTGCACCTTGGACGAGTTCTTCTTATGCTCGTCCTGGCTCATATGTGCGTCCTTCTCGAGCTTCTTGAGAAGCTCCATGCCGTCGCGGCGGACGTTGCGGATGGCGACCCGCGTCTGCTCGGCATACTTGTGCGCGATCTTGGTGAGCTCTGTGCGGCGCTCAGCCGTGAGCGCGGGGATCGGCAGGCGCAGCAGCGTGCCGTCGATCACCGGGTTGAGGCCGAGGTTCGATTCACGGATCGCCCGCTCAACGGCGCCGACGTTGGTCTTGTCCCAGACCTGCACGGAGATCGTGCGTGATTCGGGCACCGAGACCGTTGCGACCTGGTTGAGCGGCATCTTCGAGCCGTAGACCGTGACCTGGATAGGGTCGAGCAGGTGGGCGCTGGCGCGGCCGGTGCGCAGGCCGCTGAACTCGCGCTTCAGCGCCTCGATCGACGCACGCATGCGCTGATCGAACTCGTTGATATCGAACGTTCCAGCCGCCATTCTCAATCCTCTTCTCTACTGTCCCGCGCGGGGCGGCTTTTGCCGTTCGGGTGCGTCCCACCCCATGCCCGCCGCCGCCCCCGCCGCGACATGCCGGCAAGTGAGCGCCGGCAAGTGAGCAACTTCCGGCAGGCTCGCGATCGTTGCCTGCCATAGCGCGCACATACCGACCTCGGCAGCATCTGCGACGTCCCAAGGCTCTCACCGACCGCGCCGACATGCCGACGCCATCGGCCCATGTGCTGACGCGATCGCTGGTGTGCCGCCGCGCGGGGCCGCGATACAGGCGCTTACCGCCTCCGAAAACGAGCGGCAAAGGCCCCGCTGGAGCCCCGAATCACGCTGCGGCGTGAACCAGCGTAGCGCGTGCTTCGCCCCGCAGCACCTTCAGAAGGTTGCCCGATGCCTCGATGGAGAAAACAATTACCGGAAGTCGATTGTCGCGGGCAAGGGCGATTGCAGCCCCATCCATCACCTGGAGATTGCGCGCCAGGACCTCGTCGTATCCGAGAGCCTCATAGCGCGTCGCGCCAGCGTCCTTGCGCGGATCGGCCGAGTAGACACCATCGACCTGCGTCGCCTTGGCCATGGCATCGCACCCCATCTCGACGGCGCGCAAGGTTGCCGCCGTGTCGGTGGTGAAGAACGGATTACCGGTGCCGGCCGCGAAGATGACGACGCGGCCCTTCTTGAGGTGGTGCATCGCGCGCGGACGCACGTAGCTTTCACAAACCGTCGGCATGGGGATCGCGGATTGCACGCGGCTCGGCACGCCGAGCTTCTCGAGTACGCCCTGGAAGGCGAGCGAATTCATCACCGTCGCCAGCATGCCCATGTAGTCGGCGGTCGCCCTATCCATGCCCTTGGCGGCACCCTGCAGACCCCGGAAGATGTTGCCGCCACCGATCACGATCGCGATCTCGGCACCGGCGGCGACCGCCTCCTTGACGTCGCCGGCGAGCCGCTCGACGACGTCCATGTCGATGCCATGGCCCTGCTTCCCCATCAACGCTTCGCCCGAGAGCTTCAGCAACAGGCGCTTGTATTTGAGGGGCGCAGTCATCGTGGTCTCCTCGGTCGCGGGCGGGAGCGGAATCGCGGTCGCGGGCGTCGGGCAAGCCTGACCGCGGCGCGATCGGCGCCCATCCGCCAGTTTCGATTGGCGCACGTGCTCTATCGCAATTCGCGGCGCCGTGGCACTGACAAAAGAACCGGTCCGCGAGCGCGGGCACGAAAAAAGCGGCGGACCAGGACGATCCGCCGCCTCGTATCGTGTCACCGGGCCCGGCCTGGAGCGGGCTTACTTCGTGCCCGCAGCAGCGGCGACCTCGGCGGCGAAGTCCTCTTCCTTCTTCTCGATGCCCTCGCCCAGCGCATAGCGCACGAACGCGGTCACCTTGATCGGCGCGCCAGCGACCTTCTCGGCCTCCTTCACGGCCTGTGCCACCGTCTTCGACGGATCGTGGACGAACGGCTGCTCGAGCAGGCAGTTGTCCTTGGCAAAGCTCTTGAGGCTCGACTGGAAGATCTTCTCGAGAACCTCGGGCTTCTTGCCCTGGTTCTTCTCGGCGAGAATGCCCTTCTCGCGCTCGAGGATTTCGGCCGGAACGCCGTCGATGGCCAGCGAAACGGGGTTGGTCGCCGCGACGTGCATCGCCACCATGCGGCCGATCTCGGCCAGCGCCTCGGCCTTACCCTCGGTCTCGAGGCCGACCAGCACGCCGATCTTGCCGAGACCATCGGCGATCTGGCTGTGCATGTAAGAAGCGACGAGGCCCGACTTGACCGAAACGGTCGCGGTGCGGCGCAGGTTCATGTTCTCGCCGATGGTGGCGATCAGCTCCTTGATGGTGTCCTCGATCGTCGCCTTGCTGCCAGGGAAGGTCATGGCGGTGAGCTTGGCAACGTCGCCATCGGCCTTCGCGGCGAGCGAGGCGATACCCGAGACGAGGCCCTGGAACTGCGTGTTGCGGGCGACGAAGTCCGTCTCCGAGTTGACCTCGACGAGCGCGCCCGTCGTGCCGCTCGCGAGGATGCCGACGAGACCTTCGGCGGCGACGCGGCCGGCCTTCTTCGCGGCCTTGGCCAGACCCTTGGTGCGCAGCCAGTCGATGGCGGCCTCGATGTCGCCGTTGGTCTGAGCGAGCGCCGCCTTACAATCCATCATGCCGGCGCCGGTGCGCTCGCGCAGTTCCTTAACCATGGATGCGGAAATGGTCGTCATGGGGTCGATCCATCTGTTGGCGGGCCGTGATGCGGCCGGGACTGCGCCCGGCTACGCCCGCTGCTTGAAGCAAATATGACGGCCGAGGAACCGGCGATGCCAGGTCCCGGCGTCGGAAAGCAGTTTGAAACGGGCGTCCGCTGACCGGCCCGCCCGTTCCAATTCATCTCGCAACGCCGTGCGGCGCTGATGCGGCTCAGGCGTCGGCGACGAGCTTCTTGGCTGCCGCGATCCAGCCCTCGGTCGCGATCTGCCCCTTGAGCTTCAACTGGCGGTCGAGAGCTGCCGCCTGGTCGGCGGTCAGGTCGGCGATCTGCCAGAAGTGGAACACGCCAGCATCGTTGAGCTTCTGCTCGATCTTGGTCGTGATGCCGGAGGAGATGCGCGTCAGGTCGTCGGCCTCGCCGCGAGCACCTTCGATACCGACGAACCCGCCAGCGTCCGGAAGATCCTCACCGATCGGCTTCTCGGAAGCGCCGAGGTCGATACCGGCGGCCGACTGGCTGCGCTCGAGGCCGTCGATGGCGGCGCGGGCAATCAGATCGCAATACATGGTGATGGCGCGGCCGGCGTCGTCGTTACCCGGGATCGGGAAGTCGATGCCGTCGGGATCGCAGTTGGTATCGACCACCGCGACGATCGGGATACCGAGCTTCTTCGCCTCCTGGATGGCGATCTGCTCCTTGTTGGTGTCGATCACGAACAGCAGGTCCGGCGTGCCGCCCATGTCCTTGATGCCGCCGAGCGCCTGGTTCAGCTTCTCGCGCTCGCGCGTCAGGTTCAGCACCTCCTTCTTGGTGCGGCCCTGGGGATCGGCGAGGATGTCGTCGAGCTGGCGCAGACGGCGGATGGACTGCGAGATCGTCTTCCAGTTGGTCAGCGTGCCGCCGAGCCAACGGTGGTTGATGAAGTACTGGGCCGAGCGCTTGGCGGCATCGGCGATCGAGTCCGAAGCGGCGCGCTTAGTCGCGACGAACAGCACGCGGCCACCGCCGGCGACCGTGTCGGAAACCTTGACCAGCGCCTGATGCAGCAGCGGCGTCGTCTGGGTCAGGTCGAGAATGTGGATGTTGTTGCGCGCGCCGAAGATGAACGGCGCCATCTTCGGATTCCAGCGGTGCGACTGATGGCCGAAGTGAACGCCAGCCTCGAGAAGCTGACGCATGTTGAATGTCGGAAGCGACATGCAGAGTTCCTTTTCCGGTTGAACCTCCGTGGCCCTGAGAAGGCGGCCGGCGCGAGGCCCGGAATGGACCAGCAAACGCCAAACGCCCACCGGAGCGTCCGGCCGGGGCTTTCAATCCGGCTGGCGCATGGGGCTACGTGTGGGATGGCGCGGGTTATGGCCGAAGTTGTCGGGAAGTGCAAGTGGGGGCCGGGAGCCTGTCCGCCCGCCCCGCTCGATTCCCGGAACCGTAACGGGTTGTAGGGGTTGCGGCCCATTCGCGCCCCCCGTGGCAGTGGCGCTGGCAAAAGCAAGAGCGAGGTCGCACGGTGCGGCAGAGGGGTTCTTGAAGCTGTCAGGGGGCACGGCTATAAGCCCGCGATCTCAAACGAAACAGCAGAAAGACAGAACGCCCCATGGCCATCGAGCGCACGTTCTCCATCATCAAGCCGGACGCTACCCGCCGCAACCTGACCGGTGCGATCAATGCCACGATCGAGAAATCGGGGCTCCGCATCGTCGCGCAGAAGCGCGTCCGCTGGACCCGCGCACAGGCCGAGAAGTTCTACGAGGAGCATGCCGCCCGCCCGTTCTATGGCGAGCTGGTGGACTTCATGACGTCTGGCCCGATCGTCCTGCAAGTTCTGGAAGGCGAGAACGCCATCGCCAAGTACCGCGAGGTGATGGGCGCGACGGACCCGGCCGCCGCCGCCGAAGGCACCATCCGCAAGCTGTTCGCCGTCTCGAAGGGCGAGAACTCCTCGCACGGCTCTGATAGCCCGGCCGCCGCCGAGCGCGAGATCGCGCTCAACTTCCGCCTTGACGAGATCGTCGGCTGATGCGGCAAGCGGAGGTGCACGGCAGAGCTCAGCCACTCCGCGAAGCCTAGGCATGTGGCATTGATCCAAGCCAGACTTGCTTCGTATCCAGAAGCATCGGGCGGTCGATGCCACGCTGCCGCCTGATTGACGTGGCGGGCGGTGTCGAAAGACGCCGCCCGTTTTGTTTGACCGGCAAAGGACCGGCTTGGCTCGGATTGCCGTCCGATCGCCCTCGGGCAGGACTGCTCTGGCACCCCGGCCCGCCCGCGGAGACGTAGAGCCCTTATTAAACCAGCCCAGGACACAATCGGCAGTTCCAGTGGAACCGAGGCTCCGGGCGCATGTCGAAAACCCGTCTCTATGTCGCAATCTTCGCGTCGGTGGTGCTCGCCATACCCGCCGTGACGCTCGTCAGCTCGTTCGTCGTCTTCCCGATCCTCTTTTATGCCGCCCTAGCCGTCATCGCGAATTTCGGCCCCGTGGCTTATTTCGCGGCGGCCGGAGCGCAGCGCATCGGCCTGCGGTTCGACATCGCGCCCCTGCGCGAGGCGACACTCTATTGCGGCATCATCTGGGTGGGATGCGCTTTCGGCTTATCGCGCTGGGGCGACGTCGGACAGGCCATCGGCGCCAAGAACGAGCCCTACCTCGACGTGCTGTTCGCTCCGTGGATTTTCGCCGTCCGTCACCTGATCGCGTAAGCCGCGCCACGCCAAATGGAAAAGGCGCCGGTGACATGTCACTGGCGCCCTCATCTGCAAAATACTCTCGCTCAAGGCGCCCGTGATCGCGGCGACGTCATCCGGCCGCGCAACACCAACTCGGGCGCAATTGCCCCCTAGAGTTCGTGCATCCGGAACATCAGCCCGCCCTTCGGCGTCAGCGTCACCGTCGCGTTGAGCGGGGCCGGCACCTGGCCCACATACTCCGGACGGAAGCGGCGCAGCAGCAGCGCGAGCGCCAGCGTGTTCTCCACCTGGCTCATGGCACCGCCGATGCACGAGCGCTTACCCGCGCCGAACGGAATGTAGGAATACTTGACCTGCCGCTTGGCGGACTTGTCCATCCACCGCTCGGGGCGGAAGGCTTCAGGCTCGTCCCAGAACCGCGGGTTGTGGTGCGCGCTGTAGCCGAACAGCACGATGCGGTCTCCGACGCGGATATCGACGTTGCCGATCTTGTCGGCGGCATCGGCGACGCGGATCAGGCCCCAGACCGGCGGATAGAGACGCATCGTCTCCTGGATGACCGAGCGCGTGTAGACGAGCGAAGTATAATCCGCCGCAGTCGGCTCGCGGTCCCCGAGCACCGCCTCGCTCTCAGCGATGACGCGGGCAGACGCCTCGGGGTGTTGCGAGAGCAGATACAGCGCCCAGGCGAGCGTGAGCGCCGTCGTCTCGGTGCCGGCCCACAGGTACTGCTTGATCTCGTCGACCGCCTGCTGCTGGTCGAACTCCGGAATGCTCGGATCGGCGACGCAAGCTTCGATCAGCTTCAGCAGGGTCTTCTCGCGGTGATCGCGCGGGGGCGCCGCCATCACGGCCGGCGGTACCGAGTGCCATGCTTCAACGGCCTTCGCCGCATCCGCCTCGGTGATCTCGAACTGCTCGCCCGACTGCTTCTTCTGGCGGATACCCTTGTGCTCCTGCACGTCGGTGTAGGTCTTCACGTACTTGAAGACGACGTGCGGATTGAACGGCATGTCGCGGTCGAACAGCGCCTTGCAGATCATGTCGGCGGCGAGCGTCCAGGTCTGCTCGACCATCTCGAAGCTCTGGCCGTTCTTCGCGTAATCGCCCCACTGCTCCATCTTGGTCTTGATGGCGGCGACGAAGAACGGGATGTAGTCGGCGAAGGCATCGGGGTGGAACGCCGGCTGCTGCGGCATGCGGATCTTCTGCCAGAGAGCACCGTCGTGTGTGATCATGGCCTTGCCGAAGATCGGCTTCAGGCCGTCGAAATACTTGATGTAATTGTCGGCCTTTGAGACGAGCACGTGCTTGAAGTGCTCCGGCTCGCTGATCAGCACCACGCGCTCGCTGCCGAGGTTCACCGGCACCACGCCGCCGTAGCGCTCCGCCATCTGGACCAGGATCGAGAGGGGATTGCTGATGTTGCCCTTGAGGAGCGGCGAAAGCTTGAACCAGATGCTCTGCTCCTCGCCGAGCTGCTGGGCATGTTCGTGTGCTTCGGGTGCTTCGATGGCGTTCATGCGGTCAATCTCCAAGCCACGATCCACGGCTGCTCGCCAGCCGTCATCGGCTACCGGATCGTTTGCCCTCGACAAAAGCGGCTTCGCTCCCCAGAAAAGCCTCGTGTCATTCGACCCCGCTCTTCGCGGCGGGCTGCCGAAGGGCCAAAGCGGCGGATTACATGACGCCGCAGAATGTCGCTGACTATCACTCCGGCTTCGGCAAAGTCCATGTCAGTTGGTCAGGCCGCTTCACTTTGGCGCGCAGGCCGGACATTCGCGCAACGCCCGTAAGTTTCTACCGAGCGCGCCTCCGCATGGCGAGACTGGTAGAAACTGCTGGTTAATCCGAACTGTAGAGGCGCTTCCGCGTGAGAATTCTTTGTCCCAAGCCAATCGTTTATCTAGATTGTCGACTTTAGAGGTATTCCGAGTTTGACTGGCGGAATTTCCAGCGCCTACTTGGGAAGACCGCGTTTAACGTCCACCAACCGGATCGGCGACGCTGCGAGACTCCCTCACTATTGCGCCCCGAGAACCTGTCCCTACCGGCGCCCCCTGCTCCAACCGGTCACGTTTCCGGCGCGGAATAGAGCGCAGGGGAAAAGAGCGTCTTCGGCACCACGTTCGGCACCACCATCTCGATCGTCTCGTTGACGACGCGTGCGGCGCCCGAGGCGACCAGCCGCAGCGCATGCGGGTAAAGCCGGTGCTCGGCCTCCAGCACGCGCGCGCCGAGCGACTCCGGCGTGTCACCCGGCAGAACCGGCACCGCGGCCTGCGCTACGATCGGGCCGGTATCCATCTCGAGCCGCACGAAATGCACCGTGCAGCCGTGCACCTTGACGCCCTCGCCCAGCGCCCGCTCGTGGGTGTCGAGTCCCGGAAACGCCGGCAGCAGCGAGGGGTGGATGTTGAGCTGGCGGTCGCGCCAGCGATCGACGAAGCCGCCGGTCAACATGCGCATGAAGCCGGCATTGCAAACGAGGTCGGTGCGGGCGTCGAGCAGCGCCTGATGCAGCTTCGCTTCGAACGCCATGCGCGTCGCGAACTGCTTGTGGTCGATGGCGAGTGTCGGGACGCCGGCCGCCCGCGCGCGCTCGAGCCCCGCGGCCTCCGGTCGATTGGAGACCACGAGCACGATCTGCGCCGGATAGTCGGGCGCGCGTGCGGCCTCGAGCAGCGAGACCATGTTGGAACCGCGCCCCGAAATGAGGATCGCGACTCGCTTCTTGGCGGTTGGCGTCAGCATCGCCGCCGTCTAGCACGGGGCGGCGGCGATGACGAGATGGGGCGGGCGCGGAAGGCGGGGAGAAGCGGCGGCCGGCCGCCTCGCGCCGCCGCCCCCCGGCCCTCAGGGGCCGCCGGAGCTTGCCGAGCAATGTTGCCAGCTCCACGCCTTCTGCCGTAGCGTGCAGCGCGCTCCGCAGGTGCGCGGCGCGGCGCGCCAGAGACAGGATCGAAATCAATCTATTATGTCCAAGCTCGTATACAGCATTTCGAAGCGGCTGAACCGCCTGCGGCCGTTCCCTTCCCTCGTTTCCCGCCGCGGCGCCACATTCCTTCTCGATCCACGCGATTGGATCGACAACCGTTTGATTGCGGGCGCGCCGTTCGAGAACGAGCAACTCGCCTTCGCCGAGAAACTTGTCCGTGACGAGCGTCTGACGACCTTCTTCGACATCGGTGCAAATTTCGGCCTTTACACGGTCCTTCTCGGCCGGTTGCCGCAGATCGATCGCATCATCGCGTTCGAGCCCGTACGAAGGAGCTTCGCGCAGCTCATGGGCAACGTGTTCGCCAACGAACTTTCGGCGAAGGTCGACGCGCACCAGATCGCACTCGGAAGCACGAGCGCGGAAGCGACGATCCACATCGATCCGAGATCTCACGGGCTGGCTCGCATCGATCTGGCCGGAGCAGATCGCGATCTCAGCGTGTTCTCGCAGAGCGAGACGATTTCGGTACGCCGCTTCGACGATATCGTCAGCCTGCGATCGCAGCGATGCCTCGTGAAAATCGACGTCGAGGGTGCCGTCGCCGGTGTCCTTGCCGGAATGCAGCGCTTCCTTGCGTCGAATGACGTCTGGCTGCAAATCGAACTGCTCGATTCCGAGTTGAGCGCGGTTCCCTCTCTGCTCGCCGAAGCAAATTTCCGCGAATTTGCACGCATCGACCGCGACACATATTTCCGCAAAGTGTCTTAGTTCTGGAGCGGAGCGCGGCACCCCATGCAAACACTGGCCAAGGCATCGCAGAAGCGCATCAATCGCCTTCGTTACAATCTCCAGATGCTCGCCCGTCGCATCTCCGGCGAGGGCGCTCCTCGCCGGGTCGTTTTCCTGCATATTCCGAAATGCGCCGGCTCATCGGTGAACGCGCTCTTCAAGGGAGCGATCGGCTCGAGCCGATCAGCTCGCGTCGAGTTGATCGACGACCGGATCGCCAGCCGCGATCTCGAGCGTCGCATCGAGGCGGCCCGATCGGCACAATTCGTCGGCGGTCACTTCGGCAAGGAAGTTCTGGAGGCCGTCCGCGGCGACGCTTTCACCTTCACAGTCCTTCGGGATCCGTTCGACCGCTTGCGCTCGACCTATGGACATTTTCACACCCGGCGCGAGGGAAATCCGCTGGCTCATAAAGTGCCGCGGATGACAATCGAGGAGTACATCGCAAGCGAAGATCCCGAAATCCTCCAGTGGACCGACAACGTGATCGCGCGGCAACTCGCCATTTCGCACGACCGCGCGCGCAGCCTCGCAATAGATCCCGAATTGATGGTCGAACGCGCCATTGCAAACCTGGCGCGCTTCGACATGATCGCGATGCTTGGCACGCTCGACGTCGATATCGCGGCCGCGGCGGCTGCCGCCGGCGTTCCCTACAAGGGCGCGATGCCGGAGGAAAATGTAACGGCCAATCGCGCCTCGAAGCGTTCGCAGCAGGCGCTCTCCAGCCTCGACCAATCTCTGCGCGACCTTGCGGCGCCGCGTGTCCAACTGGATCTTGCCGTCTACGAGGCCGCCCAGGCGCAGAAGGCGAAGGGGCCGACGGCCGACATCGCCGCGCAGCCGCAATGACGGGTGACGGCACGCGTGTGCCGGTCTGGTTGGCTGCCATTGCCGCCGGCGCGCTCCTTGTCGCGGTGGCGCTGCGTCTCGGGCTCGGCGCCCGCTGGTTCTCATTCTACGGCTTCGCGACAGTGACGCTCGCGGTCATCTCGCCAACCGCCGTGCTGGTGCTGCGACGCCTGAAGGCCAGCGGTCGCCGCCGCTGGCCTGCGGCCTTACTCATCGCGGCAACCGCCCTTGCCGCCGTCACCCAAATCGTCTTCTGGCTCGTCTTCTTCCATGGCGGCAACCTCGGTTTCATGCTGGGGGTCGGCCGCAGCATGCTACGCGGACATCTCGAAGCCGCGCTGCCGTGGCTCGGTTTAGTACTCACCGCGGCCTGGCTCGCTCTCGTTGCATTCCTGTATCGGGTCGATCGATGAGCGCTCCGATCGTCCTTTCAATGAGCCGCGTCTGTCGGCACCACAAAAGCGCCGGGTTCGGACGGCACGTCATCACGCCATAAGAACGACCGGACGAGCGAGGGAGGCTGTTTGGTGACGCGGCTTGTCGCTGCGGCGCCGGGCCGACGGCCGTCCCACTGCCCTTATCCCAACCAGGAGCCAAACAGGATGAAGCGCATCCAATTCGCCGCCACGGCGGCGCTCGCCGTCATATCCGTCACGAACGTCGCCGCGGCGAAGGAATGCAAGACCGATGTCGTGACCGCCAGCGGCGAGCCGTTCGCCGCGCGCAGCATCGGGGCCTACCCAAGCTCGCTCTTCGCCTGGCGCAAGGCGGCAGAGGCGAAGGCGGGCTCCGGCTACCAATCGTGGACGGTCGCCGAGGACAAGCGCGTCGACTGCGAGCAGGTCGATGTCTCGGGCAAGAAGCGTTGGGTCTGTACGCGCTCCGCGCGCCCCTGCAAGGGCCTGATCGGCACGGCGGAGAAGAAGCCGGAGTTCACCCGTACCCTGCGCCGCGGCGACAGCGGCGAGGACGTCAAGGCGATGCAGTTCCTGCTCAACGATCTCGGCTACGAGCTCGAGCTCGACGGCAACTACGGCCAGCTCACGCAGGACGCCGTGCTCGACTTCCAGACCAAGAACGGACTAAAGGGGGATGGCAACTTCGGCCCCGACACCGCCGAGAAACTGCTCGCAAAAAGCTGAGACACGCCGTCGGCAGACGTGGGAACGGCGGGAAGACGATTGCCACCCCGCCGATTGCCCGTTCCAGAGCGCTATCCGATCTGACGGAACCGCCTGCGGTTCCCCTGATCGGATGAAAGCGCTCTAGCAATGGGGGTCTCGAGCATCTCTATCCTACCGCTCATCGCAATCGCGATTCCGTGTGGTCGGATGATGCTCTAGTGGCTCCGCTGGCTGGCCGCACCAGTAGCCGGAACGGGCCCGTGGACCGAATTTGCATTGGCCCGCAGACGCGGGAACGATCGAAGGAGATTTTTTCATGCTGAAGACGAAATCCGCCGCACCGCGGGCCCTGGCGCTCCTCGCCGCTGCCGTCGCCGCCCTGGCGTTGCCAGCCGTCGCCGAAGCCCGCCACAAGGCATCGTCCGCCCATTCCGGCAAGCGCGTCGCCGTCACTGTCCGTCACGGTCATAAGTCCACCAAGGTGGTGCACAGCCGCCGTCACCGCACGGTCCACGTCGAGGCACCATTCACCAAGGTCTCCCGTCATCGCGGCGATGTGGTCGTCGATGCACCGTTCGCCTATGTCGACCGCAGCGGCCGTGGCGTCTATGTGCGTGCGCCGTTCGTGAACCTCTGGGTGCCGCGCTACTGATAATTGCACGATAGAACACCCCGTTCGTCGGAACGGGGTGTTCGCGCATCGGGCGGCTTCTCGCTCACCCGTGCAAGGTGTGGCTTCGCCACCTCCCGGGGCAGCGGCTGGAAACCGATTCTAGACCGTTTCCTATCCGGATCGCATTCGCGTTTGCTATAACCTGTTGCCGTACCCGAGACGGCACTCGACAGATCAGGAGGTTCCGCGTGTTCGGCCGCAACCCAACGAACGATCCCAGCAAGCCGCCAGCGCCCCCGACCGGGGTCGGCCCAAGCCCAAGCCCCACCCCTGCGGGGAGCTTCTTTCCCGGCGCCACGGTCTCACCACCGCAGGCCGCTTCCTCCGGCTCGTCGTTGTCGGTGATCGGCCGTGATGTCTCCATCTCGGGCGACAAGATCCACGTCGTCTGTCAGAGCCGCCTTCAGGTCGATGGCGAGATCATCGGTGATCTTTCCGGCCGCGAGATCATCGTCGGCGAAGGCGGGTGCGTGACGGGCTCGGTATCGGCGGAAACCGTCGACGTTCGCGGCAAGGTCGATGGATCGATCCGCGGCGCCGCCGTCTCGCTGCATCCCTCGGCGCGTGTCAACGGCGACATCGTTCACCAGACGCTGGCGATTTCGGAAGGCGCTCATTTCGACGGGCGCGTGCGCCGGGCGAAGGATGCCTCCGAAGTGAAGCCGGATCTCGCGGCAGCCAAGGCTTCGGGTTGAGCAAACCCCGACGCGGTGATGCTCCACTCGCGGGTGGAGCGCGCCGATCACGCGCGCGGCTGAAGACACCCTTCGCGCGTTCGATGATCCTCACGCGAGGATCGGCACGCAAGGCGGCGGTGCCCGGATGGGCCACGCCGCCAATTTTCTCGATTAAGCTCAGCGCAAGAAGCCGTCGGCGCCGTCCCGCCAGCCCTGACAAATGTGCTGCACGCGGGTATCGTGGCCGATGAAGCGGCAGACCTCGCGTTTGGTGCTCGGGTTGTTGCGGATTTCCGCGCTGCTCACGCGCGAGCCGTAGCTACGCGCGACGCTGGCGAGGTAGTTGTCCTCGCAGTAGGGCGTGGAAATCTCGCGCCCGCCGCTGATCTGGTACGCTCCGCGGCAATTGATGGCCTCGGCGGCCGGTATGGCGGCGAGTACCGGCAGCGTCGCCGCTGCTGCGACGGCCGCGAAATGGAGGGCTGTGCGGGTAAGGGACATGGGTCTACCTCGTTCGAAATGAGGCTGCGGTGCTTCCCGTCGATAGCCGGGAGCTTTACCGCTACAGATGGTGCGGCGGGCACCTGAGGCAAGGGCAAATACGGTCCATGTTGACGGCTTACGAAAATTCGACCGGCGCATTGATTGCGCGCAAGAGTCTCGACGAACTCACCTCGAAGCCCGTCTGGATCGACCTGCTGTTCCCGACGGCGGAAGAGGATGCCGCGGTCGAGAAGCTCGTCGGCATCTCGATCCCGACCCGCGCCGAAATGCGCGAGATCGAGTCTTCGAACCGTCTCTATCAGGAGCAGGGCGCGGTGTTCATGACCGCGCTCGTCGGCCATAGCCTGGAAAGCGGTACGCCGCAGTTTTCCTCTGTCACCTACATCCTGGCCGGCGATCAGCTCGTCACCGTGCGCTATTCCGAGCCGCGGGCGTTTCCTCTCTATCTTGCGCGCGTCGAGAAGGGCGAGGCGACATTCCACTCGAGCGCCGCGGTGCTTTCGGGCCTTCTCGAGATGCTGGTCCAGCGCAAGGCCGATCTCATCGAGCACATCCAGGATGAGGTGAACCGCATCGGCGCCATCATATTCGATACCAAGGGTGGGCAGCAGACCCGCGCCAAACGCCTCGACGTGGCGTTGCGCTCCATCGGCAAGCTCGGCATCTCGTCATCGCGCGCCGAGGAAAGCGCCGCTACGCTCGATCGGCTGCTGATCTTCCTCGAGCAGGCGCTGCGCACGCGCAACGACGCCGCCGAGGAGATGCGCCGCGTCAAGATCGTCCACCGCGACATCCGCTCGCTGATCGAGCAGCTGGACCATCTGACCGAACGCCTGACGTTCCTGCTGCAGGCCGTACTCGGAATGATCTCGATCGAGCAGAACCAGATCATTAAGCTGTTCTCGGTGATGGCGGTGATGCTGATGCCGCCAACCCTCGTCGCCTCGATCTACGGTATGAACTTCCGCCACATGCCGGAACTCGAATGGATGCTCGGCTATCCATACGCGCTCGTGACGATGGCGCTGGCGGCGGTCATTCCCTACGTCTATTTCCGCCGCCGCGGCTGGCTCTGAAAGCTCGAGCCGGAGATCGCCGTCGCAATCACTCGCTCAACCGACGGCGCGGGATGCGAGGGCGCGTGTCGCGCAGACGGCGAGCGCCTTGGTGAGTCTCGTTGCAGCAGCAATGATGCGCTGGTCGGGTGACTATCGGGTTCGAACAAGCGCGGCTGCAGAGGTCGAAGGCCCGGCATTGGGCGATACCTGACGGGGCGATCGCCTGTCCCCACGTGCAAATTGCTGTTCCAATTGCCCCACGGGACAATCACGAAGACGAAGACGCCAGGCATTTGCGGCGTCCGGCACGGCTTTGGTGACCGTTCTCACGGACAGGCGCCGGCAAACCGCTCCACAAGGGCATGCCAATTCGCTAATGTCGCGATCATTGCATGCAATGCGCGCCAGCGGCTTCCCAGCAAACTCGCATCGAACGAGGCCACGTCCATGAACATCGACCGTTTCGTTTTCGCCTTCGCCGGCATCGTCATCCTGATCGGCACCGCGCTCGGCTTCTATATCCACCCCTACTGGCTCGCGGTCCCTGCATTCGTCGGCCTCAACCTGCTGCAATCGGCATTCACCGGCTTCTGCCCGCTCGCAATCATCCTGAAGGCGTTCGGAAAGAAGTCGGGCTGCGCCTTCAACTGAACCCGCACCGAGTGTCGTGAGTTAGGAAGCGAGCCGGCGCTTGCGCGAGCAAGCGTCGGCTTTTGCATTCACATACCGCGCCCCAATCATGCCGCATTGCAGCATGAACAACGTAAACCTCGCTTTTTATTCGCCACATTTCTGCGACGTGCCGTCGCGCCCAAACCTCTGGTTGCATTGAATTTTCCATTGGAATCAACGTCGGCCGTTTTCGCGCCCAAGACTTCCCCAAATTGGCGCGTTGACGGTCGAAACAACCGGTGCTCAGGTCCGGCCGTCAGAACACTTGGTTAATAATCACCGGCGGCTGAACAAGTTCTGGGGTTCGGCTCAAGCGCATGCCCGAGGCGGGGATCCGGCCAGCAGATGCGGCGTGGATTGTCGATACGGCCTCCGACTTTCCGTTGGCCCGAATGAGCGGGTTCACCGGCGGGTTGCATTTGTGCGCCGCAGCACCGCCGACAGCTAGGAGTGTTTCATGCGCACCCTGATCATGGCGGTCGTTGCCGCTTTGACGTTCGGTTTCCTTTCCGCTGCGCCCGCAAGCGCCAAGAGCTGCGGCAACGGCGTTACCGTCTGCAGCAAGCAGGCCTCGAAGCATAAGGCGACATCGCCGCGCAAGCTTGCCAACCGCCACAACGTCTCGCGCAAACGCCATGCCTCGCGCAAGCAGCGCGCAACCAAGCACGCGAGCAAGTCTCGCCGCGTCTACCGTGAGGCCAGCCGCTCGTCCGCACCGCGCCGCAGCCATTCCTACTCGGGTGGCTCGTCCGGTGGCCTCGCCTCGTATTACTGGCAGCCCCAGCGCGTCGCTTCGGGCGGCTGGTTCAACCCGAACGCCCTGACCGCCGCGCACAAGACGCTGCCGTTCGGTACGCGCGTCCAGGTCACCAACAAGCACAACGGCAAGTCGGTCGTCGTCACGATCAACGACCGTGGCCCCTACATCAAGGGTCGCGTGATCGACCTGTCCAGCCGCGCCGCTGGCGTGATCGGCATGAAGGGCTCCGGCGTCGTGCCGGTCAGCCTCTCGGTCCTCGGCCGCTGAGGCCGGAACCCGCTGCCTGCCGCGATTGAGATCGCGCGCCGCAGCCGGACCTGACGAGTTTCGAAAACGGCGGCAGCGATGCCGCCGTTTTTCGTTTGGCCGACATTCGTCAGGGGCACACGTGCTGCGCAAACTCACGCAGAGCCGTGTGGTAAGCACGCGCCGGTTTGCCAAACGACGGAAAAATCCGATAAGTTCCCGCAACCGCATGGCATGTCTGCTCGGCCCCGATCGGCGCAGGCTCTCACCCGCACGTCCGGAAAGCACATGACCAACGCCGCCAACTCTTTCGATCGCGACGTGGCCCTCGCAGAAATCCGCAAGGCGATGATCGAGAAGAAGCTGACGCAGGCCGAGTTGGCCGACGCCGCGGACTGCCACGAGAAGACGATCCAGAACCTGCTCGGAGGCCGCTCGGTCCGTGACCAGACGCTATTCGACGTCTGCATGGTGCTGGGCCTCGACTTCGAGCGGATCAGGGACCACTGGGCCCCGACCGCCGCCGCCGCGCGCGAACCGCAGGACCTCAAGGGCGAGGGCGGCGTGGTCGCGCCGGTTTACATGGGCGCCTACACCCGTGCCGCGGTCGACCACTACATCGGCAGCTACCTAACGCTGCGGCCAGCCTTCTCGCTGCCGGACGTCATCATCGCCTACCGTACCGACATCACCTGGGACCCGGAGTGGCCGAGCCTGCTGTTCCAGGAAAGCGGCCGACCCGACGCCACCTATTCGCACCGTGGGCGCCTCTACATTCCGACTGCATCGATGTTCCTGCACCTGGTCTCGCTGACCAAGGGCGCCATGCGCATGGTGCTCGTTTCGCAGATCGATCGTACGGGATGCATGCGGGGGCTCATCACCACGCTCAACAAGCAGGGTGCGATGCTGTTGCCGGTGTCCTGCCCGATCGTCTATGCCCGACGCGACCATATCGACACCGACGGACTAGGCCAGATCACGCCAGATCACCCCGCCTACCCGGCCTACCGCAGCATGTTGCGAGAAACCATCGCCGACGGCTACGCACGGCTCGTCGACGCCTGAGGTCCGGCAGGAGGGGCACCTTGGACCTTCGGTGCCGGTAGCGCGATACCCGTAGCCCGCGCCTCCGCCTCGACCATCGCGATGTGGTCGGCGACCGGCGAGCGCAGGAAGCGTGCAACGAGATCGACGCTCTCGCGCCGGCCAATGTCCCCCCGATGGCGATCGAGCCATTTGTGGGTCTCGGTGCGTCCGGCACCGTGCAGATAGGTGAACAGCCCCCAGTCGGGCTTCATCTTAGTCTCCGGTTTGAGACCCGACGTGTAGCGCCCCGCCTCGATCATGTGGAACCGGTGCCGCGCTATAGGGTTGCGGCGGCGCAGTCGCGGCCCCCAGCCCCGTGCCTCCTCCTCGCGCAACGCGTCGATCATCTCGATGTCGCGCAACAGCGGCGCGTTGAACGTCAGCCGGTTGACGTGCCCGGCGATCTCGCGCGCACCCGTCGGCAACTCCGGCTTGTAGATGGGATTGAGCAGCACCAGCAGCGTATCGCCGACGGGACTTTGCCGCGCCAGGTTGACGAGATCGGGATTGGCCGAGTAACCGCCATCCCAATAGGCGACGTTGTCGATGACGGCCGCGTGGTGAAGCGTCGGCAGGCAGGCGGATGCAAGCACCGCATCGACCGACATTTCGTCGCGGCGGAATAGACGTGGACGCCCGCTCGCGACCTCGGTGGCGGCGATCAGGAGCTCTACCGGCGCCCGTGTCCGGACGAGTTCGAAATCTATGGTCTGCTCGAGCAGGCGCCGAAGCGGGTCGAATCCCATCGGATTGAATTCGTAGGGCGACATCAGCGCCGTCATCTGGCTCATCGCCGACGAGCGGGTCAGACTGTAGAGGAACGGGTTGACGCGCATCAGGTCGGTGACACCGGCTTTGACCACCGCCGCCCAGACCTCGCGCAGCTTTTCGCGCGCTTTCTCACGCCCGCCCTCGGCGAGCCCCGCGGCGAGCGCGATGGCGTTGACGGCTCCGGCGCTGGTCGCCGAGACCCAGCCGAAGCTGATGTTCTCGTCCTCCAGCAGCCGGTCGAGCACGCCCCAGGTGAAGGCGCCGTGCGCACCCCCACCCTGTAGCGCGAGATTGATTCTCAATCCGCGTTTGAAAAGTGCCAAAGCCACCCCCCGATGCGATGAGCCACCGCCATCGCACGCGCAATGGGCGGGATCATGTCAGGGAACGCTCCGCGAGCACAATCGAAACATCGTCGAGTTTGCCGATGCGCGCGGAGATGCCGAAGGCGCGAGCCAGATTTTCCGACGTCACCACGTCGGCCGAGGGGCCCGCCGCTAGGATGCGGCCATCATGCAACAGCACGCTACGGCGGCAATGGCGCAACGCCAGCGACAGATCGTGGACGGCGACAACGATGCCATGCCCTGCGGCGGCGAGGCGCTCGAGGTGCGTAAAGAGTTGGAGCACATGCGCCATGTCGAGGCCGGCAGTCGGCTCGTCGGCTATCAGAATCGAGGCTTCCTGCGCCAGCGCACGGGCTAGCAGCGCACGGGCAAGCTCCCCCCCAGAAAGCCGATCTGCACGCCGCATCGCCAAGCCCAGAAGATCCATCGCCGACAGCGCCGCGTCGATCGCGGCACGGTCGGCCGGCGTCACCTGGGCCAGCGGCCCCGCGTGCGGCATGCGGCCGAGCGCGACAATGCGCTCCACGCTCACCGGCCAGCCGACCGCGCGTTCCTGCGGCAGATAGGCGATGGCCCGAGCGAGCCGGCGGCGGTCGAGCCCGGAGACGTCCTCGCCGTTGAGCAGCACGCGGCCCGCGAAGGGCGCGAGCAGCCCCGCAAGTGCTTTCAGTAGCGTCGACTTGCCCGCACCATTGGGGCCGATGACAGCGACGATCTCTCCCGGTTCGATGACCAACGACGCGTCGCCGACGACTTCGCGCGCGCCGAGCCTGACGGAGATGTTCTCGGCTGCGAGCCTCATCGCACCAGCTCCCGCCGCGTCGCCACCACCAGCCAAAAAAAGAACGGCGCGCCGACGAGCGCGGTAACGACGCCGAGCTTGACGTCGCCAGAAGGAGACACGATCCGCACCGCCACGTCCGCGGCGAGCACCAGTGCGGCGCCGCCGAAGAAGCTCGGCGCCAGCAGTCGGCGCGGCTCGAAGCCCGCGAGCGGGCGCAGCAGATGTGGCACGACGAGACCGACGAAGCCTATGCTTCCCGCGACCGCCGTCGCTGCGCCGACGCCGAGCGACACGCCGGCAACGATGACCCGCCGAAGGCGCGTGAGATCGGCGCCGAGGTTCTGCGCCGCGTCCTCGCCGAGCGTCAACGCATCGAGGCTCGAGCCGGTCCACATGAGCAGAGCCGAGCCGACCAGCATCAAGGGCGCGGCGATCCACACGTGCAAGAGACTACGATCCGAAAGCGACCCCATCGTCCAGTAGAGGATTTCGACGGAAGCGAACGGGTTAGGGGCAAGGTTGAGCGCCAGCGCGGTGAGCGCCGCCGCGAGACTCGAAATGGCGACACCCGCCAGGATGAGCGAAATCGGCGCGCTGCGCTCTCCCGCCAGCAGGACGACGGCGAGTGTCGCGGCGCCTGCACCCAGCAGACCGCCGAGCGGCAACGCAAGTGCGAACGCGCCGGCGACACCGGAATGGATGGCGACGACGGCACCGAGTGACGCGCCGCCGGAGACGCCGAGCAGGCCGGGCTCCGCGAGCGGGTTGCGCAGATAGCCTTGCAGCACCGCGCCGCAGAGCCCGAGCGTTCCACCGACGAGGAAGCCGAGAATGGCACGCGGCAGTCGAATTTCGAGCAGGATCAGACGACGCGCGGTGGCATCCGCCGGCAGACCGAGTCCGTCGGGTCCGATGCCGAGGGAGAGCGCAAATAGGACCAGCGCCATGGACGCGATCGCGAGCGTCAAACGCCCCCGCGTAAGCAGGCCTCCGGCCATCAGTCCACCCGATCGTTCACGCGGCACCACGAAATTTCCGGGTAGCGCGCCGTCATGGCATCGCCCGCACGAGCGACGCACGAACACTCGCGCGAGCCTCCGCGTTGGCGGGATCTGGCGTACCCACCGCCGCCATGTTGCCGGCGATGGCGGCGCGCGTCGCGACCAGCCGTTCGATACCGTCGGCCACCGCCGGCGATCCGCACAGCCACAGTGGCATGCCGAGTTCGGCGTGCGGGCGCCGGCGCATCAGATCACGCAATGCGGGGTGACGGAGATTATCCGCCGAGACGCTGCGGAATGCATCGGGCGCGTTGGCGAGAACCACCAGATCAGGAGGACGAGCGATGAACGACTCGAGCGGGAGGCGCCCTGCCGGGCCGAGTTTCAACTCGGATGCCATGTTGCGGAAACCGGCCGTGTTCAGCATCGCATCGATCAACCCGCCTGGACCTGCGGAAAGGCTGTTGACCTGATAAGCGAGCGCGGTCGGCTTGGCGGCGCCGCCCGGCCGTACGGCATCGAGGCGGGCGTCAAATGCGCGGATCAAGGCGTCGCCGCGCTCCGGCTCTCCGACCGCCGCTGCGATACGGCGGATCGCCACCCTGATGCCCTCGAGATCGCTCGCCAGGGGAACGACCTCGACGCGCACGCCGAGCCGGTTGAGCAACGCCACCGCCTGGGGCGTCGAGTATTCGGCGGTCAGGACCAGATCGGGCGCGAGCGCCAGAACCTCCTCCGCCGAGCCGTGCACGCTGGCGATGCCGGCCGCATCGGCGACGACGGGCGAGAGCTGGCTATCACCAGCGAGATGGCTCAACGCGGCGATGCGCTCGCGACCGACGAGGTGTACGAGGATCTGATCGGTGCACAGGTTGATCGAAACGATGCGTCGCGCCGGACCATTGCTCCGCACGGAATCGGCACGAGACGGCGAGGATGCGAGCGCGCAAGCGAGGAGAGCGACGGCGCCGAGCGCCATCGCCTTGATCCTGCGCGCCAACGTTGCGTCTCGCACCTGCACGCGCCTCGTCCCTTGTTGCGACTACTTCGAGGATACACGATCCGCGAGCGCGTCGAGACTGACGCGCACGCCGCCATACGCCGCGATGCCCGGCGTCGCGTAGTCGACCTGCTCACGGTATTCGGTATCGAGTGCGTTCTCGACACGTCCGAACAACTCGACGTTCGGCGTCAGCTTGTAGGAGGCCGATACCGTCAGCAGCCAGTAGGGATCGAGGTAGACGACGCGCTGGTCGAGCGCCGGATAGCCGAACGGATCGTGGAACAACACGAAGAAGCCGTCGTCGCGGGCACGGCCGTTGTAGAGGGCGGCCAAGTTCAGATTGCCGCGCCCTTCGGCGAAGACATAATCGAAATCGAAACGCGCGGCGTGGCGGGCGCGGCGTGCCTCCTCCTGGCCATCGGCATCGATCGCATCGAGCCACGTGTAGGAACCGCCGACGGTGACGCCATCGACCACGCGCAGTCTTGCTGCAACTTCGACGCCGTCGCGGGTGCTGATGCCGGGCAGGTTGATGGCGCCCGTGAAGGTCGTCCTGATCTTGTTCTCCAGGTCCTGCTCGAAGTAGGTGACATCGAAGATCGCGCGTCCGCCAAACAGCGTCAGCTCGACGCCTGCATCCCAGCCGAAGCTCTTTTCCGCCTGCAGGCCCGGGTTGGGCAGGAACAGGCCGAACTGGCCGAACTGCTCGAACATGGTCGGCAGCTTGACGCCCGTGCCGACACTCGCGTGCGGCCTGAGCCCAAGCTCGCGCAACGACAGCGACGTCGAAGCCCGCCACGTGTTCACATCGTCGAAGCTGTCGCTGTCGTCATGACGTACCGAGCCGGTGAGCGTAAGCCGGTCGGCGAACTCGCCGCGCCATTCGCCAGCAAACGCGAGCTGGCCGCGTTCGTGGCTTAGCCCGTTACCAATGAACCGATCGTCCTGCTGCTCGACGAGGCTCGTCAGGCTGTGTTTTGCCGCCAGCGCGGGTGTCGCAAACCGCCACGTCGCGAGATAGGCATAACGGTTGGCGATGCCTTCGTTGTCGGAGATGCCGAACGCTGCATCCTTGTCGACGACACTGGATGCGAGCCGGGAGAGGCGCACGAGATGCGTGAAGCTGCCGTCGCGGCTGTCGTAGCGGATATTGAGACCCGTCGCGAGAATGTCGCTGGTGAAGCTCGATGCGTCGTCGAAGGCGCCGGCGAACCCGCCGTCCGGGCCGTCGTAGCCGTCGCGCGCGGCGTTCTTGGTGAACTTTCGAAGGCTGAAGTCGACGACCAGTCCATCGATCGGCTCGACGCCGCCACGCAACGACAGCTGGCTGAAGCGCACGGGATCGTCCTCGTTGCCGATCGCGGCGACGTTGAAGCCCGCGACCTCGCGCCAGTGATGTCCGACCGAGAACCACGCGGTGCCGTTGCTCGCCGAGGCGCGGGTGGCGACGTCACGAGTCCCGTAGCCGCCGAACTCGGTCCGCGCCGTCGCACTCGCGCCGGGCTTGCCGCGCCCATCCGTCGTGATGACGTTGACGACGCCAGCCAGTGCATTGGAGCCGTAGAGGCCGCTCTGCGGGCCACGGATCACCTCGATGCGCTCGATGCCTTCGGTCAGAAGGTTGGAGAAGTCGAAGCTTCCTGTGGTCGGATCGTTAACCGCGATGCCGTCGACAATAACCAGCGTATGGTTCGCCTCCGCGCCGCGAATGCGCACGTCGGTGATGCCGCCGAAGCCGGCGCCACGACTGACCTGGACGCCGGGAAGCGCGCGCAATGCATCGGCGGCATTGCGCACCTGCTGCTTATCGATTTCCTGGCCCGTCACAACCGTCACCGAGGTGCCGAGCGTCTCGCGATCGAAGCCCGCGGCCCCTTGGCCTGCCGAACCCGCGCTTTCGTCGATCTCGACTGCTCCGCTGCCCGAACCTGCCTGCCCCTGGGCGGCGGCGGCGGCGCTCTTCGCCTTCTTCGACGCGCCACCCTGGTCCTGCCCCTCATCGTCCGCCACTTGCGGCTTTTTCTTGGGCCCAGCCTTGGCAATGGGCTTCGCCAACGTCGCTCCCTCGACGACGATCGGCGGCAGTACGGCCGGAGCCTGCGTCTGCTGTGCGAGTACGTGTGTCGATGAGCCGAGGCTCAGCGCCACCGCCAGCAGGCCGACCGGCCGGTTCGACAATGCTCGACACGCCGCGACGGATTCGCTGCGCGCATGGAATTTGAACGTCATGACATCCCCCAAGGAACGACCAAAGGGTGAAGGCATGCGAACGGTTGCCACCAGACGCGACTGGCACGCGCGCCAGGCGGAGCGTACTCCGCCGGCGCTCGAAACAGAGACCTATATGATCAGGATGAAATGCCCGACCTTGGCGACACCGAACGCTTGCTCCCACCGGTTGCACATCGGTCGCCACTACGGGAGTCCGCTCCACCGCGCGCCCCGCACGGAGGATGGGCGACTTGCGATGGCAGGTCTCCTGGCTCGCGGCTCTAGCGCCTTGCTCCAACCTTCCCATCGGCCCGGGTCGGGCCGACAGTGGCATCTGCGGAGCAGGCTCACCGCTTACAGTTGCGGGGGCAGCCTCGGATGAAGGCGGAGCATTCCGCCGGTCCCGAGTTCCCTTTTCACCCGCCGGACTTTCGCCCGCCGGGAACCATCACCCGCCAATCGGGCTACAAAGCAGACGGAAAGTCAACTGCGGCGAATGGCTGGGACGGCGAATTCGGAAACAGCGTGGCTCTGCGCACCACGGAACGCGCCCGGCCGAACCGCGCCAAGAGAGAGAGAGGCGGATGGGATGCCGCGAGTTACTCGGACGCTTCCTTCAGAATCGTATCGAGTAGCGCATTGATGTCGGTGAGCGCCTTGTGCGACGCCTCGTTGCCGCGCATCGCCGCCGCGCGGTAGCCGATCGTAACCTCGCCGGGCTTATCCGGCGCCGCATAGACGAACATCATGTAGGGGCACATCCCCATGTTGATCGGGTCCGCCTCCATCATCGCGCGCGACAGCTTCGACGAGCAGAACGTGAAATACTCGGCGTCGGTGTAGATCTCCTTGGACGAGCCGACGTCGCTGCCCGTCCGCTTCAGCATCTCACCGATGCGTCCGTTGTAGTCGATCTTGAGACCCTGGTTGATGATCGCGTTCTGGAGGTCGGTGCGCGCGTCGGCGAACTCGGCCTTCTTGGTGACGCGCTTCAGGATGTCGTCTGCCTTCGCCGGTCCTGCACCGATACCCGCGGTGACGGCCAGCGCCGAGGCGGCAAGGCAGACAAACGCGCGTACGCTGGACGCGCCCCGGATCGAGCGGGCGATGGTTGGCATTGACGTTCTCCCCAGAGCTTTGTTTTTGTGTCATTTGCGTGCGAGGCGATGGCGTTCGCCGGTGCGCGGCTTCTTCTGGCTCGTCGCGCCCTTCGTGGCGACGCCCCCCGGCGGGAAGGGCACCCTCGCGCAGATCAGCATAGTCGAATGTGCGGATTTCGGAAGGCGAATTGGTGCCCGGCCCCGCCCCGCTGCCCCGGCTCAGGGATGCAACTCCTGCCAGATGAGCGCGAGATAGCCGAGCGCGACCATGGCGGCGACCGCGAACGCCAGGGTCAGCAGGCGCCGACGGCCGGCGGCCGACGTCGTTCCAGGTGATCGCCGGGGACCGGTTTCGCTCATCGCAATTGACCTTTCAAGGTTCCAGGAACCATGTCCGGCGGTTCTCAGAAGCAGAACAGCATGCCGGAAAGACCGGCGAGATCGACGAACAGCGCCTCGCGCCGGACAGCGATCAGATAAACGGCCGCCGCCACCACAAGCGCGACGAAGACCGTCAACGCCGTGCCGACGCCGCGTGGCGCACGGATCTTTTCGCGCCGACCCTCACCCGCAGCATGGTCCGGTCGCTGCGTTTTCTCGTCGTCGGGCTCCGTGCCGTTTGCCATCGTCGCCTCCCCGTTCGCCCGCCGCCGTTTCGGCGATCCCAGCTCGCGACCGTACGGGATGCTCACGCCGCCGCAGGTGCAGGCGCAGGGCGACGCACACCCTCCTCGCGGATCGGCCAGTTGACCAGCGCGGCGAAAATGCCGAGACCGACCGAGATCCACCACATCGCATCGTAGCTGTGCAGCTTGTCGAAAACATAGCCGCCGAGCCAGGCGCCGAGGAACGATCCGACCTGATGCGACAGGAAGACGATGCCATAGAGCGTGCTCATCCAGCGTGGCCCGAACATCGTGCCGACTATTCCGCTGGTCAACGGCACGGTCGAGAGCCAGAGCAGCCCGAGCAAGCCGCTCACCACCACGATCGACGTCTCGGTGACCGGAAGAAACAGGAACGCGAGAAAGACGAGCGAGCGTCCGAGATAGATCAGCACGAGGCCGTAGCGCTTGGGTCGAAACCGTCCCCATTGCCCGGCGAGATAGGTGCCGACGAGGTTGCCGAGGCCGACCACCGTCAACGCCAGGACTGCCACCTCCGCACCGAGCCCCTGGTCCGCGACGTAGGCCGGGAGATGCGTTCCGTAAAACACGACGTGGAAACCGCAGACGAAGAAGCCCGCATTGAGCAGCCAGTAGCTGCGACTACGAAAGGCCTCGGCGAGCGCTTCGCGCAGCGTCTGCGATGACCCGTCGCCCGCGTGCACCGCGGGCCGCCCACTGACCGGCAGTGCCAGGACGAAAATGATCGCCGTCGTTGCGGAGAGCAGCAACAGGCTGTTCTGCCAGCCAAGCGCGCCGATCGCGAGATGGGTGTAGGGCAGAGCGATTAGGATGCCCACACCGCTGCCCATGCCGATTGCCGCGATGGCTGACGAACGGTTTTCCGGTGACACGGCGCGGGCGACGGCTCCGACCATCGCATTGACGCCGCAGCCGGCGACGCCGATCCCGAGCAGCACGCCGGAGACGAGAAGATCGAACTCGCTCCTCGCCGCGTACATCGCCAGCAATCCGGCCGTGAGCGAGACCGCGCCCGTGACGGCGACTCGTCCCGCACCATAGGCATCGGATATGCCGCCGGCGAACGGCGCCGCCACGCCCCAGACGATGTTGGCGACGGCAACCGCGAGCGCGAACGCCTCGCGGCCGAGCGACAGAGTTTCGGATACGGGCTTCAGATACAGCCCCATCGCCTGGCGCAGACCCATGGCGATGGCGGCGATGGCGGCGGCCGCCAGGATCACCATCCAAGCTGGACGACCTGACGCGGGCGAGGCGGCGCGAAGCGCGCCGGACGGGCTGTCGTTGACGGAGCGCTGCATGAGATCCCGATGCGGGCAATGGCTGCGGAATGTCGCCGCCCGTTCGATGGCGGCGCGGCGGGTTCGCATGCTTACCACGCCAAGAGCCGATCCAGGCACGCTATTGCCGGTTGGCTCGGGCGCGCCGTCAACACGGCGTCAGATGCAGCCTGTCGAGCTCTACCACGCCCGTGCCGCCCGCCGTCAGCCCACGGCCGATCACCTCGATGTTCCATGCGCCCTCATCCTTGCGCACGCGGATCAGGTTGTAGCGGCCGAGCGGCTCGCCCTTGTGGCGATGGGCGGCCGAGCCGGAGGCGATCCCGAGGATTGGCACGCGGACATGCCCTCCCTCGCACCAGACGAGGCTGTCACGATGCATGTGCCCATGCACGACGAGCTCGGCGCCATGACGTGAGAGCACGGCCTCGACTGCGTGGGCGTCGGCCATGCCGCGGTTCGCCGAAGCTTGTCCGGGCAGCGGCGGATGGTGGATCATCACGACGCGCGCGAGCCCGCTGGAACCGAGGTTCTCGAGAAGAGTTGCGAGGCGCGCGAGCTGTTCTTCCCCAACCCGTCCCGCCGAGACGAACGGGCGCGTTTCGATTGCGGAGTTGACGCCAACCAGCGCGACATTCCCGACCCGGCGCACATAGGGAAACCCGCGCCGTCCGGGTGGTGCGGCAAGCGTCTCACCGAACTCGTCCGCGCGCATATAGGGCCGCCAGGTTTCAACGCCCCCGTGGCTGCGCAGACGCGTGTAGATGTCATGGTTACCCGGGACGACGCTCACCAATCCGGGATCGCCCAGCGCCTCGAGCCAGACGAGGGCCGCCTCGTACTCCGCCGGCAGCCCAATGTTGCAGAGATCGCCCGTCACGGCGATATGGTCGGGCGCGAACGCCCGCATGTCGTCAACGAGCACATCGACGATCTCGCGTCGGTGCACCGCCTTGCGGCCGCGATGCCAGTTCAGCAGTCCGAGCGTGCGCTTGACGTTCCAGTGCCGCGGCGTGAAGCCTGCGAGCGGCGTCATGTGCAGGTCGGAAATGTGCGCGATGACGGTGGCGTCCGGCATGCCGGGATCGTTCCTTCTTGCTCCGTAATTCGCCCTTATAGTCATCTTCGACCGCAGACCGAAACGCCGGCCCCGGCGAACTCGAGGAGCCTTCACCGCAGATGTCCCGCGCCGTTTCGCTCTTTCTCCAGCGCTACTGGCGGTTTTCGCGCGGATTGACGCTCGCGGTCGAAGCCGCGGTGATCGACGGCGAGGGGCGCTTCCTTCTGATTCGAGGGCCACGCGAGCGCTTCTGGCGCTTGCCCGGAGGCCCGGTCGAGAAGGGTGAGGCGGCCGGCGATGCCGTCGCGCGCGTGCTGCGGACAAGGGCGGCGATCGAGCCAGGAGGGGCGGCCGAGTTGTTCGCGGTGTACCGTGCGCCGCCCCATACGGGCAGCGACCACGTGGCACTCATGGTGGTGCGGGCCTGGAGCGCGTGGACGCCAAACCGGCATGGTGCGCGGTCTCGCTCGGCGCTTGGAGAGATCGGCTCGTTCGGTCCCGGCGAGCTGCCGCGCGATACCGATCCGGTGGCCGCTGCCCGCATCTCCGACGTGGCGCGCGGAACGCCGACACCCGACGAAGCTTGAGCGGTGGCGAAGCCCGTTTCCCTCGATATTTCCTCAGGATTGACCGGCGGCCCGCTGCCCACGGTCGCGACGGCACACGAACTTTGGACCCGCGGTTACGGGGGGCAGAGGCTGGCGTTTCGACTGCGCGGGCCGCGTCGCCGGGCTGCTGGACCCCGGACCGGCCCCATGCTATGCGCCGCCTCGCCCCGAGCCGGCGTTCCGCCGACCTCGCACCGTGAGGCCGGAACGCCATGAGCACGTCGCAAGATCTGACCATTCGGCCGGTACGGCCCGAAGACCTGCCGGCCGTCTCGGCGCTGCACCGCGCCGCGTTCGGCCCTGGCCGCTTTGCGCGCACCGCCTATCGTGTGCGCGAGGGCACACCCGCCATCACACCCCATTGCCGCGCCGCGATGCTCGGCACGCGGCTCGTGGCGGTCTTGCGGTTCACGGAAATCAGGATCGGCGGAAAGGCCGGCGCTCTGCTCCTCGGGCCCGTCGCGATTGATCCGGCCGTCGCCGGTAAGGGCTATGGCCGCGCCCTCATCGCTCGCGCCATCGACGACGCGCGTGTTGCCGGAAACAAGCTCGTGCTGCTGGTTGGCGACCTGCCGTACTACGGCCGCTTCGGATTCACGCCTGTGCCCCACGGCCAGATCGCGCTGCCCGGCCCGGTCAATCCCGCGCGCCTGCTGGCACTCGAACTCGTGCCGCAGGCACTGACCGAGTTCCGCGGCGTGGTGACGGCCGACCGCTCCTAAGCGCCGACAGCCGCGCGCGAGGCTGAATGCTCAGCCGCGCCAGAACTCTGGCCGGAACAGCACCAGCACCGTGAACAGCTCGAGGCGGCCGAGCAGCATTGCGAACGACAGCACCCATTTGGCGGCATCGGGCAGCGTCGCAAAATTTCCGGCCGGTCCGACGATATCGCCGAGGCCGGGACCCACATTGCCAAGCGCCTGCGCGGCGGACGAGAACGACGTGACGATGTCGAGCCCCATGCCCGACAGCATGACCGTGAAGATGCCGACCGTCGCCATGTAGATCGCCAGGAACGCGACGACGGAGAACGGCACGTCGTCAGGCAGGCGGCGTCCATTGTAGGACAGCGGAACGATGCGGTTGGGCGAGATGAGGTGTGTGAAATGGCGCCGCGTCAGCAGTCCGGCGACTTGGAGGCGGTAGATTTTGATCGCACCCGCCGTCGATCCCGAGCAGCCGCCGACAAACGTCAACAGCAGAAATAGCCCGACAGCGAACGTCCCCCACGCCGTGTAGTCCGTGCTGGCGAAACCCGTGGTGGTGACGATTGAGGTGACGTTGAAGGCCGACATGCGCATGGCGTCGATGAAGTTGAGCTCGCGCGAGATCGAGAGCCACAGCGCCAGAATGAACGTGACGACGACGAGAAAGCCGATGAACCCGCGCACCTGCTCGTCGGACCACAACGCGCCGGGCTCTCCCCTCACAGCACGAAACAGCACGAGAAACGGCATCGCGCCAAGCGCCATGAAGAGGGTGCCGGCCCATTCGATCGGCGGCGATTGAAAGAAGCCAAAGCTCGCATCGTGCGTCGAGAACCCGCCCGTCGCTATCGTCGCGAGCGAATGGGTGATCGCGTCGAAAAATGTCATGCCGAAGGTCGCGTAGACCAGCGTGCACAGCAGAATCAGGGCGACGTAGACACCCGCTGTGGCGGCGACGAGCTCGAGCGAGCGAGGCAATATCTTCTCGCTTCGATCAGAGCTCTCGGCGTGGAAAAGCTGCATGCCGCCGACGCGCAGGAACGGCAGGATGAGGATGGCCATGACGATGATGCCGATACCACCGATGCCGTTGAGCAAGGCACGCCACAGCAGCACGCCGCGCGGCAGGTCGTCGAGCTTGGTCAGCACCGTCGAGCCGGTGGTGGTGAGGCCCGACATCGTCTCGAAATAGGCGTCGGTATAGGACACGCCGAGGCTGATGAAGGGGAGCGCGGCGAAGGCGCAGAGCGCCGTCCAACTGAGTGTCGTCAGTAGGAACGCATCCTTGACCGTCAACTGAGCCGGGCGGTCGTCGTAGTTGAGCAGTACCAGCAGCCCGGCGATGAACAAGGTGAAGGCGGCGGCGCCGGCGAACGCGCGCCAATCCTCGTTGCCGTCGGCGAGATCTACGAAGGCCGGCAGCATCATCGTCAACGACACGACGGCGAGCATCAGGCCGAGCGACATCAGGATGGGACGGAAATGGATCATCTACTGTCCCGGTCTGCTTCAGCGAAATAGCGTCCGCGACGCCTTCGATCCCTACTGGCTTGCCGCAATCCTATCAACGCCGATGGAAGCACAGGTGATCCATCTTCGTCGCGAAGGGCGATCCGAATCCCACTCACGGATGCCAGCACAGCTCGCCGGAGTTGCGCCGCGCGCACCGATCTCGGCCCGTCGTGCACCGCACCGCCGGGCTCGTGCAACACGCCGCGACGCTGCCCGCGACACGACCTGGCGAGGCACTTCGGGTTGCCCGCTCGCCGTATCGATTAGAGCAGATCAGCCTTTACGATTGCTTTCGCCGAGGCTCTTCCTGGAGCCCGCCGGTTGCATAGGCCGTCAATCGGCGAACGGATCGCGCATCAGGATAGTGTCGTCACGCTCCGGGCTCGTCGACAGCAGATCGACGCGGCACTCGATCAGCTCCTCGATGTGTCGGACATATTTCACCGCCTGCGCCGGCAACTCCGCCCAGCTCCTGGCGCCGCGCGTCGATTGCGTCCAGCCCTCGAAGGTCTCGTAGATCGGCTCGATGCGCTCCTGGCTATTCTGGCCGGCGGGCAGGCGATCGATGCGCTCGCCGTCCAGCTTGTAACCGACGCAGAGCTTGATCTCCTTGAAGCCGTCGAGCACGTCGAGCTTGGTCAGCGCGATGCCGTCGATGCCCGTCACCTTGATCGTCTGGCGGACGAGCACCGCGTCGAACCAGCCGCAGCGACGCGCGCGCCCTGTCACGGTGCCGAACTCGTGGCCACGCTTGCCGATCTCCTGTCCCACCTCGTCGAGCAACTCGGTCGGAAACGGACCGGAGCCGACGCGCGTGGTGTAGGCCTTGGCGATACCGAGCACATATCCGACTTGGCGCGGCCCCATGCCCGAGCCGGTCGCCGCCTGCGCCGCGACCGTGTTGGAGGACGTCACGAACGGATACGTGCCGTGATCGATATCGAGCAGCGCACCCTGCGCACCCTCGAACAGAATGCGCTTGCCGGCCTTGCGCTCGCGATCGAGCAGATCCCACGTCACGTCGATGAACGGCAGGATCTTCGGAGCAATCTCGGCGAGCTCGGCCATAAGCCCGGCCCGGTCGATCTCGGGCTTGCTGAGGCCGCGGCGCAAAGCGTTGTGATGCACCAGGATGCGATCCACCTTGGGACCGAGTGTCTCTAGGTTCTTCAAGTCCTGCGCGCGGATGGCGCGGCGTCCAACCTTGTCCTCGTAGGCCGGGCCGATGCCACGGCCCGTGGTGCCGATCTTGCCGGCGCCTGCGGCCTCCTCCCGCATCTGGTCGAGCTCGCGGTGCAACGGCAGGATGAGCGTCGCGTTCTCGGCGATGCGCAACGTCTCGCGCGTCACACTCACGCCTTGCTTGCCCAGTCGCTCGATTTCGGCGCACAGCGCCCACGGATCGACGACTACGCCATTGCCGATGATCCCGAGCTTGCCGGGTCGGACGACGCCCGAGGGCAGCAGCGACAGCTTGTAGGTGTTCTCGCCGATCACCAGGGTGTGTCCGGCGTTATGGCCGCCCTGGAAACGCACCACCACATCGGCGCGCTCAGACAGCCAATCGACGATCTTGCCCTTGCCCTCGTCGCCCCATTGGGCGCCGATCACCACCACGTTCGCCATATCGGCTCCTCGAAAAGCAGAACGGCTCCGGACGAAACGTCCGGAGCCGTGGAGGCATTTATCGCGAAGGGCCGCGTTCGGCAACCGCGGAAAGCCGCTCTCGGCCGATCCGCGGGCGGCAAGACGACCGGCGTCGAAGTGGTATCGCCGTCGAGGGCGGCGCCCGGCGCTACCCCCGGACAGACCGCACCTCGACCCGGAGCTGGCACTCAGACCAAAAAATTCCGGAGCAATTTCATCGAACCGCTCGGCGCCGGGCGGTCTTAGTGTGGGCGATCTTTAGCGCCCGGAATAAGTGATCGATTTCGCTGCCGGCCAGATGACCCGATAACCGAACTCGATGACCTTCTCCTCGTCGGCTTCGAGCTTCATGTCCCAAGCGACGACACCGCGCCTATCCTCGACGTCGCGAACGGTCGGCTGGTGCCGGCCGATCCACTCCACCTTGATCTCGTCCTGGCGCGAAACCGGGATCTGGTCGAGTACCGAGACTTCGATGGAGCGCTCGTGCATGTTCTTGACGGAAAGGCGATAATTGCGCTCGTCGGTCTTCGAGGCGGAGATCAGCCCGGTCTCGCCGCGCTTCTCCTCGGCGATCGAATGGCGGACCCGCACCATGTCGTCAGCGCCGAAGCCGAGTTCGTGTTTCTCGCCGCCCGCGAGCAAAGGCAGTTGGCCGTTACCGACGAAAGTGCCGTCCCTGAACAGCGCCACTGGCCCCGGCAGCATGGGCGAGCCGCGGGGAACATCGACCTTGGCGTAGAGATAGGCCTTGGCGTCGCGCTTCGGGACGGTGCGGGCAAGAAGCTGCGGTTCGAAGCGATCGATCTTGAGGTCCAGGCTCTTCGGCTCGCCGGTGGTGGCGACGCTGGCGCGCCCCGAAACGAGATAGGTGGTCTGGAACGGTGCCACCTCGGCCTCTGCGAGAGCCCGCGTCGCCTTTCGCAGCACCGGCGCGGCGGGGGCGGCCGCATCCATCGCCGCCACGGCCTCGGCAGCGGGCGGCGGCGGGGCGGCTCCGTCCGCCATCTGCCGGATGGCGCGCGACGCGGGTGCCGCCATCGGCACCGGACGCGGTTCGAAGAAATCGACGCTGATCGTTGCGAGTTGTGGTGCGGCGGTACCAGCGGTCGGACGCGCCGTGGCGAGCTGGATCGCAACGTCCTCCCAGGCTTCTCCGGTCTGCTGGGTGATGGTGGCACGCCGCGTGAGTTCGAGCGCAGGACCTTTGGTTTTCGAGCCGGTGGCGAGGCGCGCGTCATAACTCGGCGACCAGCTTGCGCTCGCGACCTGATAGCGGACGGTGAGGTCTGCCTCGAGCGACTGCTCGGCCTTGACCGCGATCTTCACCTCGGTCCGTTCCTCCTGGCTCGGCGCAAGGCTCGTGAGTTCGTTGCGCAGGTCGGTGAGACGGCGGTCCAGCGTACGCATTTCGACTTCGGCATCGATGCGTGCCTTGGCGATGTCGCGCAGACTCGTTCCCATGAGCGCCAGGATCGATGCCCAATCGTCGCGGGCAGGCGCCGCGCCGGCCGGCAACGGCGGGCGGTTCGGCAAGTTGGCGAGGTTGGCGACGAGACTTTTCTGAACATCGGCCGCTGCGATGCGAGCTTCCGCGATCCGTCGCTGGTCTTCGAACGTTTCGATCTCGGCTTCGAGGCGCTTGCGCTCGGCCTCCGTCTTGGCGCTCTCCTGCTCGGAAAGATAGAGCCGCCGGCTGTCGACCGCGCCGAGTTCCATCGGCTGTGCCGACTTGCCGTCGACACGGATCGAGCTCGCAACCGCCTCGGCCGGCAGGTTGGCGAACACGACCGTGTGCTCACCCTTGGCGATCGTCACGCGCGCGGTACGAACGACCTCGGCACCAGACGGGAACACGGTCACCGCATCGATGCGGGATGTCGCGGCGACCGTTTCCGCGGCGGCACCCGAGCCTCCGGCGAGAAGGACGACGGCGGCTGCGATCGGCGTGCGCATCGGGAAACTCCATTCTGTAAACGTACTGATGTGATTGCGGTGTGGTTGTCGCCGGCGTAGCCGGCATGCGGGCCGAATCTCCAAGGCCGCTTCGATAGGCACGGGAAATTGCGGTTCTATTATCGGCGAATTGATGTCGGTCGCTTCAAACGACGACACCGAGCTATGTTGACATCGAATTCCCGCCATCGGCTGGACCCTCGTGCCGGCGGGACGATGCACTATCGATCCGTGAGATCCGTGGCGTCCGCCGAGGGGCAACGGCCGGATAACCAATGGCTCTCTGGCATGCTGCATCCCGCAGGCCGATGCACCGGCTGCGTCGTCGCTCGTTCATTAACCGAGAGTAGGAATCGATTCCGCATGAGCATTCGGACGATGGAGCCGAAAAGCTCAGCGGGATAAACTGTTGATGGCGGCTGCCCGTGCGAGAGCGACAGCTCTCAATACCAATGTTTGCTTGATTCCGGCCCCGCCAGACTATAGCGCCTTAGGCAATCGCTCAAATTCGCGCCATCGCGATGGCGAACCGTTCAGCGCCGCGGCGGCTTCGGATCGAAGCGGAGCCGATGTACGTGGCCCCGAACTCGATTTCGAACCGAGTGAAGCAGACCAGCATCGTCAACAACCGCAGAGTCGAAGACGAAAAAGATGCAGAAGCCGAACAAGCCGGAAACGTCCGATCTCTCCGCCTACAGCATCCCGAATCCCGAGGAATTCACGCGCAACGTGCTGAAGCTCTTCGAGGAAAGCGGCAAGGCGATGTCCAGCTACCTGGAGCGCGCCGACACACAGATGAGCCCGTTCACCGCCGCGAGCGAGATGGCGGAGGCCGGCAAGATGATGGGCGAGATCGCCCAGCGTTGGGTCACCGAGCCGGCCAAGCTCGCCGAGGCGCAGGGATCGCTCATGCGGTCCTACGTCGAGCTCTGGAACAACACGCTCCGGCGCATGCTCGGCGAAGATGTAAAGCCTGTCGCGGTGCCCGAATCGGGTGACAACCGCTTCAAGGACCCCGAGTGGTCGTCGAACCCCTATTTCGACTTCTGGAAGCAGGCCTACCTGCTGACGACCAACTGGGCCGAAGGTATTCTGCAAAAGACAGAGGGCATCGACGAGCGCACGAAGCAGAAGATCGACTTCTACTTCCGCCAGGTTTCGAGCGCGATGTCGCCCTCGAATTTCCCGATGACCAATCCCGAGGTCGTGCGCGAGACGCTGCAGACGAATGCGCGCAACCTCGTGCAGGGCATGGCGCACTTCGTCGAGGACATGGAGAAATCGGGCGATCTCCTGAAGATCAGCCAGACCGACATCAACGCCTTCGAGGTCGGCCGCAACCTCGCCGTCACCCCGGGCAAGGTCGTCTTCCAGAACGATATCCTCCAGCTCATCCAGTACACGCCGACCACCGACAAGGTGCGCGAGGTGCCGCTGCTGGTGGTGCCACCGTGGATCAACAAGTACTACATCCTCGACCTGACGCCGCCGAAGAGCTTCATCAAGTACGCGGTGGACCAGGGATTCACCGTGTTCGTGGTGTCGTGGGTCAACCCCGACCGCAACCTCTCGCACAAGTCCTTCGAAGACTACATGAAGGAAGGTGTGCTGGCGGCGACGGACGCGGTACGTCGCGAAACCGGCGTGCCGAAGTGTAACGCGCTCGGTTACTGCGTCGGTGGCACCCTGCTGGCATCGACGCTCGCCTACTTGGCTGCGCGTGGCGAGCAGCCGATCATCTCGGCGACGTTCCTGACGACGCAGGTCGATTTCACCAAGGCCGGTGACCTGCTGATCTTCATCGACGACACCCAGTTGAAGAGCCTCGAGGAGATGATGGCCGAGCGCGGCTTCCTCGACGGCTCGCGCATGGCCAACGTCTTCAACATGATGCGGCCGCGCGACCTGATCTGGCCGTATGTCGTCAACAACTACCTGCTCGGCAAGAAGCCGTTCCCGTTCGACCTGCTCTACTGGAACCAGGATTCGACGCGCATGCCGGCGGCGAACCACAACTTCTACCTGCGCGAGTTCTATCACGAGAACCGTCTCGCCAAGGGCGAGATGAAAATCGCCAACACGCCGCTCGATCTCGGCAAGGTCCGTATCCCGATTTACGAGCTCGCCACCAAGGAAGACCACATCGCTCCGGCCAAGTCGGTGTTCATCGGCTCGAAGCTTTTCGGTGGCCCGGTCGAATTCGTGCTCGCGGGTTCGGGCCACATTGCCGGCGTCGTCAACCCGCCGGACAAGGTGAAGTACCAGTACTGGACGGCATCCAAAGCCGCCGCCGATACGCTCGACGACTGGAGCAAGATGGCGCGCGAGACGCCCGGCTCGTGGTGGCCGCACTGGTCGGCTTGGCTCGCCAAGCAGTCCGGCGCGTGGACCCTGCCGCGTGATCCCGGTGAGAAGCTCGGTGTCATCGAGGCCGCGCCGGGCTCCTACGTGCGCCAGAAGAGCTGAGCCGGCGCAAGCCGCCCTCACGATCGAGCGGCCGTCGGGCTTCGTCCCGGCGGCCGCTGCCGTTCCGACTCTGCTCATGTTGCCCGCTATGTGCGGCTTACCCCGCGCCCACTTGTCTCCAACACCTTGCCTCGCGCCAGGGTTCGCTTGCCAGAGGCGCCGAAGCCGCCTATATCCGCTTCGCCGGAGCCCATCCGACGCCACACCAGCGCTCGGCGCATGGGCTCCCGCGGTCCCTTCGTCTATCGGTTAGGACGCGAGATTTTCAATCTTGAAAGACGGGTTCGACTCCCGTAGGGACCGCCACCCGCCAATGCACGGCAGTGCACCCCACCGCTTCCCCGATCCCCGCACCCGCAGAAATGCTTGAGTTTTCCCGTTTCCGTGTGCACGGGGGTGCTCCCCGTTGCACCCGAAGCACTGTACGGTGCTGGGGTGAATGCTGGGGTGCGACGGCCGCGCCCCAGCACGACGGAAGGGGGGAGCGATGGCGCGGGCGATGCACAAGCTCACGGCGCGCGGGGTGCAGACCGCCGCGAAGACCGGGCGGCACAGCGACGGCGGGGGGCTCTATCTCGTCGTGGACGCCAAGGCCAGCGATGAGGGGGCGAAGCACCTAGGAAAGCGATGGGTGTTCATCTACCGGCGCAAGCGCGACGGGCGGCAATCCGAGATGGGGCTGGGTGGCCTCGCGTCCGTCAGTCTCGCCGACGCACGCAACCTGGCGGCTGAAGCCCGAAAGCATCTCGCCGCCGGCCGCGATCCGATCGACGAGCGCCGCTCCACCGAGGCGGCCCAGCGCCAGCCGGCGAGCACGCGGACGTTCGGCGCCGTCGCGGACGCCCTGAGGGCCGCCAAGTCTCCGGAGTGGCGCAACGCCAAGCATCGGGCGCAATGGCGGATGACGCTCGACGTGTACGCCGGCCCGCTGCGCGAGAAGGCCGTCGACGAGATCACGACCGAAGACGTGCTCGCGGTCCTCATGCCGATCTGGTCGACGAAGCCGGAAACCGCCTCGCGGACGCGCGCCCGCATCGAGGCCGTGCTCGATGCCGCGCGAGCTCGCGGGCTGATCGCGGCCGGTACGGCGAACCCGGCGCGGTGGCGCGGCCATCTCGATCACCTTCTGCCGAAGCGCGGAAAGCTCTCGCACGGCCATCACGCCGCGCTGCCGTGGGAGGATCTGCCCGCGTTCATGCTCGAGCTGCGAGAGCGCCCCGCGATCGCCGCCCGGGCTCTCGAATGGTGCATTTTGACGGCAGCTCGTCTCGGCGAGGCGCTGGGCACGCGCTGGCGCGAGATCGACCTCTCGGCGGCCGTGTGGGAGTGCCCGGCCGAGCGGATGAAGGCCTGCAAGCCGCACCGCGTGCCGCTCTCACCGGCTGCGATCGCCGTTCTCGCCCGCGTGCCCGCCGGCGGGCCCGATGATCTCGTGTTCCCCGGGGCGAAGCGCGGCAAGCCGTTCTCCAACATGGTGATGAAGGCGCTCTTCAAGCGCATGGGCCGCGACGGCATCACCACACACGGCTTCCGCTCGACGTTCCGCGATTGGGCCGGCGAGGCGACGCCGCACCCGCGCGAAGTGTGCGAGGCCGCGCTCGCGCACGCCGTCGGCGATGCCGTCGAGCAGGCTTACCGGCGCGGTGATGCGCTCGCGAAGCGCCGCGCGCTCATGACCGACTGGGCCGCCTACTGCGGCAGCGCCGCGGGCGGCAATGTGGTGCCGCTGCGCACAGCGACGGGAGGGCGAGCCGATGGGTAAGGGGAATCGCTGGGCCGTCTATGCGCTGGACGATCCGAGGCGGGTTGCCGAACTCGACGAGGATCTGCGCGCCGCGGCGAACCTGCTCGAAACGGAGAATGACAACGGGCTTGCTGCGGCGACAGAGGCCGTGTGGGCACTTGTGAAATTCGCCGACCTGATCGGCCCTTATCGGTCCGAGCCGATTCAGCGATTGCTCTATGCGCTCGACGACGTTCGCGGGAATGTTCGCCCCGCCATGTTCGACGTCAAATACATATCCAGCCGAGTGCCGAGCGAACGTGCCGAATTCAACGGGCAGCTGGCCGGGATGATCGAGGTGCTCGGCGGTGCCGTGGGAAACTACAGCGCCGTGTTTCGAGGGGAAGGCGCCGCTCGGTCGGTCATTGAGAAGGCGCAAGTCTACGCCGCGCGTCGGGGCTGGATGGTGCGCGACCTGTCCGGCCTACACGCGGAGGTCATCACAGAGTGGAAGGATGGTACGGGGCACAGAGAGCGTCACGGACCAGGGCGAAAGGGAGCCCCGAGAACAATCGACCGGCTGCGCGCCGCGCCTGACGAAGAGCCGCTCAACCAGACTGATCTCGGAAAGCTGCGGCGTGAGCGCTTCGAGGCCCTAATGATTTGCCGCCTTGCTGATATGGCGGCGCGGCGCGGCGAAGACGTCGGCCTCTGGTGCGAGTTCCAGGCGAACCGAATCTGGTCAGAATCGAGCGACCGATAGCATTTCAGGCGTCAAGCGGTTGTTTCCGGAAATTCGAACCCGGCATGTTGCGACATGCAGCGCAGCGCACGAAGCGGCGCTGTCAAGCGGAGCAGCACAGCGAGGTGCGGAGCTATGAACTTTCACACGACCCAAACGGAAAGCCCGGCGCCGCCGCTGGCGCTTCGACCGGGCCCGGCGGCCAAAGCACTAGGAGTATCGCCCCGCAAGCTCGCAAAGATGCTGAAGAGCGGCGAGCTTCGGAGCGTCAAGGTGGGATGGGTTCGCCTGATCCCAATGGACGCGATCGACGAACTGCTGAAGGGCGGCGCCTAATGCAATCGGCGAACGAGAACGCCTTGCCAAGCGCCCGCACCCAGCGCCTCGCCACGGTCAGCCGCATGAGCGAGGAAGCCATTCACCGCACCGTTGTCGCGCACCTCGCGAGGCGTGCGCGGCCAGGCGTCGTCTACGCGCACGTGCCGAACGGCGAAGCGCGCGGCGCCGGGCTCGGCGGCAAGCTGAAGGCGCTGGGCACGAGGGCGGGAATGCCCGACCTGATCGCCCTGCACGCCGGGCAGTTCTACGCGCTCGAGTTGAAGCGCGAAGGCGGCCGGCTCACGGAATCGCAGCGCCAGACGCTCGCCGATCTCGAGGCCGCCGGCGCTCTCACAGCGGTCGCGTACGGCCTGGACGATGCGTTGGGTCGCCTCAGTTCGTGGGGACTTTTGAGGTAGCAGGCGCGTCGTCCCGTCCCCTCCCGCATCCGAAATTGACGCGCCGTGTTGTCCCGCGTGGGCCGTCCCGATCACTGACCAGAGGCGATCCCCATGAGCAGCACCACGCGCCACCTAGGTGGCCATGACTACGGCACCGGCATTCCCCCGATCGATCAGCGGACCGCGCCGCCGCGCCCGTCGGTGCGCCCAGCGCCCACGCGCGGCGCGATGGAGGCGGCCGAGCCCTTCCCCGCGATCGCCGCCACGCCCGGCGAGTTCTCCGCCGACGTCGACGACGGCGCCATCGCGCTCTCTCGAACGTATCGCGCCTACGACACAGAGGTGAGCCGCATCAAACTGCGTCGGCCGTTGGCTCGCGACATCAAGCAGCATGGCAACCCGTTAAAACTCACCACCGGCCCCGACGGCCGTGTCGCCGAAATCGAGGTGCGGTGGGACGCCGTGGCCGCCTACGTGTCGGCGCTCGCGTCACCGCCGCTCCCGCCGTCGACGGTCGACGAGTTCGAGTTCATCGATCTCGACGCCTGCGCCGCGGTGATCGCCCGTTTTTTCGTGACGTTCCGCTAGAGCGCGACGTCACTCTAGCGGCTTACTGGCTAGCGCACACGTACCGGTGCGATCCGGACGTGTTCCTGGCGAAGTCCCCCGACGAGCTCGTCGCGCACATCGCCGAAACGCAACGCTTGATGAAGAAAATGGAGCGCCGCCGATGACGTCGAACGTGATCGAGTTCCCTGGCCGCCGGCCGCCTGCTGACGTTGCGCAGACGCCGCCGGCTTCGCCGCAGCACGCCCGCGCAGCCGGCGCGATCTCCGCGCTACTACGCGGCGAGTTCCGAGACGGTGCCGTCGCCCGGCTGGCTCGTGCGACCGGCTTCGCCGCCGTCCTCCTGCGCGCGCCATCCGGCGCTGAGCGGGACCGATAAACGCGACGGGCTGAGCGTTGGAGCGCTCAGCCCGTTCGATGCCTACCAGTGCCCGTTGCGTCCCCGTTCACCTCGCCAGGTGCGCTGCCGATCGGCAGCCGAAGCGGAAGAACACGCCGTGAACACCATAGCAGAGCATCAGCGCCCGCGCCACTGCGCGGCGCGCGCCGAGATCGTATGCGTTGAAGGCCGCCGGCATCTACGCCGCCGCGTGCACCGCGTCGAGCACCGGCGGGGCCTCATCGTCGTGCATGTGCGCTCGCGGCTGTTGCCGCTCCCAGCGACGTTCGCTGGCGGGAGGGCGGCGCGATGAGCTGGCCGTTCATCAAAATGCCTCGCGGCCGGCTGTCCGAGTGGGCCGACTTGCTCGGGGAAAAATTCCTCGCGCAATGGCTCCGGTTAGTCGACGAATCACTGAGCGAACCGCAGCCCATGCCGGCCAGCGGCTACACCTCGCCCTGGCTGCGACGTCGCACGGGCTGCCAGAACGATGCGCACGTTGCCCGGTTCCTCTCTGCCTTACGTGTTGCCGGGCTCGCCGTCGACACTGACACGGGTATCGCTTTCCCGTTCATCGACGAGGTTTGGGCTGCCCGCGCCGCGCATTCGATGACGAAGAGCGAGAACGGCAAGGGCAACAAGGGTAAGCATCGGCCGGCGCCTCGGCCGGATCTCGACGGAGCGTCGACGGCGCCGGCGCGCGCCGTGCTGCCCTTGCCGTTGGAAAATACGTCGGAGAAACAGGGCGGGGTGCTAACGGCCGATGAGCACTCGTCGACAGAAGAAGATTCAGACGAAGATGAAGAAATAGAATCTTCCCCCTCTCGTCCCCCAAGGGCTCGCGTTGGCGCTCTGATCGCACAAGCAACTGGCGCGGTTGCGCCTGGCGCAGTGAAGAGGCTCGGCAGTGAGAGTGCCGGAGCGCCGGTGAGCACAGGCGAACCCGATCTCCCGCTGAAGCAAGTTCGCACAACTGCGGCCCTTCGTGGCTCCGATCTCGTCAACCGTCACTGAGGCCCATCGATGCGCGCTCCCCTCTCCGAACCTTTCGATTCGAACGCCCTCACACCGCAACAGGAGCTCTTCGCGCAAGCCTATGCGCAGCACGGCACCGGCGCCGAAGCGCACAGGCAGGCGTACCCTGACGCGAGGTATGGCCGTAACTCCCGACGCGGGTCGCACCATGGGGAACTGAAAAGGCGCGGCGAACGGGCCCGCGAGGCGCTGATGAACCCCAAGGTGGCGGCACGAATCCTCGAGTTGATGCCAAATCGCATTGCCGAGTTGAGAGCGAATCCGACCGACGATGAGGCGCAGCACCTCGCCGAGCGACTCCGCGTCAAGCTCGGGCATCTGCGCATCCGCATGGCGGCCGCGACGGCGCGCGAGGCAGGCAAGTGGGAGCACCCGCGCGGCATGGTCGTGACGTCGGCGGCGACACTGGCGCCGAGCGCCCTGGGCGCGGAACAGCTCGCGGACCTGGTTCGGATCGCAGCGCGCGAAGACATGCCGGCGGCCGTACGGCGGGAAGCGCTTGCCGCCGCGCTGCCGCAACTCGAGGCCCTTCGCCAAGCTCTCGCCAACACCAATGGCAACGGCTGTGTCCGGTCGGCGATTGCACCCGCCGACGATCGCGGCCAGCATTGTGATTCGCCGTGAATGGTCGGCAGGAGGTTGCGCGATGGTCGGCATGGTAGGCAGCAGCGGAGCGGTAGGGACGTCGGCAGTCGGCGGCAGTCGCGCGCGGCGAGCGCCGCCGCGGATAGCCCCAGCACCCACGCCACGAGGCGCAGGAGCCGCGAAGGCGCTCGGGGCGCGGGTGACGTGCCCTGCTCCCGAAACGCCCGCCCAGCGCGCAGCCAGGGGCTTTCTCGCATGGTTGCGCGAGCACGACCTCTGCCGCGAGTGGACCGTCGACGATGTTTGGTATCTCGCCGAAGCCGACTTCGCCGAGGCGCTCGGCCTCGAGCTACCTCCCCGCCGCGTGTTCCTCGGCGAGTTGCAGAAGCTCGACGGCGTGCGCGTCACCTATGACCGGCGGATTTACGATCGCGCTGGGCGCATGGTGCGCAAAACGACGTTCTACAAATTCGCCGCCGGCCTCGAGGCGGCAGAGCACGCGGAACTGAAGCTCGCCGCCTGAACGGGGCGACCAACGGAGGGTGACGATGGCAGGCATCGGAGACATTCGCGGGCGCGTCGTCATCACCAACGCGGCGAGCGGAACCCTGCAGAAGATCCAGCGCGATCTCGGGGCGGTCGGCAAGATGACCGGCAGGACGACGCTCGGCGCGTTCTCAGCGAACGCACTGTCTTCCGTCACGTTGGCAACCGACAGGCTGCAGCGCTCTATCATGGGGCTTCGCACAGCGCTGCTCGGGTCCGGCATGGCGTTCGCCGGTATCATCCAGGGTACGAAGACGTTCAACGAGTCGAAATTCGGCTACGGCTTCGCCCGCATCACCGACTTCATCAAAGACGGCAAGCTGCAACTCGAAGAGTGGAAGCGGGCCGTGAACGCCGCGGCGAACGAGGCGCGCGACAAGGCCGAGTCGCTGGGCCTCTCGCCGAACACCACGATGCGAGCGACCGAGGAAACCGAGAAACTCGGGTTCACGGGCCGCACAGCCCTCGCGGTGCGGAACTCGGCTCTCGGGCTGCACATGTCCGAACCGATGGAACTCGATCCCGGCGAAGCCGCGAAGTTCCTCGGCGCCGTGCTGCGGGGCTACCGCAAGCAGATGGAGGCGCAGGCACGGAGCGAGGGAGTTGACCCGGCGAACGCCGATGCAATGGCGACCTTCACCGAGCGCTATGTGAAGGGTCTCGCCGCGAAAGCGGCCTTGGCGGGATCCGCGAGCGCGCTCGGCCCGGCCGACGTCATCGAGGGCATGCGCCAGTTCGCACCGCAGTGGGCAGCGATGGGTATTCCCTACGAGTTCGCACTAGCGGGGTTGGCGCACGGCTCGAACCAGGGATTCCGAGCGCCTGAGATGGGCACCTCCTACAAATCGATGGTGAACAAGACGCTTAACCCGACGCCGACCGCGCTGCGTCTCCTCAACAATCTGGGCGTCGACCGATCAAAGTACATGACGACCGGGCCCGCCGACCCGGTGAAGGCGACGCAACGCCTCAATAACCTGCTCGACGGGCAGCTATTCTCGGGGAAGGGCGGCAAAAAGCGTCGCGAGGAGTGGAACCGAAACCTGCGCGCGGCCCACGATCGCGGCGAGCTGACCTCGCCCGAGTTCCAGCAACTCATGACACAGAAGGCGCTCGCGGCGTTGGGCAAGGGCTGGGAGGGACGCGCCGACGACGTTCGCTTGGCGGTCGCGAACGCCACGATGGTTCCCGGCGGCAGCATGGATCTGCCAGGCTACATCAAAGCTCTGCGAGACGCCGGCGCCTCGGTCTCGGACATCCTGCAAATTTTCGAGGGACGGCACATCGCGCGCAACTTGCCGATGTTCCAGTTCATGGAGGATCTCGTCGCGTTGCTCGAGAGGCTGCGCGGCGTCGATGGCAGCATGATCGACGCTGTTGAGCAGGGCCGAAAGGAGAGCGAGGCCGGCAAGACGGATTCGCTCATGGGATCGCTGCAGAACCTCCTGATCTCTCTCGAGCAGACAGGCCCGGTGCAGGCGTTCAAGTCGGCAATCGACAGCCTGGCGGATGCGCTCCGCGGCATGCCGAGCGGCATTCTTGCGACCTTCACGGCGTCCGTTCTCGGAATCGGCGCGGCGGCCGGCGGCCTCGCCGTCCTCAGCCGGACCGCCAAGGTTATCGCCGCGCTGCTCGGCTTTGCCGCCACGCTCGGCCCGGCCGCAGCAGGCGCGGCGGCGGCCGGCACGGCGACGGCCACCGGAACCGGCGCAGCGATCGGCGGCGGTATCGCGGGCGGTGTCGTCGCCGGGGCGCACGCGCTGCGCGCCGGCCTTGCCTTCGTCCCCGGCTGGGGCTGGGTTGCCGTCGGTGCCCTCACCGCCGGCCTCGCCGCCTGGCAGGCTTGGCAGTACTATCAGGAGAAGGGCGCCGAGGCCGCCCCGACCATGCCCGAGCTGCCCGCGCTCCCGCCCGGCACGATGTTCCCGCTTGCCGGTGCGGATACGGGTTTCCCGCCTCTGCCGACACGGCCAGGCGCTGGCAATGCGACTCCAATGGAGAGCGAGGCCCAGCGCTCAGCGGCAGCCATCCGCCAGGCCCTCGACCTGGATCTGACCGCAGCAGGCGTGCGCGCCGGCGAGACGTTCGCCGCCGGCCTCCGTCAGGGCATGGCGTCGGCCGTCTCGGCCGCGCAGAACGCAGCCGCACAGGTGCGCGGCGCCGCCTCCAACACGGTCCCGCTCAACACCGGCCCATCAATGCGGGGCGCGAACTGACCGCGCACCGGTTCCACGCCCGTGGGACCGCAGTGGAACCCGGTGAAACCGGTGACCGACGCTGAAACGAAGAAGCCCCGGCAGCGGGTGGAACCGCTCCGGGGCTTCGTCGGTTGGCTCGCGGCGCTCACGCCGCCTTGCAGCGGCGCCAAGCGGTTGTCTTAGACGTCCCCGGAAACCGCGCCTGCAGCTCGGGGATGTGCGGCCGGCGGCCATTGTGCGCGCGGAACTCGCGAACCCAATCGACGACGGATCCGCTATCGCCAGGTGGAACCGGCGGAATCGGGCTCAACGGAACCGGGACGGCCGCCGCGTTGTCGTTCGCCGGCGGCACCGCATCGACGCGCGCGAAGATCACCGCGCCGAACGTGGCCACGAAGACGACGCCGAGCCCCATGATCCACGCCCACACGCCCGAGACGGCTTGCTCGGAAGCCGTGGCTTCCTCGGGCCGCTCGGTGCGGGCGAGCTCGTCGCGCAATGTCTTCGCTTCCGGCTCGAGTTCGGCCTTGCGGATCGCCCGCCCCATCTCCTGGCGAAGATCGAGGATCGGCTTGCAGTCGCGGAACGAGTCATCGCGTGTGACGTCGGTGCACTGCTTCGTTCGGACGAAGACGGTACGCGGCACAGGCGCAGCGTCGAGGGCGGCTTTCACGTCGGCGATCGAGCGCACGCCCGAGAGCGCGGCCAGCTCGCCGGCGGCCTTGTCGTGTGCGGCCTTGGCGCGGTCATAGCGACCGCGAGCCCCGCCCTCGTCGGCGGTGCGTGCGCGCTGAGCCTCGAGGATGTGCGACGCCATCGCCGAGACGGAGATCGCCAGAAGCAGCGCCGCCGCGAGGCCGGAAACGACGCGCTGCCGAGCGGGTGCCGATGGCGTCAGCGCAACCCAGGCCGCGCGGGCCTGGGACAGCGAGACGGCGATCGCCGCGAGCACGAGCACGCCGCCGGCGACGGACACGGCCTGGCCGTCGACGCTGAGGGTGAAGCGATCGAGATGCGCGCCGAGGCCGTAGGCGCGGAGCGCGTTGGATGCGGTTTCGGCCGCGACCGCGAGCGCGATCGGCAGCCAGGCGAGTGGCGGCACGCGCCACCGGGTGCTATTGGGTTGCATGGTCTTTCTCCTGGTTCGTCAGGTGAGGATCAAGGCCCCGTCTCAGCGTTCGCGCGCTGGGCGGGGCCGCTTGTTTTGCGGTCGGATCGGTGGTCTCGTGAGCTTGAAGAGAACGTTCGGGCATGGCTTCGCCACCCGCTTCCCTCGGGCCTCCGGAAGTCCCCTCGCTAGGCTTTACCTCCGCCATTGACCTGCCCGGGTTTCCCGGTTCGTGCGCTTCTTCCGCTGGCTGGCGTCGTCGGGGGCTGGCTGGCCGTCTCATCTGCTCTAGAGATAGCACAATGTGCGTATCACAGCAATGTCGTACGGTGCAGCACAGCGCGGAGCACATAGCACATGGTGCGCATGCCATCCTTGATCACATGCGCACAACGTGCGACAACCGGCGCGCAGCAGTGTCGCCGGGCACCGGCGCAGCAGGAGTGACGCCGCCACCATGACGCCGGAACGCATCAAGGCCCTTCGGCAGGCGCTCGGCAGAACGCAAGCCGAGTTCGCAAGTGATCTGGGGCTGAAGCTGAGGGCGCTCGTGTACTGGGAGGCGGGAACGCCCGACCGGGGTCCGACCGGACCCGCGCTGATCCTGCTGTACATGCTTGAGCGGCACCCGCGCCGCTTGAAAGAAGTTCAGCAGATCGCCGCCGAGATCGCGGCCGAGAAAGAGACAAAGTAGCGGAGAGATCGCCATGCGAGCCCGACGCCATCACCCCAGGTTTTCCGCGCCGCTGCCCGTGCCGCCCAGCGCGCGCCCGTTCTGTGAAGCACCCGAGCGCGAGGATCCGGCCAACGATGCCTTGGACCGGATCGAGGAAGGCGTGCGCCAAGTGCTCGCCGCCGGCGGCGAGTTCGCGCTACGCCAGCGCCTCGCGCGATTGCTGCCGTCGGTTGGTTGAGCGAGCAGCGGATGCGAACCCGCCCGCACGCGCTTGCGCAAATGCGCACATTGTGCTAGTTGTGCATGGAGGTAATAACGAAGCCGAGCGAGGCTCGTCGAGGATGGAGAGCACGCCATGCCCGCTTTGCCTGCCCCCGCTGCCGAAGTTGCGCCGCAAGCCGCCCAGCACTCTGCTGATGCCCTCGTCTCGGCGTTCCTCAAGGGACGTTCCCCGCGAACGATCGCCGCCTATGAACGCGACCTTGCAGCATTCCGCGCGCACGTCGGCGCCCGATCGGTGGGCGAAGCAATGGGCGCGCTGCTCTCGTCGGGGCAGGGTGAAGCCAACAGGATCGCCCTCGATTACCGGGACGCCATGACGGAGAGCGGCCTCGCGCCGGCGACGGTCAACCGCCGCCTGGCTGCGATCCGCTCGTTCGTGAAGCTCGGCCGGTTGCTCGGCTACACGACGGCGGCAATCGAAGTCCCTGGCGTGCGCAGTGAGTCCTATCGCGACGTGCGCGGCCCGAGCCTCGCCGTTCTTCAGGGTATGCTCGACGAAGCACGCACCCGCCGCGGGCCTGGCGGCACGGATCACCGCGCCCGCCGCGACGTGGCCGCGCTACGTCTCACGTTCGACCTGGCCTTGCGCCGCGCCGAGCTGCTTGAGCTGCGCCTCGGCGACATCGAGGGCGACCGGGTTTGGCTGCTCCGCAAGGGCAAGCGGGAGCGCATCGCCAAGACGTTGCCGCTCGAGACGATGCGCGCGCTGCAGACGTGGCTCGCGGTGCGCCCGAGCTACGGCGCCGCGCATGACTTCGTTTTCGTCAGCTTCTCGAACCGCGCGCTGGGCAAGCCGCTGAGCGCCGACGGTTGGCACCAGATTGTTGGCGAACTCGGCGAGCGTCTCGGGCTGCACGTGCATCCGCACGCGATCCGCCATGCCTCGATCACGGCCGCGGCCGTCGCCACGGGCGGCAACATGGTGGACGTGCAAGAGCACTCGGGACACGCGAACATCGCCACCGCGCGCCGCTACGTGGCGGCAGCCGCCGACACCGCCGGGAAGGTGGCCGCCCTCGTCGCCAGCGGGCTCGACTAAACGGTTCGTTTGCAAACCCGCGCAAGAAGGAAAACCAATGTCCACCATGTCCGAAGTGATCGACGAGCTCGCCGCCATCCAGGCCGAGTTTCAGCCGGTGCTCGAGGAGTATCAAAAGGCGGAGCCGCTGACCGATCGCGAGCGCTACCTTGACCGTACGTGCGGTCAGTTCCGCACCCTAGAGCGAGCGTCAGTGTCCGCGCTCGCCAGGATGGGCCCGGCCGACTCCCGGGAAGCCCTGGCGCTCGCGCTCCTGTTGCTCGATTACGCGGTGTTCGATGGGGGCGACGCCGGTGGCTTTGATGGCACCGGTTCGCATAGGGCAGCCGCGAAGGGCCTCGTGCACTATCTCGCCAAGCAGGCCGGAGTTGCGCCGGGCGATCTCGGCATCTTCGCCGAGGCGATCACCGAGAGCGCCGAAGTGCGGACGCCGCGTGTACTCGAGAGCGCCGTTGAGCCGGTCGGCGGGTGGAAGCTCGGCCGCATGCCGCCCGGCTCCCCGGCGGCGCGCGGGTCCAACGCCGCCGAGCGCGAGGGCAACTATCGCGTGACGCGGTGACGCGCCCGGGAATGCGCCGGGCCGCCGGCGTGTTCTGCGACCGTCACCCGTTGGCGTCGATCGCAGATACCGATCCCCATTAAGGATCTCTGGCGCGGTATGCTGCCGAGGCGGAGCCGCCCGACGAAGGCCGAGGAGGTTGCCGGGATGACCAACGACGATCTTGAAGGGCTTGAGGTTGAAGAGCTCGAAAAGCGCCTTACCGATCTAGAACGCGCCCACCACAAGGAGATGATCCGCTACGAGGCGAGCCTGCTATTTCCGGCCCTACTCGGCATCCCGTTGGGGGTCGGCTTTCTCGCAACGGTCCTCGTGTTGTTGACCGGCAAGCCGGGCGACCTCGGCCAGGTGGCGCTTGGCGTGGGAGCGACGTTGGCGGTTGGAGCTGTCATCGCGGCGGTGTTCTGGCTCGGCATGCAAGCTTGGGCGCGCTGGCGCTACTGACGGGCCGCCGCTCGGCCGAGCACGTCGACCAGCGGGGCGCCCCAGCCTGCTCTCGCGGGTCCTTCCGCCCAATCCCGCACGTCGGGGGTCACGCCCGACCGCGATGGCGAGCTAGATACAGCGCTTTTCCGGACCCTACTTCCAGTTCCGGTTGCCGACGCTGAGTTACCGCCGAAAGGCAGGCGATGACGCAGCGGGCTACCCCGGAGAAACCGGAAGTAGGGTTTGTTCCGGTTTGCCGCCGGTGCCGCAGATGGCGCCGGTGCCGTCGAGCGCCCGAACCTCCGGATTGGCACCCGCGATCGAGCGCGCTTCGAGCACAGCGAGCCAGGCTTGCGAGGGCTGGACACCAGCCGTCGATCCATGTCGAATGTCTGGTGTGCTCTGCGAGAAGTGCCGGATTATCGGGCCCCCCAGTGCACGCGAGCGAGCCCGGAGCGCCAGAGCCGGCACGGCTGCGGAAGGCGCTTCCGGTAGTTCCGGTTTGGAGTTTCGCCCTACTCCCGTAAACGGTCATTATCGGGAGTAGCGGTTCGCGTTCGGTTCCGGAACTGCCGGAGGCGAGTGCACCCCGAACGGCTAAGCGTCCCCCGAAGCATGCACAAGGGCTACAGGATGAGAGCGGCTCTTGCGTTCGGTCTAGCGGCGTCAATCGCGGTGGGCGCGCTGGGCGCAGTCGCCGCCGAGCGGGACGCGCTTGGCGCATGGACTAGCCACGGCGGCCCGAGCGGAGCTGACGCGGAAATGCGCGCGCTCGTCGCCGAGTACCAGCAGTTCAAGGGCAGCGCGGAGTTTCGCCGGCTCGGGTTCAGTGCGCGCGGCCCATTCGCGGCTTGGAGCGAGCGCGTTCAGGAGTTGCAGGACCGCCCCGGCTATGCGGCGAGCCTGCTTTCGCGATGCGACGTGGTACCGCTCGACCTCTGGAACGCCGGAGCGGATGCCTACAGCAGCCGGGCGACCGCCTGGCGCGTCGGCATCGAGGCGAAGTTCGCGGCCTGCTTTCGGCGCTGATCGACGTGTCTCTGGCCAGCGGCGTGCTCGTGCGCGGGCGACCGCGGGGGCTCCCGTGCGGACTGGGTAACTCTGAAGCATCGCTGACCCACGCCAGCCACGTCGTCTCGGACCGCAGCGTGCTGCTGGCGATCACCGGCGCAATGATCGCACGAGGCGACCGGCGACACGGCCTGGTTCACGGGTCCCTTTTCGGCTATCGCCACGGGGCGGCGCGGCGGCGGCCCGGCGTTCGCGCGTTTTCGGGTCCGATAGATCCGGGTTTCGGGTTCGGGATGGGCTTGCACCCACAGAGCAGAGCCCCCGTCTCGCGCGCGTTTCTCAGCGCTGAAAAAGTTCATTTCGAATTCGGATTTCAGCTCGCCCGACGAGTTGCCGCTGCCGCGCCGCCCGCGCGTCGCGGACGCGGGCCTGTGAACTCCGTCGCGTGGCCGGCTGAGCCGCCGCTGATGCAGCTCAGCGTCCGATCAGAACCGGCCTCGATTGAGACGGTGCAGCGACGCTCTGGCTGCGGCATGATGTTGTCAGAAGCTGCATCGGGCTGATGGGGGCGGGGATGGCATGGCTGACGGCAACCTGGCGCTGGGCGGCGCTCGCTGTATTCACCGCGATCGCGGCGGGGGCCCCAGCCGCGGCACAGGCCCGCTGGGACGTGACGGTTGAGCGCGACGACTTCGGATCGAAGCACGTAGGCATTGCCGTGACTCTCGCTGACGGTCGCGCGCTTGCCCTGCGGTGCGAGAATGAGCGCGTGCCAGCGCTTGTCTTTGCCACGCGAGAACTGTGGTCCGAGCGGCTGAGCGCGATCCCTGCCACGCTGCTCGTCAAGATCGACGACGGGGAAGCGTTTCGGAAACCGGCGGTGCTCGAGCAGTACCCCATGATGGTCGGTCTCACTCAGCAGCTCGGCGTGAGAGTCGTGGCCCTCGGCGATCACCTGTTCCCGATCTTGGATGCCATCGCTAAGGGCAAGGATCGCGTGGCCGTCGCCATCGAGATCGCGGGCGAGCGATTCGAAAACACGCGCTTCCGTGCGAAGGGCAGCAAGGCGGCCTTCAACCGCATCTGGGGCTACTGCGGCTCGAAGCTCGGCACCTACGACAAGCCGGACCTGTAATGAGGCCACCCGCGCAGGTGAGAGCGGCCCAGCGCCAAGCGCGCCCCACTCGCCGGCTGCGAGCTTGTGGATGGCGATGGTATGCAACGCTACGCCGTGTCAGGCGCTACCCACAACCGCAGTGGACAGAACTTCTTCCGCCGCTACACTGCTCGCGCCTTTCATTACTCTCCGAGTTCCCCGTGTCCCAGCGCGAAGCCGACCTCTACCCTCCGGTTCACGACTACCTCGAGCTTCGCTTCGCCGATCGCGTGCGACCGATCCGCGGCGAGCTGCGCGCCCTCAGCGCCATTACCGCGACGGCCGGCGGATCTGGAACCGGCATCTGGTCGAAGCCGGACCTCTGCTTCGCTGCGCTCTGGCGCCACAAGTACGGCACCACCTGGCACCTCGATCTGCACGGCTTCGAGGTGAAGCCGAAGGGGCGATGCTCAGCCGATGCCGTGCATGAAGCGCTCAACCACACCTCACACGTTCACTTCGCTCACTTGGTCTGGCACAAGCCGGACTGGTCCGACGAAGACCGCGCGTGCTCTGATCTGCTCGACCTCTGCCGCCGCTTCGGGGTGGGACTGATCACCCTGAAGGATCCAACCGCCGCCGATACGTTCGCCGTTCGGCTGTCGGCTGAGCGCCACGCCCCCCTTGGCGATGCCGTCGACGAGTTCATCGAGACGCGATTGGCTCCCGAAGATCGAGAGCTGTTGAACAGCTGGCTGGCGGAGCTTCGACCCTGATGGCCGTTCGGATCACGATCGCGAACCATAAGGGCGGCGTGGCGAAGTCGACCACGGCAATGATGCTCGCCGACGGTTTGGCGCTACGCGGCCACCGCGTGCTTGTTTTCGACCTCGACCCTCAGGGCATGGTGAGCCGGCTCCTGCTCGGCCGCTCGGGTGTCGCGAGCGCCGTTCGCCAGGAAAAGACGATCGGGCATCTGCTCGAGAAACTGATCAGCGGGAAACCCGCTCAACTCGCCCGATACCAGACGCCAGGAAGCGACCTAGCCGAACTGCGGGAGCCGAATGCGCTGGGCCGTGTCGACGTCGTGGCCTCAGACGATCGAACACTCGTCGTCGAGCTGGCGCGGCTCGAGGATGCGTTGCGCGCGCTCGCATCAGGCGAACGGCTTGACGTACTGCTATGGCGGCTGCTCGAGCCGCAACTCGCCAAGCATGATCGCAACTATGACGTGGTGATCTTCGATACCCCGGCCGGCACGCCGCCGTTGGCACTCACCGCACTGCGGCTGAGCACGCACGTCATCGCACCGACCAACCTCGAGGAAAACTCGTTCTCCACGCTCATGGTGTTCTTGCGGATCGTGCTCGCCGACGAGTTGGGCCTCGCAGGTACGGTGCGGGTGCATGTCTTGCCGACGATGTTCCTCGCCAGCAACCCCGAACAGGTCCGGTTCCTCGACTACATCAGGACGAGCACACCAGAGGTCAACGCCTTCCCGAGGCCGATCCCGCACACGGTGGCGATCCACCGCGCCGAGGCGCATCCAGGCCCCGGCGCCTTCCGTCGCTCCCGCGAGAAGTACGACAGCGCGATTTCCGACGTGCAGGCCCTCGCCGAGGCCGTAGAACAGCGCATCATCAAGAGGTAGAGCCATGACTAACGGACCGGAGATCAGCGCCAGTGAGGCCCTGGAGCGGCTTTTCGAGGCAATCCGCGCCGAAGCCGCCGGCAACCCGGCATTCGCCCGACGCCTGGTCAACGCGCTGGGCGTCACCGTGACCTTCAAAGGCACGGAGGCCGTCACCGCGGCTGATCCGATTATCGCCGCTGCTCGCATGGACTTCGCCGCCTTTCGCGAGATGTTCGACACCTTCCCCGAGAAGGATCTGAAGACGCTGATTAAGTCGTTCGCGCTGGCGACGGATGCGCAGGTCAAGGCCGTGGCGACGAAGCCGAAGAAAATCGGCTTCATTGACCTCATGTGGGACGGCGCCCGTCGCAAGCTGCGCGAGCGCGCGGGCGGCTGATGGGATCAGGGCGTGACTATCGGAGCGTGAAGCGCCGGACCCGCTCCCACCCGGAGGCGTGCACCTTTAGGTCGCCCATGAAAACTGCGCGAAGTTTGTCCGGATCGGTCTGCTCCAGAAGCAGGGCATGGAATTTGGCGACCGCAGCTTGGTGGTCACCCTCAATCTCTCCGGCGATGACCCGCCCGGCCATTTGAGCGGCGATGGCGTCGGTCCAGAGCAAGCGAAGGCGTGCGGTAACCTCTGGCCCGAATAAAAAATGCGATCGGTTCCATGCACTCACGAGGCGCGGAAGTTCATCCATGTCCGGTTGCCCTTTGCGCTGCCACGCCGCGATGAACCATTCGGCGTCCTCATACACCGCGAAACGCTGATCGAAGATCGTCGCCGAGGCTGCCTGTTCAGCAGCGCGCCAGGAGGCAACCGCAACCACAACGGCGATTAGCGACGTGACAGCAGAAAGAACACTGATAGCGTCCGACATAGCAGATCCGACAAGCGAGGAGCGATGGCTTCTACATAGCAGAAGTGTACGGAGATGCGTGCCGTTGCATCTGACGACGGCTCAACTGCTGGGGTGAATGCTGGGGTGGCTTGTGCCGCTCAGCGCTGATTGCATGCCGTATCAAGGACTTAGAGCCTATTATGAGCGGACGTAGGGACCGCCACCATTTCCCGCCTCTCCCGCTATTTTCGCTGCGCCTGTACTGCGCGGGCAAGCCGCGCCGCATCGGCAAGCACGACGATCCATCGCGCACCGCACTGAGTTGCGCACCCACTAGTGTTCCGTCTCGGACACTTGGTTCCCAGTGCAGCATGCGATCGACCAAGTGTCGGAGACGGAACACTAGCAACTCGATGATTCTAGTGTTGCTTTTGGCACTAACGCTTGGCAGACCACCGTTCAGCAACCTGCAACCAAGCGTTAGCGACGCAACACTAGAGCATCATCCGACCGCAAAGAATCGCGATTGCGATGAGCGGTCGGATACAGATGCTCTAGAACCCGAGTGCTAGAGCGCTTTCATCCGTTCAGGGGAACCTCAGGCCGTTCCGTCAGATCGGATAGCGCTCTAGGCGGCAGCGATGCCCTCAGCAGCATGCGATCTACGGCCGTAATCGCTTTGGCAGCCGAAGCGAATTGCGAAACGAACGGCGTTCCAATCCCGGTCTTGCACGGCATGACACAGAAACGCCCCTCCCCGTGAGCGCTTGGCCGTGAGCGCACGAATGCATCGCCTCGCCGAGTTTCACGCGGGCACCACGCATGCCACCGCCGTCGCCGGTACCCCTGCGGCGCATCTCACAGAATGTGAAATTTCGAGTTGCAGAGAACCTTCATCGATTTCGGGTTGCGCGCTAAAATCCGCTCACCGGGGGCGGTTTCGGCCTTTGCGGTGCTTTCCCTTGCGCGAGGGGGCGCCCCCGCCAGCCAGCGGCTGCATGGCCTGTTGCTGGACGGGCTGCGCGGACTTCTGCGGGGACTTCGAAGGTGACGCCAAGACAGCGGCGGCGGCCACTTCCGTCGCGACGGCGACCGGCGCTTCCTCACCGATGGTTTTGGCTTCGCCCTCGCGTGCTCCTGCGCCATTTTCCCGAGCGATCGATAACGTGTGCTCGCTCTCACCTTGTACTTCCAGGAATACCCGGCGCACGGCCGGAAAACGCGCCTGAACTGTGCGCTCGATGCGCGCGGTGGTCTGCTCGACCTCCTGTCCGGAAATGCCATCGAGAACATCGATGCTCGCCGCCAGCAGCACGTCGTCCGGCCCGAGATGCATGGTGCGCAGATCGTTTATCGCTTTCACCGGCCGACCTGGGCCGATCTCGGCAGCGATGATGTCCCGAATACCCGCCTGCACGGTGTCGTCTGCTGCCTCGCCGATGATGAGCGAGCGGATCTCGATGCTCATGAATGCAGCCACGGCAGCGAGCAGCAGGCCGATGGCGATGGAGCCCGCGCCATCGGCCCAATGCAGCTCGAGAAGATGCGCGGCAGCGACGCCGCAGAGCGCCATCGTCAGGCCGACGAGCGCGGCGATATCCTCGAGTACGACGGTGAACAGCGTCGCGTCCTTCGATCGGCGCAGCGCTTCCAGCATGCCTCGGCCGGCATACCTGCGGTTGAACTCGCTGACGGCCTTGAATGTCGAAACGCCCTCGAGCGCAATCGCTATGCCGAGCACGAGATAGTTGATGTGCGGATCGGAAATGGGATGGGGGTCCATCACTTTGTGGACGCCCTCGTAGATCGAGACACCGGCGCCCATCGAGAACAGCAGCACGGCGACGACGAAACTCCAGAAGTAGATCTCCTTGGAGTACCCGAACGGATGCGCGGCGTCGGCGGGGCGTTGCGATCGTTTCAACCCGAGAAGAAGAAGACCCTGATTGGACGTATCGACCAGGGAGTGGATCGCTTCGGAAAGCATTGCCGACGATCCAGTCCAGGTCGCCGCCGCGAACTTGGCGACTGCAATGCCGAGATTGGCAGCAAGTGCCACCAGAACAACGCCCGTCGATCCACCCGCTGCCATCTATTCCGCTCCTCCACGACTCGCCCGAGCGCCGCGAGGTTAGGGTGTGACAGGACGAGATGGAAGTGCAGTGCTTTTCCTTCGAATGCGTGAAATGCACCCTGATCTCATGCCCTCGTCTGCACTTTTTGAATATGGTGGATCACGACTGCTATTCAGGCAAATGCGGCCAGGCACTCTCGGAGGAGTGGCGCGGTGGGTCCGGCTCCGGGCTTGCGCGAATCCCCCTGGGCAAGCGGGGGCTGCAATTCTCTCGGATGGCACCAGTCACGGAATACGAAAGGCCCCGCCGGCACAACCGGCGGGGCCTCGTGTCTAGGACGAACCTTCGCTCGTCGCGACGCTTACTGCTTCGGCGCCGGCGCCGCGGCGTCCTTCGCCTTGTCGACCGCGTCCTTCATGGCGTCCTTCGCCTGATCATAGGTCTGCTTGGCCGCTTCCTTGGCCTTCTCATAGGCCGGACCAGCCTGCTCCTTGGCCTTTTCGTAAGCGTCCTTCGCGGTCACCGAACCCTTATCCGACAATTCCTGCGCCTTCTCCATGGCACGCTCCAGAAGGGTCTTCGCCGGTTTGGCGCGCTTGAACGGCTCGACAGCGTTCAGCATCTCCTTGGTCACGCCGGGCAGCGAGACGTAGGGCTTGCCGTCCTTCTCGCCGAACTTGAGGGCCGACAGCTTCACGCCGACCTTCTTCTCGGCAACACCGAGGAAGCCGCCCGTGCCCATCACCACGCCCTCGACGCGGTTGTCATCGGTGAGCACGAGATCCTCGATGTCGCCGATGATCTTTCCCTCATCGTTGTGCACCTTGGCGGTGAGGATCAGGTCCTTCGCCAGATATTCCGCCTCGTTCTGCGCCTGAATGAAGATGGTTGCCGCGGTCGGCAGCTTCTGCGCCAGCGCGGGAGCCGCGATCACGGTGCCGAGCGCCATCAAAGCGATGAGCGACTTATTCATGTCTCTGGTCCTCGATGTGTCTGCCCGCTCAATCCGGGCCGATGCAGGTTCCGCCCGAGCTACAACGCGGCAACCGGCTTTCGGTTCGCCGCCTGACTCGATGGACGAGGCAGATAGGCTCGATCTATGTCGAGAACAAGTCAGTCCCGAACGAAATCAATCTACACGGAGCGTTGGATCAGTTTTGCCCCGGGGCGCGACGAGCGGTCGCGCATCGCCGCAATGGGGCGCTTGCATGCGACCGGGGATCTCGAATGCAAATCGGTGCGGTCGTATTTTGCTCAGTTATGCGATGGGGCGAAGGGAAAGCACTCCGCCGGCTCTCCGCTAGCGCAATTCGCACCTCAATCCCGCAGTCGAGATCGTGTTTGACGGCCTGGAGGGACATGCGCGCACACTCTAGGCAGGCCAAAGCACCCGGCCCTCCAAACCTGGGGAGAAGCATTGGTCCGGCCTATCGCCGAACGGTGCGGCGTTGCACCGGCGGGGCGCAGTCAGTAGTCTGCGGCGTTCAGGTGAGGCGGAAATCGAGCGTGCGCCAGGTCGAGGTGCGCGCCGGTTTGTGTTGCGCCTAGAGTTTTCGCAGCGCCGGCAAACGGGCGCGCGAAGATGCACGAAAGGCAGATAGCGTGGCCGACAATACCGACGACGACAAGCCCGGCTCAGGCGAGCCGAGTGACATCCGCCCGGTGATGATAACCGACGAGATGAAGCGCTCGTACCTCGAGTACGCGATGAGCGTGATCGTCTCGCGCGCCTTGCCCGACATCCGCGACGGCTTGAAGCCCGTTCACCGCCGCATTCTCTACACGATGGGCGAGATGGGGCTCGCCTGGAACAAGCCCTACAAGAAGTCCGCGCGCGTCGTCGGCGACGTGATGGGTAAGCTGCATCCTCACGGCGACAGCGCGATCTACGAGGCCCTCGTGCGCCTCGCGCAGGATTTCTCGATGAGCCTGCCGCTGATCGACGGCCAGGGCAACTTCGGCTCCGTCGACGGCGACCCGGCAGCGGCCATGCGTTATACCGAGTGCCGCCTGAAGAAAGTCGCCGAGATGCTGCTCGACGACCTCGACAAGGATACGGTCGACTTCCAGGACAACTACGATGGTTCCGAGAGGGAGCCGACCGCGCTCCCCGCGAAGTTCCCGAACCTGCTCGTCAACGGCGCTGGCGGTATCGCCGTCGGCATGGCGACCAACATTCCGCCGCACAACCTCGGCGAGGTGATCGACGCCTGCCTCGCCCATCTCGACAATCCCGAGATCACCATCGACGAGCTGATAGAGTACGTGCCGGGGCCCGACTTTCCGACCGGCGGTCTGATCCTCGGCCGGTCCGGCATCCAGTCCGCCTATCACAAAGGGCGCGGCTCCATCCTGATGCGGGCCCGCGTCGAGATCGAGGAGATCCGCAAGGACCGCCAGGCGCTCATCGTCACGGCGATCCCCTACCAGATCAACAAGCGCGTGCTGATCGAGAAGATCGCCGATCTCGTGCGCGAGAAACGCGTCGAAGGCATCTCCGACATTTGGGACGAGAGCAGCCGCGAGGGCATGCGCATCGTCATCGAATTGAAGCGCGACGCCGTGCCCGAAGTGGTGTTGAACCAGCTCTGGCGCTTCTCCGATCTGCAGACGACGTTCGGCGCCAACATGCTCGCGATCAACGGCGGGCGCCCCGAACAGCTCAATCTCAAGGACATGATCGAGGCGTTCACGGCCTTCCGCCAGGAGGTCGTGACACGGCGGACCAAGTTCCTCCTGAACAAGGCACGCGACCGCGCCCACGTTCTCGTCGGCCTCGCCATCGCCGTCGCCAACATCGACGAGGTGATCCGGCTGATCCGCACCTCGCCGACGCCGGCGGAGGCACGCGAAGCTCTGATGAGCCGCGACTGGCCGGCGCGCGACATGGCCCCCCTCATCGCGCTGATCGCCGATCCGCGCCACCGCCTGCAGGACGACGGCACCTATCGGCTCTCCGAGGAGCAGGCGCGCGCGATCCTCGATCTGCGCCTCCAGCGCCTCACCGCACTCGGCCGTGACGAGATCGGCGACGAGCTGAAGAAGATCGGCGACGAGATCACCGACTATCTCGAGATCCTGTCGTCACGCGCGCGCGTCATCGACATCGTCAAGGGCGAGCTGTCCAGCATCCGCAACGAGTTCGCGGTGCCGCGCCGCACCGAGATCATCGAGCTCGAGGGCGAGGTCGAGGACGAGGACCTGATCCAGCGCGAGGACATGGTCGTCACCGTCACGCACAAGGGCTACATCAAGCGCGTGCCGCTCTCGACCTACCGTGCGCAGCGCCGCGGCGGAAAGGGCCGTTCCGGCGCGACGACGCGGGACGAAGATTTCGTCACGCAGATGTTCGTCACCTCGACGCACACGCCCGTACTGTTCTTCTCCTCGCGCGGCATGTGCTACCGGATGAAGGTGTGGCGGCTGCCAGCCGCGACTCCGCAGTCGGTCGGCAAGGCGCTCATCAACCTGCTGCCGCTCGAGCAGGGCGAGTCGATCACCACCATTCTGCCGCTTCCCGAGGACACAGCGACCTGGGGCAACCTGGAGCTGATGTTCGCAACGCGCTCGGGCAACGTACGCCGCAACTCCCTCGCCGACTTCGAGAGCATCAATCGCAACGGCAAGATCGCGATGAAGCTCGAGGAAGGCGACAGCATCGTCGAGGTCGCCATCTGCTCGGGCGCGGACGACGTGCTGCTGACGACGGCGCGCGGCCAGTGCATTCGCTTCGAGGTGGTGGACGTGCGCGTCTTCAAGGGACGCGATTCGACGGGCGTGCGTGGCATCCGCCTCGACGACGGCGATACCGTCATCTCGATGGCCATCCTCAAGCATCTAGAAGCGACTCCGGCCGAGCGCCTGGCGTTCCTGAAGCAGGCGGCCCAACAGCGCCGCAGCGAAGGCGGTGAGGGCGAGGAGCCGGCGGTGATCGACATCGCGGACGGAGAGGAGAACGGAGACGGTGCGACGGAGCTCAGCCCCGAACGCTATCAGCAGATGGCTGCTGCTGAGCAGCACGTGCTGACCGTATCCGAGCGCGGCTTCGGCAAGCGTTCGTCGTCGTTCGAGTACCGCACCAGCGGTCGCGGCGGCAAAGGCATCGTCGCGATGGTCGTGAATGATCGCAACGGCCCGCTCGTCGCCTCGTTCCCGATCTCGCACGGCGACCAGATCATGCTCGTGACGGACGCCGGCCAGTTGATCCGCTGCCCCGTGCACGATGTCCGCATCGCCGGACGCAACACGCAGGGCGTGCGCATCTTCAAGACCGACGCCGAGGAGCGTGTCGTTTCGGTGGAACGGATTTCGGAGCCCGCCGACGAGGAAAGCGAGAGCGAGCCGACCGCGGAATAGACAAAATCCGCCCCGCGCTTTCGGCCAGACGAACGAGAGGCCGGTTCCGCGAAGGAACCGGCCTCTTGTGTCTATTCGGCTTGCATTCTGCCGGAGGCCGAGTTGCCCGCGTCAGGCGCGCAGGTCGCCGTGCAGGTCGCGGATGGCGTCGGCAAGGGGGGTCAACGCCGCGAGCGCCGACAGGCTCGGCGTATAGGCGCGACCGCGGCTCGCGGTGCCGAGCACGCCCGATTGGCGCAGGCGCGACATGATCCGACTCAGCGTATCGGCGTTGAGCGCCAGATAGTGCGCCATGTCCGTGCGCGAGAGCGGCATGTCGAACGTGCGCGAGCCCTCGTAGCCCGCCTCGCCGATGCGCAACGCGAGCTCGACCAGGAACGACGCGACGCGTTCTTCACCGGTCAGAGAGCCGACAGCCGCCAGATGCAACTGCCGGCGCGGCACTTGGCGTGCGAAATTCTGTTCGATCCAGCGCGCGATCTCAGGATGAGCCGCTGCCATCGCATCGAGTTTGCGGCCGGCGATGCGGATGACCTCTGCGCGCGACGCGGCGATGAGGTTCATACCCGGCAGGTTCGGCGCGATGCGGGAGCGGATGAGGTCGCCCTTGTAGTAGATTTCGATCACCTGGCGCGCGTTGGGACGCGGCGTGGCATCCACCTCCAGCACACCCGCGGTGACGATATAGGCGAGGTCGTCATCTCGCGCGTAGCCGAGACGCTGGCGCGGGCGCAGGCCGATCACGACTCCAGCGGTACCGAGGTCGGGCGGAATCGTCGGCGCGACGGTTTCGACCGTCCCGACAGCGATAGGCTTGCCCAGTTTGTCCATCAGTCCACGTGTTTGCTCGCGCATGTGGGACCCCCACTCCCAGGAGGCGGGGCGGCCGGCCGCCAAAAGTCGGCGCCTCCAGACCCGTCCACATTTCGCAAGCCGACATGGGTGGCCTTGATGGGCATCAACATTTGGACGAAGTGCGACAAGATTACCGCGCGGATTCAGATAACTCTGACGCAGGTCGGCGTTTGTCCCTGCATTTTGGGGGGCCTGCGGAGCTTTTTGAGTGATGCAGTCCGGGGGCAAGGCGTTTCGCCGGCGATGCTGGTTTCGAATCACCTTGCATCCTGTTGCTGACGGTTTTCGCAAATAAGCGGCAGGGCGGGATCGCAAAGGCCGGCCACCAGCTCGATTCGGATACAGAAGATTCGATCAGGGCTTTTCTCCTGGGGCCTCATGTTTGTGCAGTGCGCAAGTCGGATATCGCTGTTCAACCAATCACTTCGAATAAGTTTGTTTGATCTCGGTCAATATTTTCTGTGGCCAGCCTGCCACAAACGAAGGGCACTGCGACACGCCCTGATGGCGATCAGGTTGACAGCCCGCGAAAAGCTCGCGCCGCCCCTGAAGCCGTCTCACTAATGCTCCGGTAACGGGCTGGACGGCACGGCATGTGACGCACCGACCGGCGGAAAATACCGGGGGATTTCAGGTATGAAGACGTTCAAGGCAATCGTCGCCAGCATGGCGATCTCTGGCGCCGCTCTGACCGGCGCAGTTTCCACCGCCGCCGCTGGCGACTACAACGGCGACTTCATGGTTCGCATCCAAGGCACGTACCTGAATACCGACGATGACATGAAGTCCGCCATCTCCACGGGTGCGGGCAACCTCACTGGCGCAGTTGACACCTACACCACGAACTCGGTTCTTCCCACTGCGACCCTGACCTACTTCTTCAACAAAAACATTGCCGCCGAGTTGTTCTGCTGCTTCGCCAAGTCAACGGTGAAGATTGAGGGCGCGGTCAATGGCGAAGTTGGCGATACCTGGATGTTCCCGCCGATCGTAACCCTCCAGTATCATTTCACCGACATGGGACCTATCAAGCCGTATGTCGGCGTTGGTGCTCAGTGGATCCACTTCTTCTCTGAGGACACCGGTAAGAACGCGACCGGCGCCACCAGCATCAATATCGATGATGCGTTCGGCATCGCCCTCCAGGCCGGCGTCGATATCGAGATCGGCAGCGGTTGGTACCTGAACGCCGACGTAAAGAAATCCTTCCTCGACACACAGGTCACTCTAACCGGCACCCCGTTCGGCACGGTCCGGGTCGAGCACGATCTCGATCCGTGGATCTTCTCGGTTGGCGTCGGCTATCGCTTCAACCTGTTCGGACCGCGCTACACCGAGCCGTTGAAGTAAGTTTTTCACTGCGGAATTACGTCTACCTTCCCAGCGGCCCGGATCGTCTCCGGGCCGTTTTTTTATCAGCCCGCAGGTCGAGGAAGCGATCGGCAAAGAGCGACGCATATTGCGCGACACCTGTCCGGCATGCGCTGGCGTTCCTTGGCTGCTGAGCCCGCTGCACGGTCTACCAAGTTGACGATCGCGAATGCGCGATAGACACGTCCGGCGCACGCGCCGACTGCCCTTGGCCGCCGAGCCTGCTCCGCGGGCTTGGGCCGTGGAGATGCGGGCGAACGAGATAAGGCACCGCAAGTTGCAAACTCGAGAACGGGCGTCGAAGCCGACGCGTCGGATCGCCGGATGCCGCAGGAGAGACCGACGCGAGGGGGATGTGTTCTGGACCGCTCCGAGCACCTACCAGAGCGAGACGTCCTTGCCCTCGGCGCGCAGCTTCTCGCGATACTCATTCAGCCAATGCTGAAAATTTGGCTCGCTTTCGTAACCCTTCGTCTGCACGTAGACGAACGTGTTGAGGAAGTGGAACGGCTTCCAGTAGCCGAGCAGCCTCCATACCTCGGCATCCGCGCCGCTCTTACCCTCGGCCTCTTTCGGATCGTCGGTGAAGAACATCACCGTCGGCGTGAAGTTCACCTTCCAGCGCTGCGCGAGCTTCTTCTCCTCCATCTCCGTGCCGTCGAAGTCCTTCACCTTGCGCGAGCCATAGAGGTTCATTTGCAAGCAGAAGAAATTCTTCGCGATGTAGTCCGCGATCTCGGGCTTGGAGAGGTTGACCTTGTGCATCTCACCGCAATAGGGGCAGCCGCGCTGCTCCCAGAATATCGCCAGGCGTTTGCCCTTGGCCTTTGCGTCGGCAAGATCCTCGCGCAGGTCGAGAAACGTGTTCTCGAACCAGGGTTGGAAGTGCAGCCCATCGTCGGTGAATTTGGTCGCCTCGTTGGCTTGCGACGTCAGCGCCGGGGCGGCCAGCGCCGCCGCGCCGATTACCGGCAGCAATAGCGCTTGGCGGCGGTCGATAGCGGGTCCGGTCATTTCGCTTCCTCCTGGCGTCCGGCGGTCGGAGGGGGGCCGCGCCGGTATCGTTTGATTTTGTGACCGAGGCTATCATCGCGCCGCGCGCAAGCAACTCATTCCCGTTGCGGACGTCAGCCGCCGATTGCGAGCCTCCGCACGACGGCGCTACAGTTGCGCCGAATCCACCTGCCAACATCCCGGTTTCCAAATGTCCAAGGCCAAGGCCGACCTCCGCACGGGCTTCTACTCCGGTTCCTTCGACCCGGTGACTCTCGGCCACGAGGACGTGATCGCGCGCGCGGCGCGCCTCGTCGACCGTCTGGTCATCGGCATCGGCGTGCATCCGGCCAAGAAGCCGATGTTCACGCCGCAAGAGCGAGTGGCCATGCTGGCGGAGGAAACCAAGCCGATCGCGGCGGCCACCGGCACCATCATCGAGATCACGACGTTCGACAATCTGGCCGTTGCGGCAGCCACTGCGGCGGGCGCCAGTGTCATCTTCCGGGGCCTTCGCGACGGCACGGACTTCGATTACGAAATGCAGATGGCAGGCATGAACGGCGATATGGCGCCTGGCGTTGAAACGGTGTTCGTGGCGGCGAGCCCGGGCGTTCGGCACATCGCGGCGAACCTCGTGCGCCAGATCGCGCAGATGGGCGGCGATGTCAGCCGCTTTGTCTCGCCCGCGATCGCTGAACGACTGGCCACAAAAACCGGACTTGCGCCCGCTCCAGCCACTCAGACGGGCCCACGGTCGCAGTCCGCCAAGGCAGCGCCAACCCGAGCGCGCAAGGAGCGCTGAACACTGCATCCGCCGCACGCGCCTGCACCTGGATGGGCCTAGCTGATGGGCGGCTCCAATAGGCAGGTTGCGCAACGGCCAATGCCTGACGCTCCCCGATTGGCTCCTACCCCCGCCCGGTCGCAGTTGCGCATTCGTCCTCAAATCGCCATAAGGACCGCGAACCTGACGCCGCGCACGCTGCCGGCTTGCGGCGCGCACCTCAATGGCATGCCCACAACGGACTGGATCAACCGATGCGAATTCTGACGGCTCTCGTCCTCGCGTTTCTTACTCTCGTCCCTGCCGCCCGGGCCGCGCCCCCGGCTCTCGATCCTGAGAATACACTGGTGATTGAGCTGAAGACCGGCAAGGTGACCATCAAGCTTCGCCCCGACCTCGCTCCCAAGCACGTCGAGCGCATCAAGAAGCTGGCGCGAGAGGGCTTCTATAACGGCATCGTGTTCCACCGCGTGATCACGGGCTTCATGGCCCAGACGGGCGACCCGACCGGCACCGGCACCGGCGGCTCCAAGTATCCCGATTTGCCGGCCGAATTCACCAACGCACCGTTCGAGCGCGGCACGGTCGGCGCCGCCCGATCCAACAGCCCGAACTCCGCCAACAGCCAATTCTTCATCTGCTTCACCCACACGCCCCATCTCAACGGCAAGTACACCGTCTGGGGCCAGGTGGTGGACGGCATGACCCACATCGACCAGGTCAAGAAGGGCGAGGGCGACGGCGGCGAGGTGCCGAACCCCGACAAGATGCTCAAGGTGTACGTGTTGGCCGACCACAAGTAGGCCACCCTCACCGCTTGACCGAGATCCGACAAACCGAGGAACCACAGATGTCCGCCATCAAGGACCCCGAGAACACGCTCATCATCGAGACCACCAAGGGCCGCGTCGTCATCGCGATGCGCCCCGACCTCGCTCCGCAGCACGTCGAGCGCATCAAGACGCTGGCGCGCGAGGGTTTCTACGACGGCATCGTGTTCCATCGCGTGATCGACGGCTTCATGGCGCAGACCGGATGCCCGCAGGGCCGCGGCACAGGTGGCTCGAAGTATCCGAACCTGCCCGCCGAGTTCAACGCCGAGCCGCACGTGCGTGGCACCGCGTCGATGGCTCGCGCGCAGAGCCCCAACTCGGCCAACAGTCAGTTCTTCATCTGCTTCGACGACGCCGGCTTTCTCGACCGCCAGTATACCGTCTGGGGCAAGGTGATCGAAGGCATGGAGAACGTCGACAAGATCAAGCGCGGCGAGCCGGTGCAAAATCCCGACAAGATGGTCTCGATGCGCGTCGCCGCCGACGTCAAATAGGCGCGACAGACCAAGGCAACCTGAATTCGCGAGGGGCACGGCCTCTCGCGTTTTCGTTTGGGGAGTAGCATGAGTACATTCTCAAGCCGCTTGATCGTGCTCGTCGCAGGATTGCTTGGGGCCGCGGGCGTGGCCCTGGCTGCCGCGGCCGCGCACCGGGTCAATGATCCCTCGCTCGCTACAGCATCGCAATTTCTGGTGATGCACGCGGCGGCGGCCCTCGCCGTGGTCGCCCTCGCAAGCCGCTGCACTCGTCCTCTCGCTTGGTCGATGGCAGCAGTGCTGATGCTGGCCGGCGCCGCACTCTTCGCGGGCGACATCGCGCTACGCGCGTTCACCGGCAACCGCCTCTTCCCGATGGCCGCTCCGACCGGCGGATCGACGATGATCGCCGCCTGGCTCGCCGTCACCGTCGCCGCCCTGCTCGAACTGCGCGACCGCGCGAGATAGGCGCCGAGCGCGCCATACCGAGACCGCCCGCGCTCGGAAAGTGCGGAGGAGCCCATGCGCACGGATATCTTCGACTTCGAATTGCCCGAGACGGCGATCGCGCTGCACCCCGCGAGCCCGCGCGACGCTGCACGCATGCTGGTTGTCCAACCCGGCGAAAGCCTCTCCGACCGCATCGTGCGTGATCTCCCCGACCTGCTCGCGCCCGGCGACGCTCTCGTCTTTAACGATACGCGGGTAATCCCGGCGGCCCTCACCGGCACGCGCACGCGCGGCGACGCGGTCGCCGGCATCGACGTGAATCTGATCGAGCGACTCGACGAATGCCGATGGCGCGCCTTCGCCCGGCCCGCAAAACGTCTGAAGGTCGGTGACGTGATCCGCTTCGGAGACGAGGGCCGCGTCTGTTACGCGGACCTGCTCGATGCCACCGTCGAAGCAAAGGAGGACGGCGGCCTCGTCACGTTGCGCTTCAATCTGCACGGCGGGTTCCTCGACGCCGCCATCGCGACACACGGCGAGATGCCGCTGCCGCCCTATATTGCGCTGAAGCGCGCCCCCGACGAATCCGACCGCCAGAGCTATCAGACGATGTTCGCAGCACGCGACGGCGCGGTCGCGGCGCCGACGGCCGGTTTGCATTTCACGCCCGATCTCATCGCCCGTCTCGACGCCCGCGGCATCTCACGCCACACCGTCACGCTGCATGTCGGCGCGGGAACCTTCCTGCCCGTCAAGGTCGAGGATACGCGCGATCATGTCATGCATGTCGAGTGGGGCGAAGTCTCGGCTGAAACCGCACGAGCGCTGAACGCTGGGCGCGCGAGCGGCGGGCGCATCGTCGCCGTCGGCACCACGTCGTTGCGACTGCTCGAAAGCGCGGCGAGCGAGAGCGGCGAAATCCTGCCCTTCGCGGCGAGAACCGGCATCTTCATCACACCTGGATACCGCTTCAAGGCGGTCGACATGCTGATGACGAACTTCCATCTGCCACGCTCGACTCTGTTCATGCTCGTCTCCGCCTTCTCCGGTCTCGACACGATGAAGGCGGCCTACGCGCACGCACTCGGCGCGGGCTATCGCTTCTATTCCTACGGCGACACGTCGCTGCTCATGCGCGAGAAAAGCCACGTCGAGGCTTCGTGGAGTTGAGCCCGAACGAGGCCCGGCTACCGCGCCGTCCGGCCGGTGGGGCTCTCGACAAGTCCACGATCTTCGGTCATGCAGCTTGACCTCCGACGAAATCGTGGAGCAGCGGCGGCTGCGGCGCGGCACACGTCCACCAGGAAACACATAAGAGCATGACGGCCACGATCGATACCGCACCGCCGAGGACATTCGGATACCGCCTGATCCGGCAGGATGGCCTTGCGCGCACGGGCGAGATCACCACGCCGCGCGGCATCATCCGCACGCCCGCGTTCATGCCTGTCGGAACGGTTGCAACCGTGAAAGCGCTCTATCCCGAGCAGGTCCGGGACACGGGCGCCGACATCATCCTCGCCAACACCTATCACCTGATGCTGCGGCCCGGCGCGGAGCGCATCCACCGTCTTGGCGGGCTGCATGGCTTCATGCGCTGGCACGGGCCGATCCTGACCGACTCCGGCGGGTTCCAGCTGATGAGCCTGTCGAAGATCCGCAAGGTGGACGAAGAGGGGGCGCGCTTCCAGTCGCACATCGACGGCTCCAAGCATCTGCTTTCGCCCGAGCGCTCGATCGAGATCCAGTGTCTGATCGGGGCCGACATCCAGATGCAGATGGACGAGTGCATCGAGTTGCCGGCCGAGCGCAAGGAAGCCGAGCGTGCGATGCAGCTGTCACTCCGCTGGGCCGAGCGTTCCAAGCGCGCGTTCGCGGCCCAGAAGGAGAAGGGGATCGCGCGCGACGGGCAAGCGTTGTTCGGCATCGTCCAAGGCGGCGTTGACGCGGAGTTGCGCCGCACGTCTGCCGAAGCGCTGGTCGGTCTCGATCTCCCGGGCTACGCCATCGGCGGCCTTGCCGTCGGCGAGGGACAGGAGGCGATGCTCGCGACCCTCGAGGCGACGCTGCCGTACCTGCCGACGACGAAGCCGCGCTACCTCATGGGCGTCGGCACACCGGAAGACCTGATCGAGAGCGTACGGCGCGGCATCGACATGTTCGATTGCGTGATGCCGACGCGAAACGGCCGCCACGGCATGGCCTTCACCTGGAACGGGCGCGTCAACCTGCGCAACGCCGTCCACGCCGAGAACCTCTCGCCGCTCGATCCCGAAAGCACCTGTCCGGCCGCCCGCGATTATTCGCGCGCCTACCTGCATCATCTCGTGCGCTCGGGTGAGCACCTCGGTGCCATGCTGCTATCGTGGAACAATACGGCCTTCTATCAGCAGCTGATGGCGGCCATGCGCGCGGCGATTGCCGACGGGCGCTTTACGAGTTGGGCGGAGGAGACATTGGCGCGCCTCGCACGCAAATCGTGATGTGGCAACCGCTTGGTGCCACCCCGTGGCCGGACACGCCTGTCGTCCGAGGGTCGAACCACTACGCAAACAAGCTATAGAAATCGCCACGTCGAAATCCGGGTGCGATTCACGCTCTCGACGAACGTGCCAGCCGCGCTCGTCTCGACCGATCGAGCCCTAGCCGCCCCCACGCTGGAACGCGAGATCGAAGCGTTGCAGGAATTCGACCGCGCTCGCTTCATCGAGCCCCGATACGTCGACGACGACGCGAGCCTGCGGCAACAGCAGCACTCCACCGAGCCGCTTCGCCGGCAAAGCGTTGAATGTGATCTCGACGCGGCCCTCACCCATGCGGATGACGGCACGACCATCGCCGATCTCCGCCGCTTCACCCGCCAGCGCCACCACACTCTTCTCGAACTCGGCGCGCGACAGCGACATGAGCTTTTCGACGTGGATGGGGGCTGGCCCGGCGGCTGCGCTCGTCATGTCTCTCGCTTCCCTGCTGGAGTCCGCTCGTCGCACGGCCAAGCGCCCCCGCCAACAAAAAAGGGGCGGCAAAAGCCACCCCTGCATCACAATTTCGATAGGTCTCATACAAAAGCAAAAGGGCCGCCTTTCGGCGACCCCCAGCTCTGTTTGCCTTCTCAGGCGGCCTCGACACTTAAGGCCGGCGTATTCTTATCCTCCGTCCGGTCTGCGTCCGACTTCAGCGCAATGCCAATGTAGCGAACCCGTCCTGCGATTTTGGCCTTCTGAACACCAAGCTCACCGAACTCCCTGCCGAATGTCGGCAGCGCCAAAGGCTCCTTGCTCTGTTCCTCGCACCATGCGCAGTAATCTTCGTAAAGTGCAGTGGCAGTCAGACTAGATCCGTCCTGAGTGTCGATCCTCTCCTTGTAGAAGCGCTCCACGTCCGTTTCGGGAGCCATGAGCCGCTGGGGCTGGGCGGTGACAGGCGTCGTCTTGTTGTCGTTGGCGACGCTGGAACGCGGCGTTTCGATCGCAACGGAAGCCACGGCCGGAGCCGCCTCTTCCATCACCGCTGCCGCAGCGGTGCCAGCGGCGACCTGCGAGGCGGTCGCCTCGACGGTCACATCGCTGTTGCTGGCCTTCGCGATCGCCGGAAGGGCGACCAGATCATTGCTCGCGATCGACTCGACCGGCTCACGCTCGGCAAGAACGGCCTCGCGGACACGCGCCATCTTCGGCGCAGCCGGAGCCAGACGATCGTCGATACGCCACGTGGAGAACGCAATGTACATGCCGAAGCTGGAGCCAATTTCCAGCAGGATCGCGATGAACGCGGTCAACGCCATCTGTACCGTGGCGATGTCGATCCCGGCGATCTTCGCCAGAACCGCCGCCTGAGGATCGGCCTCGGCAACAACGCTGCCACCGCCGAACTTGGCGAGCTTATCCTGCGTCTCGGCGATACGCGCCTCGAGCGCATCCGCCTGCTCGGCGGAACCGAGCTCGGCAGTCAGACCGTGGTAGCCGTCACAGAACGTACGCTGCGACTTGCCGACGACCTTCTTGCAGTTCTCCGAGACCTCCCACAAGCGGGCGTTCCGGGCACTGTCCATCTCACCCTTGACGGTTGCCGCCGGGCGATGCTGCGGTACCCAGGAAAGCTGCTCCTGAGCACGCTGGAGATCGGCACGCAGATCCTTGTAGGACTGAGCCTGGATCTGACGCTGCCCAGCCGTGTCGAAACGGTTGAGGGCGGCGTGACCGAAAGCCGACGTCAGCGAGTATGCGGTGACGACGACCCAAACCACGGCGGACGCCGCGGCCTGTGACCACATTCGATTTCTTATCGCGGCAAAAAGAAAGAATGGAATGAGCGCCTTGAGGCAGTCGGCCGCGGCGCTGGCTGCGCCGTAGATCTGCCCGTCGAGCTCGGTCTTTCCTAGACTCAATCCGAAACGCCAGTTCATAGCGGCGGAGACTGCCAACAGCACTCCCGCGGCTAGAACGCCCAATACACCTAGAGCATGTCTCATAGGATTGCCCTCTCCTTGTGCGGATAGCCGGCATCACGCCTGACAGCCAGCTTGCGGTCTTGCAGCCTCGAGGGATCTAAGGCCGACGGCTCCTACCGATGACGTGGTGCGCGCGAGCAACTGACGAACCTGCCTTCTGTCACCTGTGAGCACCCGAGCATCATTCCCCAATGACACACGGCAAGTGACGACTGCGAGCCCGGCTCGACACACCTTGGAGCTGAAGTCCCGTGAACGGCGCATACCGGAAAGGCACATGCGGCAATCGCCGCTCGATTTGGCATGTGCAAAATGCCGGTGAACCGTCCCGGGAAAACAAGTTTGACGCGAACAAACGCCCCCTCATTTCCGACGTTATCTCGATTCGTAGCGAATTGTTAAGGGAATCAGTCCGCTACTTCCGCGCGATCAAAAATGCAGCCAACCCTCTGTGACGGTTCCCCGCACCTTCATGCAGCGGTCGTCCACAATTGTGCCTGTCTTTTCCACCGGGTTGTCCACAGCCAGCAACCGTCCATGCACAAGGGCTGGCGCGGAATTGCGCACCTGAAATACTAGATATTGAGATGTAGAGACACGAAGCGGTTGCCCGTTCCCGACACTACGGAACATGCGCAGGGCTGCCCAAATCCCATCGACGGTAGGGTTCGCGTTGCATTCACGCCACAACCCTGGGGCGATCTTGCATGCCTCGATGGAGGAGTTCTGCGGATTGGCAGGTTGCAGAGGCTCACCGTTGAGTTACAATGCGTCCACATATGGATCAACGTCCGGGCCAGTGTGCCTCGGCGGGCCTTTCTTCTATGGAAGGACCGTTTGGCCCAGCCTGGACGGGGCGATACCGAGATCGGATTGATTTCCAGGGATGAATTTCGGATTTCGGTCAACTCTGCCGCCCATCGAGCTGGAGCGGTAGAGCGTATCAAGCGACCGGAGTGGCGGAACCGGTAGTTCTGTGGAAGCAGGGCTGCGGAATCTGGCCGAAATTCTGCAAGCCAAAGGCCCCGTGAGGAGTTTTCGGCCGAGCGAGTTCCTGATCCCGAGGCGGTGGTCAGTCGGGCCGTCTTGAGCTGAACCGTTTCACGGGTACGTGCGTCATAGCCTACAGGGGTGGGCGTCTGGCGCTGGAGGAGTTTTTCATCATGCGTTTGCTCGGCAGTCTTGTTCTTCTGACCGGCGGCTTGAGCGCGGCGGCTTACGCCTATATCCCGGTCGCTTCCTTCAACGAGGACAACCTCGCCAAGCTCATCAGAATCCAGTCACCCGCAGGCCGTGAGGCGGTAAAGGCGGGCACGCAGAACGCCTCGGACGCGCAACGTCAGCGCAACTTCGCGCCATCCTCGCCGCTGTTCTCCCTCGCCGTCAGCGACGCGGAAACCCCCGCCGCGGCTTCACCCGCGACCGGCGTTGGCAGCGCGCATGTCGCGACGGCGCCCTCTTCCGCGGGCCCGGGTCGCTCCGCGTGGCGGCCGATCGTCACCACTGAGAACGCCGCTCCGCGCGTCGCGTCGGACTATGCCGCCCAGGTCGACCTTGCCCGCGACCTGCAGCGAGAGCTGAAACGTGTCGGCTGCTACGACGGCGACGCTGACGGCGATTGGAAGACGGCTTCGCGCCGGGCCATGTCCGAGTTCTTGGCGAGGGTCAACGCTAGCCTTCCCGTCGATCGTCCGGACTACATTCTGCTGACGCTTCTCCAGGGGCACGCCGATCGTGCGTGCGGCGTGTCGAGTGGCGTGGTTGCTCATGCTCCCACAGCCGCACCCCGAGGCATCGTGCCGGTCACGCCACCCGCTCCCGCTCCTTTGGATCGCGCCACTCGCGCCGTTGCGGAGCACGCGCCGCGCACGCCGCCGCGAGCCGCAGCCGCAGCCGCCGAGCCGCCGCCAGCGCAAGCTGCTTCTACGCATATCCCGCCAGCACGCATCGCACCGGCAAGCGTCGCCGTGGAACATCACGCCCAGCGTGAGCCACTGCCAGGCCGCATGGCTATCGGTGCGCCAGTGCCGCCGCCTCCGGCTCCGGCGCCTGCTATCGCACCGGCGCCGCGGCTCGCCACCCCACCCGGTGATGACGCCTGGAGCAGCCGCGTCGTCAGGGACCACGCCGCGCCTGCACGGGCCACCCACAGCTATGATCGCCCGTCACGCGCAGCCCGGCCCGCCTACGCCTACAAACCGGCGAAGCGACGCAAGTTCACGCTCAAGGACGCTCTCAACCAGATGGTCGGCCTTTGAGTTCACGACTTGGATTAGCGGGCGAAGCGGCGGTCGATGACGTTCGGGTGCCGCCTCACGGCTGCGCCTCCTCGGGCTCCATCGCCGCCTCGTAGACCTCGCGTGCAGAGCCGAAGTTCAACAAGGCAATGCCCGCTCCGACGATCAGATCCGGCCAGATCGAGTGCGTCGCCGCCGTCGCCGCCCCTGCGGCGATGATAGCGACGTTGGCCAAGACGTCGTTGCGGGCCGAGAGAAAGGCCGCGAGGCTGAGACTGCCGCCGTGATGGCGCACTCGGGCGAGCAACAGAGCCGCGATCGCATTGACGATCAACGCGCCAATGCCTGCCAGTGTCAGCGCGACCGGCTCCGGCACCATTGCGACGGGCGATAGAAGCTTGTCGGTCGCCGTCCAGACCGCCGATAGGCCCGGAATCGTCAGGAGCACGGCGAGCAGAAGCCCGACCGCCCGACGCCGCCGCGCCGACCAGCCGAGGGCGAGCAGCACAAGCACATTTACCGAGGCGTCCTCGAGGAAATCGATACTGTCGGCGAACAGCGCCACCGAACCGATGGCCAGCGCCACCGCAATCTCGACCCAGAAATAGGAGAAGTTCAGCGCGGCGACCGCAGCAACCGTGCGTCGCAGGGGCGTATCGTCGGTCTCGGTGTCCGCCATCTCAAGCCCTGCGTAGTCGTTGCATACGATCGCGGCGCCGACGCCGATTGCCAACATCGAAAACGCGAGCGGCATGGAACGAGGCTCACGTCTCGTCCTCGCATCTGGCGTATCTGGCCGTGGTTTCCATGTGACCTGCGGCAGGACGAAGCCCGCGCGACGCCTTTAGACCTCCAACGGTTGAGACGGAACGACTCGGCGTATTCGGTTTAGTTCTGCCCCCAAGACACAAATTCTCGTGCAGAGAATCTGACGCTCGCTTCTCGCGTGCGGCGAACCCCTCGATCAAATGACAGAGACACGAGCTGCGCTGAAAGATCGAGTTGCTCGCGTTCCGTTACGCACCGGCACACGGGCGGAGTATCGCCTCATGAGACCGGAACGCGAGCGCACCCTACTGTCCAATGATCCCGATCGCGCCGCCGCACGGCTCACTTGGTTGCGCCCGAGGCTGAGGGCGCGCCGCCAGCCGCTGGCGAACCGCCTGAGCTGCCGGAGCCACCCGAACTCGAGCCCGTTGGACTAGCACCTACGTACTTGGTCCACGTCACGCTGCGCCGCTCGCTCGAGCGCGGGGTTTCCTCCTGCGGCACCTGGAGATCGCGTGCATTGGCGACGGTGAGTGCAAGATTACGTTGCGTTGCGCAACCGAAGTTCTCGTACGGCAGCTTGTCGCGATCGATACGTCCCATGTCGTCAGGCCAGTTGCCGCAATCTGGCGGCTGGGCCACGGGACGTTCGTAGATGAGACGGACCGCCGCCGCATCGGGGCCACGGACGCGAATGCGCTCGCGCAGGACCGCCTCCGGCGGAATGCCTGCTCGATCGACGATATCCTCGATTTCGCGATAGGACCGCGCCACCGACATGTGTCCGCGCGGCGTGCCCGGCGCGAGGATGCGCAACGGTCCATGCGCCTCCGACTTGTAGCGATCGAGGAAGCGGATGACATCGGTGGTCTGGTTCGCGCTGAGACCTCCACCATCGCCAGCCACCTCGACATGGAGCGCTTCCGAACTCGCCGAATAGCCGATGGCATGACGCTTGGACGGATCGTTGAGCATCGCCGCCGTCGGGCCATCGATGCGGTAATGATCCAGGCATCCGCCGAGCGCCGTTGCGAGCAGCGCGGTCGTGATGACGGCCGCCGTGCGGGCGCGCCTCTTCGTAGCTGCGCTGCTCATCCCTTTACTCCCGGATAATCGATGATGAAGCCGTAATCGCCCTGATAGCCGCGCGGCACGGTCGAGTAGCCGTAGACGCGGTTGATGTTGCCGAAGAACAGCTCGCGCAGGCTGTTCTCGGGCGCGTATCCGTCCCCGGGCTTCGCCAGCTCGCGTGCCTGCGTGTGCGTGGCGAGATAGGGCGTGACGAGGATCACAAGCTCGGTCTCGCGGCGGCGGAAGTCATTGGATCGGAACAGGGCTCCGAGCACCGGCAGGTTCTTGAGGCCGGGCACGCCTTCCGCGCTCTGGCGTGTCTCGTCGGAAAGCAAACCGGCCATAGCCAGCGTGCCGCCGGACGGCATCTCGAGTGTCGTTTCCGCGCGCCGTACCTTGAGGCCCGGCAGCGTGATGGTGTCGAGGCTGACCGCACCGTCCGACGAGAGTTCGGAAACCTCCGCCGAGATGGTGAGGCTGATGCGGCCCTCGGTCAGTACGACGGGCTTGAAGGCGACGCTGACGCCGAACTGTTTCCAATCGACGCTGATCGAATTGTTCTGTTGCGCGATCGGCACCGGGAACTCGCCGCCCGCCAGGAACTTTGCGCTTTCACCCGAAATCGCGGTGAGCGTCGGCTCGGCGAGCGTTTTCAGCACGCCGGATCGCTCCAGTGCCTGTACCAGCGCCGTGACCGATTGGTTGCCCGCCTGCCATGTCGGCTGCAACGCCACGCCCGCGCTTGCCAGCGGGGCAACTCCCGGCGCGAGGGCGGCGGCTTTCGGCACCAACGAGCTGGTAACTGGAAAACTGTTCTGGATCACCTGGGCGAAGGTGAAACTTCCGGTCTGAAGCACCGCGCTCGGCAGATCGACGCCGAGGCGGCGCAGCGCGTCGCGCTGCATTTCGGCGACCTGCACCTTGAGCAGCACCTGCTCCTTCGACTTGGCGTCGAGCATGTTGACGACACCCGAGGGGCTCTTGATGAAGCGACCGGCGAGCTCCGCAGCGCGATTGGCGTCGGCCGGCGACGTCACGGTTCCGGCGAGCACGATGGTGTCGCCCATCATCTCGGCGCGGATGCGAGAGCCGGGAATCAGGCGCTCGAACATGTCGTGCAGCGTCGAGAGATCGCGCGTGACAGAGACTTCGAGCAACAGGATGCGCTGGCCGTCGGGGCCGATGAAGAAGGCGTTGGCTTCACCGGTGTTCTTCGCCAGCAGGTACACTTGCCGAGACGTCTGCACGACCGCATCGATCACCTCGGGATTTGACACCAGGACGTTCTGCAGATCGGACGGCACCTCGATCAGCATCGACTTGTCGAGTCCGACCGTGACCTTGCGGGTGACCGGGAAATCCGAGCCCGGCGCGATCCTCATGATCGAGCGGTGCTGCGTGTCGATCAGATCGCCGCTCCGGCTTCCCGCGGCCGCGACCGCCGCCGCCGCGGCTAGAAACATCGACGTGAGTGCTAGGGCCCTGAGGCCCCGCCCCACCACCGATCCTGTAGTCCTGATGCGCATGATACCTGCCCCCACTGAACGCTCGGCGCCGCACGCGCCCCCCATGAGGGCGGCGGCGGCAGGGACGTCTCATGCGTCCCCGATCCGAGATGTGCGCAGTGTGGTGGTTTCCGCGCCCGTCTCCACCGCCGAGCGGGCGGGCATGTGGCATGCCGACTGTGGCTCAACAGATTGTCCACATGTTGCGGAACCTTGCCCACCCAGCAGGCGGCATCGCAAGTCGCCGGAACATATCGACATTCCGCCCACGCGCGGCAGGAGTGGCATCGGCCGTCGCGAAAATTGGGATGAGCGGTCCGCGCAGCGCTGTCTCGGGTGCCCTTCGCGACGCCGAGCCAGGCGCGATCGCGATACGGAGCTCGCGAATCGATTCGTGGCTCGCCTCGCTCAGCCCGAAACTCGTAGCTCGCTGATCTCGCGGCCGATACGCTCGAACACCTGCAGCAGCTCATCGCCCTTGGTGACATCGAAGTTCATGCTCGGGTGTGACGCGCAGTATTGGAGCATCGAGCGGGTATGCGCGTCGGAGACGCCGAAGCCAATGGTGTAGAGCTTGACGCCTGCATCGGTGACCAGCCGGCATGCCTCACGCGATTTGCTGTTCATGGCATTGGTGAGGGCGGAATCCGTGTGTGACTGCGGGTTGAGCCGATCCGCTGCACCGAACCCCCAGGTCGAATAGATCGAATGATTGGGGATGGCGTCGCGGAACGCCGCGATGAAGTTCGCGCCGCGCGCGAGGAGCACCATGAACTTGCGCGTCTGCTTGTCCTCGAAGGAGGCTCCCTCCATGAACGGCGAACCGGGCGAAAGCACGCGGTGCCCCCACATGATGCCTTCCGAGATGTTGGCGCCGCCCATGGCGGCCATATCGTAGAGCTTGGCCTCGACCGCTTCACGGCTGTTCGTGAGGGGTAGCAGCGGCACCGCCTCGCAACCGAAGTTCGGCCCTTTTTGCATTGTCGGTCCGCCCTGCTTGAACGTGAAGGTCGGCGTCGCAGGACTTTGCACGCCATCGTACTTGCAGAGCTGCCGTTGGGCCTGTGCCGGAGGCAGTGGAGTCGTGGTGGACTTGGTACAGTTGCCTCGCTTGCTGGTCTGTGTGCACACCACCTCCTGCGCCGGACAGCTCGGCGTCGGATTGTCGTCGATGTAGTTGTTGTAGAAGAAGCCGTCGGCGTTACCGTTCTGAGCGTCGGGGTTGTTGGCGTCGTCCGGCTCGTCGGGCGCGAACATCGGCACGAACAGCGTCGCGGGGTTCTCGGCGTCCGCAAGCGTGTCGCTCAGCTCGTAATCTCCCGGGCGTGCCTCGACACACCCGCCCCACGACGTGCCGAGCCGCTCGAACAAGTCGAAGCGCGTAAGCGACGAGGCACCGCTCCCCGAATAATTCTGGTAGTTCTCTCGGTGCAGGGGTGACAGCCCCTTGCTGTCGATCCAGTCCTGGCTCTTGTTGTTCGGACCGACATTCACCGAACTTGCGAACGGCACCACGCCGACCTTCACCGAGCGGTCCGAATTTCCGTTTCCGACGAACAGTGTCTCCGTCAGCTTCTGTGCGGCGGTCTGCAACTCGTAGAGTGGCGTTCCCAGCATCGACGACGAGTTGTCGAGAACCATCACGACCTCCGCCGATTTGCCGCGTTCGACGGATGCACCCGAACCGAGCTGCACCTTGTCGTGGCCAAGCGCCTTCAGCAGCGTTGCGCTCCAGTCGAACCGTGTAGTTCCGACGATCGTTCCGGTGCTGTCGTCGATCGTGACCTTGTCGAGATCGCGCGCGCTGCCATCCGACCGGTTGGCGAGATAGAACGCTTCGGCGCGCGCGCGCGCCGCTTCCTCCTGATCGGGCTGGCCCATCGTGTGCGATGCGGCGAGAAGCGCCGCATCGAGGGCATAACGATCCTGCATCCATTCGCTCGTGAAGCGGGTGTCGTCGATGGCGAGCGCCGCCATGAACAGGATGACCGTGAAGAGGATGCCGAGAACGACGGCGGCGACGCCGCTCTCGTCGCGACCGAAGCGCTGCATGAGACCGAGAGCGGCCGACCGGCGGCGGCTCGCCTCCCAGCGTCGCTTCGTTTCGCGCCAGACGTCCGGTCCAAAACCGTTCATCGCGACCTCCTTTAACGAACTCTTTCCGCAGGCTAGGCAATTCGTGCTGATTTCTGGTGAACACGGTGCCTCGACTTTTATGCAAATCGGCACCAATCGGCCGACCTTGAGCAGGAGAGGTCAGGAGACCATTGCAGTCCGCGGCGCCCGCGCCCATTCTCGCGCCACCGCCCGCCTTGTATCTCCCCATCACCGACAAGCCCGCACCGAGCCTCGAGCCCAGCATGACCGACAGCAAACGACCGGCCTTCGACCCGCGGCGCGCCCACACCACCGTATTCGGTGCCTTACTCGACGCCGCCGCCCGCCACGGCGCGACGAAGGAGATCGTTGTCGACGCGGACCGCCAGGCGCTCTCCTACCGCCGGCTGATCCAGGGCGCGATGGTGCTCGGCCGCAAGCTCACCCGGATGACGCCCCCGGGCTCGCCCGTCGGTGTCATGTTGCCGAACGCGGCCGGCGCGCTCGTCACGCTGATGGCACTCAACGCCCACGGCCGTTCGATCGCGATGCTCAACTTCACCGCCGGCGCGCGCAATCTGGCGTCGGCGATCCGCACGGCACCGGTGCGCGTGCTGCTGACATCGCGGCGCTTCATCGAAACGGCCAAGCTCGAGGACGTGATCGACCATCTCTCGCGGGTCGAGCCGGTGCCCGGCAAGCGGCTGGAAATCATCTACCTCGACGACCTGCGTGCCGAGATCGGTACGCTCGACAAGGTGGTGGGCGCCGTGAAAGCGTTGTTCGCCCGCACCGTCCACCGCCGCCACAAGGTCACGCCCGATCAGCCCGCCGTCATCCTGTTCACGTCCGGGACGGAGGGGGCGCCCAAGGGCGTCGTCCTCACCAACGCCAATCTTGTTTCCAATGCGTTCCAGATCCTGGCGCACGCGGGTGACATGCTGACGCCCGCCGACGTCGTGCTGAACCCCCTGCCGATGTTCCACTCGTTCGGGTTGACGGCCGCCGCCCTGATGCCGTTGCTCGGCGGCATGAAGGTTTCGCTCTATCCGAGCCCACTGCATTACAAGCAGGTGACGAAATCGATCCGGCAGACGGGCGCCACCATACTGTTCGCCACCGATACGTTCCTGCAAGGCTATGCCCGTGCCGCCGAGCCGGGTGACCTGTCGTCGATCCGCTACGTGATTGCCGGCGCCGAGCGGGTGAAAGAGCAGACGCGCGCCATGTGGGACCGCGTCGGCGCACTGATCCTCGAAGGCTACGGAGCGACCGAGTGTTCGCCCGTCATCGCCTGCAACCTCCCCCAGACCAACCGGCAGGGCAGCGTCGGTTCGATCCTTCCCGGAATCGAGGCACGGCTTTCCCCTGTCGAGGGCATCCACGAAGGCGGCAGGCTGAGCGTATCGGGGCCGAACGTCATGGCGGGCTACATGCTGGCCGACATGCCAGGCGTCGTGCAGCCGCCGGAAGGAGGCTGGCACGATACCGGCGACATCGTCACCATCGACGACCAGGGCCTCGTCACGATCCGTGGACGCGCCAAGCGGTTCGCCAAAATCGGCGGTGAGATGGTGTCGCTCGCCGCCGTCGAGGCGCTGGCAGCGACGCTCTGGCCCGACGCGCAGCACGTGGTCGTCGCACTTCCCGACGACCGCAAGGGCGAGCAACTCATTCTCGTCACCGACAAGCCCGACGCCGACAAGGCCGCGCTTCTGGCGTTTGCCAAGTCACAGGGGATGCCGGAACTCTGGGTTCCGCGCGCGGTGCTCGTCGTCGGCTCGATACCGGTGCTCGGCTCGGGCAAGGTGGATCTGTCGGCAACGGTCGATCTCGTGCGCCAAACCCGGCCGCTGCTCTAAATTGCCATCCCACTTTGATCGAATCGCATTCCTGATCCATCACCGCCGTCGATAGCACGCTCATCGATGTGCTTAGGCTACGATTCGCGCGCACGATGCGAACAACGGTCGTGAAAACGCTCGTGAAATTGGCGAGAACCGGCATCGCGCTGCGCACTCACCTTCAACCGTTGACCCACGCCGACGCCTGGAGATGCTCTGACCATGGCCCGCCCAGACGCACGCGAGACAGACGCGCACGACACGAGTGCCCCGGCGACCGCCCGCATCGCCGAGCGGCTGCGACGCGCCGTGCTGGCACCGCTCGCCGCGCTGAGACGCGAATACATTCCGCTGCTGATGATCTATTTCGCCTATGGCGCGCTCGGTATCGTCGCCGTGGCCGACAGCTTCTGGCTGAAGAAGACACTCAGTCTCTCCGCTGTCGAAATAGCTCAGCTCGGTGTCTGGCTGACATTGCCGTGGGCCATCAAGATGGTCTTCGGCGAACTGGTCGATACCGTGCCGATCCTCGGCTCGCAGCGCCGCGCCTACGTCTTCATCGGTGCCGGTTTGATCGCGCTCTCGCTGCTCATGCTCGCCGGGGCCGCAGGCGGATGGCTGACGTTTGCTTCCCCCGATCGCATCTACATCGCCGCCTCGCTGCTGTCCGTCACGGGCGTCGTGCTCCAGGACGTCGTCGCCGACGCCATGAGCACGGAGGTGGTGCCGCGGACCAGGGCCGATGGCACACCGCGCCCGCAGGAGGACATCGACCATGACCTCGGCATGGTGCAGGTGCTCGGCCGCCTTGCGCTGTCGATCGGCATCTTCGCGACCGCTGGTCTCGCCGGCGCGCTCGCCCAGGCACTGCCCTATGATGCTGTATTCCTGATCGGACTCGTCGTGCCCGTCATCTCGATGAGCGGCGCTCTGCTGGTGAAGCTCGAGACGCGCGAAACGCGGCCGACCGACTGGCGGCTGCTCGGCGCTGGCCTCGCGTTCGGCACTCTGGTCACGGCGCTTCTCGCAGCCGATATCCCCTACGCGCAGGAAATCGTACTGGTCATCTCGCTGGCCGTCATCGTCTCGATGCTCGCCCACGTCACGGCCGACATGGCCGCCGAAACGCGGCGGCGCATCGTCTATGCCGCCCTCATCATCTTCGCGTTCCGCGCGGTCCCCGGTCCCGGCGAAGGCTACCACTGGTTCACCATCGACAAACTCGGCTTCGACGAGGCGTTCTTCGGCGTGCTGGGGCAGATCGGCGCGGGACTTTCGCTCGCCGCCATGTGGCTTCTCTCCGACAGCATCACAAACCAGCCGATCGCACGCGTGCTGCTGGTGCTCACCCTCGCGGGCGCCGCGCTCTCACTCCCTGACGTCTCTCTGGTTTTTGGGCTGCACGAGTGGACCGAGCGGACCTTCGGCTTCGGCGCCCGCACCATCGCGCTCGTCGATACGGTGGCGCAATCGCCCCTCGACCAGTTGAGCATGATCCCGCTGCTGACACTCATCGCCATCTACGCGCCTGCGGCGAAGCGCGCGATCTGGTTCGCGTTGATGGCATCGTTCATGAACCTCGCGCTGGTCACCGGCCAGATCATGACGCGCTACCTGAATGAACTCTATGTTGTCGACCGTGGCGTCTACGACGCCCTGCCAGCTCTCTATCTCACCATGCTGGCACTGAAGCTCGCGATCCCCCTCGCTGCGATCGCCGCATTCGGCCGAAGGGTTCGCTGAAGAACTCACGTTGCATGCGCGACGCAACTTTTCCCACTGAAAGGCATTTCACCTCGAATTCGCCCGAAAGCTGGTCGAAGTCTCGGCCCCGACGGACGATCGTGGCTTCGAGAACACGTCAACGAAGGGGAATGGCGCGCACCGCAGGTGCCGCCTTGACCCTCCGGCGAGGCTCCTGCACATACGCTTTGGCCTGCTTCGGCGCGGGTGGGCCCAGGCGTTGGCGTAGTTGATCGCAGCCTTTGAATTGCATCCGGCTTCAACGGATTTCGGGAGAGGCCGAGGGGATTTCATGAGCACCATCGACGAGAGCGCAATCAAGACCAATGCAGCCGCGGGCCAGAACTTCGGCTTGGCTTGGGCCGTTAAACGGGCTCTGCTCGGGCTTACCATCCTCGTCGTTATGTTCGGTGGCGGCGCTTGGCTGCTCTACGCCACCATCGACCCGGACCGAGCCGACGCCAGCGAAACGGCGGCGCAGATCTCGGCTCCGCCGGCTCTCCTCAGCAGCCGGTAACTCGAACACACGTGCGTCATAGTTCTGCTCGGCACTGCGTAGAAACTCGTGCAGTTGCTCAACAGAGCCCCGAACCATGCCGCGCCCGTTCCGACATATCACCAGCCCCGGCAGAAGCGCTCTCGCGATACCCGTCGCTGTGCTGCTGACGGCCGTGCTTGCTCTGGTCACTGTTAGCGTGGCACTCGCCGCGACGGGCGAATCGACCAGCGATGGGGCGGGTGCGGCCATCGCCGAGCTCGAACCGCCGGTGCCTCGGCCAGTTCCGGCGCGGCGTCCTTCGCCTGAGCCGCTCGCACCGTCGGCACCGGCCGCGGGCCAACTCACAACGCCGAAAGTCCTGCTGCGATCCGCGACGGACATCGGCGCTGCGGCCAAGCGCCGGCAGACGTCCATCAATGCCGTCACCTCCTGGGGCTACCAGCTCGCGGGGCTCGATGTCGCGACCGCCGCCGCCTCACCTTACGACCTCCTGGTGGTCGACGGCACGACGGGCCTCGGCGACGGCGATGCAATGACGCCGGACGACGTCGCCCGGCTGAAGCGAAAACCCGATGGCACGCGGCGCCTCGTCGTCAGCTATCTCTCCATCGGCGAAGCTGAGGACTACCGACCCGACTACTTTGATAAGGAGTACCTGGCCGAGGACGCGCCCGATTGGCTGATGCAGGAGAACCCGGAGTGGAAGGGCAATCGCATCATCCGCTTCTGCGAGGAGGGATGGCAGCAGACCATTCTCGGCGACGACGAGGGCCGCAGCGTCTACAATAGCATCGACCCTTCGCCTCTTTACCGGCTGATCGAGCTCGGTCTCGATGGCGTCTACCTCGATCGCGTCGACGTCTACGCCGAGGTGACGAAGCTCTGCCCGGACGCAGCCGCGCGCATGGTCCGCTTCGTCAAGCGGCTTGCCGAGCATGCCCGGAAGCGCAACCCAGATTTCATCGTCATCCTGCAAAACGCCGAGGAGCTGCTCGTCCACGCCGATATGATCGCCAGCATCGACGCTATCGCCAAGGAGGACCTGTACTACGGCGTCGATCACAGCGAGAAGTCGAACGACGCCGAGATGGTGCGCTCGACCGTCGCGCACTTGAGGCGGGCGCGGGCCGCGGGGCGCCCCGTTTTCTTTGTCGACTATGTGGCAAGCAAAGCCAAAAGCGCCGATGCGGCGCGGCGCGGGCGCACCGAAGGTTTCATCCCCTATTTCGCGCCGCGCGATCTCGGGCGGCTGTGGCTACCCGGCCGGCAGTTCTGATGCGGCGCGGCCCGGGGCTCGCCATCGCCGTTCTCGTGGCCGCCATATCGGCGCTGCCACTGCATGCTGCCGAGCGGCGCGCCATGCGGCACGCGGGCGCCGACACGAACCCGATGGGCACAACCAACGCCACGCTCGAGCGCCGCCGGATGCTCGCAGGCGTGCAAAGCTGGCGTTACCAATTGCGCCGCATCGAGATCGACGAGGTCGCGCGCAGCAGGGCCGATCTCGTCGTCATCGACTACGCCCCCGACCGCGTCTACGGCGTCGAACTTCCGTTCTCAGCCGCCGATGTCCGACGGATGCAGACGAAGCCCGATGGATCGCGCCGTCTCGTCGTCGCCTATCTCTCCATCGGCGAGGCGGAACGCTATCGCACCTACTGGAACAACGCCTGGTACGACGAGCCGACCCGGCCGGCCTGGCTCCTGCCGCCCAATCCCCGCTGGGACGGCAACTTTCCAGTACGTTTCTGGAATCCCGACTGGCAGGCGATCATCCTCGGCTCGCCCGCAGCCTATCTCGATCGCATTGTCGCGGCCGGCTTCGACGGCGTCTATCTCGACCGTGCCGATGTGTTCCAGGAGCTCGACAAGGAGAACCCGCGCGCCGAATCCGATATGGCGCGGTTCATCGTCCAGCTCGCACACCATGCCCGCACGCTCGATCCGAATGCTCTCGTCATCCTCCAGAACGCCGAGGAGCTGATGCGGCGCGCCGAGGTCCGCGAGGCCATCGACGCCATCGCCAAGGAGGATCTGCTGCACGGCGTCGAACATGACGCGCGGCCTAACCCCGCCGACATGGTCCACGCCGCCCTTGCCGATCTGCGTCGCGCACGCAACCACGGCCTCAAGGTGCTCGTGGTCGAATATCTCGACGATGCCAAGGCGGTGGCACGAGCCGACCGGCGCATTCGCGCGGAGGGGTTCCTGCCACTGTTCGCCGAACGGAGCCTCGGCACGCTCGATCACCACGGCGCACTGCTGCCCGAGTAGTGAACAGGTCCTTCGGCCGCCCCACTCGCCCTGCGCCCGTGGGCGTGGCAGTGTCGCGCCGCATTCGTCCTTGAACGTGACCGAGGGATCAGCCCGCAATGTCCAACCAGCGCGTCACCCCGACCGCCGCCTCTCCGGCCGGCCGTCTCGCCGAAGTCCGCTCGTGGGGCTACCAGCTCCAGGACCTCGACATCGACGACGCCAGCGCCGCGCCGCTCGATCTCCTGGTGATCGATTACGCGCTCGACGGCAGCGAGGAAACCGCCCTTTCGCCTGCCGACCTTGAGCGCCTCAAACAACGCCGCGACGGCGGCGAGCGCCTCGTCTACGCGTACATCTCCGTCGGCGAAGCCGAGACGTATCGCTACTACTGGCGCGAGGAATGGAAGGATGCACCGCCATCCTGGCTGCTCTCCGAGAACCCGGACTGGCCCGGCAATCACATGGTCGCGTACTGGGACGAGGACTGGCAGGCGATCCTGTTCGGCGGCGCCGGTTGTTACATCGACCGAATCGCGGCGGCAGGCTTCGACGGCCTCTACCTCGACCGCTGCGACGTGCACGACGACATCGCCGCGCGCGAGAAGCGCGTCGCCAAGGCACGCGGCGACCTCGAAGGCGACATGACCGCGTTCATCACCCGCCTCAGCGCCTACGTCCGCCGCAACCACCCACGTCTCGGCATCATCATGCAGAACGCCGAACACCTGCTCGAGCATGCCGAGGTTCGCCACGCCATCGACGGCATCGCGAAGGAGGAACTGCTCTACGGCGAGTCGGGCGGCGCGCGACGCAATGCCAAGGCGACCATCGAGGAGAACCGCCGCAACCTCGACCGCATGAAGCGCGACGGCAAGGCGGTTCTGGCGGTCGAATACATCGATGATCCGACCAAGAGGCAACAGGCGATCGACGAGATCCAGGCCCTCGGCTACGTCGCCTACGTGTCGCGCCAGAACCGCGATCTCGCGACGCTGGAGACCGGCGCCGCGCCGATGGCCTGAGGAGCCGGCGCCGTCACCGGCGACGGCGCCGCCCGCTCTCGGCCGCGCGCACCGACGGGTTGTTGCCGAGGAAGGTGAGAAAATTCAGCCGTTCGAAGGTGCTGTCGGCGGCGATGTAGGCGGCAAGGCTCGCCAGCAGACAGGCGGCGAAATAGCCGACACCGAAGTACGTTTCGCCGAGCACGACGGTTGCCGCGGTGAAGCCGGCATTCATGGCGAAAAACGCGACCTGCAATGCGAGGTACAGGCGGCGGCGATCGAAGAACAACAGCATCGAGGTGGCGGCGATGAAGATGAACTGGAACACCGCGCCGAGCGCTCCATAGCGCAGGATCGCGATCTGCTGGTATTGCAGATTGAGACCATCGACGATCGCCGGCGCCGACAGGACCAGCACCGCGCAGACACCGACCTGCATGACGGTGATGAGAACGAGTTGGTCGAGCGTATGGGCCGCGAGGCGCTCGCGGGAGCGCTCGATCTGCTGCAAGGTACCGTGCCCGTCGATGGTGCTGAAGTAGTGCTGGTAGCGCTCGAAGAAGGTCGTCTCGAGCTGCACCACGAACACCGCCAGAGCGGGAATGATGACGAGAGAGGCGATGAACATCGCACTGTCGTAGAGCGGAGCATGGACGAGCCCGGCATCGACGCGCTCGCCCACGCTCGAGAACCAGAAGATCCACTTGTCGATCCAAACGCCAGCGGTGCCGGCGATCGCACCCAGCGCCAAGTGCGCATAGGACCTGAACCCCGAACGCAGGGCGCGAAGTCCTTCCAACGGGGCGCTGATCGGCCCTGGAAACGTCAGCAGAACACGTGATGTCAGCCCGACGAGCGTCAGCGCGAGGCCGCTGACGAAGCCCGCCACCATTCCCGCCGCTCCGAGATCCAGCACTGCGGCGGCAATCGCCGCCGCTACAGATCCCACGAGACCGATCAGAAACGAAAGCGTGACGCCGCGATAGTCGCGCACCGCGCCGCAGAAGCTGAGTGCCACCCAGATCAACGCGACGGTGGTCGCCGCCGCCAGTAGCGCCGCGGCGACATCGAGCGGCAGCGCGAAATAAAGCGATAGCCCGATCGTTCCGACCGCGACGGCGACAAGCGCCACCGCGAAGGCGGCGAACAGAATGCCGCGCACGCGCTCCGGCTTCTTGAGCCACAGCGCGTCCGCGACGAGGCGAGTCGCGACGATGGTGACGGGGGCGGTAAGGACGAGCGAAATCGCGAACGCATAGATGATCGCGGCGCGGAAGGTGGCGAGCATGGCGAGCCCCGCCACTTGCCCCGCGACCAGCGTTATGGCGGCCAGGCTGACGATGGTGAAGAGCCACGGACCAGCGGCGACAACCGCAGCGTGACCGAACGCGCCGACAATGCCGGTCAGGCTCTGTTGCGAGCTCATACGGCGGAGCTCGAAACCTATCCCAGCCATCGCCAGCCTCTCTTGCGCCCGGTGGGAACTTGCCGCCCGGGGCGAGCGATCAGGTCGGCGTAGAGCTCTGCGTAGGCGCCCGCGGCTTTCGCCGACGTGTAATGTGCCTCGACGCGCGCCTTGAGCGCCTCGCCCATCGCCTTGCGGCGCGGGGGATTCGTCAGCAGCGCGCCGACAGCGGCCGCCACCTCGTGCGGCGCGACGAGCCCGGTGACCAAGCCGCCCGCACCGAGCCGTGGCATCTCGCCGTCGCGCCCTTCGATAATCTCTCGGCACGAGCCGACGTTGGTCGCGACGAATGGCACGCCCGCGGCACCTGCCTCGAGCAATACGAGGGGTTGCGACTCGCTGAGGCTCGTAAGCACGGCGACGTGGATTCGCGGGAAGTACTGCGCGACATCGACCGAACCGACGAATTCGACCGTCCCTTCGAGATCGAGGTTGCGGACCAGGTCGCGGCACTCGTTCGCATACGCTTCGTCCTCGTCGAGCGGGCCGAGCACCAGTGCACTGATGTCGGGGATGCGCTCCTTGAGCAGCTTCGCCGCGACGATATAGGTCTTCACGTCCTTGATCGGCACCACGCGGCCGATCAGCGCCATCGTCGGGCGTGCGTTGTCGCTCGCGCGCTCGAGACCGGCGAAGCGCCGCGTGTCGATGCCGTTGGCGATCACCCGGAGGCGAGCCGGATCGGCACCGAGCGCGCGCTCTGCGCGCTGGTTGTCTTCATACAGCGTGACGATGGTATCAGAAGCCTCGTAGCAGGTTCGCGCATAGGCTTCGAATGCACGCACCCACATGTCGCGCAGATCGACGCGATCGTCGTTCAGGTCGTGCCCCTTGTCGATGTTGTCGGCCACCCAGTCGGCCATCAGCAGCTCGATGCGCCGCTCGTTCGTGTAGATGCCGTGCTCCGTCAACACCGCCGGCCGGCCAGTCTCCAGCGCGGCACGCGCCGCGAGCAGTCCAGCGTAACCCGTCGAGATGGTGTGATAGGCGCGCGCCTTCGGCAGCGGCGCCTCGGCCACTGCGAACAGGCCACCGAGCAACGCCCTCCAGGCCCAGAAATAGTGAAGGAACGACGATTGAGGCATGTCCGACGCGTACATGCGCTGGACAATCTCCCAGGCGACCGGCGAGTTGAACAATACCGACAGCGGCGCGGAGCGTGCCATTTCGGCCGCCTTGCGGCTGAACGCGCGCCACGGCTCGACACCGCCCTCGCTGGTAAGGCTGCTCAGCGTCGCGGCGAGCTCGTCGAGGCCGCGCGGCGCAGCGAGACGCAAACGCGGGCGCGCTCCGAAATCCTGCAGGTAGAGCGTCGAGAACGACTGCACGTTGGCCGGCAGCGCATAGCGCGGCTTGATGTCTGAGGGACGCGGCCACAGCGAGACGACATGGAACGAGACGTGCGGCACGGACCGCATGAGCCAGTCGATCCAGCCCGAAACGCCACCCTGCACATACGGATAGCAGCCTTCGACGACGAGGCAGACATCGGCCTCGCCGGAGGGTGTGCTGCCCGTTGTCATGCGGTTGCTCGGAAAGGGGCGTGTCATCGCGCGCCAACCTCCGCGTACGAGACAGGCGGCCCAACTTGGTGCAACCGGCGACGGCGAAGTCGCCCGAGCCCGTTGAGCGCCAGCCGGCGACGCAACCGCAACGCCCGGAGCCGCGACATCATGCGATGCTCGGCGAGCATGCGTTCATAAGTATCGATCGCCGTCGATGCGTCCACGGCCACGGGTATCGCGAACAGGTCTATCTCGCCGATCGCGCGTGTCACCGCGCGGCTGGCCCTGTCCTCGATCTCCTTGTCCAAGAGTCCGGAACGCGCCAACCGGTCGAGATCGCTTGCGGCTTCGAGCCGTTGTGCAACGTCGGGCGTCGCCTGCGCGAGCGCGATCAGTCGATCGGCTTCCGGCGCGAGCCGCGGCCTGACGTGTGCGGCGACGGCGGCGGCCTGCACCCGCACCACCGGCTCCTCGCTCGCCAACGCTGCGACCAGCGTCGGCAAGTATCCCGGGTGGAACGAGCGCGCGACAAGGCCGAGCGCACGCTGGCGCGCGTCGAGAGGGCCGCCCTCCATCACCCCGACGAAAGACGACGGCGCGCCATGCGTGGTATCGATGACGCGGCCCGCGGCGACGCGCTCGGCAAGCCGTGTCTCCTCGTCCGTTCTCGTCGAGAGCGAGATGCGAGTGTACCAGTCTGCGAGCAGCGCGGATGGCAGTGACGGCCGCCGCAACCAGGTCATTGCCAATGCCGAGATCACAGCACCGACAGGACCGCTGGTCGCGACCGCCATCAACATGAGCAGCGGCGCGGTCCAGTCGCGCCGGCGGTGCCGGGTGACGTAGACGAGCGCGACGATGACCGCGAGCACGATGACGTGGCCGATCAACACCGGCCAGAGCGGATGACCCCGCCAGACATACAGAAGCAATCCGGCTTCCGCTGCCGCAACGATGACGGCGAGAAGAACGTCCAAACCCGAGACAATGGCGGTGGGCGGGCGCGAGGCCCGATCAGGCACACCACACTCCGCGGTGAGTGCGGCATCGTCTCCCGTCAGGCGGACGGCGGCATGCATCTCAACTCTCCGCCGTCTGCGGCACCGCTGCCGGGGCCAACACGCAAGCCAGTACAGGGCCGGCAGTGCGCTGCTCCGAGGAACCTGTACTCGCAGCCTGGCCGAGAGCCGAACCGATCACCTCCGCGACCACCGAAAGCGCGTCGATGCCGCTCTTCGACAGCGCGGCCGGTGATGCGCCGTCGAGCGTGAGCAATCCGACGATCGCACCGGAAACGTCGCGCACCGGCACCGCAGCGAGCGCGACGCCGATCAGCATCCGCTCGCCATCGCGGTCGAGCGCCATCGCACGCTCGCCGCGGCCAACGACCGCGCGAACCAGCGGATGCGCAGCAGGAAGCGTTACCGTCGCAGCCAAATCGCCCTGCGCCGGATACGTGGCGACACGCGACACACCGCCTGCAGTGGCGGCGAGGAACACCTCGGCACGAGCGCCGGGGAACACCGCCGGTATGAGTATGGCAAGCACCTCCGACAGCGACGGTGACGCGCCGCCGGCCGTCATCCGTGCATGAGCCACAGCCACCGCTGCTAGGCCGCGGAACGGTTCAGTGTCGCGCCGCGTCGCCAGTTCACGGTCGAGGATTTCGCAGCGTTGGCGCAACCCCGCGCAATGCGCCGCGAGATCCGCACGCTGGCTCGAAAGCGCCTCGTTGAGGCGATGCAGCTCTTGCTTCGCCGCAATCTGGCGCATGCGGAACTGGCCGACCAGCAGCGCCATGGCGATCCACAGGATGGGTTCGCCCCAGACACGAAGGAAGTAGGCGAAGTGGTTTTCGCCGATGCCTGGTTCGGGCAAACCCGCGAGCATCGTCGCCGCAATCGCCGCTCCGGCAGCGACGAGGCCGCTGACCGTGCCGTACTGGAGGCTCAAGAGGAGCAGGGGAATCCAGAAGGGATGCGGCTCGAAATCCAGGATGGCAAGTTGCGGCGCCAGCCAGTCGACGCCGTAGATGAACAGGAAAGCGGCGACCAGCTCGCCGATGGCGGCAAGCGATGGCACGACCGGCAAGCCATCTTTGTCCCGCGGCTTGTCGCTGCGCGCCTCCGACTGGACAGGCTCCCGATCACTCACGACTACCGACCCCAAATCCGCACAACGACGTACCCACGAGCCGCCTACAGGCTCATCCTCGCTTCTCGACTGCCGCAAGCGGCCGCGCTACCGGCGCAGGGCGCGACGCCGCGCCACCCGACCGGTAAGCCGAATTCTTGACGTTGGCGGCCTTGCCACGCTTGCCTTGCGTCAGCTTTACGGCGTGGCTGCGCTTTGCTCCACCCGCAAGGCGCAACGATATGCGCCGCGTCCGCCGCTGTAGAATGCGCGGTTTGTCGTCGGGCAGCGACGCGGTGACGACGCCGAGCGAGCGCAACTTCGTATCCGCAGCCTGTGCTTCGCCACTGTCGCGCATAAGGCGTGCCCACAACGCCAGACGCCAGCGGCCGAGCGCATCGGCGGAGACGGTGTCGAGAAGCTCGCGGCTGCTCGACGTCGCGCCCCGATTGAATTCGATCATCGCCCCGAGCAGCGGATGGGCGGTGATCGTCTCGGATGCAATCTCGAGGCGCACGGTATCGAACTCGGCCCGTTTACCGGTGGCGGCCAGCGCTTCGGCAAGAGCCACGAGCTGCGGCTGGTGGAAGCGTGAGAGGCCCGTGCGCGTCGCCATTTCGAAGGCCAATGACGGGTCTTCAGCGTCGAGCGCGAGGCGAATGGCCTTTTCCGCCAGCGCCCGGTCGCCATGATCGGCTTGCTCGAGCCAGCCGCGAAGATAGGCGCGTGCGGCGTTTGTCTGGTCCTGGTCGAGCAGCAGGTGCGCGACGCCGAGCGAGATGGCGTCGCCTGGCTTTCCGGCCTTGCGCGCGATCTCCATCGCCGGCGTGAAGGCCTGGCGGCGGCCGAGCAGATCTAGCGCCAGGAGCGCAAAACGGTCGTCCACGTGGCCGCCACTGGCCGGCGCAATCCAATGAAGCACGCGCTCGACGATCTCGCGCGGCTCGCCGCCCTCGCTCAGCAGCGCCAGGAGCGTGAGCCGCTCGCGATCACCCTCGAGATGACCGACCTCGTCGACTTTGCGCAGGAGCGTTGTTGCCTGACGCAGATTGCCGTTGGCGGCCTCGAGCTCGGCTAAGCGTACGATGTCCTCGATGCGCCGGTAGCCCTTGTGGCGGCAACGCTCGATCGCGTCGCGTTCACGCGCGAAATGGCCGATGAGCCGCAGTCCAGATACGAGCTCGCGGCAAACGGGCTCTGAGTAACGCCGTGTGAGCAGGCGGCTCAACGACGACAGATAGGCCTCGGTGTCCTGGGTCTCCCGGTAGAACGTCACCAGACGGCGCTGCAAAACAAGATCGCCCGGTCGCGCGGCGGCGAGGCGCTCGAGCATCGTGCGTGCCTTGGGAAGCTGGCCGAAGTGCGCGTAGAGCTGCTCGAGCTGATAGAGCGTGCGCTGCGAACGGTCACCGGCGGCGAACCGCTGCTCGAGTAGCTTCAGAGCGCGCTCGTTGCTGCCGTCCCGCTCGAGCATCGCGACGCGTTCGGCATCGCCCGGCAGCAGCAGGACGCCGGCCACCGCGGCGCCGATGAACAGCACCAGCATGACCAGCAGTTGCGGCTTCCAGCGTTGTCTGCGGCGGGGCTCAATCACGGCACACGAGCCTCACCTGGACGGGATCGATGGCATTCGCGGCAAGCGCCAGTCGCAGAACGCCGCTATCGTCGGCAACCGCCGACAGGCTCGTCAGCATGTCGTCGCCGCGCATCACGGTGACGTCGTAGCGGCGTCCCGGCATGGTATCGAATCGCATGTCGCCAGGACCGTAGCCCGTCGCCGCGAGTTTCAAATTGCACGCACTGCCCTGGAGATCGGACAGCCGCCAACGGCTGTCGCGCAGCGAAGGGCGACGAACGCCGCTCCGGTTGGCCGCCTCGGTCTCGGTGCGGGCGGCGAGCGTGACGAGTGCGCGCGGACGGGCACGGTCGAGCGTGACATAAAGGCCCCCGTTCACCCGTGTCGCGCCGAGAACCCCCTCGCTGCGCGCAAGGTCGAGGCCCAGCGCATCCGCATCGTCGAAGCGCACCGTTTCGAGGTCGGTATGCCCGGTGATCGCCCACGACAGCTCGTCAATACGCTCGATCGCGATGTCGAAGAAGTTGTCGGCGATTGCGGCATAGTCCGACGCGGTTACCGGCGCGACTTCGGAGGTCCGCGCCAGCTCGAGGAAATGACGCACGGCGGCGAGTGCGGCAGGCTTCTCGCCGGAGTACATGTGATAGTAGAGGTTGAACGGCTTCAACCGGCGCGGCCTCTCGGTATTGCGCAGCGTCTCTTCGAGCATGAAGAAGCCGTAGTAAGGTCCCGTCCAGTCGTTGGTGTAGGTATTCTCGTTGCTGTTCGCCGCATAGATCTGCCGCTCGCTGCCGACCGCGCGCGCCAGCGGCGGAACGTAAGCGACGGAGGGGAACTCGCCGTCGAGACGGCTGTCGCCGCCGTTGATGTTGCGCACGCCGGCGGCGCGCGTCGCCTTGATCGCCGCCTCGAACGGCGTCGTGTCGCCGCTCCACTGATAGAGACGGGCGCGTTTGCCGGCTGGAGCAAAGTTCTCCGCGGTGCGAAGACCGCCCGCCACCTCGCCGCCGAGATCGAACGGGTTCTTGAGGTACGTGCGCGGCAGGTCGTCGGTGCCGGCGATGTACTTGTTGGCGCCGGTCACCGGCACCGGCTTGCCCGCCATCAGGTGCACCTTCTCGCTCAGCCGCTGGCGCAGGCTGAGTTCCGGGCGCTGATAAGCCTCGATCTTGGCGATCTCGCTCGCGCGGTCGTAGTCCTCGAAGAAACTCCAGTTGTAGGGGTGCGTGTGGGTGTGGCTCGCAACTTCGACCTGCGCCAGCGCATAAAGCGCCCGGGCGATGGCGGCCGAGCCGTCATCGGCGCCATACTGGGGATCGACATCACAGCCGATCAGCCCGATCGAGACCGGCAGGTCAGGAAACGGCCTGATCGCCTCGCGCAACACCACTTCGGAGGAGCGCAGCCCCTCGGTCTTGTAGCTTTCAACCTCGGTCAGGTTGTTCCAGCCGTCGCCGTCGATATGGCTGAAGTAGATCCGCCGTCCGCCGACCGTGGTCGCGTCGGGCACGGGATACATGCCGCCGACTATCGCCTTCGCGAAAAAGCGGAACGGATCGATGGTCCATGCGAGGCGGTCGGCGTTCGGCTCGAAGTAGATCGTGAAAGCTTCTGCAGCGTAGCCACCGCCGGGGCCTGTCACCACCACTGCGGACACTTCACTCGACGCCCCGGGGCGGACCTGGAGACCGAGGTGGACACGGGTTCTTTCACCGACCGCCCGCAGCACGGGATAGGACGGCAGGACCTTATCGAGCGGACGTTCGAAGCCGATCATCGCCGCATCGATCTCCGCGACACTCGAGCCGATCGTGACCTCGACCTGGTCATCGCCATCGGCAAGACCGAGCTTCGCGTAGAGCCGGTCCGTGACGGGGGCGAGTTCCTCGCCCGCCTCGGGTAGCAACTCGCCGAGAACGACATAACGCAGACGCGTTGCCGCGGTCGCGCGCATCAACCAGTCGCCGACCGCGCGCGGATCCGAGAGGGGTTCGAGAAACCAGGTCAGAACCGCGGCGTACGAGGACAGCGTGTCGGCGTCCGGAAACCCCTTGTTGACGTCGCGGTACACGAGCACGAAGCCGAGGTAGTTGAGCGGCATTTCAGCGAAGCGATGGATGCGCGTGTCGGTCGGCGTCGGCTCGGCCTTGCCGTCGTAGAGCGCAAGCACTTGTCGCTGGACAGGGTTCGCGTTGTATGTGATTTCGACGCCATGCGCGAATGGCGCGGCGACGATCCAGATCCAGCCAGCGAGCAACAACGCGATCACGGGCACACGATCCGGCGGGCGGCCAGTCCGGGCAATGAACCCGGCCAGGCCAGACCGGGTCCGCCCCCACTCGCGCAACGCCACCACCATGTCCAGAAACGGTCCCCCAAGTAACCAATCGTACGACGGGTGAGCTTGCCGCTCCAGTCCGCGCTCGCCACTTCGTTTATTCGATCGCTCGCCGCGGCGTACCGGCCACGCGGCAGGGTACCGGAGCCGAAGCGGCCGGGCCGGTTATATCGGGCAACATGTAAATTCGAACAACGCGAAACGGCGACCACGAAACACTTCTTTGGCCGGAGCGGTAAATCCGCAATCCTCCCCGTCGGGCAACCGCCTCATGCCTCCGGGCCGGGCGCTCGAGCGCCTATCCGGCATCCCCGCCGCCCCGTCGCACCGTCCCTTGCGTGATCCACGCCAGGAACTCCGCCGAGCCGCCCGTGATCGGAACGACGAGGATTGCCGGATTGGTGAACGGATGGCGCGCCTTGACGAAAGCGACCACCTCTTCGGCACGATCCGCGACCGTCTTGACGATGGCGGCAACCTCCGCCTCCTCGTGGCGCGCGCCTTCCCAGACATAGACAGAGGTGATCTCACCGAGCACGTTGACGCAGGCTGCCAACCCCTCGTCGACCAGCGCGCCGGCGATTGCCAAGGCCGTGGCCCGTTCGGGAAATGTACAGTAGACGACGACCGGCTTGCCGTTTGCGGTCACTTGAGCGAGCCTCCCCTGCCGACTTCAGCGCGCATGCATCAAGAAACGAGAAAATGTCCAGACCCAACAGGTCGTTCGACCGCATCGCCTTCATCGCGAGTGACGTCGCCGAGGCGCAGGCGGCCCTGCAACGCCTCTCCCATCGCTATGGCAACGTCAAGCCGGGTGAGGCAGACGCCATCGTCGCGCTCGGCGGCGATGGACTGATGCTGCAGACGCTGCACCGCTACATGAAGGACCGCATCCCGATCTACGGCATGAACCGCGGCTCGATCGGATTCCTCATGAACGAATATCGCGAGGAAGACCTCCCGGCCCGCCTCGCCGCCGCCGAGACCAGCCGCATCCACCCGCTCTCGATGATCGCCACCGACAAGGCCGGACGCGAGCACGTCGGACTCGGCATCAACGAGGTATCGGTGTTCCGCGAGCGATTCCAGGCGGCCAAGCTGCAGATCTCGGTCGATGGAAAGGTGCGCCTGCACGAGCTGATCTGCGATGGCGTGCTGGTGGCGACGCCGGCCGGTTCCACCGCCTACAATCTTTCTGCGGACGGGCCGATCCTGCCGATCTCCTCGCCGCTCCTGGCCCTGACGCCAATCAGCCCGTTCCGGCCGCGGCGCTGGCGCGGCGCGCTCCTCACCAACAAGGCGCGCATCACGATGTCGGTGATCGAGCCGGACAAGCGGCCGGTAAGCGCCGTGGCCGACCAGTTCGAAATCCGCGACGTCGTCCGGGTCGAAATAGAGCAGGCCCACGAGATCGAGCTCTACATGATGTTCGATCCCGGTCACGACCTCGATGAGCGCATCATCGCCGAGCAGTTCAGTATCTGAAGCGGGCCACGCCGAGCTAAGTTGCCTGCGCAGCGCTGGGCCTCAACCCTGCCAGCGTGAAACGATGCTCGATAGCTCGGGCCTGGGGCGCTCGTCGGGGCGCTGTGTCGGCGTTCCGATGTAGATGAACCCCGCCACACGCTCTTGCTCGTCCAGGCCCAGCGCCGCCTTGATCCGCGGGCTGTAGGCAAGCCACTCCGTCAGCCAGCAGACGCCATACCCCATCGCGTTGGCGGCAATCGACAAGTTCATGCCGGCGGCACCCGCCGAAAGGATCTGCTCCCACTCCGGGGCTGGAGCCTTCGGCGTCGCACGCGAAATGAGAGCGATGACGACGGGCGCCCGCATGAAGCGAGCCCGTTCGGCCGCAAGCCTGACTTCCGAGGGTTCGACCTTGTCCTCGGCGCGGCAGGCGTCAGCGATCTGCTCGCCGAACTTGGCGCGCATGTCGCCCTGGAAGACGATGAATCGCCAGGGCACCAGCTTCTTGTGGTCCGGGACGCGCGAGGCGATCGTCAGCAGCTCGTCAAGCTCGGCAGGCGACGGCCCCGGCTCGGCCAGCATGTCCGGCTTCACCGAACGCCGCCTCTTGAGCAGCTCCAGCACGGCGTTGGTCATCGTCCCTCGTCTCCCGCAGGTCGGAGGCGGCAGACATCACACTATGGCCGCCCTTCCGTCATGGCGCCCCTCGCTATCGCAATTCAGGGTCTGTTACAATCGTGCCTGCACAGCCCCGTATCCGAGGCCCTGGAGCGATAAAGCATGCAACTCCGCCGTTCCGCCCGACGCTCTCTTGCAGCCTTCCCTCGGAGCGGAGCGGCGTTCGCGGGCGGCCTGTTGCTCCTGCCGACGTTCATTGCCGGTGGCGCGGCGGCCGAAACACCTCCGCCAGCTCCGAGTCAGGTCGTCGTCGTACTCGACGGCTCAGGCTCCATGTGGGGGGGGCTCGGTGATGGCGCCAGCAAGCTCGCCACCGTGCGCGCGTCGCTCGAAAAGGGCTTACCCCAGCTCGCCGGCCGGTTTCCGATCGGCCTCGCAACCTTTGGGCCGGGCTGCCGATCGAGCGAAATGATCGTGCCCCCGGGCCATGGCAGCGCCGACCGCATCCTGCTGCCGCTGCAACGGTTCAATCCGCGCGGCAAAGGCCCCCTCGTCGCCGGCCTCGAAACCGCGGCTCAATCGTTCGCCGCAGGCACCAAGGGCCACATCATCCTGTTCCACGACGGATTGGACAACTGCGGCCAGAATGCCTGCGCCGCCGCAGAGGCGCTCAAAAAGAGCCATCCGGGTGTCGCGGTGCATACTGTTTCGCTGGCGCTCGAAGCCGCCGAGCAACAGGCCATCGCCTGCCTTGCGCGTGCCACCGGCGGGCGTGCCGTCGCCGTCGCCGACACGGCACGCCTCGAGGCCGCGGTCACAGAGCTTGCCGCGCTGATCGCCGGCAAGGGTGTCGATCCGATCGCGGCGCCTGCTCCCGTGGCGCCGACACCCGCACCAGCCCCCAATCCTCAAGGCCCGCCGCGCCTCGCCGCCAGCGCCCGCCTGGCCGCCGGAACGCCACCGGTGACGATGCCGCTCGCTTGGCGCGTCGTCGATGTCGAATCGGGCACGGTGGTGAGCGAAACCGTTGCCGCGTCGCTTTCGGTGCCGGCAAAGCCCGGTCGCGTCCGCGTGGAAGCGGTGGCTGGCAAGATCGCCGTACAGCAGGAGGTCGAAATTGCGGCCACCGGAACGACCACGGCGAGCCTCGTACTGGGAGCGGGCCTCGCACGGTTCGAGACCGGCGCTAGGAAGCTCGCCAACGAGGCCGACGAGCCACTGATCCGGCTCGACCGGCTGGCCGAAGGGCGACGCGGGGGCGAGCGTCAGGGCATCGCAACCCCGCTCTGGATCGCGCGCGGCACGGCCGCCGAGGCTTTGCTCCCACCCGGGAGCTACCGCGCCGTCGCCGAGTTCGGTCTCGCCCGCGCGGAAACCGACATCACCGTCACGGCCGGCAGCGAAACGAGCGTCGCCCTGCCGCTCGAAGCCGGGCGGCTGGAGCTTTCGACCAGCGGCTGGCCCACCGACCAAGTTGTCTATACGCTCGCGGTCAACGATCCCTCCCGACCGAGCGGACAGCGCGTGATCGCGCGGACTGCTCACCCCAATCCCGCGTTCGTGCTCTCGACGGGCAGCTATCTGGTGACCGCAAGCATCGGTGGCGCCGAGCTGCGCCGTGTCCTCGCTGTGCGCCAGGGCGAGGTGACGCGGGAAGGCTTTGCGAGCGAGCTCGGCCGCCTCACCATCTCGACCACCGTCAATACGCGCAAGCCCGACGGCGACCACCCCGTTATGCTCTCGCTGAAACCTGTCGGTGGCGCGCCTGGCTTCCAGGGCGATCCCTACGGGCGGACCGTGCCTCCCGGCCGGACCATCGCGGTCGAGCCGGGCCGATACCGTCTTACCGCGCGGCTCGGACCAGCGGGACCGGCGGCGGAGCGCGACATCGAGGTTGCCGCCGGCCAGGAAGCCTCGTTCCTGATCGACATCCCGGCCGCCGAATTGCAGATCACCGGAGCGCCGATGAGCGGCGACGTTTCCGCAGCGCTCTGTGAGCTGCGCAACGCCGCCAACGTGCGTGTCTGGCGCGGCATCGAGACGACGGCGCGGGTGGCTGTCTCGCCCGGCCGGTATACGCTGCGCTGCGGATCCGGCGTGCTACGGCGCGAGGCCGCGGTCGCGTTGGCTGCGGGCGAACGAAAGACGGTTTCGCCCACGGCACCCTAAGATCTTGTTTGAGAATGCTTTGGACGACTTTGATGAAGCGCGAATGCCATGCGATCAAGGTCAATGGCACCCTTGAGTTTTGGCAGGGCGGGCATCGGATCACAGGCAGCGTGGGCCATCCCTGCGTCGATGACGAATTCGGGTAGGGACGACAGACTCCCGGGCGGACAAGACTGGCCGCTGCCAGCCATCATCACGTTCTCGCCCGATTTGCCGGGTTGGCGTAGACATGGCGCGGTGGGAGACGCCGTCGCGGACGTCAGCGATGCCTGAAGGGCGGCGCGATGGCACGGGCGCGGTTTTGACGAACGGGACACACCACGATCGTGCCGCAGGAGCCTATACGATGAGCCACGCTGCCAACCTGCCGTACACACCTTTGCGCCTCCGCCCCACCGCACACCTGCGGCATCGGGCCTTCGCTCACGCTTGGCAGGTGTGTGCTGCGCTCGTTCTCGTCACCGCCCAAGCCAAGGCCCCGCGTGCGGAAGAGCCCCACGGCAAGCCACCTGCCGGGTGGGAGTCCAACCTCAACCTGCTCGAGTCGATCGCACCCGCCGACAGCACGACGACCGTGACCAAGCAGAAGCCGACAGAGCCGCGCGACGCGATGGGAATGGCCGCCGACGGGCGCTCGCAGATCCGCCTCGTCGCACTCCTCACCGCCGATGGCCAGCGGATCGACAAGGACATCGTTTGGCGGGTGTTCGAGCCAAGCACCAACCCTGGCACGCCCGGCAAGCTCGTGAACACCTTGCGCGAGGGCTCGCCGACGGTGCGGCTCGCACCCGGAGCCTATGTGGTCAATGCCGCCTTCGGGCGCGCCCACATCACCCGCAAGATCACGGTCGGCACCGGCGTCGAAACGACCGAACCGTTCGTGCTCAACGCCGGGGGCTTGCGCGTTCAAGTCGGAGGGTCGACCAAGCTCGACGCGAGCAAGGTGCACTACGATATCTTGTCGGACGAGCGCGACCAGTCGGGCAGCCGTTCGAGCGTGATGTCACGCGCGCGGCCAGGCGTCGTCGTCCGGCTCAACTCGGGCATCTACCGCATCGTCTCTACCTATGGTGACGCCAACGCCACCGTCGAGTCCGATATCACCGTCGAGGCCGGCAAGTTGACCGAGGTGACGGTGACGCACCGCCCTGCCCGCGTCACGCTGAAACTGGTGACGCGCCAGGGTGGCGAAGCCTTGCCCGACACCAACTGGACGCTGCTGACCATGGACGGCCGGACGGTGAAGGAGAGTGTCGGCGCGCTGCCGACCCACTTCATCGCGCCGGGCTCCTATCTGGCAGTCGCCAAATCGCAGGGCAACGTCTTCCGGCGCGAGTTCGCCGTGCGCGCCGACGAAGTCACAGAGGTCGAAGTCGTGCGCCAGTGAAGCGCGAACACGGCGCCTTCGGCTCAGAAATCGTTCAGCACCCAGTCCGTCGGGCAGCCAGCCGCAATCATCCGCTTGTCCGCCTCGTCGAGGTCAGCCTTGCGGCTCTCGTCCCAATAGATCTGGCGAGCAATCTGCCAGTGCTCGCAGGCTGTGGTCATGTCACCCCGCGACGCGACACGATCGCCGAGTTCGAGCCGGGCGGAAGCATGGATCGCCGTATCACCGAACTGGCTCGCCGCCACGATGGCGCGACGGAGCTGGCGCTCGATGTCGTCTCCCGACGAGTTCTCCTCGATCATACGGCGGGCGAGATCGAGTGAGATACGGGCGATGGCGGCGTTGTCGAATGCCGCCTCGGCGGCATTAAGCTGGGAGCGGAGCTGCGGTATCGATAGTCGTGGCCGCGTTTCGACAACGGCCGGCTTTGGCGCGGCGGGCGTAGGTGCGTGTGTTGGCGAAGCGGCCGGCGCCGCGGCCGCCGTCGCGGGTGGCGGCTCGGCGCGCGCGGGCCGCGGAGGCGCTGGCGGCACTGCCGGTTCGGGAGTCCGCGGTGTTGAGGATTGCACCGGCGATGGCACCGTTCCGCCCGATGCCTCGGCCGATGCACGATCGCTGACGTGATCCGACCGCGGCGACGCCTTGCGCGCCGGGTCGCGCAACGCGAACACGACGGCGATGAACAATAGCAGGAACGGCGCGAGGATCGCGCTCCAGCCGGCCGCTCCCTGCAGATCGATCAGCGTCGTCAATGGCATGGTCGCCCCCGTGGCCGTCCGTTTTCGCCGTCTCGGCCGCAGCGGCCCCCCGACGCGTCCGTCAAACGGCTAGCGCATCGGAACCGCGTACATCAATCCACCTTGCGACCAAATTCGATTCTGCCCCCGCGGCATGGCGAGTGCAGACCCCAAGCCGAGCGTGCGCTCGTAGACCTCGCCGTAGCTTCCCACCTGCCGCACGACGCGATAGGCCCATCCCTCATCGAGCCCGAGCGCGGCACCCAGGTTCGAGCCAATGCCGAGGAAACGGCGCACGTCCTCGTGCTGTGTCTGACGGCGGGCGTCGACATTGTCGCTGGTGATCTGCAATTCCTCGGCTTCGATCAGCGCCGAGATCACCCACCGCACCACGGCGAACCAGCGGTCGTCGCCGACCCGCACGACGGGACCTCTCGGCTCCTTGCTGATGATCTCCGGCAGCAGCATATGGTCGCCCGGCGTGTCGAGAGCCGCGCGCACAGCCGCCAACGCCGATAGGTCCGCCGAGATCGCGGTGCAGCCTCCAGCGGCATACGTTGCGACCATATCGCTCCAGCGCTCCGACGTGACCAGCTGATGGCGCATGCGCTGGCGCGCGAAGAATGCCTCCGCGGCCTCGACCGCGCGCGTGCCGGATGCAACGCAGATCGAGGCACCGCTGAGCTCGAGTGCACTCGCCAATCCATGATGACGGGTCACCATGAAACCCTGACCATCGAACAGCAAGGCATCGACGAAGCGGACCTGCAGCTCCGTGTCCCGGCTGAGCGTCCAAGACGCCGTCGCCGAAAGGAGGTCGATTTCGCCGGCTGCGAGCGCCCGCAACCCTTCCGCGCTGCCGAGGGGCCGCAGAACGACGAGGCTTGCATCCCCGAGCACCGCCGCAGCAACGGCGCGGCAGAACTCGACGTCGAGACCGGCCCAAACCTCCGGCTTCTTCTGCATCGCGAAGCCCGGCACCTCGTCGCTGATGCCACAGATCAGTTGATTGCGCGCCTTGACGCTTTCGAGCGTCGCCGACATCGCCGGCCCCATGACGCCCAGCGCGCCAAAGGCGAAAGACAGGACGAGCACCAGGACATGAGGCAACACCAACCGGCCCATCGAAACTGCGAGAACTGAAGATCGCGCGCCCTGGTTCCTGGCTGGGATGTATGGAGCCGATGAACCCGACGCTGTCAAAGTTGGTGGCACTGTCAAATTCTCGTCGAACGAGCGGCGTGGTACGTCGGGCGCAAAGGCCCCTACGTCGTCGGACAGTGTTGCTGTCCGCAATCGTGCTAATGAGGGCTGACGATGGCCGGTTGTCTCGCGCGCAGACTTGGCCGGTCCGGAAGCGGCGGTCAAGCCCTTGACCCCGGCGCGGATATGCGTCACAGGCGCCCTTCCACGGCATCGGCGAACAGCCCCCGAGGACCAGATGACGACGAAAAGCAAATTCGACGATGCGACGGGCGCCGTGCATCTCGGACGCGATCCACACGCCAATTCCGGGTTCGTCAACCCGCCCGTCTTCCGCGGATCGACGGTGCTGTTCCCGACACTCGCCGCCCTCAAGGCACGCTCGCAGCCCTTTACCTACGGACGACGGGCGACCCCGACGACCGTCGCGCTGACCGACGCCCTCGCCGCACTCGATGGAGCGGCCGCGAGCGTGCTCACTTGCTCGGGCCTCCAGGCGGTGACGGCGGCCCTGCTCGCGTTCGTTCGCGCGGGCGACAGCATTCTGATGGTCGATACCGTCTATCAGCCGACGCGCAAATTCTGCGACACCACGCTGAAGACCATGGGCGTCGAGACGATCTACTACGACCCGCTGATCGGCGCCGGCATCGCCGGCCTGATCCGTCCCGACACGCGGCTGGTATTCACCGAGAGCCCCGGATCGCAGACGTTCGAGATGCAGGACATCCCAGCGATCGCCGCGGTGACGCGCGAAAAGGGCATCTGGCTCCTGATGGACAATACCTGGGCGAGCCCGCTTCTCTTCAAGCCGCTCGCGCACGGCGTCGATGTCTCGATCCAGGCGGCGACGAAATACATCGTCGGCCATGCCGACGCGATGCTGGGTGTCATCTCGGGCAACGAGCGCGCGGCACCCCACCTCGATCGCGTAAAGGAGGCGTTCGGCCTCTGCCCAGGATCGGAGGAAACCTACCTCGGCCTGCGCGGCTTAAGAACGCTCGACGTTCGCCTTCGCCGTCACCACACCTCCGGCATCGAGATCGCTGAGTGGCTCGCCCAACGCCCAGAGGTCGCGCGCGTCATCCATCCGGCGCTGCCGAGCCATCCGGGTCACGCGGTCTGGAAACGTGACTTCAATGGCGCATCGGGGCTGTTTGCGTTCACGTTGAATCCCGTGCCGGAGGCTGCGCTCGCCGCGTTCGTCGATCACCTCGAACTGTTCGGGATGGGCTTTTCCTGGGGCGGCTATGAGAGCCTCATCCTGCCGTTCGATCCGCGCAGCTACCGCTCCGCGACGACGTGGAGTGAGCCCGGGCCGGCGCTGCGCATCCACATCGGTCTCGAAACAGTGGAGGATCTGAAGCGCGACCTCGCCGCCGGTTTCGACCGGCTCAACGCGGCGCGCTGATACGTGAGATGAGCCGCCCCGCGCGCCGCGCTCATCCCGCGCCGGTGAGCAGCCTGTTGAACTCTGCCACTGCAATCTCGACGGCATTGGCGATGAGCCCAGCGACCTCGGGCATCGCACCGATGGCACCGGTATAGGCGACAGGGCCTACCGCCGCCGCCATGGCGTCAGGCACGTCTTCGCCTGCATGCAATCCGTCGCCGTTGAAGAAGCCGACGATCACCGTCGGCGTCGAGTCCGCGGGGATGACGTCGTCCAGGAACGGTGCCTCTTCGAGATAAGCCGTGACCACGGTAGCAAATCGCGCCATTGCCCTAAGCTCCGCACCGACCGCCTCGGTTGCCTCAGCCGATGCACGAGACACCTTCGAGCCGTGACCAACGAGAAGCAGGCGGCAGGCCCCCGGTGCGTTACCGAGCTCGGCCTCGGCCACGGCAATCGCCTTGCGCATGACAAGCGCCGGCAATCCAGCGTCCGCCCCGAGTGGAGCGAGCACGCGGCAGCGTCCGGCATAGCCCGCGTCGGCGATGCGCTTGGGAATCTTGGTGCCGACGAAAAACCCAGCCGCCATGAAATACGGATAGACCAGGATGCGATGCGCGCCGCTGTTCGCGACCTGTGCGAGCGCCGCCTCGATGGTCGGCAGGCCGCTCAACACTCCGGCGGCAACAGGCGTCCCCGGCAGCGCGGCACCGACCGCCTTCGCGTGACCACGAAGGATGGCGTTGGAAAAATCGCGCCCGCGCTCGCCGTGTCCGACGACAATTACACCGACCTGTCTCGGCAACGTTGTCATTGCGTCCTTCTCGACTTCCCCGCCTCGGCCATCCAGCGCTGAGCCCATAACGGTATTTCAACCCCGATGTCCGGGCCCTCAAGCGTTCGCCCATCTCGCAGCGGCATACTGGGCCCGGCTCGATCAAGTGTCTCTACGGCAGCGGCGGGGGCTGCGGATCCCTGGAGAATAGATGTCGGCACTCTGGGCGTAGTGTGCAACCGTCCGGCGTCGATTGAAACGCGGTGGATGCGACGTCCCCATGACAGGTCGGCGCAAAAACGAAAAACATGCCGTTTACGTCAACGTCAACTGGGTCTAGTGTCACGCCCGGTCGGGGAGTGGTGACAGTTCTGGCCCATTGTGCTCCCCGCACGCTGTTGCGCCGTTCAATCGACAGCGTGATGTCCAGAAGCGGTGGCGAAATCGGAATTGGGGCGAGGTTGCGGACAGGTCCGGCGATCACGGCAGCGGCCATGGTTTGTTGAAGCCGCCCCCCCTGAAAGCACAATCGGCAAAGCCTAACATCGGTCATTCGACCGGGCCGGCCGCAGTCGGTTCTTGCGCGGCAGGCATTTCGCCGTGCAATGAATGGCAGTCATAAAAAAATCGACCCGGAGCACCGCTCGCGATGCATCCAGGGCTGAGGGAGGAAAGAGACCGATGGCAGGCGCGTACGTATTCGACGCGGTGAGGACGCCGCGCGGCAAGGGCAGGCCCGACGGCAGCCTGCACCAGGTCACCTCCGTATCGCTGGCGAGCCAGACACTCGCGGCCCTGCGCGACCGCAACGGCCTCGACACGCGAAAAGTCGACGACGTCATACTCGGCTGCGTCATGCCAGTCGGCGAGCAGGGCATGAACATCGCGCGGGCCAGTGTTTTCGGCGCGGGCTTCGGCGATCAGACGGCTGGCGTGCAGATCAATCGCTTCTGCGCTTCGGGCCTCGAGGCGGTGAACATGGCCGCCGGCCAGATCGCCGCCGGCGCCGCCGACATGGTGATCGCGGGCGGCGTCGAGAGCATGTCGCGCGTGCCCATGCTCTCCGACGGCGGCGCGTGGCCGGTCGATCCGACGCTGTCGATCCCGTCCTACTTCATGCCGCAGGGCGTCTCCGCCGACCTCATCGCCACCAAGTTCGGCTTCACCCGCGACGACTGCGACGCCTACGCGGTCGAGAGCCAGCGCCGATCCGCCCAGTCGTGGGCCGAAGGGCGCTTTGCGCGCTCGGTCATTCCGGTTCGCGACATGAACGGCATCACGTTGCTCGACCGCGACGAGACGGTGCGCGGCGAAACAACGATGCAAAGCCTCGGCGCGCTGAAACCCGCATTTGTACAGATGGGCGCCGAGTACGGTTTCGACGCCGTCGCCGTGCAGGCCCACCCCGAGCTGGAGGACGTCGAGCACGTCCATCACGCGGGCAACTCGTCGGGTATCGTCGACGGCGCAGCCGCGGTCCTGCTCGCCTCAAAGGAAGCCGGTGCCGCGCAGGGGATGAAGCCGCGGGCGCGTATCCGCGCTTTTGCCTCGATCGGCTCAGAACCCGCGCTGATGCTGACGGGCCCCGTGGACGTAACGACCAAGCTACTGGCCCGCGCTGGCATGAAGACCTCCGACATCGACCTGTTCGAGCTCAACGAAGCGTTCGCCAGCGTCGTCTTGCGCTACATGCAAGCGTTCTCGATCCCCCATGACCGGATCAACGTCTGCGGCGGCGCCATCGCCATGGGCCACCCGCTCGGCGCAACGGGCGCCATGATCCTCGGCACCGTTCTCGACGAACTCGAACGTCGAGATCTTTCGACCGCGCTAGTCACACTGTGCATTGGCGCCGGCATGGGCACCGCTACCGTCATCGAGCGCGTCTAGGCCGCTCGCGCGCCGACGTCCGCCGTTTCCAACACATCCGGAAGCACTCGCAAGGGTTCCTTCGCCATGAAGAACGTCACTCTTTCCGTCGACGCCGACGGCATCGCGCTGCTCACCTGGGACATGCCCGGCCGGTCCATGAACGTGCTGTCTGAGGAGTCGATCCGCGACTACGGCGCGGCGGTCGACGAGGTGATCGCGTCGCCTGCGATCAAGGGATGCGTCGTCACCTCGGCCAAGCGCGATTTCATCGCCGGCGCCGACCTCGCCATGCTCGGCGGCTGGTCGGCAAAGGTCGCCGGGCTGCCACCGGTCGAAGCGGCGAAGCAGATCTTCGGCTGGACGATGTCGCTTCAGACCCTGCTCCGCCGCCTCGAGGCGTGCGGCAAGCCCGTCGCGTCGGCCATCCCGGGAACGGCCCTCGGCGGCGGCCTCGAGGTGGTGCTCGCCACGCACCATCGCGTAATGGCAGCGAACGACAAAGCGCAGCTCGGTCTGCCCGAGGTCAAGCTCGGGCTCATGCCGGGAGCCGGCGGCACGCAGCGCGTGACGCGTATGGTCGGCGTCATGGCGGCGGCACCCTTACTGCTCGAAGGCCGCTCGCTCAGCCCGGCGGAAGCACTGAAGCTTGGCATCGTGCATCAGGTCGTGGCGCCCGGCGACATTGTCGAAACGGCGAAGACGTGGGTGCGCACCAACATCGCCGAAGCAGAACGGGTCGCGGCGGCGCGCGCGGCCGGTGACAAGAAGGCCGTGCCCGCGTTCGCGCCGGCCTGGGACCAGCCCAAGTACAAGCTGCCGGGCGGCGGACCGCAGACGCCGACGGGGTTCCCGGTCTTCATGGGCGGCGGCGCGCAGATCCGGAAGAATTCGTATGCGCTCTACGAGGCGCCGAAGGCTATTCTCGCCGCGGTCTACGAGGGCGTGCAGGTGCCCTTCGATACCGCGCTGCGCATCGAGGCCGGCTACTTCACCAAGCTCGTCCTTGGACCGCAGTCGCGCAACATGATCCGCTCGCTGTTCGCGTCGAAGCAGGCCCTGGAGAAAGGCGCACACCGCCCGGCCGGCGTTACCGACATGAGCGTCAAGAAGCTCGGCGTACTTGGCGGCGGCGGGTTCATGGGGGCCGGCATCGCCAACGTCGCGGCAGGTGCCGGCATCGAGGTCGTCGTGCTCGACCAGACCGAGGAGGCAGCCGCCAAGGCCAAGGCGCATGCCGAGAAGGAAGCCTTTGCCCGCGTCGCCAAGGGCCGGATGACGGAGGATGCCGCGAAGGCTCTGCTCGCGCGCATCACCACCACCGCCGATTACGCCCAGCTCGCCGGCGCCGATCTCGTCGTCGAGGCCGTGTTCGAGCACCCCGACGTCAAGCGTCAGGTGATCGAGGCCGCAGAACGCCACCTGCCCGTGTCGGCGGTATTCGCCTCCAACACCTCGACCATTCCGATTTCCGACCTCGCCGAGCGCTCGAAGCGTCCTGAGCGGTTCATCGGCATCCACTTCTTCTCGCCTGTCGAGAAGATGCCGCTCGTCGAGATCATCACCGGGCGCAAGACCGGTGATGAAGCGCTCGCCAAAGCGCTCGATTTCGTCCGCCAGATCCGCAAGACGCCGATCGTCGTGAAGGACGCGCGCTTCTTCTATGCCAACCGTTGCGTGCTCCGCTACATCGAGGAGGCGCACTACATGCTGAGCGAAGGCGTGAAGCCGGCGCTGATCGAGAACGCGGCGCGCATGATCGGCATGCCAGTCGGCCCGCTCGCCTTGAACGACGAGACAGCGCTCGACCTGGGCGTCAAGATCGCGAAGACTACCAAGGCCGCACTCGGCGCCGCCTACAAGGAGCACCCGGCGGAAGCACGCATCGAGGACATGGTGACGCGACTTGGCCGCCTCGGGCGCAAGGCCTCGAAGGGATTCTACGACTATCCCGAGAAGGGCAAGGGCAAGAAGCGGCTGTGGCCGGGGCTCGCCGAGATCTTCCCGCTCGCCGCCGAGCAGCCGGATGTCGAGGAGCTGAAGCTGCGCTTCCTCACCGTTCAGGCGGTGGAGGCGGTGCGCGCACTCGCGGACGGCGTGATATCGGACGTGCGCGAAGCCGATGTCGGCGCGATTTTCGGCTGGGGTTTCGCGCCGTGGTCGGGCGGACCGATCTCCTACATCGATACGCTCGGACCGGATCGGTTCCTGCGCCACTGCGACCGCCTCGAGGCCCGCTTCGGCGAGCGTTACACGCCGCCCGCTCTGCTGCGCGACGTCGCCGCCCGAGGCGAAACATTCTATGGGCGCCAGGTGGGACAGGCGGGCGGCAAGGCCGCGTGAGGTCTGGCTCCCCCGCATTCGGGGGGTGATCCCAGTATGCGATCGGTGGGGAGTGCGTTTGGCGGCTTCGAAGAATTGCGAATGCGCGGTCTTCGAAGTCCGCAGCCTCGCCACCTCGGGTCGTGTCAGGCGGCGGCGACGAAGTCTCTCAGCCCCCGCAGCCGCAGGCGCCTTCGTCCGCGTAGCCGCCCCCTTGCCCGCTTCCCGCGGGCACGGGATTGCCGCAGCGGTGGCACAGCCTGTGCGTGCCCTGGCTCAGCGCGTGCCCGACTGAAACGCGCTCGTCGAACACATAGCACTCCCCGCGCCACAGGCTCTCGGACGGCGGCACATGCTCGAGATAGGAGAGAATGCCGCCCTTCAGGTGGTAGACCTCGTCGAAGCCGAGCTTGCGCACCAGCGCGGTCGCCTTCTCGCAGCGAATGCCGCCGGTGCAGAACATGGCGATGCGCTGCGGCCGCTCGCCGCGCGCCAGCCGCTCCACCATCCAACCCGGAAACTGCCGGAACGAACGTGTCGCGGGCTCGACGGCGCCGACGAACGTGCCGATTCCCACCTCGTAGGCGTTGCGGGTGTCGATCACCAGCGTTCCCGGGTCGGAAATCAAAGCGTTCCAGTCTCGGGGCGCCACGTAACGGCCGACGCTCTCCAGCGGGTCGATACCCTCGACGCCCATGGTGACGATCTCGCGCTTCAACCGCACCTTCATGCGCCCGAACGGCATGGTGCGGGCGGTCGAGTACTTCACGTCGGCATCGGCGAGAGCTGGAACAGCGCGGATGAAGCCGAGCACGCTTGCAATTCCCTCGGCGGTACCCGCGATGGTTCCGTTGATGCCCTCGTGCGCCAGCAACAACGTGCCCTTGATGCCGGCTCGGAGCGCGCAATCAAGCAGCGGTTCGCGTAAGCGCTCGAACTCATCGAGTGGTGCAAAGCGATAGAGCGCGGCAACGACGACCGGGACGGTCGCGCTCGCGGTGTCCTCACCGTGGCCGGTGCCCGCGACACTCATATCTCGGCTGCTTTCGGGTTGCTCGCTCATCTCGATCCCATCGACGTCGCCTGCCCTGGCCATGGTTGTCGCCGCGTCACGCCACGTCGCTTAGCGCGCTGTTTGAAAAATGTCGCGTGGAGCAGCACTTTTCAACGCTCGACATGTTGCGGCGATATCGCATTCACATTTATGCTTTGCATTGCCACTTGACCCACCTTTGCAGATCCATCGAATCACGAGATCGTTCGTTCTCGTGGCCATTCATCAAGGAGAAGTCAGCCATGGCAGCAGCGAAGAAGGCAGCGGCGAAGAAGCCCGCCGCGAAGAAGGCGCCAGCCAAGAAGCCCGCCGCGAAAGCAGCGAAGAAGAAGTAAGTCGGCGAGCGTTCTGATCCGTGGCTCCGGCCCTCCCGGCGCTGTGCGGAACGGACCCGGCATCTTACATCGACCATCCGGCGGGCGCTCCTCAGAGCGCCCGTTGTGCGTCAGGCGGAAGCGCCGTTGCCCGACCGTTCGGGCCGCTTCCCGGCCAGCGCTTTCCACCCGCCGACCTCGCGGCCCCCTCGCCCCACCGTTCAACCCACCCAATCGCATAGTTCGCGCCCGCTCGAGCGGGCTGCTACCACATCGCCGTGGCCCAGCCCCCTGCGATCTGCTATTGCGACCGCGATTTCCGGGCCGATCCGGGCGAGACAAGAGGAGACAACCCCCATGAGCACCACCCCGACGAACGGCCCGCGCGCCGCCACCCTGGCCCTGCTCACCCGCTATTACGATGCCTTCAACAAGGGCGATAGCGACGGCATGCTGGCCTGCCTGACGGACGACGTGATCCACGACGTGAACCAGGGCGAGCGCCGCATCGGCCTCGACAAGTTCCGCGCGTTCAATGCACGCATGGATCACCACTACAAGGAGCGTCTCGAGGGCATCGTTCTGATGGCGAGCGAGGACGGCAGCCGGGCCGCCGCCGAGTTCAACGTCCACGGCACCTACCTCAACACCGACGCCGGACTGCCCGACGCCAACGGCCAGACGTATGTGCTGCCCGCCGGCACGTTCTTCGCAATCCGCGACGGTAAGATCGCCCGCGTCACCACCTACTACAATCTGACCGACTGGATCGCGCAGGTCGTCGGCTGAGCCTCGACCCATCCGCGATGCCCAACGTGCCATCGCCCTTGCCTCCGCCGACACCTGAGGGAGCCCGGCCATGATGCTGACCATGCTCAAGTGCAAGCTGCACCGCGCCACCGTGACCGAGTGCGACCTTCATTACGAAGGCTCGATCTCGATCGATTCCAAGTTGATCGAGGCGTCGGGCTTGCTGATCAACGAGCGCGTCGAGATCTACAACATCGACAACGGCGAGCGCTTCGCGACCTATGTCATCGAGGGCGAGCGGGGCTCGGGCGTGATCGGCCTCAACGGCGCGGCCGCACGCAAGGCTTGCGTCGGCGACAAGCTCATCATCTGCGCCTACGCCAGCATGAGCGAGGACGAGGCGCGGAGCTACAAGCCGACCGTCGTCATCTGCGGCGCTAAGAACAAGGCGGGGAAGGCCAAGGGTTAGTGTTCCGGTCGTCACTGACGGGCGATCGGTGCCTGCCCGAAAAAGGGTGGCCGAGACGACCAAGCGGGCGAGCCCCCGGAGACGCGGCCGACGCCTCGCGCTCCGGCCTGGAGGTTGCCGATCCCGCCCGCGCGGCCGATATTCAGGCAACGAACGCCGCCGACGGGAGGAGCCCATGACGCTCGCAACGCAATCGCTCACTGGTGAAGCCCTGAAGGCCGTGCTGCCCGATCTCGCACGCCTGCGTATGAGCGTGTTCCGGGAATGGCCCTACCTCTACGACGGCTCGCTCGACTACGAGGAGCAGTATCTCGCAACGTTTGCCGCAGCGCCCGGCGCGGTCTGCATCGTCGCCCGCGACGGCGACCGGATCGTCGGCGCATCGACCGGCTCGCCCATGAAGGAAGCCGACGCCGAGTTCCAGGCACCGTTCATCGATGCCGGATACGACATCGGCGAGGTGTTCTACTGCGGGGAAAGCGTGCTGCTTCCCGAGTATCGCGGCAGCGGCGCCGGCCACGCCTTCTTCGACGGTCGAGAGGCGCATGCGCGCAAGCTCGGTGGCTTCAAGATCACCACGTTCTGCCGCGTGCTGCGCTCCGACTTCCATCCGCTGAAGCCCACCGACTACCGCCCACTCGACGGCTTCTGGAAAAAGCGCGGATACCGGCCGACTGAGCTCGAGGCACGCTACGCCTGGAAGGACATCGACCAGAAGGGCGAAACCGTGAAGCATCTCCAATTCTGGATCAGGGAGCTCGAATGACGGCGCGTGAGACGCTGAAGGTCGCGACGGCGCAATATCCGATCGACGCGCCCGTTACCCTCGCCGACTGGCAGGACAAGATCGCCCGCTGGGTCGCTGAGGGCGCCGCGACCGGTGCCGAGCTTCTCGTCTTCCCCGAGTACGCCGCAATCGAGCAGGCGCATGCGCTCGGCAGCGACGTCTATAGCGATCTGTCGGCGACGCTCTCGCGCACAGCCGAGCTTGCGGGCGAGCGCGTCGCCCTGCACGCCGAGCTCGCTCGTGAGCACGGTGTCCATATCCTCGTCGGCAGCGGTCCACTCGAGCGCCCGGACGGTCGGTACGTCAACGCCGCCCAGCTCATCACGCCGCACGGCGGAGTCGGGGAGCAGCACAAGCTAATCCTGACGCCCTTCGAGCACGACTGGGGCATGGCGGCGGGCGAGGAAATCCGCGTGTTCGACACCGGGCTCGGACGCATCGGCATTACCATCTGCTACGACAGCGAGTTCCCGCTGCTGGCGCGCGCCATGGCGAAGGCGGGCGCCGAGATCCTGCTGGTACCACAATGCACGGAGCGCATCTCCGGTCACTACCGGGTGCGCACGGGCGCCATGTCGCGAGCGCTCGAAAACCAGATGGCGGCGATCACCAGTCCGACCGTCGGCGATGCGCTGTGGTCACCGGCCGTCGATCGCAATGCTGGCGCCGCCGGCATCTACGTACCCGCCGAGCACGGCGTCTCCGACAACGGCGCACTGGCCGAGGGCACCATCAACGAGCCCGGCTGGGTGACCGGCACCATCGATTTCGCGCGTCTGAGACGGCTTCGTTCCGGTGGCGAGATGCGCAATTTCGCCGATTGGCTGAACCAGCCCGGCGCGACCTCGGCGGAGAAGGATGTGACGGCGACCCTCGTCACGCTATGAGCCCATGCGGCTCCGCGCCCCGGCAAACTCCGGACCGACACCCCTCCTGCACCGGCGTCACTTCGTCAGGCGCAGCTCGGTCAGGCTCGTTCCGATCGAGCGGAAGGCATCGACCAGTTCGCTCGTCGTCGATGCCGAGAAGGCGTAGGGCGGGCGCGTGGCGCAGTCGCGCAGCAAGTTCAGCGTCGCCTCGTCGGTCACGTTGAACGCAACGGTGTAAACCTGGATGTTCTGCGCCTTTGCTATCTCGCACGCTTTTTCCATGCGCGTGTCGGCATAAGCTTTGAAACCGCCAAACGAGGCCGGCTGGATACGCCCGTTGGCGAGCGTGCCGTAGGTCGACATCTGCGAGATCAGCGCATCGTCGCCGACGGGATCGATGTTGTTCACACCATCGGTCATCACCACCATCACCTTCTGCGTGGCCGGATCGCTCGAACCCTCGGTGAACGGCGCCCCCGGCGTCAGCACGCGCATACCCCAGGCGATACCCTCGGCAGTATTGGTGCCCGATCCGTTCCAGTGCGAGAGGCTGTCGATCTTACCGTCGATCGCGGAGCGCACGCTCGTCAGCGGCAGGATCGGATCCGGGCACGCCTTGTTCGGCCCGAGCGTATCGGGACCGGTTTCGTCGATGGTCGCCGAGGTTCCGTTATACTTGACCCAGTTGTAGTGGCCCCAGCCGATCCAGGCGTCGGTGAACTTGGGGAACATGCTGTTGCGCAGGTCCAGCCGGTCCGGAAGATAATTGTTCACGGTCTCGGTTCCGGGCGACCACATGTCGATCGCGGTCTGATCGAGTGAATCGGGCCAGAACCACGGCACGAACAGCGTGTCGGGCTCGCTCGGATCGGGCGCCTCGTCGCTGACGTCGCGATCGTTCCACTCGGTCCGCGCCATCACGCATCCCTTCCACGTCGTGTTCGGGATCTTCGCGAAGGTATCGAACATGTTCATCTTCGCCGGATTTCCGATCCAGCAGTCGGGCCAGAACTGGTAGGGAGACGGCACGTCGGCGGCGCTCGCCGCGTGAGCACTCGAAATGCCGAGTGCGGAGCCGAGGACCGACGCGAACCTCGTCAACCCGTCGTCGAGCCAGCCATGAGTCCCGGTGCCCGGATCGAAGCTGCCGCCGCCGCCGCCGCTGCTATCGTATTTGCAGCCCGGCTCGTAGCCGAAGCTGTAGCCTTCGATCATGTGTCCGTGCCAGGAATTGTCGGCGTTCTTGTCCATCCAAGACATCTGCTCGGCGCCGTTGCCGATGTTGACGGTCCCGACGTACGGCACCACCGCCATCTTGACCTTGGCCGATTTGGTGCTCGATCCGAAGATCGCGGCGACGAGATCCTTCGCACCGGTCTTGAGATCCGCCATCGAGCCTGCCATCGAACCCGTATTGTCGAGCACCATGGCAATCTCGATCTCGCTCGAGGCACGCATCGCTTCGGCGATCGCGTGCACTTCCATCTCTTCGATACCGACCGCTTTCGAGATCGTCGTCGGCAGAATGGCCGTGAGCTCGACGCGCACGCCGGCCTCTGTCTGCACCACGACGGCGGGCTTCAGCTTTGCACCGTTGAGCTTCTCGGAGTTGGTTTTTGCGAAGGCATTCGCAACGGATCGGGCGCTCGCTTGGGCATCGTCGCTCGAGCCCCGCGCAGCAAGCACCGCCGCATCCGCCGCCGCCTGCAACTGGTACTTGACGCTCAAGCCGCGCGTATAATCGACAGCGAGCCCCCCCATGAACAGCAGTGGCACGAGGAAAAGCCCGAGCAGGATGGCAACGCCACCGGCTTCATCGGCGCGAAAATCGACAACCCACGCGACCCGCCGCTCCTTGTTCGTACCAGACATGTCAGCCCCTGATGCTCATCAGGAGCAATTATTCATATGTCGTCCTAATACCCCGGCAACGATATTGGTTAACGCAAGGACCCGATATGTCGCGTGATGCGACATTCCCGCGGATCGGGTTCTACTTGAGCTCCCAAGACACCGTCACCTCGACCTCGACGAGCTGCGAGCCCTGCTCGATGGGCACCGACGACGCCAGGGCGGCGCGGCCGCGCATCATGACGGGGGCCGGCATGCTCGGCGCACCTTCGGCAATGGTCAGCACCTCGCCAAGCCTGACGCCCGCCGCCTCCGCGTAGAGTGACGCTTGGCGCTGCGCCTCGGCGATCGCCGCCTTGCGTGCTTCGTCCCTGAGCTTCCCGGGCTTGGCGATGTCGAAGGAGAGGCCACCGATCTGGTTGGCGCCGAGCGTGACGAGCTTGTCGAGAATGTCTCCCAGCTTCTCGATGTCGCGAACGACGACCGACAGGTCGTTATTCACCGAATAGCCGTCGATCTGCGGCGCGCGGCCATCCTTGTTCTGGGCGTAGCGCGGCGAGACGTTGATCGACGACGTCTGCAGGTCGGCCGCCGCGACGCCCGCCTGCTTCAACGCCTCGATCAGCTTCTGCATCGCCGCGTTGTTGCTCGACAGCGCTTCCTTCGCCGTCTTCGCCTCGCTCACGACACCTGACTGGATACGCGCGATATCCGGCTTCGCCGGAACGCTGCCCGACGCGGTGATGGTGATCATGCGCTGCATCCTGTCCTCCGAAGCCGCATGCCCCGCCGTCGCTCCGGCGACCAACAGAAGCACGGCCGCCGACCCGAATACGCGGGCGAGAAAATTCTGTCGTGAAACCATCGTTTCCGATCTCCTTGCATCTGCACGGGCGCCCGGCGTCCGGCCGGCGCGAACGCGATGGGGCCTATCTGGCGATATCGGACCATCTGGGTGTATTGAGGGCAATCTGGCCTATGGCCGCTCGGGCGAAGTCTGGTATAGAGGCCGTCTTCGGGCCGGGCCCGTAGCTCAATGGTTAGAGCTGGCGGCTCATAACCGTCTGGTTGCAGGTTCGAATCCTGCCGGGCCCACCATCACCGCCGTCGCGCAGCCGTCATTCCCCCGACACTCGGGGTATGGGCCGGAATTCGCTGTTCTCACCGCCAGCTTCACGCCGAACTTGCGCCAGCGCCGTTCACCAGCGGCGTTCCAAGGCTTCGCACGCTGCCTGCTCCGGTGCTATGAATTGGCAGTTCAGCTGTGTCTCACGTCGACGGTGGGTTCGCATGCAGCAGATTCTTCAACTCCTAACCGCAATTGCTACGCTTCTTTTCAGCGTCATCTCCGCAGCCGCCGGCGGCGCCATGCCGAGTGGCATACCGTCAAATGACGGCATATCGGCCACCGTCGCGACCGAAGTCGGCTTGCCAAAATGCGAATGTAGAAATCTCGACGCCATTCTCTATCGCGTCAAAGAGGCCGCCCGTATGGAAGCGGCGTTTTTGCACGTCCATGACGTGATCGCGAGATGCCGCGTCCAAGGTGACTGTCGCCACGCCAGCCCTGGCAATCTCGAGGATTTCTATCAGACGTTTTATCTCAAGAACCTTGGTCAATTCGTCCTGCAGACACCGATCTCAAAGATGGGCATTCCGGCGTCGATCGATCCCTCCGCTCCCAATGCGGTCGCGGACTTGTTCTACGATCAGCGGTTGGCGAACTCCCCAACGCCGCCTGCCGCAACGGCCCAAGCTTCCGGCGGCACACCCACCCGCGCCAAGACTCAACTCGCGCTCACCTACGAGCCCTACGGCCTCCAGCTCGAAGCTCGATCGACCTGGGTGGTGGACGGCGCACCTCACGGCCACGTCCCAGATGGCAGCATCCCCAACGACTACAAGAAGTCGGATCCCCAAGGCTACTTGCGCGACAGCGGCCTAGAGGGCGACGTCGCGCGCCGCGCAACCGCTTATCAAAGCTGGGAAGATCGTGCCAAACGCGAGAAGGGCCCCAGGCTTTGCGATTGGCGCGACGAGAAGCAGCGCCTGCTCAAACATGCGGCCGATCTCAAGCGCAACGGCTTGTGCGAGGAATTTTTGGACCACCAGTATCGTCACGAACTCAAGCACAAGGGACAGTGCGAGCGGCGACTGTACTGGGGCTTCACGAATTCCATTGCCGAAGAACGCGCCCTGGACGAAGCCGAGTCCTACGGCGAGGAAGCCGAATTGATGCGTAAACTGGCCCTCGAAATTCTTGCCAACGAGGTCGAGTACTCCGTTCGCGGCTCCGCGATCCTCGACGCATCACCCTTCATGCAGAATCGGCATCGCTATGACCAGCCGCTCGTGAAATCGCAGAAGGTGGAATTGCGGAAGGAAGGCGAGAACTCGTTTGAACATCGGGTTGTAATCCCCTTCAAGTCGAAGCTCGATTTCACGGTCGAGCGCGTGCACAACTATGACGGCGGTGTGTGCACGCCAGTCAATCCACCAAGCAAAGTCGATCATGCGGGCGAGTTTGCTTTGACCTTGGCCGGCGACGACGTCTTGCTCGGCGGGTTCATGGGCGGGGACAGGACGACGTATCAGGCGGCGTGCCGCCTTCCCCACGGGCTCTCACGGGAATTCACCGTCGAAATACCGAGCCCATTTCCATCTTTGAGTGAGAACCCACCCTTCAATGTCGAGGGCGTTCCAATTCCATTCGGGCAAGACCCGTCGTCATCCGGCTCTGGAGCGAGCTTCCTCTACGAACTGATAGCAAAGTGCAAAGCCCGCTAGAGCTGCGAACGCAGGGGGCCGCGCCACCTCCCCGGTGGCGCCACCTGATGATCGTGGGAACATCTGTCTCATGACTCCGGCAGACAGCCTTCGAGCTCCGGCGTCATGACGATATCGTCCTGATCGCTGCCGGACGAGTGCACCACGATCCACGTGCACGGCGCGCCGCTGTCGTTCAACGGCGCATGCGGCACGTCGCGCGGCATGAATACGTGCTCTCCCGCGACCGTATCGATGCGGTGTTCGAGACGGTCGCCGTAGTAGACGGCACAGCGCCCTTCGATCAGATAGGCGATGGTGTCGATGCCCTTGTGATAGTGCGGCTTGGCTCTCGCGCCCGGCGGCATCGGCAATACATTCATGCAGACGGCGGTTTCGCCCACCGTCTCACGCGATACGCCGGCCTGATACGTGAAGCCCTGCTGACCGACGTACGTCGCGCCCGGCTTGACCACCTTCACCCTGTCCGATGCACTCATGCCATCCCTCCGCTGACGCCAGCTTCCAAGTCTGTCTGCACACGCAAACGACGCAAGCATCTTTTCAAACCATCGCCATGCGCAACAGGGAAGATGAGAGCAAGAATGCCTATTGGCTCGTCCGATGAAAGCACTCTGCGCATCCGTCGCGGGGGATCGCGCCCGACGGATTCATCGGAACCGAGCCGCGGGTGGCTCGCGACTCACTGCCGCGCGAAGGGCATCGATTACACGAACAGTGCGCAAGCGTGATGCCGACGCGGACGGCCGCGTCGAAACGTCAGAGATAGAGCCCCTGGAAAGTATCGCGCAGCACGTTCTTCTGAATCTTCCCCATCGTGTTGCGTGGGAACTGATCGACGAAGACGACGCGCTTCGGCAGTTTGTAGCTGGCGAGCCGCCCCTTCAGCCGCGCGATGATCTGCGCTTCATCGAGACCGGCGTCAGCGCGCGCGACGACAACCGCCGTCACGCCCTCGCCGAAGTCCTTGTGCGGCACGCCGATGACGGCGCTCTCCGTTACGCCGGGGATGGCGTCGATCTCGCTCTCGACCTCCTTGGGATAGACGTTGTAGCCGCCCGAGATGACGAGGTCCTTGCCGCGCCCGACGATGTGGACGTAGCCCCTCGCGTCGATCTTGCCGAGATCGCCGGTGATGAAATAGCCGTCCGGCCTGAACTCGCTGGCGGTCTTTTCCGGCATACGCCAGTAGCCCTTGAACACGTTGGGCCCCTTTACCTCGATCATGCCGATTTCTTCCGTTGCGAGCGCTCGGCCCGTGTCGGGATCGCAGATCCGAATATCGACGTCCGGTAGCGGGAATCCGACGGCGCCGGGCACCCTGTCGCCGTCATAGGGGTTGGAAGTATTCATGCCCGTCTCGGTCATGCCGTAGCGTTCGAGAATGGCGTGGCCCGTGCGCTCGCTGAACGCGCGATGCGTTTCCGCCAGCAGCGGTGCCGACCCGGACACGAAGAGACGCATGTGCGAAGTCGCCTCCCGCGTCAGGCGTTGATCGTCGAGCAATCGGGTGTAGAAGGTCGGCACGCCCATCAGCGCGGTTGCTTGCGGCATCGCCCGGAAGACCTCGTCGAGCTTGAACGCAGGTAGGAAGACCATCGACGCGCCGACGCTCGCGACGACGTTGGTTGCGATGAAAAGCCCGTGAACGTGGAATAGCGGCAGCGCGTGGATGAGAACGTCGTCGGCCGTGAAGCGCCAGATCTCCGCAAGCGACCGCGCGTTCGATGCCAGATTGGTGTGCGTGAGCATCGCGCCCTTCGAGCGCCCGGTCGTACCGGACGTGTAAAGGATCGCCGCAAGATCGTCCCCCGTGCGCGCGACATCGTCGAATGCAACGGACTGCTCCGCCAGCCCATCTAGAAGAGTTCCCGACGAAGCAACACCCGCGGCATCGGCATCCATGGTCACCAGATGTGCGCCGGCGGCCTCAGCCAGCGGACGCAGCTCCGCTTCTCGGCGCGGATCGCAGACGAACACGCGCGGCTCTGCATCGCCGATAAAGTAGCCGACCTCGGCCTCCGTGTAGGCCGTGTTGAGCGGCAGGAACACGGCTCCACAGCGTAGCGCACCGAAATAGAGAGCGATCGCCTGGACGCTCTTTTCCACCTGCACGGCGACGCGATCCCCCGGCTCGACGCCGAGCCTACGCAGCCGGCCTGCGAAACGCGCCGACATGTCGAACATGTCCTGAAATGTGTAGGCGCGTCCATCCGCGAGCCGCGCGAATGTTTTCGCGGGTTCGCGCCATGCCCTGCTCAGGATCGCGAAGAGATTGGCGTTGGTCGTAGCGGACATCGAAACCTCGTGTGGACGTAATCGCGTGAGCCCGCGCGAAGAGTTCGCCCGATGCAAGTCCGGGCCCTGCAATTCCGGCTAGGGCAATCGTGCAGCCGGCTCAATAGACCGTTCGCATGATCGCGGCAGCGGCTCGGGGCAAGCCGGTCAACGGGCCGGCCCCATGATGTACTCGGGAAGCCATGTCGCGATCTCCGGGAATATGCAGAGAATGACGATGCCGAGAAGCATCACGAGCACATAGGGAAGCGCTCCCCAGAGGATCACCCGCGTCGGCACCTGCGGCGTGATGGCGTTGATGACGAACAGGTTGAGCCCGACCGGCGGCGTGATGAGGCCGATCTCCATGTTGATCGTCAGCACCACCGCGAACCAGTAGGGATCGAAGCCCGCCTGCGTGATGATCGGCATCAACAGCGGCGCCGCCATCACGATCACCGCGACGGGGGGAAGGAACATGCCGCAGACCAGCAGGAATACGTTGATGATGGCCATCAATACCCAGCGGTTCACCTCGAGACCGGCGATGGCACTCGCCACCGTCTGCGTGATGAACAGGGAGGAAAGCGCAAAGGCGAACAACTCCGCCGCTGCCATGATCATCATGATCATCACGCTCTCGCGCATGGCGAGGCTGAAGATCTGACTGACGGCGGAAACGCGGAACAGGCGATAGACGAGCACGACGACGACCACGGTCAGCAACGCGCCCGCGCCGGCAGCCTCTGACGGTGTCGCGACGCCGCCGTACAGCACGTACATGACGCCAGCGATGATGAAGAGAAGCGGCAACACGCGGGGCAACGCGGCGAGTTTGTCGCGCAGCGAGAAGGTGACCGCCGCTCCGGTCAGGTTGTAGCCCTGGCGGCGCGCATCGAACAGCGCCCACATCATGAACATGACGGTGAGCATGATGCCGGGCAGCACGCCCGCGAGAAACAGCCGGCCAATCGATGTCTCGGTCGCGATACCGTAGACGATCATCGTCACCGAGGGCGGGATGAGGATACCGAGCGTGCCACCCGCCGCGATCGATCCGGTGGCGACAGAGGGCGGATAGCCTCGCTTCAGCATTTCCGGAATACCCATCCGGCCGATCGCGGCGCAGGTTGCCGGGCTCGATCCGGTCATACCGGCGAAGATCGCGCAGGCGGAAATATTGGAGAGTACCAACCCGCCTGGAACGCGCCCCATCCAGCGATCCAGCGCCTCGTAGAGATCCTTGCCGGCGAGAGTGTTGGCGACGGCCGTGCCCATCAGCACGAACATCGGGATCGAGACATAGGCAAGGTTGGCGATACCGGCGAACATCGTCTCGGCGAGAATGTGGAACACACCCGGCCCCTGGCTCACGAGCAAGGCGCCGATCGCGGCGAGGCCGAGTGCGAACGCGATCGGCATGCCGGTCGCGAGCAGGATGAAGAGCGCGGCGATGATGAACAGGCCGCCGGTCGTCGGGCTCATTCGGCCCTCCCCCATTTCATGATCTCGGCGACGTATTGCAGGCAGAGCAGACCGAAACCGATCGGCATCGGCAGAGTGGGTACCCAGAGGGGTATCTTCCAGACGCCCGATGTCTCCCAGGAGTTGGAGTACGCCTCGTAGAAGTAGAGCCAGCTCGCCCAGAACATGGCGCCGCAGAAAACGAGCCCGAGCACTGCCCCCGCGAGCTGCAGCAACTGGCGCGCGCGACCGGAGACCATCATCTCGAGCACGTCGACGCCGACATGCCCCTTGGTCATCAGCACATAGGGCGCGCCGAGGAAGATCGACGCCGTGGCGGAGAACACCGCAAAGTCCGTGTGCCAGATGGTCGGCGCACGAAACACGTAGCGGATGAAGATCATATGGCTGACGACCAGCATCGACGCCACCAGCATCGCGATGGCGACGCCTGCGCTCGCCTTCGACAGGCGCTCGACGATTGCGATGTAGACTTTCACCGGCAGGCTCCCCGCGGACGTGGATGGCGAGAGCACCGGCGCGAGCGGCACATGCCCCCTCGCGCCGGGTCCCATCACATTACCGCCATCACTTCACAGCGAGCGCCTGCTCGATGAGCTTGTCGCCATCCTTCACTTTCTCGGCGAAGTTCTTGTACGAGCTCTCCTTGGCGACCTTGAGCCAGGCATCGAAGTCGGCTTTCGACATCTCGATAACCTCGACGCCGGCCTTCTTGTAGGCGTCGATCATCTTCTGGTCGCCCTTGCGAATCTCGGCGTCCATGTACTCTTCGCTCTTCTTGCCGGCCGCAATGATCGCCGCCTGCTGCTCCTTGCTGAGCTTGTCGAAAACCTGCTTCGACATGATCACCGGCTCGTACATGAACCAGAGCGCGTTCTCTCCCGGTGCGGTCAGGCACTTCACCTGCTCATAGAGTCGGAAAGAGACGAAGCTCGCGGAGGAGGTGTTGGTGCCGTCGAGCACGCCGGTTTGGAGACCCGAGTAGATTTCGCTTGAAGGCATCGACGAAATCGAGGCGCCCGCCGACGTCAACATCTGTTCGAACGCGGGTCCGGCCGCGCGGAAGACCTGCCCCTTCACGGTATCGGGCCCCTTGACGCACCCCTTCTTCGAGGCAAAGGCGCCCGAGAGCCAGGCGTCGGCGATGACGACGCCGCCGGCCTTCGTGATCTCGTCCTTGATCGCCTTCATGAAGGGGGAATCGTTGAGGCGCTTGGCGCGATCGAAATTGCCGACGAGGCCCGGCATCAGCGTCGCCGAGAAGATCGCGTGGCGACCCGACGCATAGTCGAGCGGGAAGGACGTCATGTCGAGCTGGCCGCGCGTCAGCGCACCCCACTGCTCGTTCGGTTTGAACAGCGACGAACCGGGGAACACCTGGATCTCGAGCCCCACATTCGCGGCCTTCACCTCGCGCGCGATGATCTGCACCATCTCGTCGCGCGGATCGCCTTTGCCGCCCGGAAATTGGTGCGACGCCTTGAGGATGGTCTGCGCGGACGCCGTGCCCCCGAGCACGGCGAGCAGCGCTGAAGCGGCCATGGCGAGACGCTTGGCGCCGGTCAAACTCCTACGATAGGGCATGGTGTCCTCCTCGTTCGGCCCGGTCTCATCGCGGACCGTTGCTGGGCTTCCTCCGGCGCCTCTTTCTCAGCGAGAGACGCTCGGGGCGAGTGTGACCATGGCGCGGATGGAGAGTCAACTTATTGTATACAATCTTGAGCATGACGCATACATTTTGCGTGCCCCGTCGGTGCTCCGCTATGCTGCCGGGCCTATTCGCGCCCCGGAGTGGAGAAATGGCGGGTTCGACGAGCAACAGACCCCTTCGCGACGCCCTCGAGGACGACATCGTCACCGGGCGACTGTCGCCGGGCGACCGTCTCGACGAGACGACGCTGGCGGCACGGTTCGGCGTTTCACGCACGCCCATCCGCGAGGCGCTGCGGCAGCTCGCGGCGGCGGGGTTCGTCGACATACGCCCGCATCGCGGTGCCGTGGTCAGCGCGCCCGAGCCGCGGCGCATGATCGAAATGTTCGAGGTGATGGCAGGGCTCGAGGGTATGTGCGCTCGGCTGGCCGCGCGACGCCTGCTGCCGGAGGATGAGGCACGGGTCAAGGCAACCCTGATCGCCTGCCGCAAGGCGGCGCGCGCGGGCGATACCGACGCCTACTACTATGAAAACGAGCAGTTCCACCGGGCCATCTACGCGGCGAGCGCGAACGGCTTCCTCGCCGAGCAGGCCGTCGGACTGCACAAACGTCTGGCGCCGTTCCGGCGGCTGCAACTCCGCGTGCGCAACCGTATGCGCGCCTCTCAGCAGGAGCATGAAGCAATCGTCTCTGCCATCTTTGCCGGGGACGCCGACGATGCCGAGCGGCTCATCACTGCGCACGTCAGCGTGCAAGGCGAGCGGTTCAACGATCTCATGAGCTCGCTCACCAAGTCGCCGATGAAGGCCGGCTAGAGCACTATCCGAAGAGACGGAGCCGCAAGCGGCTCCCCAGAGCGGATGAAAGCTCTCGATCACCGGGATTCCAGAGCATCTTTATTCGACTTCTCATCGCCACCGCGATTCCGTCCGGTCGGATGATGCACTGGTGTGCCGCCGGTTGAGATGGATGTGCGGAGTGTTCCCAACGTTGCTGGCAACCGCGCGCCATCATCGTTCGCGGCACCCAAACGAAGAAAGCCGCCCGCGCTGATGTCGCGCGGGCGGCTTCCATAACTCGAAACATCATGCTGAGCGTTTAGCCGGGCTGCGGCTCCATGCTGCCGGCGCCCGGCTCCTCGCGCGGCGGACGCGGGCTGCGTCCGGCGATCGGAACGGCTGAGCCCACCGGTCCCTTGGTCTCGTCGTCGTCGGATGGGCGAACCACCTTCTCGCCGCGCATCAGTGCCGCGACCTCGTCGCCCGAGATGGTCTCGTACTCCATCAGCGCTTGCGTGATGGCCTCGAGCTCCTTGCGATGCGCAGTCAGTACGTCCCACGCCGTCTGGTAGCCATTCATGACGATGCGGCGCACTTCGAGGTCGATCAGCTTCGCGGTATCCTCGCTCATGTTCTGGCGCTGCGTGATCGCATGGCCGAGGAACACTTCCTGCTGATTCTCGCTGTAGAGCAGCGGACCGAGCGATTCGCTCATACCCCACTCCGTCACCATCTTGCGGGCAATGTTGGTCGCCTGGGTGATGTCGCTCGAAGCACCGGTATTGAGATGCTCCTTGCCGTAGACGAGCTGCTCGGCGACGCGACCGCCGAACGCCATGGCGATCTTGCCTTCGCACCACTCCTTCGAGTAGCTGAGCTTGTCGCGCTCCGGCAAACTCATGGTGACACCGAGGGCGCGACCGCGCGGGATGATCGTCACCTTGTGAAGCGGGTCATTGCCCGGCACCAGCACGTTGACGACCGCATGGCCAGCCTCGTGATAGGCGGTGGCGAGCTTCTCCTCCTCCGTCATGGCCATCGACCGGCGCTCAGCGCCCATCATCACCTTGTCCTTGGCGTCTTCGAACTCGACCTGCGTGACGAGACGCTTGTTGCGCCGCGCCGCCAGCAGGGCCGCCTCGTTGACGAGGTTGGCGAGATCGGCGCCCGAGAAGCCGGGCGTACCGCGCGCGATGATCTTGGCATCGACATCCGGCGCCACCGGTACCTTCTTCATATGCACGCGCAGGATCTTCTCGCGGCCGACGACGTCGGGGTTCGGCACCACGATCTGACGGTCGAAGCGGCCCGGACGCAGCAGCGCGGGGTCGAGCACGTCCGGCCGGTTGGTCGCGGCGATGATAATGATGCCCTCGTTGGCCTCGAAACCATCCATCTCGACGAGCAACTGGTTGAGCGTCTGCTCGCGCTCGTCGTTACCGCCGCCGAGACCGGCGCCACGATGACGGCCGACGGCGTCGATCTCGTCGATGAAGATGATGCACGGCGCGTTCTTTTTGGCCTGCTCGAACATGTCGCGGACGCGGCTCGCGCCGACACCGACGAACATCTCGACGAAGTCGGAGCCCGAGATGGTGAAGAACGGCACGTTGGCTTCGCCCGCGACCGCACGCGCGATGAGCGTCTTACCGGTACCCGGAGGGCCGACCAGCAGGCAGCCGCGCGGAATGCGACCGCCGAGCCGCTGGAACTTCTGCGGATCACGCAGGAACTCGACGATCTCCTGGAGATCGGTCTTGGCCTCGTCGACACCCGCCACGTCCTCGAAGGTGACGCGGCCGTGCCGCTCGGTCAGCAGCTTCGCCCGGCTCTTGCCAAAGCCCATCGCCCGGCCCGACCCCGACTGCATCTGGCGCATGAAGAAGATCCAGACACCAATCAGCAGCAGCATCGGGAACCAGGAGAGCAGCAGGCTCATGATCGAGGGCACGTCCTCATCATTCGGCTTGGCCGCAAACTCAATACCCTTGGAACGCAGGCGCTCGACGAGACCAGGGTCTTCCGGCGCATAGGTCGAGAAGGTACCTGCACCATCGCGGAGCTTGCCCGAGATGCGGTTGCCCGAGAGCGTCACCTCGGAGATCTTGCCGGATTCGACGTCGGCCAGGAATTTCGAGTAGCTGACGTCGTTGCCGCGCCGGCCGGGTGCCGAATTGTTGTTGAACAGGTTGAACAACGCCGCCAGGAGCACCAGGGCCAGGGCCCAGATCGCGAGGCGCTGAAAATTCGGGTTCATCCAGTTGTCCTATCCGTCCCGGGAGATCGTCCGGGGCCTCTAGAGCGCTATCCGATCAGACCAAACCGCGAGCGGTTCCCCTGATCGGATGAAAGCGCTCTATCCTTCAGATTCTAGAGCATCTTTATCCGACCGCTCATCGCTAACGCGATTCTGTGCGGTCGGATGATGCTCTAGCCGTGCTGCCGCCGCTGCGTCGCGGCCCTAAGATGCGGGGGAATGCTTGGGCGTTCCAAACGCGGGTAATGTCACTGCCGCCGCTCTTCACGCAAGCCTTGCCGCTCATGCCGCTTAACATAGGAGCCCCCTTAACCTTTGCCAAGCTGATGGCGGATTGGGGGCACGCTACGGAAACTGCGGGCTGGAGGGGGCTCGACACTGTGTCCATGGTCACAAACGGCTCAAAGTTGCACGCGAGCATGCCATGGAGGGGTTACCGAGGCGTGTTGCCCGGCTCGCAGCGCCCGGCCATCTCGCGTGACCCCGCAAAAACCGCAGAAAATCCCTTTTCCAGCCCGCCCGCGTAGGCGCGCCATCCGCCGACACCGGCCTCGTCCAGCCCCTCACCGTCGCCGATAGCCAGGTCGAGCGCCGGGCTCGCGACCGTAATACCTTCGCGGATGACAACGGGAAGCGTGGCGATGGCCGCCGCCGGCAGCCGGAGCCGGGCGAGCGCGGGAATCGCGCGCTTCAGGTTGGCCCAGCCTTGCATACTCAACGCCTGGACCGTGGCGCCGGCTTGGGCCGACGGAGCCGCGGTGAGCCTGAAACGACCTCCGTCCCAATCGACCGACTGTCCGGGCACAAGTGGGGCAACCGGCAGTTCCTCGCCAGCGCCCTCCCTGAAGACGCGCATGAAGCGGCCATGCTCCCCGTGAACCTCGATCTTGCATCCGCCGAGCGTCAGCTTGCCGATGCCGGCACGCGACTGAGGTCGCTGCGTCAGGCTGGCGAGGGCCTCGAGCTGGGAATAGTCGGCCGGTTTGGCTTCACCTCCGTAGAGGCGCAGCAGTCGCTTCAGGAACCGCGTCGCCGTATAGCGGGATGCAAAGTCGCTCGCGAACATATCGAGCTCGGCGAAGGCCGCGCCGATACGATGAGGCGAGCCCACCCCGGGCGCGCGCCCGTCCAACAAACGCACGAAGCCAATTTCCGCATCGCGTAGACGGCGTGCACTGAGCGCGATCTTCTCGGCCGTCAGCCCGAGCCCTTCGAGCGTGCCGAGTGCCTTGCGGATGCGCACGCGCTCGAAACGATCGTCCTCGTTGCTGCGGTCCTCGATCCAGCTCGTGCCGGCGGCACGCAACGTCGCGACCAGCCGCGCCTTCGGCACTTCAAGGAGTGGCCTCAGCAAGCCAACCTCGAACGACACCGGATCGGCGGCCGTTGGTGGCCGACTGACGGTATCGTGCGGCCGCATGCCGCCCAGTCCTTCGAGGCCGCTGCCACGCCCCAGCCGCATCAGAAACGTTTCAGCCTGATCCTCCTGCTGGTGCGCCATCACCAACGTCCGCTGCCGTGGCGGCATGCCGTCGAGCCCAGTCCGGGCGGCGAGCCAGTTGCTCTCGCGACGCACCTCGTCGGCGAGCAAGTTTCGCCGAGCCTCGCGCGCCGCGGCCTGAACGCCGCTGGCAGGCTTGTTGCCCGCCCAGCCGAGGACGCTGCACACCAACCCGAGGCTCCCAGCGCTATGCGCGACGAACGCAGCTTCCGCCGCCGCCTCGGACCGCAATCCATGATCGACCGTCAGCACCACCACGTGCCGCCGACGGCGTTCGCCCAGCGCATGATCGGTCGATTCGACCCACGACGGAGTAGCGGCGACCAAGCCCCCCCCCTGATCGACCGCGGCACTCGTGCTCGCCAACCATGCGGACCGCACGCTCGGAAGGGCGGCCCAGCGCGCCGCCAACAGCATCAACGCCATCGAGTCGGAGCCGCCCGAGACGCACAACGCCAGCGGCGTGCGCTCGAGGCCGGCGAACAACGCCGGCAGCTCATCGTCGATGATGGGCGCTGCGGTCATAGCCGTTGGCTACGCCAGGGACCACCCCGAGGGCAAGCGTGTGCCGCGCACGCGCCATTCGGCCTCGTGCTCTGTCAGGCGATCCTGGGCGGCAAAGTGCTCAGGATTACGAGCAGCCGAGCCGCTTCATCTCGGTATCGGCGCGGCCCTTGACGTGCACGGGGGCGCTCGGGAACTTCACGGTCAGCTCGCGGAACGACGAGCAGGCGGCGTCCTTCTGCCCGAGCCTGTCGAGCGACATGGCAAGTTTCAGCAGGCTGTCGGGTGCCTTGTTGCCTTTGGCGAAGTTCTGGTAGCCCTTGAGGAACGCCGCCGCCGCCGGCTTGTAGCTGCCGCGGACGAAGTGCGTCTCGCCGAGCCAATATTGGGCGTTCCCCGCCAGCGGATCGGTCGGGTAGCGCTGGAGGAAGTCCTCGAACGCCGCTTCCGCCGCGCCGTAGTCCTGCTTCAGCAGATAGCCGTAGGCCGTCTCGTAGTCCTGCTTCGGCGAGCCGCCACCGGCAGCCGGAAGCGCTGCAACCTCGGTCTCGCGGCCGGAGTAGCCGGGAGCCGGCGCGCCGGCGGACGGAGCGCCCTGCAACAGGGTGCCGATCGGGTCACCTTCCGCGCCGCGCACCGTCGTCGAGCCGAATCCGGTTGATGCGATCGTCTCGTTGATCCGCGGCGCCGTTCGCGAGGCGTCACTGTCGGCGGCAAGGCGGCGATCGCCGCCGCCAGCGTCACCACGGTCCATCTCGCGCCCGGTGCCGGGCGATCCGCCGAGCTGACGCACCTGATTGGTGAGGCGCTGGACCTCGGCAGAGAGGGCGCGCAACTGCGTCTCCATGCCCTCGATACGCGCGGCGTCGCTGGCCGAGCCCGAGAATCCGCCGCCGTTGCCACCGCGTCCGGCGCCACCACCGCCGCCGCCTGAACGCGCGATGCTCTCGAGCGTGCCGATGGTCACCTGAAGGTCGACGAGCTGCTCCTCGAGCTGCTCGACGCGGCGCGACAGGCCAGCTGCATCTTGTGACGTTTCAGCCGCGCGCGGCTTTGCCTTGGCGCCACCTGATGCCGACGGCGGCGGCGTCGCCTGCGCCAGCTGCAGCGGATCGGCATGTGCCGCGGGGATCGCGGCCGCGACCAGCGCGCCAAGTCCCGCAATAAACGCGCCGCAACGGAGGGAGCGCGCCGCTGACCACCCGTCGCTTCTGCTTGCCATCGCCATCACCTGCTCCCGTCGTCTCTCTCGCGGGCATCGAACAGCGTCGATACCCCGCCCACCGCGTCGCGTCTTGCAGCGCGCGGCAGTCGCGCCCTTATAAACCATGATTCATCCCGGTGCGGCGGCGCAACTGCCACGGCGGACCAACACTCGTCCGCCGCGATACTGCTCAGCGGTCGCCGCGCGGCCCTGACGCGAATGGCGGCGTGCCCGTGGCGAGCCGCGACGGCTGTGCCGCTTCCCCCTCCGCGCTGCCGGTGCGTTCCCCGCGGCCCGGCGGCAGAACCACCATCAAGCGCGTCAGCACGCGACGGTTTTGAGCCTGGCACTGGGAGCTGGCGCAGTCGGCAAGGCGGTCCTGCCGCCCGCGCGGGTCGATGTCGATGCGTTCGGCGGGAATGCCCGCGGAGATCAGCATCTGGCGCGCCTTATCGGCTCGGACGAGAGAGAGTGCGCGGTTGGCGGCATCGTCACCCGGATCGTCCGCGTGGCCCTCGACGACCACATAGAGTTCGGGAAACCGTGATATCCACCGCGCCTGACGCTCGAGCACGACGCGGGCACGGCTGCCGACATCGGCGCTCGACAGGCTGAAGAAGATGCGGTCGCCGACATCGGCGCTCATCATGCCCTCGAAACGGTGCGAACGGCGGGCCCGCTCGCGCCAGGGAGCTGGCTGATCGTTGATCTCGGCCGTCACGGCAGGCGGCGGGCCGCCGGCAGCTTCTGTTTCCGCTGGCGGGGCGATGGGCACGGCGGGGGCGTTGGATGCGACAGCGTGAGGGGCATCGTTGTAGCGGGAGGAATAGATTTGGGACAGACGGCGGCGCGCCTCGTCGGCCAAGGCGGACGCTGGAGACCGGGCGACGAGCTGCTCGAGCAGGCGCTGTCCTTGATCGGCCTGGCCCGCATCGATTGCGCCGATGGCCCGCTCGAACAGGCTGGCGTCGTCGATGGCAGAGATGTCTGCCTGAGACGATGTACCGGCCAATGGCGGGCCAGCTTCGCCCGAACCGTGCGTGCGTAAAGCTTCTTCTGACTTTTCCCGCGCCTCGACATCGCGAGCGTCGATGCGCGCAGCCCACCCCTCCCCTTCCGAGGGAGCTCCGCCCGGACGGACCACGGGTTCGAGAGGCATCGCCAGTACGCCAGCGGATGGTCTCACTTCCGGCTGTTGACCCAGAACTGGGGCCGAGGTCGGCGCCGAAGCGGCGAGCAAGATCAGCGTGACGGCAGAGATCCGCCTTACCGCGCTAGCGGAACGGCTGCCACAGCGAAGCCCCACGCCACGGTAAAACCGCCTCGTCGCTGCCCGCCGCCAAGCCTGCATGGATCGTCCGCCTTCGGGGTTCGCCACATCGCCCGCGAAACGAGGGCGCGCGTGTTCAGGGTGCGACGCCAATGTGACCAAACTAGGAGCCCAACAACGACCTACCCCGACGACTAGGCCGCCCAACGCCGGACACACCGGAATCCGCACGGCGGGAGCTACAGCGCCCACGGGGCCAATTCCGACCTATCTCCCGCCGACGCCTCTGACGTGGCCGGTATCGGTGGCTCAGTTCGTGCTGCCGACGCGGCTGTTCAGCACAGTCTGGGCGCGGCGATTCTGCGACCAGCACGAGATGTCGTCGCAAACGGCGACCGGCCTCTCCTTGCCGTACGAGATGGTGCGGATGCGAGACGCGTTGATTCCGTTCTGCGCGAGGAAGCTGCGAACGGTGGTGGCGCGCTTCTGGCCGAGAGCGATGTTGTACTCGCGGGTGCCGCGCTCGTCGGCGTGGCCCTCGATGGTGATGGTGAACTGCGGGTACTGACGCAGCCACTGCGACTGCTTCTGCAGCGTCTGCTGCGCATCGGGAGTCAGGTCCGTGCTGTCGGTCGAGAAGTAGACGATATCGCCGACGTTGACCGCGAAATCGCGCTGCGTACCGGGAACCGGCGCACCCGCGCCGCCCCGTCCGCCCGGTCCGAGCTCCGCTTCCGGCCCGTTCTCCTTGTTCGCGCAAGCTTGAAGCGCGAGCGGCAAGGCGAGGACCATGGCGGCGCGAAAGGCGAAGGACACCCACGCGGAGGCCGGCTTTGTCATCGACATCGTGCAATCCTTTGGATCGGCGGACGCCCCTGCACAGGGCAGACGTGCGCGTCACATGCCTTCGTCGTCATCCGGCCTAACGCACGCGCAGTACAAAAATAAGGCCGTCTTTCATACAAGTGCGAACCACGGCAAGCCACATCGTGACAAGGACCAAACGGTCACACCTGCCTTGAGCCCACAGAAATGCTCGCCGCGCGCGGCGTTCTGTTACCGGGGCTCGGCGCTCTCGCAACATCCTCAACAGGGCGCGGGGCTCGTGGCAGCAGGTGAGGGGGGCTGGTGAGCGGGTGGGAGGGGATGGCGCCAGTATCCCATTCGCCCGGCGCGAGTTCCGAACCATGAGCGGGGGAACTCAGCAGCGGGGAATTCAACACCAGTCCCCGGCCTGCATCGTAAACTGATTTGCCGCACGTCTCGGGACCACGTTGCCCGTTCCCATCCCACGCAGGCCGCCGCGCCGAGAACCGATGAGAGCGCTCCAAAACGACAAAACCGAGCCGCGGCGGGGAAGCCGACAGCTCGGTTCTGTATCGACAGGCAGGCCGCAGAAAGCTACGGACTGCCGCAACCGGTTCGCTTAGCGAGCCGACTGGGTCGCGGCCGGAACGTCCGCGCCGAGCTTCATGGGCTCATGCGGAACTTCCTTGCGGCACGCGCCAAGAGCGACAGCAGCGACGACGGTGGCGAGAATGATAGCGCCCTTCATGGGTAGTCTCCTGAAAAAGGTTAATTCCGAGGACGCGGTACTTAGCGAGCCTGCTGGACCGCAACATCCGCACCGAGCTTCATCGGCTCATGCGGAACCTCACGACGGCAAGCGCCAAGCGCAACAGCCGCGATGACAGCCGAAAGAACGATCAGCCCCTTAACACCCTGCATGGTTCATCTCCTGATGCTTTGATCGGCACTAGCCAGTTATTGGGGTACCTGGGGTGGACTGTTCGATCAAGAACGGACGCTGTCTGAGCCCGCTTTTCCAACCCTCTTGATGCGAAAATGCCACTTGATCAATTGGCGCCGACGCGACGACGCAACAGCAACGGGATTCCAGCCGAACCAACTGTTAACACAGCGTAAATTTTAGCTCCGACAAGGCACAAAAACAGCCTTAGCAGGCGCAGCAAGCGCGCCGCGGCAAGCAATCCGCCACTCAGTTGAGAAGAGGCGACCACGCCGGATCGGAGGCAAACGACGGCGTCGTCACGACCTGTTCGTTGTATCCGGTGATATCGACCGAGTAGATTCGCGGGCCGGAGTTACCGCCACGGGATTCGCGGAAGAACATCAGTACGCGGCCGTTGGGCGCCCAGGTCGGCCCCTCGTTGTGGAACCCCTCGGACAGGATGCGTTCGCCAGAGCCATCCGGGCGCATCACTCCGATCAAGAATCGACCGGAGATCTGCTTGGTAAACGCGATATAGTCGCCGCGCGGCGACCACACCGGCGTCGAGTAACGACCGTCGCCGAAGCTGATGCGGCGGGTGCCGGAACCGTCCGACCCCATCACATAGAGTTGCTGAGTGCCCTCGCGGTCGGATTCGAACACCACCTGGCGGCCGTCCGGCGAATAGCTCGGGCCAGTGTCCAGCGACCCGCTATCGGTCAGTTTCCGCGACTGGCGCGACCGCAGATCCATCTCGAAGATACTGGAGCTGCCTTCCGATTGCAGGCTCATGATGATGCGCTGCCCGTCGGGCGAGAACCGCGGCGCGAACGTCATACCGGGAAACTCGCCGACGACCTGCCTCTGCCCGGTCTCGAGGTTCATCAGGAATACACGCGGCTTCTCGCCCGCGTAGGACATGAACGTGATTTCCTGATTGTTGGGGCTGAAGCGCGGCGTCAGCACAAGCTCCTTGCCCTGGCTCAGCAGACGAACGTTGGCGCCGTCCTGGTCCATGATGGCGAGGCGCTTGACGCGGCGATCCTTGGGCCCCGTCTCGTCGATGAATACGACGCGCGTATCGAAGTAGCCCTTCTCACCCGTCAGCCGCTCGTAGACCTGATCGGCGATGATGTGGCCGACGCGGCGCCAGTTCACTTCGCCCGTCGAGAACCGCTGGCCGGCGAGCTGCCGCCCGGTAGCGACGTCCCAAAGCCGGTATTCCGCAGTCAGCCGGCCGTCGCCCGCGTTGGTCACACGGCCGACGACGAGGGCCTGGGCACGGATCGAGCGCCAGTCGGGAAAGCGCGGCGCGCTGTTGATGTCGGTGATTCGCTCGAGAAACGAGGCGCGGTCGAGCGCGTCGAACAGACCTGACCGGCCGAGATCGCCCGAGATGATGTTGGAAATGTCGCCCGCGAGCTTCGGGTCGCCGCCGAGAAACTCCGATACGGCGATCGGAATGGGCGCGATCGTGCCTTCGCGCTGCGTGCCCTTCAGTTGCGCAGAGGCAGGCGCGAGACAGCCGAGAAGGCCTGAGACGAGCGCCGCGACCAAGAGGGCGGCACGAACGGCGAGGAGCCGCGCGGCGGTCCGTGAATGCTCAGTGCGGGAGCTCATCGAGCGAGGGCCTCGTATCGAGTTGTAGTTCGGAGTTTCGCCAAGTGCAGATTTCATGATTCGCGCCTGGGCTCAAACCGGGCCGTCGGCTGGCCGCCGCACGCCCGGTGCGCAACTCTTTCGATGGAAGATGCCGCAGGATTATGGCGGCAGCGAACCAATCCGAGGCATGCGGCCGACGAAATACTTGATCTGGACCGCGACCAGCCCCACCGGTGTAGCGTTGAACTGCTCGGGTGGGTGTCCCTGTCTAATTTTCAGAGCGCGCAACGAAACGAGCAAATTCAACCTCACCCCGGCGGGCCCGATGACGGGCCCGATCGCGCGCCGAATATGAACTCAGAGCATGTTGCTCGGATCGAAGGCGCGCTCGATAACTTTCCAGACGTCGTACTTGTCGGGCGGCAGGCTGTAGGGCTGGCACTGGATTACCGCGCGTACCGCCGTATCGATTGCCACCTGTGACAGCGGGCCGCTGCCGCCGTTGAGCACCTGCGGCTGGCCGTCGAGCGTGCCGTCGGGCTTCAGCCGCCAGCGTAGCTCGACGATCGGAATGGACGCGCCGCCGCCGGCACCCGGCAAGGAGTAGCAGCGGCGGAGCTGCGCGCCGAGCATGCCGTTCAGCGCATCGATTTCGCGAGCGGAGAGAACCGTATCGCTACCCGTCGGGTTGCCTGCGGTCGGCCCACGATAGTTGGTGTTCTGCGACGGCGAGTTGGAGCGCTGCGGCGCACCCCGCTTCTCGGGCGTCTTGTCGAGGAGAGCCGCGATCCGGTCCGGATCGAACTGCTTCTTCTTTTCCTCGTCCTTGCGCTTCTGCTCCGCGAGCTTCTTCTTCAGTTCGTCCGCCTTCCGCTTCTCCTCGGCCTTCTTCTTTTCCTCGGCCTTCTTTTTCTCTTCCGCTTTCTTCTGCTCTTCAGCCTTCTTCTTTTCCTCGGCCTTCTTCTGCTCTTCCGCCTTCTGCTCCTCGATCTTCTTCAGCTCGTCAGGAGTCGGCCCGGGCGCGGGTTCGGGAGGCGGTGGAAGGGCCGCGATCTTGTCGGCGATGGGATCGGGCGCCGGCTCAGCCTTTGGGGGCTCGGGCTTCGGTGGCTCTGGCGGAGGCGGCTCGGGCTTCGCTGTCTCCGGTTTCGGGGGCTCGGGCGGAGGCGCCGGCGGCTCGGGCGCAGTTACAGGCTTCGGCTTCGGCGCTTCGCGCTTCGAGATCTCCTTCTCGGGTTCCTTCTCCGCCTTGGCGACCTGCTCGGTCGTGTTGGGATCGCCTTGCTTCAGGCGCGTCAGCTCGGACGCCGTGACGACGGCAACCTCGAGCGGCGGCGTCTCGACGAGGTCGCGGTGCTGCGTCGTGTGGACAGCGAACAACGCCCACGCGAGAAGGCTGACGTGCAGCAACACCGATATGACGAGCCCGAGTTGCACTCCGAGTATTCCGTCTCCGTGAACTGCGGCCCGCTCCAGGCCACATCATTGCCGATTCGCTTGGCGATCCGGGAAACCCCGGCGGCAGAACTCTCGGCCGGCCGCTGCCCCCACCTCCGGTGCGAGGCGCCGTGACGGCGCGGCCTTACCCCTAGCACTTCCCCCGGGTCACCGAAGGCGTTCCGCCACCCCGATCCCGCACGGCCCGATCAGCCGTTCTCGAGATCGCTGACGAACGATACCTTGGTGAACCCGCCTTCGACGATGCGTCCCATCACCTTGAGCACAGCGCCGTAGTTGGTGCCCTTGTCGCCGCGCACGAAAATCGTGTCGTCGTAACCGTTCTTGGCGATGCCCTTGAGCTTCGCGGGCACCTCGTCGAGCGGCACTTTCGTCTCGCCGATGTAAACGTCGCCGGACGCCTGGACCGTAATGATCAGCGGGTCTTGCTTCTTGGCCGCGAGTTGCTTGCCCTTGGATTCGGGCAGCTCGACCGGCACGCCCACCTGCAGCAGCGGCGCGGCGACCATGAAGATGATGAGCAGCACCAGCATCACGTCGACCATCGGCGTGACGTTGATCTCGCTCATGGCCGCGTGGCGGCGGCCACGCCTGCCACGTCGCCGACCACCTCCGCCTTGCTGCGTCTTGACGCTCGCGCCCATGGCCCCCTCACGTCCTCACGTCGATCTGACGTGACACGATCGCCGCGAACTCGTCGGCGAAGGTCTCTAGACGCTGGCTGATCTGCGCCGCGTCCGCCGAGAACTTGTTGTAGAAAATCACGGCCGGAATAGCGGCCATGAGGCCGAGCGCCGTGGCGAACAGCGCTTCAGCAATACCGGGCGCGACCACCGCGAGCGACGTGTTCTTCGATACCGCGATCGCCTGGAAGCTCGCCATGATACCCCAGACGGTGCCGAACAGGCCGACGAAGGGTGCGGTCGAACCGACCGTCGCGAGGAACAGCAGGCGCCGCTCCAACCGCTCCATCTCGCGGCTGATGGTGACGTCCATCACCTTTTCGACGCGAAGCTGGATGCCGCCGAGTGCGCGGATATTGCCCTCCACCGAGCGCTTCCACTCGCGCATAGCAGCAACGAACAGCGCCGCCATGGTGATCGGGTTGCCGCGCGAGATCGCCGAATAGAGTTCCTCGAGCGACTGACCCGACCAGAACTGCTGCTCGAAGTGCTCCGACTCTCGCTTCGCCCGGCGGAAGGAGATCAGCTTTTCGACGATGATGGCCCACGACCAGACCGACGACAGCAAGAGCCCGAGCATCACCACCTTGACCACGATGTGGGCTTGCAGGAACAGCTCGACGAACGAGAAGCCACCGGCGGCTGCCGGCTCCATCGTGGTTTTCAGCAGATCTGCCGGAGTCATCGGTATTCCCGTCACGAATTGACAGTTGGTCGACCGCCGTCATCATCGCCCGCGCGGTGAGCGAAAGAAGGGCAGCCGCAGGATTGAATTACGGTGGTGGCGCGAAACGAGCGCCGCTCCGAATTCGACGTCCACTCGTATCGCGCCCACCCGTATCGCGGCTCCTCGTGCAACCGCCGTCCCCGGCTCGACGAGGACCGTCGCGGCCAGTGGCCCGCGCGTGGGTGGCGCGCAACTGACCGAGCATTCGAGTGACATCCTAGAAACCGCAACACAGAGCGATGGAGCGCGCCCGGATGGACCGTGCGCGCCTGTAGGTTCGTGGAAAATTTCCGCCGTCCCTAACCCCGTGTTTCGCGCTGCAATATGACCAAAGCGAGGCCCGCTGACCGTGTTCGCTTGCCCTTTATCCCCTGAAATCCTCGTTTCGAGCCATTCTCGTCCAGGCAAGCTGGTCCGGGCAGGAGGTCAGGAGCCGAGGGACAACAGGTCGCGCCACTGGCCATCGTCGGGATCGTAGGCGAGAAGGCGGCCTTCGCGCATGTCGTAGAGCCAGCCGTGCACGCCGATGCTCCCCCGCTCCACGCCCTCGCGGACGATGCCGTAGGTCATCAGGTTGTCGATCTGGAATTGGACGTGAGCCTTCGCCGTCTCGTCGAGCCTGGCCGGACCGGTGACGCCAGCGGCCTTGATGAGGGCGTGGGCCGGGCGCGTCAGATCGATCCAGCGCGAAAGGTGGCTCGTCTCGCCGACGCTGTCACCTTCGACGAGCGCCGCGACGCCGCCACAGCCCGTGTGCCCGCAGACGACGATGTCGTCGACGCCGAGGTGGAGCACCGCGTACTCGATGGCCGCGCCGACGCTGTCGTCGAACGAGTTCGCTGGCGGCACCGAGTTGGCGATGTTGCGGATCTCGAACAACTCGCCGGGATCGGCGCCGGTAATCTGCGCCGGCACGACGCGGCTGTCCGAGCAGCCGATCCAGAGCAGGCGCGGCTTCTGCTTGGCGGTCGCGAGCGCCTCGAAGAAGGCGCGGTCGCGGAGGAAGTCCTCCCGGAACCGCTTGTGGCCCTCGATCGCATCGGCAATGTCGGCGTCGATTTCGACGGGCGCGCCGCCCGTGCCGTCGTCACCCATGGCAATCCCCCGCTGCCAACTTCCTGCGTCGTTCAATCTCGCATAACCGCCCGTGGTCTGAAAGGCGGCGCGGACGCACAGAACATGCTCTGGAGCAGCGGAGTCCCTAGCCGGCGTCAGCGCGCGTGCCGGCTGCGAACGCGCGCCTCAACGTTTCCGTCAGGCGCAGCGGTTTGCCCGAGACCGCGACCAGAACCACCGTCACCTCCGCCTCGAAGATCTCCCGACCGCCGAGAGAAATCGACTGCAAGAGTGTGACGCTGGCGCCGCCGAGCTCCTTCACGCGGGTGGTGACTTCGAGCACGTCGTCCATGCGCGCGGGCCGGCGGAAGTCGCAGCTCATCCGCCGTACCACGAAGGCGGCCGGCTCATGGCTCCCCTCGCTGCCCTCGGACCGGCCATCGATCATGCGGCGCGCGTCGGTACCGAGAAGGCGCAGAAAATCCGAGCGGCCACGCTCGCACCAGCGCACAAAGCTTGCGTGGTAGGCGACGCCGCCCGCATCGGTATCCTCGAAATAGACGCGGACGGGCAGAACGTGTGCGCGGCCTGTCCCATCTTCGAGCAGGCGGCCGGCGAGATCGGGCCACTGGCGGGCGGTGCTCATGTCGCGTCGTATCCAAGCTCGGCAAGAACGATCTCGGGCGGCGAGCCGAAGCGGATCGGCACTCCGGAGCAGCCGAGACCGGCGGAAACGAGGAGATTGCGTCCATCCTCGACGATGTGGCCATAGGCGTAGCGGCTGCCATAGCGCGACGGCACCACGGGTGTATAGCCGAATATCCGCACCTGCCCGCCGTGGGTATGCCCCGAGAGCGTGAGCGATACGCGGTGGGGAACCCGCGGGAAGACGTCCGGCTCGTGCGCCATGAGGACGACGGGTGCGTCGTCGGTGATCTTGGCGAGCGTCCCTTCGAGGTCCGCCACGCCGGTGTAATCGATTTTTCCACGAGTCTTGAAATTCGCGTACTCCTCGCGGCGCGGCCAGAACGCCCATTGATCGCCAAGACCAGCGAGCCAAAACGCCCCACCGCGCGTTTCGAGACGTACCGCGTCGTTTTCGTAGACGCGGATACCCGCGCGCACCAGCGCCTCGCCCGCCGGCGTCGGGCCGGCCCGGCGGCGTTGCACCTCGTAATCCTCCCACCAATCGTGGTTGCCGAGCACGGCATGGACACCGAGCGGCGCGTCGAGATGCGCCAATGCGGACGCCCATTCGTCGTGCGCCACCGGCCAGGAAAGTTTGGAGATGCGCATGCTCGCGACATAGTCGCCGAGCAGCAGGATGGCGTCGGCGCCGAGGGCATTTGTGCGCTCGACGATGCGCAGGATGCGCTCGCGCGTCATCCACGGATCGCAGGCATGCAGATCGGCGATCACTGCCAGCCGCAAGCGCAGACCCGCAGGCCATCCCGGTGGCGTTAACCTGTACCGTGTGACGCATAGCCGGAACGGCTCGGCGAGCGCATAGCTGCCGAGGCCGAAGCCACTGAATGCGGCGGCGGCGAGCCCTGTCAGAACGTGACGGCGCGAGATCAAGGCACGGCTCCGGGTTGAAACTGGCGGACCGGTTGATAGCACGGCCCGAGGACTGCCGCGGCGAGGGCACGACCATCGATCGACTGGACAATGGATTGATGAAGCAAGTGTTACGCGGCCCGTTGCTGGCGGAGAACCTCGCCGCGATAACTGAGGGCCTCGGCGACATGAAGGCGGCCGACGCCGACCGCGCCATCGAGATCGGCGATGGTACGCGCGACACGCAGCGTGCGATGGAACCCCCGTGCGGAGAGCCCGAGGCGTTCCGACGCCTGATGCAGCAAGGCCACTCCTTCCGCATCGGGCATCGATGTTTCCTCGAGCAGCCGGCCTGAGCATTCCGCATTGGTCGACACGCCCTTGGCTCCAAGACCCTTGAAGCGGTCGCGTTGGCGCTGGCGGGCGGCAGCCACCCGCGCCGCGACCTCGGCGCTGCCTTCGCTCGGCGGCGGAAGCACGAGATCGGCGGCCGAGACGGCAGGCATCTCGATCTGCAAGTCGATGCGATCGAGCAGCGGGCCGGAGATGCGTGCCCGGTAATCCTCGCCGCAGCGCGGGCCGCGCTTGCAGGCCTGCCCCGGATTGCCACCGCCGCACCGGCACGGGTTCATCGCCGCGACGAGCTGAATGCGGGACGGATAGGAAATGCGGTGATTGGCCCGGGCGATGACCGTTTCGCCCGCCTCCAGCGGCTGGCGAAGCCCATCGAGCACCTGCGGCGAGAACTC
>JAEUMD010000022.1 GCA_016793635.1 Hyphomicrobiaceae bacterium
GGCAGCGTTGGCACCCGTCGACATCGCACCGGCCAGGAGGCCAGCGGCCAGCAGGGCGCTGAGGCTATATTTCTTCATTGGTCTGCTCCCAATCTGCGTTGGCATCAAGAAAGGCGGGACGCAGAACTGAACGCTTGACTAAAAAGCGCCCTCTTAACGGCGCGGTGCGATACCCCCCATGGGCCTCGGCTCCGCTTGACCACGGAAAGTCTGTGATTCTCCCGGGTGCAACAACCGTCCGTATCGGTCGCGCAGCAGGTCCGCAGAGGTGTGTTGCAGATGGGCCGCTCGGAGGGGGCTCTACAACATGGTGTGAGCTCGTCTCAGACGCTGCTCACGCATTGAGCTGATTGCCTTTTTTGAACGCTGACAGGTTGGCCGCGAAGACATTCGCACGAGCGAATTTTCGTGTTGGTGTATGTGCAAAACGGCGGAGAAACCTTGTGGGCGAATTCGTCTAGACAGGTGCGGAGCGACAAATGCGGGCGACTCGCGATGTGAACGGGCCGGGAATCACGCCTTCGCGACCGAGGGGAAGTACCGATTCCGGCGGGCGCGAAAGTCGCCGGCGTGGACAGCGAAAACATCGAACGTCTCGCTCACCGGATGCACGCCCCAGAGAGGTGGAGTGACACGGTTGAAACCGGGTCGAAAGCGGTGAGGGCCGTCGAGGGGGAGCGAGGTCGCGAGCGGCCAAGCAAGATGGGGCGCCAGCGACGCAGGGCCGATATCTACCGCTGAGCCATGAGCCATGAGCCATGAGCGATCGGAGGTGCTGTGCTTGGCCGAGATCGGTGTTTGGGCGTGATTGCGAGCCAGGCCTTGGCCGTTCGAAGCGGCGCACCCCGGACGTTCTTTATATTTTGGCTGGCCGGCTCACCGAACACTCCCCTCCGCCCAACACACATTCTCTCTATGTCACTCTTTACCTCGCTCGAACGACCTCGTTAGGGGGGGGGCGGTCGGCGCACTATCGCCGATCCCATGGTGGGCCTTCCTCGGGGCGCAATCGAAACGCTGGCATTTGAGTGGGCAGGTTGGCGGGGGATGATCTATGGGGCGGATCGAAGCTTGGCTCGGCCGAAACGAAGAAGGCCGCCCGGTGGGGCGGCCTTCCTGGGTATTCCGTGTCAGGCTCGGGCGGATCAGAAGTTGATCAGCGCGCCGGCCTTCACGTAGTGGACATCGGTATCCGAGCCAGCAACGAGGCGACCGTTCGAGTCGTGAGCATCGCCATCGTAGTTACGATAGGACACCCACAGCGACATCGCAGCTGCATCGATCTCCTGCACAACGCCAAGGCCCCACTTGGTCAGCTCAGACGTAGAAGCCGGGTCGGCAGTGAGCGTCGGGCCAAACATGTCGTTCATCTGGCCGTACTCGCCGTAAAGGACGGTTGCGCCGAGCGGGGTCCACTTCTGGCGGACACCGGCCTTCACATACCAATGGTCGCCGTCCGGCTGCCAAAGGACACCATTGTAACGGACATCGCCGTACTCTTTGCCATAGGCACCGTAGGCGAACAGGCCAGTCGGAACGTGCTGGATGTAGAGGCCGGCCTGGAAGTAGCCGACGTCCTTATCCGTCTGTTGGCGGTTCAGTGCCGCAACGGCGGCGTTCGGGATGAGAGCGAGGTTCTCGTCCGAAACGCGGCTGTAGGCAGCAGCGGCGGCAATCTTGATGCCGTTGAACTCGCCAGCATAGCGTGCGGCGACATCCCACATGTCATCCTCGCCCCACGAGGCGCTGACCGAGAAGCCAGCGAACGTCGGGGAGTCGTAGCGCACCGCGTTCGTCGTCACGCCGTTGCAGTCACCGCCGATGCCGTCGTTGATGGTGTGGCAGTGGCCGAGCTGATTGACTGCGCCGAGGCCGTAACCGTCGATGTTCAGCCAGTTGGCCGGAACCAGCGAGCCCGAGCCGTCGACCAGGATGGCCGTGTTGTCGGACGCCTGCGACTGCTTGCCGACCGACAGCTTGCCGAGGCGGTCGCTCTTGATGAACCAGAACGACTGCAGCGTGTAGATGCCTTGGCCTGTGTCGTTCGCTACGCCGGCGAGGTTGAGGGACTCGTCGCTTGCCGCGCTGTAAGAGAATGCGTCGACCGTGCCGACTTCGACGTGCAGGACGTAGCCAGCCGACCAGCCGGGAGCGATGGTGGCCGAACCGGTGAGCTTGAAGTGGCTCTGCAGCGTGCGGCCGATGCCCGTCACGTAGACGTTGCTCTCCTGGCCGTCATCCCAATAGACGACCTGCTCGGCAACCCAGCCAGAGATGGTGAGAGAAACCTTGCGGTTGCCCTTGCGGGCGGTGGTGGCCTCGAGCTCTGCGACGCGCTCCTCGAGGTCGGCGCAGCAATCTCCCCCGAGATCGGCGGCGCTGGCG
>JAEUMD010000004.1 GCA_016793635.1 Hyphomicrobiaceae bacterium
CCGCCGGAGCTCTTTTGCCGATCATCATAATTACCGGGCATGGCGATGTGCCGCTCGCAGTGCGGGCGATGAAGGCTGGCGCTGTTGAATTCCTGCAAAAGCCATTTAATGACCAAGTACTATTGGATACTGTGCAGTCAGCATTGGCGACATACGATGCCGTTTGGAATAACGTGGAGCGGCGGAATCGCTATTCCGAGAGCCTGTCTTCGTTGACCAAACGAGAAAAAGAAGTTCTCGAATTGCTTCGCAAAGGCAAGCCGAATAAGGTCGTGGCTTCTCTGTTAGACATCTCAGTGCGGACGGTTGAGGGACACCGTGCGTCGATTATGGCCAAGACGGGCACCACTTCGCTTGGACAACTGATCGACATGCTCTATTCAAACGAATAGGCACTACGGTTTAAGAGGTTCCGATGAAGCGAAACGCCAGGCCTTTGCCAGCTGGACGCCGATATGCGTCGGTCTCAGACCGGTAATCGGACTCCTCTTTGCCGAGGCGACCTTCGGCTCTCGCATTCGTTGTGCGCGACTTCAGCTAGGGCCTGTTGGTTCTTGATGGAATCGGGAGGGATTCCGTGTCCCTCCGGTGAGCGCCGCCTTGCTTTAAGGTCATGGCTGCCCGAGTCTTCGCGCTGATCGAAGGCGGCGGGCGAGGGGGGGAAGTGTCCACAAAGCGGATTATGGGCACGAATGGAGAGCGGGCTCCACAATTTCGGACGGTAGGATGAGTGGATTGTCTGCCTGACTGCGGGCTCGGTTGTGCCTGCGAATCGGACCATTCGATGAGCAGACGACCGAGGCGGAACCACTCTGCTGCCTTCAACGCCAAGGTGGCGATTGCTCAACTTCAACTTTGAGGATTCACCCGAGGGCGAGTTTATCGAGGCGATTATCGCCGCCCAGTCGCAGCTCGAGCGCCAGCAGAACAGCCGTCAGGTGCGCCAGAAGATGCGCGCCCGCATCATCAACGGCTATTGAGTGTTCCGCGCGCCCATCGGCTACCGGCACGAAAACCGCGAGGGCACGGCAAGGTGCTGGTGCCGAACGAGCCGAACGCCTCCATTGTGCGCGAGGCTCTCGAGGGTTTCGGTACGGGTCGTTTTGCCAGCCAGATCGAGGCGAAGCGCTATCTCGACGGCTTCCCCGACTACGGCATCCAGACGGAGCATGGCATCCGTATCCAGCGCGTACGTGAAATGCTCGAATGCCCCGCCTATGCCGGGTACGTCGAAGCGCCCGGATGGGGCATCGGCCTCGAGGAGGGCCAGCACGAGGCACTGGTAAGTTTCGAAACGCACCAGCGCGTATTGGAGCGCCTGCGGGGCAAAACCACTGCCGCCTTCCGCAAGGACACGCGCGAGGACTTCCCGTTGCGCGGCATCGTCACCTGCGCCTGCTGCGGGCGGGCGATGACGGCGGCTTACTCGACGGGCCGCCACGCGCGCTACGGCTACTACTTCTGCCAGACCACGGGCTGCGAGCAGGGACGCAAATCAATCCGCAAGGAGCGGATCGAAGAGGACTTCGAGACTTTGCTGAATACCTTGCGTCCCGACGAGGCATTGGCGCGCGCCTTCCACGCCATCGTTGCCGATGTTTGGAAGGCCGGGCATGAGGTCGAGGCCGAACGGCACAAGCTGCTCAAGACCGAGCTGTCACAGATCGAGCGCAAGAGCGCCGCGCTGATGGAGTGCCTCATCGCTGCCGAGAGCAGCGTGCTGATCGCGGCCTATGAAGAGGAAGTGCGCAAGCTGCAAGAACGGCGAATCGCGGTCCAGGAAAAACGAGCTATCAAGCCCGAGCGAGTGATCGACTTCCGCCTCGGTTATCGAACCGCTCTGTCCTTCATCGCAAGCCCCGCAAAACTGTGGGATTCCGAGCATCTGGCGCTCCGCAGAACCGTCCCCAAACTCCTCTTTGGGGGCCGCCTGCCATATCACCGGATTGAAGGCTATCGAACCGCCGATATCGCCTACCCTTTCAAGGCTTTACAGGCGTAAAACACGGCAAGTACGATGTGGTGCCCAGAAGAGGACTCGAACCTCCACGCCTCGCGGCGCTAGTACCTGAAACTAGTGCGTCTACCAATTCCGCCATCTGGGCACGGGGTAGCGGGCTCGCATCGGAGCCGAGGCGCTTCAACTAGTCGCCGTCGCGGCGCTTGTCAATCGGAGTTGGGGCGGCGGCGCAACTTCCCGTCGCAGCGGCAAAGGCGGAGACGGGACGGACACTGGCACATGGCGCCGAGCGACGGTTGCAACGGCCGCCGGGATGACTTCCTCACCAATGTCGCGCACCTGACTTCTGGCGCACTTCACAGGCCCACCGCGACCGTATAGTTCTTCCGCATGGACGCGCCGGTCACGCGCGCGGTTGATAGAGACACGGGCGAGCGGGGGCGGGAAGAAATGTCTAAGCTGTTGAACGGCAAGCTGGCAACGGTGTTCGGTGGGTCCGGCTTCGTCGGCCGCTACGTGGTGCGGGAGTTGGCGCGGCGTGGGTGGCGTGTACGCGCGGCCACGCGCCGCCCCGATCTCGCCGGCCACCTCCAGCCGATGGGCGTCGTCGGCCAGATACATGCCGTGCAGGCCAACCTGCGCTATCCGGATTCGGTGCGGGCCGCCTGCGAGGGCGCCGACCTCGTCGTCAACTGCGTCGGCGTGCTGGCGAGTGTCGGCAAGCAGAGCTTCAAGGCCATTCACGTCGAGGGAGCCCGCGCCGTCGCCAAGGCGGCGCGCGAGGCTGGTGCGAGCCACATGGTGCACGTTTCCGCCATCGGCGCAGACAAAAAGGCCAGCGCCAGCTACGCGCGCTCGAAGGCCGAGGGTGAAGCGGCCGTGCTCGCCGAGTTCCCGGGAGCCATCATCGTGCGCCCATCGATCGTGTTCGGCCCTGAGGACGATTTCTTCAATCGCTTCGCCTCCATGGCGCGCATGTCGCCGCTACTGCCGCTGATCGGTGGCGGGCGCACCCGCTTCCAGCCCATCTACGTCGCCGACCTCGCCACCGCCGTCGTCAACGCCTCAGAGGGGATGGGGCAGCCCGGCACAATCTATGAGGCGGCGGGCCCGGATGTGCTCTCGTTCCGCGAACTGCTCGACAAGACGCAATCGTGGAGTGGCCGCAATCGGGGCTATCTGCCGATGCCGTTCTTCCTGGCCAAACTGCAGGCGATCAGTACCGCCCTCCTGCCGAACAGCCTGCGCCCGGTAACGCTCGATCAGGTGCGCATGCTTCAGCACGACAACGTCCAGAGCCAGCAGGCGAAGGACGAGGGACGCACGATCGCCGCACTCGGCGTGACGCAGCCGGCGAGCGTCGCGATGATCGTGCCCGGATACCTCGAGCGCTTCCGCTCGCGCGGGCAGTTCGCCCATTACCGCAATTGAGAGTTACGGCGGGGCCGAGCCTCGCCTGACCCAACCTGCACACCGCTTCTTCACTGCGCGAGCCGTGGCGACGACGGTGCCGGAGCCGTCGCGGCGGTTGATGACACTGGCGGGGTTGCTTCCCTCGCCAGCCCAAATCCTGCAGAAATGCTGCGGTCTATGGAGTGCGCCGATTCCCGGCCCGCTTCGGGACCGCTTGGCAGGAGCATCGTCGCATGAGCACTACGACCGCCGCCGCGCCCCTCTCGCCGCCGTCACCGGGTTTAGCCCCGGATGGGGGGCGAGGGGTGCCTGTGCGAGAGGCGCCGATGCGCGCACTCGTCTCGTGGGTTCTGTTCGACTGGGCGGCGCAGCCCTATTACACGCTGGTGCTGACGTTCCTGTTCGCGCCCTACTTCGCAACAGCCGTCGTCGGTGATGCCGCCCGCGGCCAGACGCTTTGGGGATACGCCGCGGCAACGGCCGGCATCCTGGTCGCGATAGGCAGCCCCATGCTCGGCGCGCTCGCCGACGGGCGCGGCCGGCGCAAACCCTGGATCGCGTTGTTCTCGGCGCTGCTGGTCAGTGGACTTGCGCTGCTCTGGTTCGCGGCGCCCGGGGCGTCCACCCCAACCATCATGCTGATACTGCTCGGCTTCGTGCTGGCAACTGTCGCCGCCGAGTTCACCCAGGTATTCACCAACGCCATCATGCCGGGGCTTGTGCCGCCGGAGAAGCTCGGCCGCCTCTCTGGCGCGGGCTGGGCGGTCGGATATACGGGCGGCCTCGTCAGCCTCGCTCTCGTCGCCGGCCTCATCGTCACCGACCCGGCGACCGGCAAGACGATCCTTGGCTTCGACCCCATCGTCCGCTTCGACACTGCGACGCGCGAGGGTGACAGGCTCGTCGGGCCGCTCACCGCGGTCTGGTTCGCCTTGTTCATGATCCCGTTCTTCTTGTTCGTTCCGGACGTTCGACCGGCGCCGCGGACGGGAGAAGCCGCCCGCCGCACCCCGCTCGCCGAGCTTTGGGACACGATCTCAGGCCTGCCGAAGCATCCCGACATGCTGTTCTTCCTGATCGCCCGCATGCTCTATACCGACGGCCTTTCGGCGATCTTCGCGTTCGGCGGCATCTACGGCGCGGCGGTGTTCGGGTGGCAGGCGATGGAGCTCGGCCTGTTCGGCATCGTCCTGACGCTCACGGGCATTATCGGGGCCGTCATTGGCGGTGTCCTCGATGACCGTATCGGGCCGAAATCGGTGATCGTGACGGCCCTGCTCATCCTCATCGTCGGCGCGCTCGGCATTCTCTCGGTCGACAAGACGCACGTGCTCTACGGCATCGAGGTGGCGGCGAAGCAGGCCGGCTCCGCGCCGTTCTCATCGGCGGGCGAGCGCGTCTTCCTCGCGTTCGCGATGGTGATAGGCATCGTCGCCGCTCCGGTCCAGGCGGCCAGCCGTTCGCTGCTGGCTCGGCTCGCTCCGCCCGACAAGGTGACCCAGTTCTTCGGCCTGTTCGCCTTTTCCGGCAAGGTGACGGCGTTCCTCGCCCCGTTCATGATCGCGACGGTCACGGCGGCGAGCGGCGACCAGCGGATCGGCATGGGCGCGGTTCTGGCGTTCCTGCTCGTCGGCATGGCGCTCATGATGCCGGTGATGCGCATCCGACCGCACGGATAGCACTCCGGGAAGCCGGCCGCGCCCCTCCGAATGCGGCGCCGTAAGTTGTACTTATAGGCACCAACAGGAGAACGTATTTGAACTTATTCGGGCAAGGCGCTATCTAATGTCGCAGGTGTCGTAGAGCACCAGGCAAAAGGAAGGAGAATTCCCATGAAGGTGTGGACGAAGCCCCAGGTTTCCGAGCAGGAAGTCGGCCTCGAGGTCACGAGCTACCTGCCGGCCGAGATCGACATCATCTAAGTCGATCGAGACGGAATTCAGCGCGCTGCTCGAAGCGGGCGCGCAACGGAGCGGCGGTCACCTCGACCGCCGCTTTCTGTTTTTCTCAGTCCGAGCGATTTGCCCCGCAAGGTGGAGGCCGAGCCTCCGCGGCGTCCGACCGATGCGGAAGCTCTCCCAGCCGTCAGCCGATGAACGGGAACCGCACGACCATCAGAAATCCATTGAGCGTCGTCAGGGTCCCGAGCGCCCCGAGCACGAAGCTCAATCCCAGCAGCGACGACCCACCCGAGATGATCGCCACCGAGGCCAGAACGATGGCGATCTGCAAGAGTGCCTGCCCGTAATCGAAATAGGGATCCTTGGCCATCGCCGCATCGCGCCGTGCCTCGACCGTCTTGCCCTTCTTGAACAGCTCGTCCAGCCCCTCGCCGCTCTGGGTATCCGTAGTCAGCTTGGCCTCGAAGGTGCGATGGGCCGCGATCTTCTCCGCGATCATCGACTTCTGCGGATCGGCGAGCGCGGGAGCGGTGGCGAGCAGAACCTCGAGATCCTCGATCTGCGCGCGAATCACCTGCCGCCGGATGTTCTTGGCCTGAAAAAAGGCCCAGATGTTGGACGCCTCGATGTTGCTCTGGGTCGCGTCCTTGGCTGCATTACCTCCGCCCATGGAGCACAGCGCCAGCAGCACCGCCAGCACGCCGATGTAAACGCCGATCCAGCGATCGCGTTCGCGGGACGCAGAGCGGTCTTCGTCGCGCCCACCCAAGAGATCGTCGAATGCCATCGCCATCCCCCACCAACTCTACACGCGCACCACGCGGACCGGCAGCATGGCGTCCGGCGGGCCGTCACGCAGCCTTGTGCGCAAGCTCCCGGCACTCGGCGACCTGGCCGACCTCAGTCAGGCGATAGATGATCGGAACGCCGGTCGCAACTTCGCGCTCGAGGATCTCCTTCGCCGACAACTCCTCAAGATACATGATGAGGGCTCGGATCGAGTTGCCGTGGGCGGCGACGATGACATTGCGGCCGGCTTTGACCTCGGGCCAGATGCGCGACTTGTAGTAGGGAAGCACGCGCGCCGCGGTATCCTTGAGGCTCTCGCCGCCCGGCGGCTGCACATCGTAGCTGCGCCGCCAGATCAGAACCTGCTCCTCACCCCAGCGCTTGCGCGCATCGTCCTTGTTGAGGCCCGACAGCTCGCCGTAATCACGCTCGTTGAGCGCTTGGTTGCGGATCGTCTCCAGCTTCTGCTGGCCGAGCTTATCGAGGATCAGCTCGAGCGTGTGGTTCGCGCGCGTCAGAACACTCGTGAAAGCGATATCAAAGTGCAGCCCTTCCGCCTTCAGCAGATCGCCGGCACGCTTTGCCTCGTCGACGCCGAGGGGGGTGAGGTCGGGATCGCGCCAGCCGGTGAATAGGTTGAGCTTGTTCCACTCGCTTTGGCCATGCCGAACCAGAACCAGGACGTTGTTCATCTCACTGCCTCGCTCAAATGAGCCATGCTGTCTCATCGGTGCTCGAAAAATAACGCTCGACATCGCGGGGGGACGCTAAGCACACGGGCCACGAGGTACACCGAACATTGTGGCGCGGGATTGATTTCGCGCTTTGATCCAAAGCGTTCCCATCATCGTCTCGGCCGATCGTGCCTCAGACGCCGAGAACATCCGCCATGGAGAAGAGCCCGGGGCCGCGGCCACGCCCCCAAAGTGCAGCCTTGACGGCACCGCGCGCGAAAATACCCCTGTCGGTGGCGATGTGAGTGAGCTCGATGCGCTCGCCTTCGCCGGCGAAGATGACGGTATGATCGCCGACGACGCTGCCGCCGCGCAGGCTCTGCATGCCGATATCGCCGCGCCTCCGCTCGCCGGTATGCCCGTCGCGGGTGCGCACAGCGACCTTCTCGAGATCGGCCGCGCGCCCGTCCGCCGCCGCGCGCGCCAGCATCAGCGCGGTTCCGGACGGCGCATCGACCTTGTGCCGGTGGTGCATCTCGACCAGCTCGATGTCGAAATCGGCGTCGAGCGCGGCGGCGACCTTGCGGGTCAGCGCGACGAGCAGGTTGACACCGAGGCTCATGTTGCCAGCCTTGACGATCGTGGCGTGGCGCGCCGCTGCCGCGATTGCCGCTTCGTCCGCGGCCGACAACCCGGTCGTGCCAATGACGTGAACGATGCGTGCGTTCGCAGCGAGTCCGGCGAACTCGACGGTGGAGGCTGGCGTCGTGAAATCGAGGATCGCATCGACGGCGGCGCAGACCTCGAGAGCGTCTTCGCTGATCCGCGCGCCAACCTCGCCGATGCCGGCAACGGTGCCGACGTCGGCGCCGATCATCGGCGATCCTGCCCGCTCGATTCCGCCCGCAACGACGCAGCCTGGCGAGCCGTGGACAGCGCGCACGAGCTCTCGCCCCATGCGACCGCCGGCACCCATGACTGCAATCTTCATGTCGCCCATGACTGTTCGCCCATGACTGCTCGCACGCAGTTGTTTCCCGGCCCCCGCCGAATCGGAGGACCGGCGGAGCGGGCTTCCGCATCTTCGTGCGGTGCCCGCTTCTCGTGAGGGCGGCGCGCGATGCCCGGCGCCCGTGATGCGGCTTTTAGCAACGCCTCACGCGCGCCGGAAGTGTATTGCGTCAAATGCCTTACCCGTAGGGTGCGGCACGTCAGCCCTTGGCGGCTTTCGCGGCCGGCGCCTTGGCGCGATCGATCGCTTCCATGATCAACCGCTTGGCATGTTCGGCGTCGCCCCATTCCTTGATCTTGACCCACTTGCCGGGCTCGAGATCCTTGTAGTGGGCGAAGAAGTGCTCGATCTGCTTGATGGTGATCTCGGGCAGGTCAAAGTAATTCTGGATCTTCTCGTAGCGCCGCGTCAGCTTCGTGCTCGGAACGGCGATGATCTTCTCGTCGCCGCCGCCGTCGTCCTCCATCACCAGAACGCCGACCGGGCGGCAGTTCATGACGGCGCCGGGGACGATAGCGCGCGTGTTGCAGATGAGAACGTCGATCGGGTCGCCGTCGGTGGAAAGCGTATGGGGCACGAACCCGTAGTTACCCGGGTAGTGCATCGGCGTGTAGAGGAAGCGGTCGACGAACAGCGTGCCGGAAGCTTTGTCCATCTCGTACTTGATCGGCTCGCCGCCGAGCGGCACCTCGACGATGACGTTGACGTCGTGGGGCGTCTTATTGCCGACGGGAATGGCGTCGATGCGCATTTATGTTTCTCCTTGAGTGACCGCACACGCGTCCATGGCGAAGGACGGGCCTTGAAAACCTGCCCGGCAGTCGCGACGAGCCGCGTTCGCACTCTTGCTGCACGACAGAAACCCACCGCGCAATGGGGTTTTTGGTTTAATGCGCCGGCGGCTGGCGGCACAGAGCCCGTGAATCCGAGCCGCCGATGATCGAGCCAAGACGTAAGACGGGCGTCACCACCAACGATGGACGGAAAGGCGCGGGGAGCGAAAATCCAGCAACGCACTCGCCCACGCATCGGGGCGCGGCCCCAAAATGCGTCTGCGCACGCCATCAACCAAAGGCTCTCGGGGACATTGCCCGCCCGCCGGGCTGGCTCACTGCGAGGATGGGGGTGGCGCACTGCAAAGGTCTGGACAGTGTTCTGGCGCGGCGGAGGATCGGTCCACCAACTCGAGCCGTGAAACTCAAATTGCGAGGCACGACGCACCGTCACCGCGATTACGGCAACCGCTCGCAACTTCGCCCGAGGCGCTTAGACCGCTTGGTCGCACCTGAGACGAAACACGTGGCAGACGATCGTTCAGAAAATATACGTGAACCTCAGGGCCAGCCGAACGCGACTTTCGCGAGATCGGCGCTTCCCATCCGCTCGACCATTTCACCAACCGGGCGGCCGCCACGACGCCAATAAAATGCATTGGCGGTATCGTTGTCCGCCAGGGCCCAGACGATCAGGCCGTTGAGCCGTCGCCGGTCGAGTTCGTTGCGGCAGGCCTCGAACAACAGCTCGCCGAAGCCGAGCCCCTGATGATCGGGCGCCAGATAAATCTCGTAGATCTCGCCCTGATAGCGCGAGCGCTGCCGCGCGGGACCACAGGAAGCGTATCCGCAGATTTTGCCACTGACCTCGAGCACGAGGATCATGTCGCCGGAGCGTATGGCGCTGCTCCACCATCGGCGACCGCGCCGCAGGATCAGCGAATCGAGCTGCAATGGAGGCACGATGCCAACGTAGGCATGCCGCCAGGATTGCTCGAACACATCGGCCAGGGCTTTCGCGTCGGAAAGCCGGCCGGGGCGAACGCATACATGAGAACTCGAACTCAGCATGAAACGAAGTATAGCGTGAATTCCGCGCTTGTCGCGGTCCAACCGGACGCAGAGCGATCTATTTTTTTCGTTGCTGGCTCAACATGAAAAAGCCGCCCGGCGCGTGCACGCCGGGCGGCCTAAATCAGTCGTGCCGAGCAGTGTCGGACCTCACCGGACCGACTGCTTCAGCCGGCGATCAGCCGACCTTCTTGAGCTGCTCGAAGCTCTTCGCCGCAGCGGCGTTCACGGTGTCGAGCGTCTGCTTGGCAACCTTCGCGGAGAGCTCGAACAGCTCCTTGCTCTGGGCGCCGGCGACAGCCATCTGCTGCTGCACGAAGTCGGCCTGGAGACGGACGAGCTCCGGGATCGTCTTGGCGCGGGCAAGAGCCTGGGCGGCGTCGAAGGCGGCCTCGGTGTTCACCGACGTATTGTGCATCAGCTTCTCGCCGATGGCCTTGGCGCCAGCCTGCGTCGCGAGCATGACCTCCTCGACGACCTTGGCGCCGTCCTTGGCGACGGAGTTCATCTTGTAATAGGCCTCGCGCGACTTCTGAACGCCGTCCTCGGCGATGGCCTGGATGTTCTCGGGAATGCGCGCATCCTTGGCGGCGGCGAACATGTCCTGGGCGGTGCGGGTGAACTGCTCGTTCATGGTCTCAACTCCTCGTCGGGTTTTAAAGTCTCACGCGAACTCGATGCTGGATGATGCGCGAAAGCTCTGGCGCGTCGCCGGCATCGCTCAAACCAGTTCCGCCGCTTTCGCCGCGACGGTGATTCAGATATAGCGGGGCTCATTGTGCATTGCAACAATACTTTGGCCCAGGTCGCCTTATGAGGCGGTTTCATATCAGAGATGAACATGGAAAAAGCCCGATAAAACGGGCTCTGCAGCGACTAACCCGAGTGCCGCGACCGGGATTGTGCGACGCAACAAGTTGGGGATAAAAAAGCAATGGGCTAACAGACGGTTGGGGCTTAGACCAAGCGCGGGAATATCTCGCGATAGCCCATAGCGCTGGCGTCGAACAGTACGTCCGAAGGCCGCAGCGGTCGTGCAAGCGCCAGCCCTTCCATGGACCGGCAACGCGAAAGAGCGACGTAAGCCTGCCCATGTGCGAAAGTGCCGCGCCCCAGATCGACGTAAACGCGATCGAGCGTCAGCCCTTGCGATTTGTGGATCGTCAGGGCCCATGCAAGCCGTAGAGGAAATTGCTTGAAGGTGCCCGCGACCTGCTCGACCACTTTCTCGGCCGTCTGGTCGTACTGGTAGCGCCGCTGCTCCCACGACACCTGCTCGATCTCGTACTCCCGCCCGCCGATCTCGATCCACACCTGCCGCTCGCCAAGGCGCGAGACACGGGCGATGCTGCCGTTGACCCAGCGGCGGTCTGGATCGTTTCGCAGCATGATGACCTTCGCCCCCTCCTTCAGCACGAGCTTTTGGTCGGTCGGCTGGGCGGCCGGGTTGAACTCCCCCGTAACACCCGCTTCGTAGGCAACCGGCCGCGCCGGCAGAGCGTCGAGGTAGGCCATGTTGATGCGCTGCGCCGCCGCGTTGGTCGGCGTAAGAATGACGTATGGATCGCCCTCGCCGAGCGTCCGGACCGGGTGCACCCGCTCGTTGAGGACGCTGAGGTCACTTTCGTCGGCCTCTCCGTCTCGAATGCGGTTCAGAACGTGGAGCAGCGTCTCGTCGCGCTGGCGGAAAACCTCTTCGAGCTCCAGAAGTTGCGTCCCATAGCCCTCGCGCAACGCACTGACGGAGAAGAAGAACGGGCCACCGAACTCGCCTTCCAGATGGGCCGCGACCTCGTTCTCCTGCACCACGGGGGGCAACTGGTGGAGATCGCCGAAGAGCAGCAGCCGTACGCCGCCGAACGGTTCGCGCGGGCGGCCCCTGTTGACGCGCAACGATTGATCGATGGCAGCCATTAGGTCCGACCGCACCATCGAGACCTCGTCAATGATGAGAAGCTCGAGGCGGCGCATGACGCGACCGTTGCGGCTGCGCTTTATATCACCAGGGCCGATCAATCGCGGCGGCAGGCCGAAAAACGAGTGAATCGTCTGGCCGCCGACGTTGACCGCCGCGAGGCCGGTCGGGGCGAGTACGGCAAGTTCAGCGGTGAGTGAATCGCGCAGCACGCGCAGCAGCGTCGATTTTCCCGTTCCCGCCCGCCCGGTGACGAAAAGGTTCCCGGCACCTGTCCGTGCGAAGTCAAGCGCCGCCTCGTATTCGGCCGTGGGAGAGACGCCCTCGGGCCAGACCGAGCGGTTGGCGGAATGGGCGTTTTCGACTGGATGGGCCGGAGCCAAGCCGCGCATCTCCCTGCTTGTCGTGACCCCGGCGGCGGTCTGGCCCGAAACCGCGTCGGCGCCGACGACAAATCACCCGCTTTGGTGGTGCATAGGGAGAAGGATGTGCGGAGTCAAAGGCGCGGGGGCAAGTTATCCCGGCTGGCGTTGCTCATCGAGTTCACTTCGCGTGCTTGCGGCGCGCTTCCTCGATACGGCCGCGGAAGGCGATCACCTCGCCGCGCGTGATCTCCTCCGGCAATCTCATCATTCTGCCGTCCGACAGCACGAGACGCGGGAACGCTGGCTGGTAGCGGCGCCCGGGCTGCGTCGGGCTCATGTCCACCGTAGCCACCTCGGCCAGCGGGATGTGCGTCGTAGCGTTCGCGAACAGACCGGAGTGCACGAGACAGAGGCGGCCCGAGTCCGGCAGGATCGTGATGGACACGACATCTCCCTTGAACAGCATCGAATAGACGGCGACGCAGGCCGCGAAGGCGAGCATCGCCAGCAGCAGCGCAAGGAGTAGCGGCAGGGCCTTGCCGACGAGCGCGGGGGCGAACACCAGCGGCACGAGGAGGGGAACGAGCACACCCAGCATCGCTGGAACGAAAGCGTGCAAACCCCGATACCCCTCGCCTTCGAAGTGCTGAGGCGAGGCAAGGCGCCAACGATCGCTTCCGTCCAGAACACCGAGCATTTTTGGTAACCTCCGAGTGAATTGGTTTCGAATGTGCTCCTTGCCGCTGAACATCCGGTTGCGGCGGACCGGCAAATTCGTACCGTTCCGGCAATGCTTTGTTCACCTTGCGCACAACGGGGTGGAGGACAGGGCGATGGAACAGCGCGCCCGGTCGCACCGCTTCTGCCGCTTCACTTGTCCCCGTCCGGCATGCGCCGCCTAGCATGGGTGCCACGCAACCTCCGGAGCCCGTGCTGGCCATGACGTCGCTGCCGCTCGCCGACTACGCCAGGATACTCGCCGAGCTCGCTGCGACCGTGCATCGCTGGATGGCTGCCATCGCGCCACTTGACCGCGCACGCCGCCGCCGCGTCGCTCGCTACGCAGGCGACATCGCCGATACTCTGGCCCGTGCCGCGGATGCCCTCGGCGAGATCGAGGCCGATCCGGGCAACCGCAGCGCCGCTCGCCGCGCCGCGCGAGAGTTCGGCCGTATCACCGGCTATATCGAGACCATGGTCGGCGTGCTGGACCAGCATCTTGACGGGCGCAAGCTAGCTGGCGTTAAAAGGCGCCTCGAACGTCTCGAGGCCCATGCGCCGCGGATTGATCCAATCCAGACGGCGAGTGCCCGGCGCATCGATCGGCTTGCAGCAGCGGAAGGCTATTTCCGCGCGCTCGCCGACGGTCTTGGGGCATGAGCCTCCCGGCCAACGACCGCAAGCCAAGCGAGGGACGCGTGCTCTAGTTTGGCGCCTCCGCCGACCTGCATCATGCCAGCCTCTTGAAAGCGTAGGAGATACGCCCCGATGGACAAGTTCACGACCTTGACCGGTATCGCCGCGCCGCTGCCGCTGCGCAATATCGACACCGACATGATCATCCCGAAACAGTTCCTGAAGACGATCCGGCGGACCGGGCTCGGCAAATCGCTGTTCTTCGAGATGCGCTACGATCAGAGCGGCAAAGAAGTGGCTGATTTCGTGTTGAACCAGCCGGCCTACCGCAAAGCGCAGATCCTGGTGACGGGCGAGAACTTCGGCTGCGGCTCGAGCCGCGAGCACGCGCCTTGGGCGCTTCTCGACTTCGGCATCCGTTGCGTGATCGCCCCGGACTTCGCCGACATCTTCTACAACAACTGCTTCCAGAACGGCATTTTGCCGATCAAGCTGCCGCAGGCCGAAGTCGCCAAGCTGCTGGACGACGCGAGCCGCGGCGCAAACGCTACCCTGACCATCGATCTCGAGAACCAGGAGATCCGCGGCCCTGACGGCGGCGTCATCAAGTTCGAGATCGACCCGTTCCGCAAGCACTGCCTGCTCAACGGCCTCGATAACATCGGCCTGACACTCGAGAAGACGCCGTCCATAACGGCCTATGAGAACCGCATGAAGTCGGAACATCCCTGGCTCTGACGCGATGGCGAGCGCCCGGAGAACAGCTTCCGGGCGCGCCGCCTTTCAACCATCTCACCTCGAGGGATGACCGAAGCGCCTTCATTCAAGTCTTTGCACCCGAGCACTTGCAACCACGCCTCGAACACGGCCCTGCGCGACGTGGGCTTCGTCCTCCACGTTCTCAGTAAGCCCCGTGGACCGGGCACTTCTGCGACATCCCGCGGAACCGCTCTCGGCAATTCGCCGCACACGCCATCGCAGCTGGCAACAACCTCCACACTTCAACAAGGCTCGGAAACACGCTATTTTCGGGCACTTCCGGCCACTCGGACGTCTGCCGAGCGATGCGGCAGCGGCGCGAATCACTCGCGCCCGTTCGCTATGCGGACGCTCCCGACGCCAGGACCGGGGACGACCCAACCTCGCGCCCAAGGCTACGAAAGTGCGAAAAACCCGCTAAAATGCGTGATTTCGTTGCATTCGCGTCACGCTTTTTTCGTTTTCCGCCGAGAGAAGTCAGGAAAACGCTTTTTGGAACAATGGAATTAACATATCCAATCTTCACGCCCCCGGAAGCAGCGAGCTTTTCGGAACAAAAAACACTCGAACCGAGAGATGGGAGTTTTCAAATGGCAGCGAAGACGAAAGCAGCAGCGAAGAAAGCCCCGGCGAAAGCCGTGAAGAAGCCGGCAAAGGTTGCCAAGAAGGCCGCCAAGCCGCAGGCCACCGTCACCCTGCGCCAGCTCAGCGACGCGATCGCCGAGACGCACGAGCTGCCGAAGAAGCAGGCCAACGCTATGCTGAGCGAGATGGTGGACATGATCGCCACCCACCTGAAGAAGGGTGCCCGCATCCGTATCGGCGGCCTCGGAATTCTGCAGGTTCGCAATCGCCCGGCGCGCATTGGCCGCAATCCGGCAACCGGCGAGCAGATCAAAATCAAGGCCAGCAAGAAGATTGCCTTCCGCGCCGCCAAGGAGCTGAAGGAAGCCGTTTGATCCGCTTTCGATCGCGTCTCCGGACCGCCCATCCGGACCGCGGCGAAGCGATCGATAAAACGAACGAGAAAGGCCCGGCGAATTCTCGCCGGGCCTTTTCATTTGCGCCACGCGGCGGATTTAGGCCGATTTTCTGCAGCGGCCATCTTGTCGCTCGTCAGGGGCGACCAGCACTATTCACTTGGCATCTGGCGCGAGCCTCACCGCGATGACCGTGACATTGTCCTGATGCGGCTCTCGCATGTTCTCGACGGCGCGGATCAGCGCCGCGACGACCGCGTCCGGACCATCATCGCCGTAGGCCGAGACGACGCGCGCGATTTCACCATTGTCGAGCGTATTGAGCCCATCACTCGCCAAAATCACGTAGTCGCCGGGTTCGAGCCGCAGAGGCTTCACCGAAATATCGACCAGATCGATCTCGTCGCCCGTGACCGCCGATCGTAACATGTGGCGGCGCGAATCGTGCCGCGCCTCCTCCTCGGTCAGATGGCCCGCCGCGACGAGACGGTCGAGCTCCGGCGCGAGGCTGTGATCCTCGTTAAGTTGCGCGATCTCACCGCCCCGATAGAGCAGCATCGGACTGTCGCCGACGCTCACCCACTCGACGCCCTCGTCTCCGAAATGCGCGCCGATCAGCGTCGAACCCATGCCGGAGAGCATCGGATTGGCCTCGACCTTGTCGGCGAGGGCGCCGTTGGCGCCGGCAAGGGCCGAGAGCAGGCGCTTGCGGATGGCTCCGTTCTCGTTGACGCAGACATCCACGAACCGTTCGCAGACCATGCGGCTCGCCAGCGCGCCGCCGACATGCCCGCCCATGCCGTCCGCCAGCACGGCGACGAGCCCGAGCCCCGCCTGCGCGTCACCGGGTCCGGCGGACGTGGATGTGCCACGCCCGCCGGGCCAAAGAAGCGCAGAATCTTCCTGGTAGTGGCGCGCGCCCTGGGCGGCGCGCCATGCTGAATCGAATTGCGGCATCAATCCTTGACGTCTTGCAGCTCCGACCAGTCGAAGTCCGCGCCGCAGAAAGGCACGAACACGAGCTGGGTTCTACCCATGGTTATCACATCCATGTGGGAGAGTTCGACTGCTCCGGTGGGCCGCTTCTCGTTCACCGACACGACGTTGGTCTTTGCGAGATTGGGAACGAAGAGATAGCTGCGCTCGGCGGAATCGTAACGGATGTAGGCCTGCTCCTCGGACGAGATGGCATCGTCGCCGAAATCCAGAGCGATGCGCTGCGTCTTGGAGCGTCCGACGGTGTTGTTGCCTTCGAAGATCGGGCGGAAGGCACCGAGCCCAGGGCCGCCGACGATCACCAGCCAGCCGACCACCGGGTCCTGCTGGAACTCGCCGCGCGCCAGCTTCTGCTTGCCGCGCACGAGCTGAGTGCGTGGCGCCTCGTCGCCGCCTGAGGCAGCGGGCTTGGCGGCACGGAACACGCGCGTCGTCGGCGGCGCTTCCGTCTCGACGTGGCGGTCACGCAAAGCCACCGTGGCACGCACCTCACGCGCGGCCTGTTCGGCGCTCGGCACGGAACCAGCTGCGGCCTCGGGCTTTGCCGCCGCGGGTTTCGGCGGCTCGGCCGACGCCGAGGGTTGCGCCGCATCGCTCGAATTGTCGGCCGGTAGCGCCGGCGGTTTTGCCTCGATCAGCCGCTGCGGCACCGCGGCGGCGGGCGCCTGCGCGGCGGCGCCGGTCTCGTCGCGGCTCGCGGCGGCCAGCGCGTCCTTGAGCGAGCCGAGGAAACCGCCCCGCTGCCCGGCATTCGGCGTTTTTGGGTTGTCGCTCATTCGCCAGTCCTCCCTTTCATCCCCGATCCTTCGATCCCCGACCTTCGAATATCGCGCGGCGCCACCGCCGCTAGAACTTCTTTATCCGATCGCTCATCGCTATCTCATCGCTATCGGGATTCCGCGCGTTCGGACGATGCTCTAGCCGGCGCCAGTTGCAGTTGGTGAATTGCCACCCGGGCGAAGCTCACCGTTCTTCGACCCAGAACACCAGCCGCGCGTCGCCGATGCCGATCACATCTCCATTGCGCAACCGCCGCCGCGCGACAGCAACTCCATTCAACTCGGTCGGCGCATCGGACGACATCGCCACCAAGTAGTGATCGAACTCGGCCGAACGCGAGATTGCAGCGTGATAGCCGTCGACGCCAGCGAGCGCGATACGAATTTCGTTGTCGGGGGCGGAACCGAGGCGCGTCAGCTCTCCCTTCAGGAGTTGTCGGGCACTATCCGCGGCTGTCCCCGCCGACAGCCAGACACGCCGCGGCCGCGCGTGCCCCGTGCGATCGCTGGGATCGGCGACGACCACTTCGACCGGTGCCGCGGCATCCTCTTCAGGTCCAGCCGCCACTTCGCCCGTGTCTCCGCTCTCGTTGATGGCAGGTTGCGGCAAGAGCCACCTGAACAGAACGCCGGCCAGCACCAGCAATAGTGCCATCGCGGCCACGGCGAGGCCGAGCGCCAGGGCCGGGGCATTCTGATTGAGCGTGATGATCCAGCGCCCGGCCTCGGCGGTGAGAGACGCGCCGAGCGTAGACGTATCGACCAGCCAGGCGCGCACTGGCTCCGGCACCGTGCCCGCAGGTGCAAAGTTCAGCAACTTGGGCGCGAGCGCCAAGGCTCCGACCACCACCGCCGCGAGCGACAATGCGAGAAAGCGGCGCAGACGCCGGGAGGCACGCTTGCGCGCGCGGTCGTCGAACGAGAATGTCGCGCCCCTGCCGTCCACCTCGAAGCCGTCTCCGTCAGCACGGGCCCCGCGGGCCCGCCCATCTTCTGCATCGCCGCGATTGTTCACCATCCGGGTATTTGAGGGCAAGAGCGTGGCCACCGGCCGGGTAACGTGAGATTTGTTCATCTCGGGTTCATCGGCGCGAGAGCGCCACATTCCTGATCCAAAGAAGGCGCGGTCAACGCGCGAATCGCGCTATCGCGCCGGGGCGGAACCGAACATCAATCGGCCGTGAACCGGATGCACTTGAGACGCGGACGGTCGCAACAGGCTAACGGGGCAATGTCCAACCTGATCGCGCTACCAACGGGAACCGAGCTCGTCGGCGATTACCGGATCGACCGCGTACTCGGCGCTGGCGGATTCGGCATCACCTATCTCGCCGACGAGCTGGCCCTCGCGCGGCCCGTGACGATCAAGGAATACTTTCCGAGCGACTTCGCCGCGCGCGTCGCCAGCCACGAGGCGATGCCGCGCTCGCAGGACTGTTCGAGCGACTACCGCTGGGGCCTCGACCGCTTCATCGAGGAAGCGCAAACACTCGCCCGTTTCGATCACCCCAACATCGTTCGCGTCTACCGCTATTTCCGCGCCAACAACACCGGCTATATGGTTCTGCACTTCGAGGAGGGACAGAGCCTGAAGGCGTGGCTCAAGGGGCTCGGCCGCGCCCCGCGCCAGAAGGAGCTCGACGTACTCGTCGCGCCGCTCCTCGACGCGCTCGAGTTCGTACACAAAGCCGACTACCTCCATCGCGACATTGCGCCGGACAACATCATCATCCGCAAGAACGGCGCACCCGTTCTGATCGATTTCGGCTCGGCCCGCGGCGAGATCGCAGCCCATTCCAAGACGGTCTCCGCGCTGGTGAAGCCCGGCTACAGCCCCTATGAGCAGTACGCAGAGACGAGCCGCCAGCAAGGACCGTGGACCGACATCTACGCTCTCGGCGCGACGCTCTATCACGCGGTCACGGGCAAGCGCCCACCGGACGCTCCGTCACGGATGGTTCACGACGAGATCGTGCCGGCCCGCGAGGCGGCAATTAGCTCCTATCGCGCCGGATTCCTGAAGGCCATCGATCGCGCCCTGTCGCTCGATATCAAGGATCGCCCGCAGTCGATCCCCATCTGGCGCGGCGAGCTGCTGGCACCCGAACCGGCTCGCCAGGGGTGGCTGCCGCGTGGCGAGAAGAAGCGCGCGGGCGAACCGAAGCTTCCCCCCGCACCTGCAGATGGTCTCGGCAATCACGACATGCCCCCGCATGCTCCGGTGACCGTACCGCCGCCACCGGACGTACCGGGCGGCAGCGGAGGGCTGCTCGATTTCATGGAGCGCCTCAAAGGCGGCGGCGGATCGGCCGGCGTTCCACCGGTCGGGGACGGCGCGCCGAGGCCGGCAACGGCGCGGGCGGCGGCTGGCGCCGCAGCCGACTCCGCCGTCAAGACACGGCCCGGTTCCGCGGCCGACGCGCCTCCCGCGGGCAAGCGCGATCCCGCTCCGCCGAAGCAGCCCCCGAAGAGCGAGGCGAAGGCACAACAGGCAGCGAAGGCTGCCGCGGCGCCGGCGAAATCGCGGCAGCAGGGCGCCGCCGCCGTGCCGTCGAAGGCGCTGGCGCGCGCCGAGCGCCCGAAGCCGATCAAGTCCGGCGCCAAGCGCCATTTGCGGCCGATCCTAGTCAAGCTCGCCATCGGCGCGGCCGTCGCTGCCGCGGCCGTGGTCATCCAGAACCGCCTACCCGACCTGAAGCTACCCGAAAAGGCCGCCAGCGAGGCTCCGCAGCGATCCGCGGCAGCGCGGCCGCCTGCGACCACGGTCTCGACGCGCGCTCCCGTGACCACCTCGGCGTTGCAGACACCCACCCCCGCACCGGCCCCTATCCCGCCGATCGACGCCCATGCGGGCGGCGTCAGGCAGATCGCTTTTACCGCCAACGGCGACCGCATCGTCAGCACGGGCAACGACCAGACCGTCAAACTCTGGTCGACCGCGAGCCGCACGCTGTCGCGCATCGTGCCACTCGACGGCGGCGCGCCGACCGCACTCGCCATCCGCGGCGACCAAGCGTTGGTCGGCCACGCCGACGGCGTGGTTTCGGCATGGGACCTTTCGACAGCGCGCAAGCTCGGCACATACCAGCGTAACGAGGCGGCGATCTGGGCGATCGCCCCGACCGGCGATGGCGCGCGCTTCGCAACGGCCGCGCACGATTGGAAGATCGCCCTCTGGGACGGCACGTCTGCGACGACACCGCTGCATGTGTTTGAAGGACACAACAACGCGGTTCAGGCGCTCGCCTTCGCTCCAGCAGGCTCTCTGCTTGCGTCAGGCAGCGCCGACAAAACGGTCCGCCTGTGGAGCCTCAACACGCTCGAGATGCTGCGCTCATATCGCGGAGCGAGCGACTTCATCACATCAGTCGCCATATCTTCCGATGGCAAGAACGTCGCGGCGGCAAGTCTCGACGGCTCCATCCGCGTGTGGAGCACGTCGTCGTCGCGGCTGAAGCGTCGGTACACGGGCCACGGCGGCGGCGTTTCAAGCATCGCTTTCTCGCCGGACGGCACATTCCTCGTCACAGGTGGAGAGGATGGCACGGTGCGGCTTTGGGATCTGGAGCGGCGGCGTAGCGTTCGTGCATTCGCCGGTCATCGCGGCAAGGTCGAGACGGTCGCGTTCACGCCCGATGGGTTGCGCATCGCATCCGGTGGCGCCGATGGCACCATCCGCTTGTGGGACATGCCCGCGCGTCAGACCGCCAGCGAAGAATAAGGTTCTATCCACGCTTTTGATGGAAACGCCGAACACGTCCGTCCCAGCCGATCGAACCCAATCCGAGCATGTCAACCGTTGGCGGGCGAGGCCTTGGCGACGTGACGCGCAAGCTCGTCGTAAGCGGCACAATTGACGCCGCACCGCCGCGCGATTTCGCCAAGCTCAGTGCGAGCGCTCGTGAGGTCGCCACGCGCGATGTGGGCTTCACCGAGATAGGCGCGCGCCACAACGTAGTCGGGTGCCATCGCAAGCGCTTGACGATAGTAGCCGAGCGCCGCGTCCACATCGCCCGACTTGCGAGTGGCGAAGCCCAGATACGTCAGCGTGCGCGCATCGGGCGAGCGCGCCTGCTTCAGGTAGCCGATGGCCTCGTCGTAGCGACCCGTCTGCGCCATCCAGTAGCCGGCATAGAAAAGCTCGGCGTCGCTCAGCGCCGCATGCTTGGCGGCGCAGGCCGCCCACGCCGCAGACGCTTTATCGAGCCCGTCGCAGGCGCCGCCGGGAGCGGCCTCCTTGCCGGCCGAGGCATGGGCGACGACGAGCCCCAGCGCCGCAACTGAGAGGGCGCCGATACGCAAAGCGGCGCTCACGGCATTCGTGCGAAGACCGCGCGAGGACGTTGCCCGGCGATCGCTCTGCAAACGGTTGATGGTGATTGCCGCGTGGTGATCGATCATGGCGTTTGCCCCGTGTTGTTCTTGTTGGCCCTGTTCACCCGGACTACCCACATAAAGGGCGCATGCCGCAGGCAGATTTCTGTTGTCGAAGTCCGTCCGACCCTGGCAACGGCGGGCAACTTATCACAGGATGCGCGCCTCGGAAGCGGTCCCGGCAATTTTGCGTGCGGGCCAACTCTTGCCGCGTTGATGGCTCATGGCAGGGGTTGGAGTGTTTTCATGCTTGCTCGGGCGGAGGACAGGGTTCGTCGCGGGGCGTTTCGAACGATAGCGGGGTGGCGATGTTCGGATGGCGAAAGAAGCGCGACGGCTTCGAGTGGCACGAGTACGTGCGCACCACGATTCTGCTCCGGCGCGTGAACCGCCGTCGCAAGGTCGACGCCGTGCAGCAGGCCGCGATCGACGGGCTGAAGAAGGCGGGCCGCGCCGCCGCCGCCGGTATCGACGAGGCCAAAGCGAAAGCCGCATCGGGCCTGCGCGAAGCGGGCGAGAAAGGATTGTCCGCGAGCGGCGCGGGGCTTTCCTCGGTCGCAGGGGGCGTGGCCGGAGGTTTCGCTGCCGCCGCGCGCGCTGCGGCCGGCGCGGGGAAGCGGGCGGCAGCCGGCGTCGGCAGCGCCGCCGCGGGGCTCAAGGCAAGTGCATCTCAGTCCCTCGGCGCGCGTGGCGAACGAGGCCGCATCGGCGAGGCCGTTGCTAGCCTTTCCAACTACGCTGCAGACAGGATCGACCGCGGGAGAAGCGTGCCCCTCGGAGCCGCTGGCGTCGCCATCACCATCGCCGCGGCCAAGCGCGCGAGTGAGCAACCGGTCGACTTGAATCTGCTTCTCCTCGCCGCCTTGGCCGTCGTGCTCCTGGCGACAGCCGCACTGCTTGCCATGTCCGCTCCAGCTGACGACGACGGGGAGGATGCCCCTCCTCTGCGACAAGGCCTGGCCATGGCGGCCTGGGGTGGTGCTGCGGCACTCGCCATCTTCGTGCTGGGCCCATTGCTATCCGCTGGCACGGGCGGCGGCGGATCGGAGGTCGCGTCACGCGGCGCCGCCAAATCGCTCACCACCGGCAGCCTCGCCAGCGACGGCCGGCTCGAAGGCCACGCGACGGCTCTCTCGGGCGACACACTGCGCATCGGGGGCCGCGTGCTGCAACTCGCCGAGATCGAGGCGCCCGACCGCGAACAGACCTGCGCGCGGGGCAGCGGAACCCGTTGGCGCTGCGGCGAGGCCGCCCAGCGTGCGCTCGAACGCTTCACGCGCCGCGATTCCCTCTCCTGCGAGATCACCAAGTCACGCGGCGACGCCCCCGCGCTCGCCACCTGCCGAACCGCGACCGGCACGGACGTCGCTGCGGAAATGGTCCGCGGCGGGCACGCTTTCGCCGACACGGGATTCTTCGCCAGCTACTCGAACCAGCAGGACGAGGCACGCGGGGCCACACGCGGTATCTGGGCCAGCGCCACGCCGCAGCGCCCGGCGGACTACCGTTCCGAACGTTGGGAGGCGGCGAAGAAAACCGCACCGGACGGTTGCCCCATCAAGGCGCAGGTTTCGGGCCGCAGCCGCACCTACTTCATGCCCTGGTCGGCCGGCTACGATCGCGCCTCCGTACGCAAGGAGCGCGGCGGGCGCTGGTTCTGCTCCGAGGAGGAGGCGCGGTCCGCCGGCTGGCAGCCCGCCGAACGCTCGTAATCGTTGCGCCCCGTCAGGATCGCGCATCGCGCGGGACCGGACTTCCTCGATAGCGCCCGCCAAGCCGCAGCCAGGTGCGAAGCAGCACGCGATCGTACATCGGGAACTGCTCGCCACCGGCCGAACTGGGAGCGTAGTTCTGACGGGCCCCAGAGGATCGGAGCCGGCTTGCGTTTTGCCGCCAACGCCGCTAGACAAGCCGCAAGCCAGAAGGCGGCCGACACTCCGTGAGGAGTGCGCGCTCGGAGGTGCCCATCACCTCGACCTGCCGGGCCAATGGGGCTGTAGCTCAGATGGGAGAGCGCTGCAATCGCACTGCAGAGGTCAGGGGTTCGATTCCCCTCGGCTCCACCAA
>JAEUMD010000007.1 GCA_016793635.1 Hyphomicrobiaceae bacterium
ACCGCCGCACCGGCACGGGTTCATCGCCGCGACGAGCTGAATGCGGGACGGATAGGAAATGCGGTGATTGGCCCGGGCGATGACCGTTTCGCCCGCCTCCAGCGGCTGGCGAAGCCCATCGAGCACCTGCGGCGAGAACTCGGGCAACTCGTCGAGGAATAAGACGCCGCGGTGGGCAAGCGAAACCTCGCCCGGCCGAGGCCGGCTGCCGCCACCGACCAGCGCCGCCATGCTTGCCGAATGGTGCGGGGCCCGGAATGGCCGCGACGTGGCGAGCTTGCCGCCGGCAAGCTCGCCCGCGAGCGAATGCACCATCGAAACTTCGAGCATCTCTTCAGGTGTCAGCGGCGGAAGGATCGACGGAAGGCGCGCCGCCAGCATGGACTTGCCCGAGCCGGGCGGACCCGTCATCAGCATGTTGTGGCCACCTGCGGCCGCGATCTCCAACACGCGCTTGGCTGTTTCCTGGCCCTTGATGTCCTTGAGATCCGGCATGATCCCGGCCGCCCGATCGAGGTTGGGCTTCGGCCGCGAGAGCGATTGGGTTCCCTTGAAGTGATTGACCAGCGATAGGAGGTGCGGCGGGGCGAGGATGTCGACCTCGTCACCGGCCCAGGCCGCCTCCGCGCCGATCTCCGCCGGGCATATGAGCCCCTTGCCGATCGCGTTGGCGCCGATGGCGGCCGGCAGGCCGCCTGGAACCGCGCGGATCGACCCATCGAGCGCCAATTCGCCGATGGCCGCGAAACCGGCGATCGAATCCGGAGGGACCGCACCCAGCGCCGACATGAGGGCGAGCGCGATGGGCAGGTCGAAATGGCTGCCCTCCTTCGGCATGTCCGCCGGCGCCAAGTTGACCGTCAGGTGTTTATAGGGAAGTCCAAGACCCACTGCGTGAAGTGCGTTCCTGATGCGCTCGCGGCTTTCCGCCACCGCCTTGTCGGGCAGGCCGACGATGGCGAAGGTCGGCTGTCCGGGCGTGATGCGAACCTGCACCTCGATGGGCCGCGCCTCGATACCGACGAACGCGACCGTCGAAATCTGTCCGTACATGCCGCTCGCCCCCCTGCCACCCCGCATGGCGCCGAAACAGGGCGCCGACCGAGTTGCATAACCCTAACGCGAGCAATCGCTGGGATCAAGAACAAAAAAGGAACATGCGCCAACTTTCAGCATCGATGCCGCCTGGCCAAGGACTACCGACGGCCAGAAAAACGGGGTGCACGAGCCGCCGGCCTGGCATGTCGTCACACTGAGCCTAACCCGCCGCGCGCATACCCTTCACCTTCCCCTCGATCGCGTCCCAGATCATGGCGGCGATGTCGGGCCCGCCGTGCTGACGGATGTGGCGGATGCCGGTGGGCGACGTCACGTTGATCTCGGTGAGGTAAGGCCCGATCACGTCAATGCCGGTGAAGATGAGGCCGCGACGCTTGAGCTCCGGCCCGAGGCGCGCGCAGATCTCGCGGTCACGGTCCGTCAGCTCGACCGCCGCCGCCCGCCCGCCGACATGGAGATTGGAGCGCGTCTCGCCGTCCGGCGGAATGCGGTTGATGACACCCGCCAGCTCGCCATCGACCAGGATGATGCGCTTGTCGCCGGCGCGGACCTCGGGGCGGTATTGCTGCACCATGAACGGCTCGCGGAACACGGTCTGGAACAACTCGACCAGCGAGCCGAGATTGGTATCGCCCGGCTGGATGCGGAATACCGAGGCACCGCCGTTGCCGTAGAGCGGCTTGACGATGATGTCCTTGTGGCGCTCGCGGAAGGCGATCACGTCGGCAAGCTGCCGGGTGACGAGCGTGGGCGGCATGAGATCCTGGAACTCGAGCACCCAGAGCTTCTCAGGGGCGTTGCGGACCTCGCGCGGGTCGTTGACCACCAGCGTCCGCGGATGGATGCGCTCGAGCAGGTGCGTCGTCGTGATGTAGGCCATGTCGAACGGCGGGTCCTGTCGCAGCAAGACCACATCGAACGTCGAGAGATCCTCGACACGGGAATCCGACACGGCGTAGTGCGAACCCGCGACGTCCTTGACCGCGAGCGTCGCGCCGCGCGCCTTCAGCGTCGCGCCATCGAGGGCGAGGTTCTGCGGCATGTAGTAGAAAAGCTCGTGGCCGCGCGCCTGCGCCTCGAGCAGCAGGGCAAAGGTCGAATCACCCGAGATGTCGATGCGGTCCACGGGGTCCATCTGGCAGGCGACGCGCATATCCGGGGCTCCTGTTGCGTTCGGCCGGAAAGCAAGCCCGAACACCTCGGACTGTCAACCATCAGAGCGCCAGAGGAGACATGCGCATCGACGCGACCGCGTGGTGGTGGTGGGTCTTCCGCCCAAGCAGGGCGCGGGGGTGGAAGTGGCAGCGTTCGGGCGGGAGGGGGGCACACCGGCGGCTGACCTTAACCTCCGGTTAACCGTGAATCGCGAGCCTGCACGGGTGTTCACGGGAGCCCGCGCATGTCGCAATCGGAAATGGCCGCAGCGATGGCCAGACTTTCAGCCTCGATGGCGGCGCTCGCCGAGACGCGCGGCGAGCTTGCCGCGAGCCTCGACCGCGCGCTGATCCTCGCCGCGGGGCGGATGGAAGCCTTGAGCTTCGAGATCGAGTGGGCAGGCGAGCTTACAGAGCGTTGACGAGATGGCGCGGCCAGCGCCACGGCAGCACGAACACGATATCGAACGTGATGTCGTAATCGCGGAACTCCGGATGGCGGGCGAGCCAGAGATCGGCCGCGCGATGGATGCGTCGGCGCTGCGCGTCCCCGATCGACGCTTCTGCCGCTTCTTCCGTACGACGCGCTTTCACCTCGACGAACGCGACGCGGCGCCCGCGCGCGACGATCAGATCGATCTCGCCGGTCGGCATCACCACGCGCCGGCCGATCGGCCGAAAGCCTTTGGTCGCAAGGGCGAGGATCGCCGCAAGCTCCGCCGAGCGCCCCAGGCGGTATCGCCGCCGCCGCTCGACAGATCCGACATCTCGGGGGGCATGCCACATGCGCGGAACCTCGACTGTCGCGTTCGAACCGAATTGCGGGTCGGCCGCGACGCATTACGCCTCGTCCGCGCTGCGCTTCATGGCAAGGCCGATATCGTAGACCCGCCCCCGTGAGACGCCGAGCGCATCCGCGACCGTTTTCGAAGCATCCTTGAGACGAGCGTCCCGAAGTGCGGTCCCGAGGGACTCGGCAATCTGCGCGTCCGTCACCTCGACTGCCAGTGGAGGGCCGACAACGATGGCAATCTCGCCGCGCGGCTCGTGTGACGCGAAATGGAGTGCAAGCTCGCCGAGCCCGCCCCTGCGCACCTCCTCGTGCAGCTTGGTGAGCTCGCGCGCCACTGCCGCCTGCCGGTCTCCGAGTACGCTGGCGAGATCGGCGAGGGTGTCCGCCAGCCGCTGCGGTGCCTCGTAGAACACGAGCGTCGCCGCGACCCCGGCGAGCTCCCCGAGGCGCGTGCGCCGACCGGCCGTTTTCGGCGGCAGGAAGCCCGCGAACAGGAACGTGTCGGTCGCAAGTCCGGCGACGGTCAGCGCGGTCAGGACGGCCGACGCGCCCGGTAGGCTTTCGACCCGGTGTCCCGCCTCGACCGCCTCGCGGACGAGCTTGAAACCTGGATCGGATACGAGCGGTGTGCCGGCATCCGAGATGAGCGCGACCCGCCGCCCCTCGGCGAGAGCACCGAGGATGCGGGGACGTTCGGCGGCACCGTTGTGCTCGTGATAGGGACGCAGCGGAGCAGTGAGACGGAAATGCGCGGCGAGGGTGCGCGAATGGCGGGTATCCTCGCAATAGATGATGTCGGCGCGCGCGAGTACCGTGAGGGCGCGTAAAGTAATGTCACCGAGATTGCCGATCGGTGTCGCAACGATGTAGAGGCCCGGCGCCAGCGGCAAACCGAGCGAGCGCCCGAGATCGGCCGCGGCGGCATCGATGAGGTTCCCCCGCTGATTCTCGGACTGAACACCGTCTTGGGTGTCGGCCGTGCCCGCTCCGGGGTCATGAGGCGTGTCCGTCGGGCCACTATCCACATTCATGCTTACCTCATCGCGGCGGCGCCAGGCGCCGTCCAAACCTGGGCCACGATCCCTGGCCACGGCCTCCGGAACGCTTCGCGGGACCTGCAAATCCCTGAGACGCCAACCAAGTGCGGCCGGAGAAAAGCTTGCAGAGCGAAGAATTCCAAGTCATTTCCCTGTGCGAGCCGTCAACGCCGCGACCAGATCGCTCGTATTCTCCAGCCGCGAAACACGAGGCGGGGGGACGGGCGTTTCGCTTGCGGCAAGAAAGTGTTCCTTGCGCGCTGCCGTTGTCCGGCCCAACCAACCGAGCTGAGGCTAGATAACCTCGATCGCGCATGGAACGATGAAGGCGCGAGGAACCAACACGGGAGATTCGTTTCGAACTTGTGCGGCGGAGTTGTAGAACGATAGCAGACCTCGCCACACCGCCACTTCGACACTATACGCGATGGCTCAGAGACTGACCTCGGCCATCGACGCTATTGTCTCGCGTTTGCCGCTTCTCGCATGAGCAGGACTACGTTCTAGATGGCCGCAAATCTAAGACCGAGGCTGACGCGACCGACGACACCGCCGACCGGCGCGCACCGCACGCGACATGGACTCGCGGGTATCGTGCTCACCGCCGCCGCGCTTGCGCTTTCCGCTTGCAGCACCAATATCGGCCAGAGCCCCGCGCCCGAAGCCTCCCTCGCGCCGCCGGCCGAAATGCCGGCACCGGCGGCAAAGTCCGGCCCGGTCAAGATTGCGATGTTGCTACCGCTCGCCGGAATGGGCCCCACCGCCGCTGTCGCCAAGAGCATGAAGCAGGCCGGCGAAATGGCGCTGTTCGAGCGCGACAACCCGAATATCCAGCTTCTCGTGCGCGACGACGGCGGAACGCCCGAGGGTGCGCGACAGGCCGCCGAGCAGGCGACGCGCGACGGCGCCGAGATCATTCTCGGCCCCCTGTTCTCCCAGTCGGTCAGCGCCGCTGCACCGGTCGCGCGGGCAGCCAAGGTGCCGGTTATCGCCTTTTCCAACGATCCACGGACCGCCGGCAACGGTGTCTACCTGATGAGCTTCCTGGCGCGTCCAGAAGTCGAGCGCATCGTCGCGTTTGCAGGTTCGCGCGGCAAACGCCGGTTTGCAGCCCTCATTCCCGGTGACGCCTATGGCGACACGGTGGAGCCGGTGTTCCGCCAGGCGGTCGCGTCGGGCGGCGGTACGTTGGTGCACCTCGAACGCTATCCTCTCGCCGCCAACGGCATGCTCGACCCCGTCAAACGAGTCGCCGAAGCGATCAAGCAAGCCGAGCTCGCGGGCTCTCCGGTCGATGCGCTGTTCCTGCCGGGTGGCGCCGACTCGCTGCCCCAGATCGCCCCTCTCCTCGCCTACAACGGGATCGAGCCGGGCAAGGTAAAGCTTCTCGGCACAGGCGTCTGGGATTTCCCCAACGTCGGACGAGAGCAGATGCTGGCCGGCGCCTGGTATCCGAGCCCCGATCCGCGCGGGTGGCAGGACTTCTCGGCCCGTTTCGCCCGCAACTTCGGCTCCGCCCCGCCGCGCGTCGCGAGCCTCGCCTACGACGCGGTGAGCGTCGCCGTGAGCCTGTCGGCCGGTACGCCCGGCCAGCGCTACACCGCGGCATTGCTGTCGGACAGCCGAGGGTTTGCCGGCGTCGACGGTACCGTGACCTTCGCCAGCGACGGCCTCTCGAGCCGCGGCCTCGCCGTTCTCGAGATCCAGACCTACGGCAACACCGTCATCGACGCCGCCCCCTCGTTTGCAGGCGGCCCAGCCTATGCGGCGGGTGCTCCGCCTGCGCCTCGTTATAATGCCGTGCAGTCGGAGACAGCTCCACGCGGCCCGGCCATCACGGGCTCCGTCGACCTGCCGCCGCCGCGTTGAGCGCCACGCGCGATGTTTGACCCGAACGCAGAGCATCTGTCATCAGACATGCGACGAAAGGGAGGGTACGGCGCAAGCAGCCCGGCGGCCAGGAGCCGCCGACGAGGCGGGGCCGGAGCGCACACGTGGCATCACGGGTGTGGCGGGCGCGACAAGGCGCCCTACAGAACACGCTAAAAATCATCACAGGCGAGTGATCCGGCGCCGTTGCACGCCGCTCGACCGGCCTTATATAACCCCCGACACCGTACGCAGCCCTACCCCATTGCAAACCTAGGGGGCCGCTACCTTCCGCCCCGATGGCCGTTGAGCCCGAGGGACATTGGATTCTTCCGGATGCCTGACCGGGTCCGGGCGGCCTGCCGCAAAAAGAGGACGAGAAGCACATGGCTAAAGTAATCGGCATCGACCTTGGAACCACCAACTCGTGCGTCGCCGTGATGGAAGGCGGCAAGCCGAAGGTTCTCGAGAACGCCGAAGGTGCGAACACGACACCGTCGATCGTCGCCTTCACGGACGATGGCGAGCGCCTCGTCGGTCAGACGGCGAAGAACCAGGCTGTCACCAATCCGTTCAATACCCTGTTCGCGATCAAGCGCCTGATCGGCCGGCGCTTCGACGACGATCTGGTCAAGAAGGACCAGGGCCTCGTGCCCTACAAGATCGTGCGCGGCGCCAACGGCGACGCCTGGGTCGAGGCCAACGGCAAGCAGTACTCGCCGCAGGAGGTCTCCGCCTTCATTCTCCAGAAGATGAAGGAGACCGCCGAGGCGAAGCTCGGCGAGCCGGTGACGCAGGCCGTCATCACCGTTCCGGCCTACTTCAACGACGCCCAGCGCCAGGCGACCAAGGACGCCGGCAAGATCGCCGGCCTCGAGGTGCTGCGCATCATCAACGAGCCGACGGCGGCAGCGCTCGCCTACGGTCTCGACAAGAAGGAAGGCTCCAAGACGATCGCGGTCTACGACCTCGGCGGCGGCACGTTCGACATCTCGGTCCTCGAGATCGGTGACGGCGTGTTCGAGGTGAAGTCCACCAACGGCGACACCTTCCTCGGCGGCGAGGACTTCGACATGAAGATCGTCGCCTATCTCGCCGACGAGTTCAAAAAGGACAGCGGCATCGACCTGCGCTCCGACAAGCTCGCCTTGCAGCGGCTGAAGGAGGCGGCGGAGCGCGCCAAGAAGGAGCTCTCCTCGTCCACCCAGACGGAGATCAACCTGCCCTACATCACGGCCGATAAGTCCGGTCCGAAGCATCTCGCGATGAAGTTGACGCGCGCCAAGCTCGAAAGCCTCGTCGACGACCTCATCACGCGGACCAAGGGGCCGTGCGAAAAGGCGCTGAAAGACGCTGGTCTCAAGGCCGCGGAAATCGACGAGGTCGTTCTCGTCGGCGGCATGACGCGCATGCCGAAGGTGCAGGAGATCGTGAAGCAGCTCTTCGGCAAGGAGCCGCACAAGGGCGTCAACCCCGACGAAGTCGTGGCGATCGGCGCGGCGATCCAGGGCGGCGTGCTGAAGGGCGAGGTCAAGGACGTCCTCCTGCTCGACGTTACTCCGCTGTCGCTCGGCATCGAGACGCTCGGCGGCGTGTTCACGCGCCTCATCGAGCGCAACACCACCATCCCGACGAAGAAGAGCCAGGTGTTCTCGACCGCCGAGGATGGGCAGACCGCGGTGACCATCCGCGTCAGCCAGGGTGAACGCGAGATGGCGGCTGACAACAAGCTGCTCGGCACGTTCGATCTCGTCGGCATCCCGCCCGCGCCGCGCGGCGTGCCTCAGATCGAGGTGACGTTCGACATCGACGCCAACGGCATCGTGCATGTTTCGGCGAAGGACAAGGCGACGGGCAAGGAGCAGTCGATCCAGATCCGTGCGACCGGCGGCCTCTCCGACGCCGAGATCGAGCGCATGGTGAAGGACGCCGAGGCCCACGCAGCGGACGACAAGCAGAAGCGCGAGTCGGCCGAGGCGAAGAACCAGGCGGAATCGCTGATCCACTCGACCGAGAAGCAGCTCGCCGAGCACAAGGAAAACCCGAAGGTCGCTGCGGTGGCGTCGGACGTCGAGAAGGCGGTGGCCGACGCCAAGCAGGCGGTCCAGGGCGGTGATGCCGAGGCGATCAAGTCGGCGACGACGGCGCTTGCCCAAGTCGCCATGAAAATCGGCGAAGCGATTTACGCCGGCCAACCGGGCGGTGACGCCGGTGACGCGGGCGACGATGCGGGCAGCAGCAGCGGCTCTGGCGACAACGTGGTCGACGCCGACTTCGAGGAGGTCAAAGACGACAAGAAGGCCGGCTGACCCCTTGGACACATCGCAGATTGAATGCACAGTGCCCGCGCGGTCTGAGGATCGCGCGGGCACGTTGGCAAAGTCCGGCGGCAAGGTCCGGCGGCAAGGGTACAGACCGAAATGGCCAAGCGCGACTATTATGAAGTTCTGGGGGTGAGCAAAGGGGCCAGCGAAGCTGATCTGAAGAGTGCTTTCCGCCGGCTGGCAAAGGAATGCCACCCCGACCGCAATCCCTCCGACAAGGATGCCGAGCGCCGCTTCAAAGAGCTCAACGAAGCCTACGAAGCCCTCAAGGACCCGCAAAAGCGGGCGGCCTACGACCAGTTCGGCCACGCTGCGTTCGAGGGCGGCGGCCGCGGCCCAGGCGGCGGCTTCGGTCCCGACTTCGCCTCCTCGATGTCGGACATCTTCGACGATCTCTTCGGCGAGTTCATGGGCGGCAGGCGTGGCCAGGGCGGCCCCCGCCAGCGCTCCGGCCGCGAGCGCGGCGCGGACCTGCGCTACAACATGGAAATCTCGCTCTCGGAAGCTTACACGGGCAAGAACGCCGAGATCGTCGTGCCGACCAGCGTCGGCTGCGAAACGTGCTCGGGCTCGGGTGCCAAGCCCGGCACCAAGCCGACGGCATGCCCCACGTGCGGCGGCCAGGGCAAGGTGCGCGCGAGCCAGGGCTTCTTCACCATCGAGCGGACCTGCCCGTCTTGCCACGGACGCGGCGAGATCATCGCCGATCCGTGCGCGGATTGCAGCGGCTCTGGCCGCGTAACGAAGGAGCGCAAGCTCGCCGTCAACATTCCGGCCGGCGTCGAGGACGGCACGCGCATCCGCCTCGCGGGAGAGGGTGAGGCGGGGCTGCGCGGCGGACCGGCGGGCGACCTCTACATATTCCTCTCGATCAAGCCGCACGAGTTCTTCCAGCGCGATGGCGCCGACATCTTCTGCAAGGTACCGATCGCCATGACGACGGCCGCGCTCGGCGGTAATATCGACGTGCCGACCGTCGACGGGTCGATCACCCGCGTCAAGGTTCCGGAAGGGTCGGAGACGGGCAAGCAGTTCCGCCTGCGCGGCAAGGGCATGCCGGTGTTGCGCTCCAAGGTCACGGGCGACATGTACATTCAGGTCGAGGTCGAGACGCCGAAGAACCTGACCCGGCGCCAGCGCGAGCTGCTCGAGGAATTCGAGCAGGAGAGCCACAAGGAGACTTCGCCGCAGAGCTCCGGCTTCTTCTCGCGCGTCAAGGAGTTCTTCGAGGGCAAGAGCGGCTGAGCCTGAACGGAGCCGACTGCCCCGCTGTCGCCTTCCAAATGCAGCAGCGCCCGGAGCCATCGGCCCCGGGCGCTGTTTTTTGTACGTTTTCCGAGACCGCGATCAGGCGCTCTTGGCGGGAGCGTGCGCCATGCCGCGTGATTTCAGCACCTCGCCTATCTCGTCCAGGATCGCGGGATCATCGATCGTCGCCGGCATCTTCCAGGATTCGCCGTCGGCGATCTGGCGCATGGTGCCGCGCAGGATCTTGCCAGAGCGCGTTTTGGGAAGGCGCTTGACGACCATCACGTTCTTGAACGCGGCGACCGGGCCGATGACATCGCGGACGAGCTTGACGACCTCCGCCTCGATGTCCTTGGCATCGCGGGCGACGCCGGCATTGAGCACCACGAAGCCGGCGGGAAGCTGGCCCTTCATGTCGTCGTGGACGCCGATGACGGCGCACTCGGCGATGTCCTTGTGCTGCGCCACGACCTCTTCCATCTGTCCCGTCGAAAGGCGATGGCCGGCGACGTTGATGACGTCGTCGGTCCGCGCCATCACGTAGACATAGCCGTCCTCGTCGCGATAGCCGGCGTCGGAGGTCGAGTAGTAGCCGGGGAAGTCGGCGAGATAGCTGTTGCGGAAGCGCTCGTCGTTACCCCAGAGCGTCGGCAGGCAGCCGGGCGGCAGCGGCAGCTTGATGGCGAGCGTTCCGTTCTGGTTGGGACCGACCGGCTGGTGCTTCTCGTCGAGGACTTGCAGGTCGAAGCCCGGCATCGGCACCGTCGGCGAGCCGTACTTCACCGGCATCTTGCCGAGGCCAACAGGGTTGCCGGCAATCGCCCAACCCGTCTCCGTCTGCCACCAGTGATCGATGACCGGAACATTGAGCTTCGCCTCGGCCCACTTGATCGTCTCGGGATCGGCACGCTCGCCGGCAAGGAACAGCGTGCGCAGCTTGGTGAGGTCGTAGTTCTTGATGAGGTCGCCCGAGGGATCTTCCTTCTTGATCGCGCGGAACGCGGTCGGCGCTGTGAAGAGTGCCACGACCTTGTGCTCGGAGATGACGCGCCAGAACGCGCCCGCATCCGGCGTGCCGACCGGCTTGCCTTCGTAAACCAACGTGGTCGCCCCGTGCAGCAGCGGCGCGTAGCAGATGTAGGAATGGCCGACCACCCAGCCGACGTCGGACGCCGCCCAGAACACCTCGCCCGGCGCGATGTCGTAGAAGTTCTTCATGGTCCACTTGAGCGCGACCATGTGACCGCCGTTGTCGCGCAGCACGCCCTTCGGCTGGCCGGTGGTGCCGGACGTATAGAGGATGTAGAGCGGGTCGGTGGCGGCGACCGCAGCACAGCCTGCTTTCCGGCCTGCGGCCTTCGCCGCCGAGACCGATGCGCCCCAATCGTGATCGCGGCCGTTGATGAGGTTTGCCGCGACCTGCGGGCGCTGTAGCACGAGGCAAGCGCTCGGCTTGTGCTCGGACAGCTCGATCGCCTTGTCGAGGAGCGGCTTGTAGGGGATGACGCGCGCCGTCTCGATACCGCACGAAGCGGTGAGAATGGCGACCGGCTTGGCGTCGTTGATGCGCGTCGCAAGCTCGGCGGACGCGAAGCCGCCAAAGACGACCGAGTGCACCGCGCCGATGCGGGCGCAGGCGAGCATGGCCATGACGGCCTCGGCGATCATCGGCATGTAGACGATGACGCGGTCACCCTTGCGGACGCCGACATCGAGCAGCACCGCGGAAAGCGCGGCCACTTCTTCCGTCAACTGGGCGTAGGTGTAGGACTGCTTGGTGCCGGTGACGGGGCTGTCGTAGATAAGGGCGGTGCGAGCGCCGTGACCGGCCTCGACGTGGCGGTCCAGACAGTTGTACGCGGTGTTGCACTCCGCGCCGACGAACCAGCGGCCGTACTGGCCCGCGTAGGGATCGAGAACCTTGTCCCAGAGCTTGTACCAGGAAACGTCGCGGGCGGCCTCCGCCCAAAACGACTCGGGGTTCTTCTTCCACGTGTCGTAGACTTCCGCATAGCGGCTCATTAGGCTTCCTCCGGATAAGCTGAGACGGCTTTTTGTTGCCACTACTGAGCATCCGGCGGGGTTCACGCGCAAGCCTGCAGGGTGTAGGAGTTTCGGCTAAGCGCGGACATCGCGACCGCGAACATGGCATGCCAGCGAGCGCCGCCGATCCATCGCGAGGCGTCATTGAGGCGCGACGGAGAGGCGAGACGCAAAGGCGTCATGGCCCGTCGCTGATCACGTTGCGCGCATCGGATGATCACGTCGCGCATCGCACGCTGATGGGAAGAAGCCGGGGCAGCGCGACGCGCATCGCGCAGAAGGTGCTCAGGTGGCTCGATCCGGAGCGTGAAGCGGGCCAGTGCTCAGAGCAGTGCTCAGAGCACCAGCCAGGGCATCGTCGCCATCAGGACGAGAACGATCCACATTCCAATGCTATCGCGGGTCGCAGTGGTCATCGCGGCCTCCTCAGCATGATTCGAGATCAATTCGTTGAAACAGATTACTCCCACACCGGCTGCCCGCAAGCGGGTTCGGTGCAGCGTCACCAATTTCAACGCAGCGACGGCGGCATTTCCGTCGCGGCGCACAACGAAAATTGCCAACCGAATTTGGACCTCGGCGTTGTCGCCGCGACAGCGAGCCGGTAGCGTGAAGGCGCAACGAATGCGGAAATCCCTGGCAACCGGCTGAACATGGCTTTCAATCCCTACGAGCAGAACCTCGAGAAAACGCCCGCCAACTATCAGCCACTGTCGCCGTTATCGATCGTCGCACGGGCCGCCGCCGTCTATCCCGACCACGTTGCGATCATCCACGGCTCACAACGCATCGCGTATCGCGAATACTATGCCCGCTGCCGCCGTCTCGCCTCAGCGCTCGCCCAGCGCTACATCGGCAAGGGCGATACCGTGAGCGTCATGCTCTCCAACACACCGCCGATGCTGGAAGCGCACGTCGGCGTGCCCATGACCGGAGCCGTGCTGCACGCGCTGAACACACGGCTCGACGCCGCCATCATCGCCTTCCAACTCGACCACGCCCACACCAAGGCACTGATCGTCGACCGCGAGTTTGCCCCCGTCGTCCGCGAAGCGCTGACTCTCTCGAAAGTGCAGCCGCTGCTCATCGACTACGACGATCCGGAGTTCCCCCAGCCGCATGACCGGCTCTCGTACCTCGATTACGAGGAGTTCGTGCAGACGGGCGATCCGGCGTTCCAGTGGCGCATGCCGGACGACGAGTGGGAGGCGATCTCGCTCAACTATACGTCTGGCACCACGGGCAACCCAAAGGGCGTCGTCTACCACCACCGTGGCGCCGCGCTCATGTGCTACGCCAACACCATCGCCACCGGCATGGGCCAGCATCCCGTCTACCTGTGGACGCTGCCGATGTTCCATTGCAACGGCTGGTGCTTTCCCTGGTCCGTCGCGACCGTCGCAGGCACCCACGTCTGCCTTCGCTGGGTCCGCCCCAAGGCGATCTACGATGCCATCGCCGACCACAAGGTGACGAACCTGTGCGGCGCGCCGATCGTGATGGCGACACTGCTCAATGCGCCCGAGAGCGAGCGGCGCGAGATCACGCACGCCGTATCGTTCAGCCACGCCGCCGCGCCGCCGCCTGAAGCCGTTCTGTCGCGCATGCAGGAGGCGGGCTTCAGGCTCACGCACCTCTATGGCCTGACCGAAACCTATGGCCCCGCCGTCCTCAACGAATGGAAAAGCGACTGGGACAGCCTCGATAAGGAGGCATGGGCAGCGAAGCGCGCGCGCCAGGGTGTGCGCTATGCGGCCCTCGAGGACCTGACCGTCATGGACCCGGCGACGATGAGGGTGGTGCCGGCCGATGGCGAGACGATGGGCGAGGTCATGTTCCGCGGCAACATCGTCATGAAGGGCTACCTGAAGAACCCCAAGGCGACCGACGAAGCTTTCCGCGGCGGCTGGTTCCACTCCGGGGATCTCGGCGTGCTGCACCCCGACGGCTACATCCAGCTCAAGGACCGCTCCAAGGACATCATCATCTCGGGCGGTGAGAACATCTCATCCATCGAAGTCGAGGACGTCCTCTACAAGCATCCCGCGGTTGCGCACTGTGCCGTCGTCGCGAAGCCGGACGAGAAATGGGGCGAGACGCCGTGCGCGTTCGTCGAGGTGAAACCAGGTGTGAGCGTTTCGGAAGATGAGATCGTGGCGCACTGCCAGAGTCACCTCGCCCGCTACAAGGTGCCGCGACACGTCGTCTTCGCCGAGGTCCCCAAGACATCGACGGGCAAGATCCAGAAATTCCGCCTGCGCGAACTGGCAAGAGAGCTCTGACAGGTCCGTCTCGCGCACGAGCTGGCGCCAGACAGTTAAGGACGACATCAGTCCGTGCCCGTCCTGTCGGCGGTGCATGCTATGGTGGTTATGGACCCGAACAGAGGGTCCAATGACCCGGTGCACGAACCAATGGTCTCTTGCCGGGTTATCGTAGACCGGAGGGCGCTCCGGCCGACATGGACGGCGATATGCACGCCATCGCTCACAGCAGTGCGAGAGCACGCCCTAAAGGTCTTCCGCCGGTTTGCACGTGCGCGCGCAAGTCGGTGATCGCCGTTTCAGCCGTCATCATCGCCTCCCTCGCCATTCCAACGTTGCCGTTCTCGGCGATGGATGCCGAGGCCAAGAGTGCCAAGCGCCAGGCCAAGAGCAAATCGAAGCAGCGCAGTATCGAAGCCGCACTGGAGCGAGCGAGGCGTCGGACCATTCCGGCAAAGGCGGCAAAAGCGGTGAAGCCGGACGGAAATACGTCTGCGCCGAACGCCGCGCCCGGCGCTGCGGGAGACAGCGCCGCAATACCCTCGCCTCAGACGGCGGCCGGTGCCAAGGCTGCCGAGGAGGCGCTGGAGCCGCAATTGCCCCTTCCCGAGATGCGGGCCGCGGTACTCGCTACTCCCCACGGCGAGCTCGCCCGTATCGGCCGCCACATCATCGTCGGCTACCACAATGCGGCACAGCTCTTCCCGTTGATCGAGCGCGGCGCTATCGGCGGTGTATTCGTCACGGCACGCAATGCCCGCGGGCGTACCAAATCCGCGCTCGCTGCCGAGATCGCGCGATTTCGCGCGCGCGCTGCCGCGGCAGGACAGAAACCATTCTGGATCACGACAGATCAGGAGGGCGGCAGCGTTTCCCGCCTGTCGCCGCCACTGCCGCGTCAACCTTCACTTGGACGCCTGCTGGCCGCGACTCCAGCCCCGGAAGCGCGCGGGCCGGCCATCGCCGATTTCGCAGCCCGGCAGGCCGGCGCGCTCGCCGAGATCGGCGTCAACCTCAACTTCGCTCCCGTCGCCGATTTGAACCTCGACGCAAAGGGTGCCCGCGATCGCCACACGCGCGTGCGCCACAGGGCGCTTTCGTCAGATCCCGTGCTCGTTGCCGAGGCCGCCCGCATCTATTGCGAAGCGCTGCTCTCGCATTCCGTCGCCTGTACGTTGAAGCATTTCCCCGGGCTCGGCCGTGTCATCGCCGATACCCACCTCACCCCCGCGACGCTCAAGACCCCGCACGAGGTCCTGGCGACGACGGACTGGGTGCCGTTCCGCCATGTCATCGATGCCGTCCCTGCGGCGGTGATGATCGGCCACCCTCACCTCGCCAGCGTCGACAGCGAGGCACGTCCAGCCTCCACTTCACCGGCGGTGATCGGCGGCATCGTGCGCGAGGGCTTCGGCTTCGACGGCGTCGTCGTCACGGACGATCTCGCCATGGGAGCGATCAAGAAGCGCAAAGGCGGCATGGCACGGGCTGCCGTCGAGGCCATCGGCGCGGGCGCGGACTTGGTGTTGCTCGGGCTCGATGGAGATCACGTCTACGGCGTGCTGTATGCGCTGCTCGACGCGGTGCGGAGCGGCGAAATTTCAAAAGAGAAATTGGAAACCAGCAAAAAGCGGCTGCATCGCCTCAAAAACTCAATGGACTCGGCGGCGCTGGCGGGCTCGAATTCTGCACCCGCCCAGACGCCGCAAGCCCTGGACTCCGTTTCTCCCGAACGTGGCAAGCCTTCGGAAACGAGCAAGACGGTGCAAAGATAAACACCACCCGCCAAAATACTTATCGAGAATTGCAGATCGGCCAACCCGGCGCGAACGCCCGCGCGGGATAAGGTCGATCCTGCTGCCCTAGTGATGCACCTCGCTGATGGCGAGACGGCTGATCTGCTCCTTCAATTTCAACTTCTCCTGCTTCATACGGCGGATTTCAAGGTCGTCGGACCCGGGCCGCGAGGCCTCCTCGGCGATACGACGCTCGAGGAGCTTATGCTTCTCGGCCAACTCCGCGATATGTGCATTGAGAGACATTCTAACCTCCGTTATCGTTCACGAAGATCTTGAGTGTGACAGATTGGCGAATGCTTGTCCACGAGCGATACCTGCAGAAATGCATGATGCGGGAAAGCACTGACTAACCCGGAACGAATTGTTTGCTCGCGGATTTTCAAAAATTCGAAGCGCGTTTGCTTCGTTGTCCGTAAAAAATTGAAGGTTCCGCTGCGACACACCGGGCGGCCGCGCGGCGCGCCACCCGAATGGCCTTGCAAGACATGCAAAACCGGCGGATATTTCGGCTCAGACGGCCGCGGCGAGCGGGGTCCGGAGGCGGGCCACGCCGATGATGTGCGAGTGTGGCCCGGCGAGAGGCAATGGCGGACCTCATCGGGTATGTCGCCACGAGCGGTTGCGCGGCTGCCGGCTGGCTGGATACGGTTCGAGCCGTCACCGCCAGCAGGCCGGCATCGCGGAGCGACAACGGGAAGCGGGAACGGAACTCAGGCGGATGCAGCGGCGGAACGACAAGGATCTTCGTGATCAGCTCGCGCAACTGCGTGCCGAGCACCGCAAGCTCGACGACGAGATCATCTCCCTCGAAGCGACGGGCAGCGCCGATCAGCTCCTCATCAAGCGGCTGAAAAAGAAGAAACTGGCGCTCAAGGACCAGATCACGATCATCGAAGATCAGATGCTGCCCGACATCATCGCTTGATGCGCAGTTTGCCGCGCGGCCCACTGTGTGCGGCGCAGCAAAAATTTGATCCGCTTGTGCGACAGCTCCACCGCTCTCTCCGATCTCTCGGATTCCTGTCAACCCGCGCTTGCCAACATGCCTCAACGCCACTAAACCCGCGCTTTCTCATTTAGCGCGAGCATGAGATGAGCCGAGCCCCCGCATCGCCGCCGCCCAGCGTCGGCATCATCATGGGAAGCCAGTCCGACTGGTCGACGATGCGCGCCGCCGCCGAGATGCTCGACGCGCTCTCAGTGGCCTACGAGACCCGCATCGTATCCGCCCACCGCACACCGGACCGCCTCTACGCCTATGCGCGCGGGGCGGCGGACCGCGGCCTCAAGGTCATCATCGCCGGAGCGGGCGGCGCCGCGCATCTGCCGGGAATGACCGCATCGCTGACGACGCTGCCCGTGCTCGGCGTGCCGGTCTCCTCCAAGGCGCTGTCGGGTGTCGATAGCCTCTATTCCATCGTGCAAATGCCGAAGGGCATCCCGGTCGGGACGCTGGCTATCGGAGAGGCCGGAGCGGCCAACGCCGGGCTGCTCGCCGCCCAGATCCTCGCCATCGGGGACACGGCACTCGCGGCGCGGCTTGCCGCGTGGCGCGCGGCGCAGACCGAGGCCGTCGCCGACGCGCCCGCCAACGAGCGAGGCTGAACGTGACTGCGCCGAAGCCCCTTCCGCCCGGCTCCACCATCGGCATCCTCGGTAGTGGCCAGCTCGGCCGCATGCTGGCGACGGCGGCGTCGCGGCTGGGCCTCAAGACTCACATTTACTGTGACTCCTCCGGCCCCGCGTTCGACGTGGCGGCGGCGCGGACCGTCGGCGCCTTCACCGATCTCGAGCGCGTCGCGGCGTTCGCCGAGACCGTCGACGTCGTCACCTACGAGTTCGAGAACGTCCCCAAGGCCACCGTCGAGGCAGCCGAGCGCATCCGCCCGGTGCGCCCCGGCGTGCGCGCGCTCGATTTTTCGCAGGACCGCCTCGTCGAGAAGCAGTTCATTTCCTCGATCGGCGTTCCGGTCGCACCGTTCGCGCCCGTCGACGACGAGGCCGGACTGGCAGCGGCGGCGAGTGTGCTCGGCTTCCCGTCGATCCTCAAGACCCGCCGTCTCGGCTACGATGGCAAGGGCCAGGTGCGCCTGACCTGCGGCGGCGATTGCACGGGGGCGCTCGGCCGCATCGGTCACGCGCCGGCGATCCTCGAAGGCTTCGTCGCATTCCAGTTCGAAGTCTCGGTATTGGTGGTCCGCGGCCTCGGCGGTGAGACGCGGTTCTACGACGTGCCACTCAACACCCACCGCGACGGCATCCTGCACACCTCGGCCGTGCCGGCCCCAATACCCACCCGCGCCAAGGCCCGCGCGCTGGAAATCGCCAGCCACGTTGCACAGAAGCTCGATTTCGTCGGCGTGCTGGCGGTCGAAATGTTCTATCTCGGTGAAGGCGCCGCCGAGCCGGTCGTCGTCAACGAGATCGCCCCGCGTGTCCACAACAGCGGGCACTGGACGCTCGACGCCTGCCTCGTCAGCCAATTCGAGAACCACATCCGCGCGGTCGCCGGCTGGCCGCTCGGCCCGACCGAGCGCCACTCCGACGCGATCATGACAAACTTGATCGGCGCCGACGTCGATAATTGGCAGAAGCTGGCCGCGACGCCCAAGTTGGCGCTCCACCTCTACGGGAAAAACGAGGCCCGCCCAGGCCGAAAAATGGGTCATGTCACCACGCTCGCTCCGAAATCCGCTTCGAGCTGATCCCGTGCCACCCCGCCGCCATGGACAAGAGCCCGGAGGTTTGATAGAGACCTCAGCGAAATTCGGGACCCGGCAGATGGGCGACATCTGCCGGTGTTCTTTGTTTGAATAGCGCGGGCCGCTGCGCTCGGCCTCAAGGCCGGGTGCTTGGCCGGCAACTCAAGATGCAAAGCCCTTAAATCAGGCGCACAGCCCGTAACTCTGGCGCACAGCCAGCAACTTAGAAGGAAAGGCTCCGCGTGCAGGTTCTCGTTCGCGACAACAACGTCGACCAGGCCCTCAAGGCGCTGAAGAAGAAGATGCAGCGCGAGGGCATCTTCCGTGAGATGAAGCTCCGTAACTATTACGAGAAGCCCTCGGAGAAGAAGGCGCGCGAGAAGGCCGAGGCCGTGCGCCGCGCCCGCAAGCTCGCCCGCAAGCGCCTGCAGCGCGAAGGTCTGCTGCCGAGCAAGCCGGCGGCCCCGCGTGGTGGCCCCGGTGGCCGTGGCGGTCCGAGCGCGGGCGGCGGAGCACGCTGACCTGTTGTTCCGCTTCCCGGGACGAGGTTGCTTTCCCGATCTGATTTGCACGCCCGTGGCGGGTTCCGCCGCGGGCGTTTGCGTGCGTTGTTCGGATGAGCGCGGTTCGGCGTGCCGGCAGAGGCAAGCGAGGCCGCGAGCAGCATGCGGCGCGAATCTCCCGCGATGATTCCCTGTGACCCGTCCACCACGTCGGATCAGCCTCTGACCTGCGCTGGCCGGGGCAATACTGCCGGAGCGTGGCGCGACGCCCTCAACTCGTCGATCCACGCCTGAATGGCGTCGTATGAGCCGAACAGCCCGTGGTCGGAGTGCCCTGCCCCGGGAAAAGTGACGAGCCGCTTCGGTTCGCTCGCAGCGGCATACACGGCCCGACCCATCTCGACCGGTATCAGCATATCGGCCTCGCCGTGCACCACCAGAAGCGGCGCCTTGACCCGCGGCAGAAAGCGGATCGTCTCATACCGGTCGCGCATCAGCGTGCGCGCGGGCAAATAGGGATAGATGGCTGCAGCGACATCCACCACCGACGTGTAAGGGGCATCGAGAATAATGCCCGCAACATCGCGTTCCGCCGCGACCTGCACGGCGACGCCCGTCCCGATCGACTCGCCATAGAGGATGATGTCGCCAGCGGGGACACCCATCGCCCTCAGCCGGTCGTAGGCAATCAAGGCATCGGCGACGTTCGCCCGCTCTGACGGTCGCCCCGTCGAACCACCGTAGCCGCGATACGTCATCATGAACACGCCGCGTCCGGCGTCGCGGTATTTGCGGATGCGCTCGGCGCGGTTGGCGAGCGAGCCGCCATTGCCGTGGAAATAGAGCAGCGTCGGCTGACCGCTGGCGGGCGGCGACCACCAAGCGAGCACCACGTTCCCGTCCGCTGTCGCGATCTCAATCTCCTTGACGCGATCAAGCCCGGCTTCGTCTGGCGAAACGCGCGAAGTCGTCGGGTGATACATCAACAGCCGTTCGACGACGGGCGCGCCCATGGCAACGATGGCTGCCAGCGCCAGCAACGTGCCGGCAAGCTTCACGAGAATATCCATTCGACCCCGTTGGGTGGTTTCGAGTGTTCGGCCGGACCAAGGTACACGTGCCGCCGCTCAAGGCGCGGCGGCGCGCGTGGACGGCGACCAGCGATCGCCGGGCTCATCGAAGCAGCTCAGCAAGTACTTCGAGCGCTGCGGCCCCGGCAGATGCCCGAACGGCGAGCCGCCGCTGCCTGCCAGGAAAGGAGCGAAGCTCATCACGTCGTCGCGAGAAAACGTGCCGTTGTCGCGGCCGAGCCTGATCGCCCAGCAATCGGCTTCCTTCTCCTGCTCGGAATTGCCGCCAAACCAGTGACCGAGCGCGTGGTGTCCGCACTCGTGCTGGAAGAAGAAAATCTGCAACTTGTCGGGCAGGCGTTCGATGATGTGCGGATCGATGACGATGACGGGAACGCGATTGACGATTCCCGCCCGGCCGACATCTCCGAGGTTCGTGACCTGCATGGTTCGCACCGTCGCCCCGCGAACATCGCGGCAGCTCAACGGCTGGCCAGCGATGACCATGGTGCTCGAATCGTCGTCGCGAGCCACGGCAACGTCGGTGCAGACGGAAATGCCACCAGCGGCCGCCAGCAAAACGCAAGCCGTCGTCATCAGGTCGCGGACAAACCCCGAGGCCCTGGCCTCGAGGGCGCGCCAGGCCACCATGCCCCTTGCGCGGCAGGACCTGGCACCCCGTTTCAACGTGGCGAGCACGTGTGCGCGTCCCGTCACCCTGACGCCTCCGGCGGTTGACTGACGTCAGCTTCTCCCGATGCGCACAGGCTTGTCAACGCACGGCGGGCGGCCTCCCAGTCATCTAACCGGCATGATCGTGGGCGCTGACTGAGAAATGTTCAGATTGTCGGATGACGGGTTATTTTCTAGCAACAATTTTCTAATGGATGGATAGTTTTGAGCATTTCTGATCTGCATCTGACACCAATTGAGGCGAGTCGCTTAATTCTTGCGCGACGTAACAGCGTGCCTCGAAGTTCACGAACACTGATCCAAAAGGAAATACGAGATGAGACATTCGCTCGCCGTCGGCACTCTTGTTGCTGCTCTGGTCGGCGTCGCCAATTCGGCGTTAGCGGGGAGCCTGAAGGATGAACCCACCGCAGCTCCGACCCCCATTCACTACTTCCGCATCGATGCTGGGATGACTTGGTCCGATACCGATCAGGGAACGTGGGTGTCTCCGAGCAACGAAGGCGGCGCACGGGGCAACTGGCGCTTGGAGGACGACGAAGCATTCATCGCAGGCATCGCAGTCGGGCGAACCCTCATGCCGGGCCTCCGCGGCGATATATCCGGCATGTTCATTGGCGGCCAGAGATATGACGGCTGTCGCATTCCGGGTGGGCAAGGCAATGTGCCGGCTTGCGGTCAAGCAAGCGTCGAGAGCTCGGTCGATACGGCCGCGATCATGGCCAACATCTTCGTCGAGCCATTGACGCTGTTGGGGCACGGTGGACGGATCCGTCCCTTTCTGACGGCCGGCATCGGCGTCGCTTTCAACGACATGAATGGTTGGACACGCATTAATCCGACGAACCAACAGCATCCCATACGGAATTTCAGCGGCGATACCGAAACCAGCTTCGCCTGGACCATCGGTGGCGGCGCCAGCATCGACATCGGCTCCCTGTTTGGCGGCTACCCGGTCGCACTCGACGTCACCTATCGGTACATCGACGCCGGACATGCCGAGGGAGGCTTGGTTCCCGATGTCGGCAACGGCATTCCCAACGAAGCGCTGAATTACGACGTGACGTTCCATGCCGTGACGGCCGGTCTCCGCGTCCCCTTCTGAAGAGCGGCGCGGCGATCCGATCTCCGCCCTCCGGGGGATGTGGAGCGGTGCACATCGCCGTCGACCGGCATACCGAGGGCCAATGAACGAAAAACGCGCGGCCTGCTCAGGGCTGCGCGTTTTTCTGTTTCAGGGGTTGCCTCGCGACGCGTCGAAGGCTGGTGCACGACGTTCGAACGGCCAGCACGCGCATCCGAGTGAGGGCGGCGGGAGCGCTTACAGGAGGCTCAAAATCAATCGGCCACGCTGCGCTGATGCGCGGCGTGGCCGATGACCTCGTTGCGAACGGAATGGGCGGATCAGTGGCCGCCGCCGGAAATCGCCTTGGCGATCTCTTCCGTCATCTTCTTGGCGTCGCCCAGCGCCATGATCGTGTTGTCGCGGTAGAACACCGGGTTGTCGATGCCCGCGTAACCCGAAGCGAGCGAGCGCTTGTTGAACAGAACGGTGCCGGCCTTCCACACCTGCAGCACCGGCATGCCGTAGATCGGCGAGGTTTTGTCCTCTTCGGCCGCAGGGTTGACGACGTCGTTGGCGCCGATGACGTAGACGGCGTCGGTCTGCGAGAATTCCGAGTTGATGTCCTCGAGCTCGAACACCTCGTCGTAGGGCACATTGGCCTCGGCGAGCAGCACATTCATGTGGCCGGGCATGCGGCCCGCGACGGGGTGGATGGCGTACTTCACCTCGACTCCCGCCTTCTTCAGGTTGTCCGCCATCTCACGCAGCGCGTGCTGGGCCTGCGCGACGGCCATGCCGTAGCCTGGCACGATGATGACCTTCTGGGCGTTCTTGAGGATGTAGGCCGCATCGTCCGCGCCGCCGATCTTGACCGGCTTCTGCTCGCCGCCACCGGACGCCGCCGCCGTCTCGCCGCCGAACCCGCCGGCGATGACCGAGAGGAACGCGCGGTTCATGCCCTTGCACATGATGTAGGAGAGGATCGCACCCGAGGAACCGACCAGCGCGCCGGTAATGATGAGCGCGATGTTGCCGAGGGTGAAGCCGATGCCCGCCGCGGCCCAGCCCGAATAGGAGTTGAGCATCGAGACGACCACCGGCATGTCGGCGCCGCCGATCGGGATGATGAGCAGGACGCCGAGGATCAGCGATACCAGCGTGATCATCCAGAACAGCGACTTGTCGCCGCCGGACTGGTAGAGCATGACGATCAGCGCGATCAGCAGGATGCCGAGGCCGGCGTTGATCATGTGCCGCATCGGCAGGATGATCGGCTTGCCCGACATCTTGCCCGAGAGCTTGGCGAAGGCGATGACCGAACCGGTGAAGGTGATGGCACCGATGGCGACGCCGAGGCTCGCCTCGATCAGGCTCGCGCCCTTGATGTTGCCCGGCGTACCAATGCCGAACGCTTCCGGCGAGTAGATCGCGGCAGCCGCGACGAACACCGCCGCGAGGCCGACCAGCGAGTGGAACGCGGCGACCAGCTCCGGCATCGACGTCATCGGGATCTTCTTCGCCGTGTAGGCGCCGACACCACCGCCGAGGCCGAGGCCGGCGATGATCAGCAACCAGGTCAGGAACGACATCGGGCTCGCGACGCCAAGCGTCGTCAGAACCGCGATCGTCATGCCGAGCATGCCGTACATGTTGCCGGTGCGCGACGTCTCGGGATGCGAGAGCCCCCGCAGCGCCAGGATGAAGAGGATGCCGGAGACGAGGTAGAGAACGGCGACGAGATTGGCGGACATTTCGGGTTCCTACTGAAATGCGCTGTTGAGGCGGGCGCGGGCTTGGCGGATAGCTTCCGAAAGCTCTAGGTCGTCGGCCTCGAAGGGACTGTCGGGATGGCGGAGCGCGGGATCGGGGCAGTACGCTTCGACGGCGAAGAACAAGGTCTCGTTCGCCTTCGGTATCTCCACGCCGCCGTCACGCATCGCTGCGTGCCACCGGTCGAAGAAGAGATCGTGGAACGTGACGGCGTCGACGCGACCCTCTCGGAAAGAACCCAGAAGCGCGCGCCAGCCGACCTCACTCACTTCTTCGCCTCTTTCTTCTTGTACATGGCGAGCATGCGGGCGGTGACGAGGAAGCCGCCGAAGATGTTCACCGACGCCATGACAAGGGCGAGGAAACCGAACACTTTGGCCGCGGTGCCACCCGAGGCGACGCCTTGCACGCCGACGGCGAGCAACGCACCGACGACGATCACCGACGAAATGGCGTTGGTGACGCTCATCAGCGGCGTGTGCAGCGCCGGGGTGACACTCCAGACGACGTAGTAGCCGACGAAGATCGCCATCGCGAACACCATCAGCTCGTAGAAGAAGGGATCGACCGTCCCTTCGCCGCCACCGGCGCCCGCGAAGGCCGCGCCGGCCGAACCGGCGAGCGCGGCGAGGGCGAGAGGAAGAACGCGCTTGAAGCTCATCTCTTGGTCTCCGTCACGAAGCCGCGGCGAGGTTGGGATGAATGATGGCGCCATCCTTGGCGACGAGCGTGCCGGTCACGGTCTCGTCCGCCCAGTTCACCTTGAGCGCCTTCTCTTTCTTGTCGATCATGGTCTCGAGGAACGCGAGCAGGTTCTTGGCGTAGAGGCTCGAGGCATTGAACGGCAACGTCGCGGCGAGGGTGATCGGACCGGCGATGCGGACGCCACCGACCGTCGTCGTCTGGCCCGGCACCGTCAGCTCGCAGTTACCGCCACGCTCGGCGGCGAGATCGACGATCACCGAACCCGGCTTCATGCTCTCGACCATCGCCTTCGTGATGAGGCGAGGCGCAGGGCGGCCCGGGATCAGGGCGGTCGTGATAACGATGTCTTGGATCTTGATGTGGTTGGCGACGAGCTCGGCCTGCTTCTTCTGGTACTCGGCCGACATCGCCTTGGCGTAACCGGCCGCGGTCTGCGCCTGCTTGAACTCGTCGTCCTCGACGGCGATGAACTTGGCGCCGAGCGACTGCACCTGCTCCTTGGTGGCAGGCCGCACGTCGGTGGCGGAGACGATGCCGCCGAGGCGGCGTGCCGTGGCGATGGCCTGGAGGCCGGCAACCCCGACGCCCATGATGAAGATCTTAGCTGCCGGCACCGTACCGGCCGCCGTCATCATCATCGGCAACGCCTGCCCGAACATCGAGGCGCCGTCGACCACCGCCTTGTAGCCAGCGAGGTTCGCCTGGCTCGACAGCACGTCCATCGACTGGGCGCGCGTGATGCGCGGCATGAACTCCATGGCGAAGAGCGACGCCTTTGTGGCGGCCAGAGCCTCGAGACCTGCGCGGTCGTCGTAGGGGTTGAGGATCGAGAACACCATCGCGCCGGGCTTCAACTGCGATATCTCCTCGGCCGCCGGCCGGCGCACCTTGAGCAGGATATCGGCGCCGGAGAGCGCTTCGGCAGCGCTTCCGGCAATCTCGGCACCCTGGGCGCGCAGCGCATCGTCCGAGAAGAACGAGCGGGCACCCGCGCCGGACTGGACGCGCACCTTGGCGCCCATGGCGGTGAGCTTCTTGACGGTTTCCGGCGAGACGGCGACTCGCGTCTCGTCGGCACTTTCGGCCGTGACGGCTATGGTGAGCATCTAGGCGTCCGATTGAGTTTGCCGAGCTGAAACGCTCTCGGCGGAGAAGCTGAGGTTCAGGGCGCGACGCGGCCTACCGGAGCGATGACGAGGCCGGAAAACGGGGGGTGCCGGCCCGAAGCCAGCGCCCTCCCGGGCATCAGACCAGGAAATAGGCCATGCCGAGCAAAAGCACGACGCAGAACGCGATGAGCAGCTTCGTGACGAGCAGGAAGCCGTGGTACGTGCGGGTGTGCTCCGCGTAGTCCATGGCCGGATGGCCGTGCGTCGTGTCGAGCGACATATGTGTTCTCCCTCCCAGGGCCGTATTTTTGCCGTAAGTTTCGTAACGCAACGCCGGGTCTGCATCAACCTGGAAGGTTGGGCAATATCGCCCGATTTCCGAACCCGATCGGGGCAGCGGCAACCTCCGTGGCATACCAGAGGTTCTCGTTCGCCCGTATTGGCCCTTACGTCAATCTCTTCAGGGCGCGACGAGTGATCGCGGAGATGTCCCTGTGGATGTTCGCGCCATGTCGCACGGCTCCCGCCGGGATCGCCGGAGTGCGGGTGCGAACCAAATTCGGCCCGAATTCAGCGGCATTCGCGGGAGCTTCGAGACGCGCGGGCCCGGAAGCCGGGCCCGCCGCCGTGGCAATAGATTGGGTCCGCCCCCTCAGCCGTAATGGAGCCCCGAGCCATGCAGCGCCGCTGCCCGTTCCAGCGCCAGCCCTTCCTGGCGCTCCGCCGAGAAAACCAGGTGCTCCCCCTGCCGGCTATCGCCGCAACCGTAGTACTTGCTGGTGCAATTGCGCTGCACGCCGCCCCGGCACGGGCGCTCGAGATTCTTCCTAACGAAAAGGCAGGCCGCGAGGCGTGCGAGAAGCGCGTCTGCGACATCATCCTGAAGAAGACCGCGGGCCCGCCGCTCGTCTGCAACATGACGAAGACGTGGGACCGCGACAAGATCAAGAAAGGCAGCAACAAGAAGCGCATCACGTGGGGCTTCGGTGACGCGCGGTGCAGCCTGACGCTCAATCTCGACCGCAGCCTCATCCTGCCGGCGCTGACCAACGACAAATACACGCTCGTGTTCCCGCCGCAGACCGTCAATTGCCTTGTCGAGGACGAGGAGAAGAAAGCGAAACCGCTGGTGGTGATCGCCGCGCCCAAGGTGAAGTTCAAGGACGGGCAAGCCTACAAGGTGTGGATCAACGTCAAGGAAGTCGAAGGCGAGGGCCTCGTGAAGAACCTCGTCTGGTCCGTGTCGAAGCTCGCCGACGGCATCGGCATTTTCCATTCCGATACGGTGAAGAGCATCAACACCTTCGTCCACAAGACTTGCCCCGACGAGCACGGCAAGCCGGTCGAGGCGATGGCGAAGCCTGCCGCCAAGGGGACCGCAGTCAAGTCGGAAGCGGCCAAATCGGAAGCAGCCAAGTCGGAACCGGGCAAGCCGGAACCGGCCAAGTCCGAGGCGACGAAACCCGCTCCGTCACGCCAGGAGCGCGCCACCGCGAACTGATAAAGCCCCCTATTCAAGCCGTTTCATCGCCAGGGCCCATCGGGCATGCCGGACGGAGTTCGAGGCAGGCTTCGGGCGGTTCTGCCGCTCATCGCTCATGCGCGCCGGCAACACCCGAGGAATGTCTGTTGGCGAGGGCCGCTTGATCCAAATCTCGCCCTAATCGGGCATCAATCGAGCGTTCCTCGGACGCGGCTGTCGCAATGCCGCGCGAGACCTGGAGCTGATGCGGCAACCCATAGGACAGTCCTCGATGTATTCTGCTGTGATTTCCTCATTCGCGACGCGCGGAGCGCTCGCGCTGGCGGCGCTGACCATCGCCAATGGCCACGTGCTCGCGCTCGATGTACTGCCCGACGAACGGGCGGGGCGTCAGGCCTGCGAGCGCGCCTTGTGCGAGATGGTGGTGAAGCGCGAGGCCGCCGGCGGCCCGCTCACCTGCAACATGGTGAAGACGTGGGACCGCGATAAGATCAAGAAGGGCGGCGAGAGCGGTAAGCTATCGTGGGGGTTTGGCGACGCACGGTGCTCCGTCGCCATCAACATTCCGCGTGACCAGCTGATGCCGGCGCTGGCCGAGCCCAAATATACGTTGAACGTGCCGACCCAGACCGTGAAGTGCGAGATCGAAGGAAGCGATGCCGCGGTCACGACGATCAGCGTCGAGGCGAACCCCAAGATCGAGTTCGTGGCCGGCAAGGCTGACAAGCTCTGGCTCAACGTCGGCAAGGTCGAAGGCGACACCATCGCTACGAAATTCATCTGGGCGGCGACAAAGCTGATCGACGGCGTCGGCCTGTTCCACACAGCCGCGATCACCGAGATCAACAGCTTCGTGCACGAGAAGTGCCCGGAGATCCACGCCGGGAAGCAGTAAGCAAACCGGCTTCAATCGAGTTAAGGGCGGCGGGGCGCGCGCGGCATCGACGAGATGCCGCGCGCTTTTCACATCTTGGCCATCGGCAGGGCACCGGCCTGCGCTAAGCTGCGCCGTGCACCAGTGCCCGGGCACGAGCCGCGACGTGAGCCAGAATATGTTTGCCGAGTACCAAATCTACCGCGATGCAAGAGCGCGCGCAGCCGCAGTCGCGCTCTTCGCCTGGGCATCGCTCCCAGGTTGCGCTGGCGCCGCGTCGGACGCGGCAGCCCGGCCCGACTGTTTCGAACAGCTCGAAAACTCCACCACTTCGGAAATTTCGTGCGCGGTGCCTCTCGAATTATCCGAGACCGAGCGCGCCGAACTCGAAGCCGGTTCGCGCGGCTACGTGAAGAATGTCGCCTGCACGCTGACCGTGCGCATCGCGCGGGATGAGGTCGAGGCAGCTCTCGCAGCGACGGACGTCGAATTCCAGAGCCCCGAGCAACCCGTCGTCTGCCACATCGAAACGCACAAATCTGCATTCGACGTCACGGCCACATTCGCACCGCGCTTCGTCGTCCGCGGAGACGTCGCCGTCGAGGCGACGCCGGGACTCGGCAACGTCAAGGGCGTCTCTCGCGTCATCTCTTGGCCCGTGGTGCAGTTCGTCAATCGCTGGCCGTCGATCCGCAGTGGCTTGCTCCAGATCGTCAACGCCTACCGAGTGCACGCACGAAAGCGCAAAGCCAGCCGCTGAATGCGGCAAGTCGAGATGAAGGCGTGGAGTACTTCGATCTCGAGGGGGGCAAACCTCAGTCGTCCTGGCCTTCGACGCTGCGGCTGCCTTTGCGCGCAGAACGCAGCTGTTCGTCCTCGCCCGCGGAGAGATCAGCATCGAAGACGATACGCTCGGTTCCCGAAAGAGCGACGAACCGCTTGCCCCGTGCCCTTCCGATCAGAGTCAACCCCGCCTTCACCGCAAGCTCCACGCCCCAAGCGGTAAAGCCGGAACGCGACACCAGGATCGGGATGCGCATCTTCACGCACTTGATGACCATCTCCGAGGTGAGGCGGCCTGTCGTGTAGAAAATCTTGTCGTCCGGACTGATGCCATTCACGAACATGTAGCCCGCGATCTTGTCGATGGCGTTGTGACGTCCGACGTCCTCCATGTAGACGAGCGGCACGTCCTCCCGGCAGAGCACACAGCCGTGGATGGCGCCTGCCTTGAGATAGAGGCTCGGCTCCGTATTGATCTTGCGCGTCAGCGCGTAGAGCCACGATGTCTTGATGCGCGCATCGCCGGAGAGCTTGACCGCACGGATCTCGTCCATTAGATCGCCGAAAACGGTGCCCTGTGCACAGCCCGACGTCTGCACCTTCTTCTTGAGCTTGTCCTCGTAGCTCGTCTGGCGCTCGGTGCGCACGACGACGGTCGATATCTCCTCGTCGAAATCGACAGCCGTTATGCGATCGTCCTGCTGCAGCATGCCCTGGTTCAAAAGGAACCCGATGGCGAGCAGATCGGGATGATCGCCGATCGTCATCATCGTCACGATTTCACGGGCGTTGAGAAACAGCGTCAACGGCCGCTCCGTCACGACGTCGGTGACCACCCGCCGCCCCTCGTGGTCGATACCTTCGACAGCGGTGGAGAGACGCGGATCGTCGGGCGTCGGCCGCACCAGAAACTCTTTCATCACGGTCTCCTCGGCGCGTTCGGGGCGCTCGGCCCGGCACTCTCTGGCGTGCTATCTCACTTCGAGGGAACTGCACTCGCGATGCTTCGGAGACGATCGTTCCCCCGGTCTTCGCAACACAAGTGCGCTCCGCGCCGACATCTCAACCGATTGCACATCCCAGCTACAGTTTAGTGTGCGATCCTCGCTTTCGATGGAGGCTCGAATCACCCCCATCTGAACCGATCGCACTCTAAAGCTTCTTGCCGCCGTACCAGCACATCGGGTCGAGCGCCTTCACGGCGGGCGTCTGCTCGAGCGGGCGTGCCAAGTCGATCGTCGCGGCTTTGGCGGCCGAACCGAGCAGCGCCTCCCGGCCGTGCGACTGGCAGGCTGCGGCCGCGGCAGCCATTGCGACAGCTTCAGCGCCATTGCGCGGCGGCGAGCCGGTGGGCGCCCCGAACATCGACGAGCCGCGCGGAATGACGACGATCTCGGCAGCGGCCAGCACGGCCTCGGCGCGTTTGCCGTCGGCCTCTGCGCCCGATGTGACGACGAGAACATTGCCAAGGTTCATGAGACTGCCCGGCACGGGTGCTGGAGCGGAAGCGGCGCCGGCGCCCTGTCTTTGCGCGCTCCCAGCGAACCCCGTTTGCACGACGAACAGGTGATCGCGAAAACGTTCGCTCGCCTGCCGAACGACCTCAGACAACTCCGCCGTCTCGACAGGAAGAGTGATGGCGATGACACGCGCTGGCGTTCCGATGGCGAAGCCGATGGCTCGTGCGAGTGACTTGCCGTCATTGCCCGCGAGACGAACCGGAACAAGCCGTCCATTTGCGTAAGCGGCGAGCATCACCTCGGCGGCGGTCGTATCCCCAAGCGATGCGCCGTTTGCTGCACCTTCTGCGGCGGAAGCCGGGAAGGGATGGCGATCTGAGTCGACGAAATCCCAACCGACGATCTCGCCCTCGCCGTCGCGCGCGAGACGCGGCGTGATCCTGTCGGAACGATAATCGACGCCCGCGCCGATCAGCGCGATGGCGTGCCCGCCGGGGTCCTGGCCGGGCGGTACGGCGGGGTCGCCGGCCCGTGCAGTGACGGTGCCGACAAGGATCAAAAGCGCGACGAGCGGAGCGAAGAGGAAACGCAGCATCAATGATCTCGAAAGGGTGTCGGGGAAAAGCATCAACGCTCGGACGAAGCAAAGGGATCTTCGCCCCCCGTCAGACCGGCATCGGCCCCGAGCGCTGCATCGTCCTCGCCGCACGCCTTCGCCCGCGCCGCATCGGCCACCGCACGCGCGACGCGCCCATCGAGTGGACCGACGGTCGCATCGATGAGGGCAACCAGTCCGTCGATGTCATCGAGGGCGTAGACCGGGACGCTTTCACCGGAGATCTCGTGATCGGCGGCGATGGCGATGACGCGCGGGTCCTCGGCAGCGAGAGAACGCTTGGTCCAGGAAGCTTCGCGCCGTGCTTCGATCTTCGGGATGGGCGCGGACTTGTAACCCTCGACGATGACGAGATCGGCGGGCTCCAAAGCCGCGACGATCTCCTCGAAGTTCGGCTCCGGCGCTCCATCCAGCTCCGTGACGATGGCCCAGCGCGCACCCGAGACGATGGCGACTTGCCGGGCACCGGCGCGCCTGTGACGGGCGCTGTCGGTCTCGCCGTCGTCGATCTGAAAAGCGTGGTGGGCGTGCTTAACCGTCGCGACCTTGAGGCCACGACGGGTGAACGCCGCGACGAGCCGCGTCGTCAACGTCGTCTTGCCGGACTTCTTCCATCCCGCGATGCCGATGATCGGCACCCGATAACGAGGTAATGTGCGGTTCAATTGGGGCCGCCTTCGCATTTTTTCTATGGCTCGAGACCTGGATCGCCATCCCATCAGGTGCGACTGCCGCCGGTCCTGCGATCGGATGAACGTGCTCCAGTATTGAACGACCATGGCACACTCGTCGCTCCCATCGCTTCGCACGATTTCGGGAGGTTCCGGTGATGCCCTAGTGCCGAAGTCCTGCGGCCACAAGACGCCGCGCCTCGGCCAGTTCCTCCGGTGTGTTGGCGTTGAAGAACGGATCGACCTCCTCCCCGGCCAATAGGCGGCTCGGAAAATCGACACCCAGCGTACCATGGCGATCGGTCCACGCCAGAACCTTACGCACACCGTTGGTCAACGCTGCTTGCAGATCGTCGGCGAGATCGACGGGCCAGAGACCGATGACCGGGTGAAGGTGACCGCCCGAGCGGGCCATTGCGATCCTCTCGCCAGCCGGCGCGCCTTTGCGAGCGGCGATAAGGCGCGCGACCAGATCGCCGGGAAGGAACGGCGCATCGGTCGAAACGGTAACGATATCGCTCGCCGACGGCGCATGGGCCGCCGCCCACCGCATACCGGCGAGGACACCTGCCAACGGCCCAACAAAACCGTCGAGCGTATCGGGCACGACGTCGAGGCCGAACGCGCGGAAGCGCTCGGGATCGCCATTGGCATTGATGACCAGCGCACCGACCTGGGGACGCAGACTATCGGCGACGTGCGTCAGCATCGGGCGCGCGTCGAGCGCCAGCAGCCCCTTGTCGCCCCCTCCCGGTGTGCCATCGAACATACGGCGAGACTGCCCGCCGGCCAGCAACACACCAACCGGCAGCATTTCGCCAGCCCGCACTGCCTCATTCATCAGGTGCGCCCTTGCTCTGGGACATGACAGCGTGCGGGGCGGTCATCTCGGCTTGGTAGTCGTCGAGCGCGGCTTGCTCCTCGAGCCTGACGACCGCTCCGCACGCTGCGCCCATGCAGCCCGCGGCTTCGTAGGAGGTGCTCGCTGCCCGGTGCGCGATCGCCGCCGGCTCGGTGTTGTGCTCCGTGGGATTGGTCTCGCGTTCCAACATCACCATGCTCGTGCAATCCTTCTGGCGGGAACTTCGAATGGAGAAGACACCTCGGAAGGGGCAGGCCGAGAGCTCCATGGTTGTCAGCAGAGGGAAGACCGCACCCCGTAGCGTTCCATCCTTGCTGTAGCTTCCAGACGGTCGAGTAGGAAGCATCCGGGCGATGCGCCGTCGCAGGCAAAGAGCTGCCGGCTATTCGCAACGGCGCAGATCGATCGCCAGTATCGCGACACCAAGGATCGGATCGACGAGCGGCATGGCCCCCGGCCCTAGCGCGCCTCTCAAGGCTCGAACGAACCGCCCGCGCTCGCCGACACCCCCGAAGAGCCCCGCATGACCTCGGAATGGGAGGCCGCGATGAAGCTTTCGATAAGAGTTACCAGCCGCGCCGGCATCGGCACCCGGTCAACCCAATCCAGCACCGGATCGCCATTCGAGCGAGCTTCGAAGGGTGAAGCAGTGACCTGCCGCACGGCCACTGGCTTCTCCGGCCCGTGCGGATCATGGCGCAGAACCACGTAAACCGAGGGCTCGCCGTTGGCGAGGTTGACCCGGTAGGACATTGCTTCCTCGCGCTGCAGCACGAGTTGCTCCGTCGTCGCCAGCAGATCGCGAGCTGTGGCGGTGGGATGATTGTGCCAATCCGTCTTCTCGACCGGGTCCAGCACGACCCTAACCGTGCGCCAGCGGAAATCCTCCCAAGGGCGGCTCCCGGCTTCCCTCATGACGACGACGCCGAGCGGTACAGTCAATTTGACCGTCATTGAGCACCTTGCGAACGGATCACGGCTTCCCACTAAAGTTTATACTAGACCAAAGGGCAGCCTCAACCCCTCAAATTTGCTGGACTTCCTCCTGCCCGATACATCGTCCGCCATCGCGGCGGACCTCAGTTTTTCGGAACGGTTTTCCCGCAGACCGCAGCGCAGCGAAAACATGCTTCGTCGTCACCGTGGGATTCGCACGAGACGTGCCCCCGGCGGGACGTCGGCGGATCATGGCGAGGTCGCCTGCAACGATCGAAAGCCGTGAGCGCAGAGGGCGACGGGACAGGAATCCCCGCCACCACGCTGCGAACCCTAATCCGATGACGACCGCGACGGCCGCAGCCTCGCCGAGCGTCGCGGACTGTTCGGCTCTTGTGATCGTCGCTCCATCGGCAACAATGCCCCCCCTCGCCCCGGAAACGCGCGGACGCAGGCCCGGCATGTTCGACGGCAAGCCGACCCGGCGCTGGCTCCAGCCTGCCGGCCCAGACGCTGGACGACCCAGGCGGCTCCGCCCGATGACACTCTGCCTGATTTCGGCCGGGGCACGGTCGCCAGAACCGGCGCGTGGTTCTGCGATGGCCTGGGCGGAGGCTTCCACCGATGCCCCTGCAACGGCGAGCGCAACCACCGCCGCATACCCACTTATGTACTTGGACGGCCAATACGCCTTGGACACCATTCCCTCTGCGGCTCGGCCGCTCGCACGATCATGCGAAAACTATGCCCCGAGCTATGCTGATGACGGGTTTCTTGCCCCTCCCGCCTCGACATCTGCGCACGACAAGTCGTCGACATGGTTGACGCGCCGCTACCGCGAGGCTCAGCGGGGGCCACGGCGACCGAATTCACCCGCCGCTGTCCTCAAAAATCCACAACCGGCGGAAATGCTCCTCTGAACGCTGGAAAGGCCGGCGGGCCGATTTAAACTCCCTCGACAGCCCCGTCGAATTCCGGCGAAATTGGGGCATGCGATTCGCATCGGGGGCAACGAGCGCGAATCGCTACATGGGCAAAATTATCAAAGATCTCGCGGGGATTTTCGGGATGGCTTGGACGACGTCCGCCGGCCCACGGGGAGCTTTTGCGCAGTCGGCCTGGGCAGCCGCGCGCGACAATCTCCGGGCGCTTTCGGCACTCACAAGTCCGCTGCCTCAAGGGCGAACCATGGCGCTTGGCACCGTCGTCGGCGGCCATTTCGCGACGCTCACGGCCGTAGCACCCCACATCGGTGAAGAGCCTGCACTCGTGGTGCTGACACTATTTGGCAGCATCGCCGTAGCAGCGGCCGTCGTCGTGCTCGGCCGCGCACCGGCCGAACGCAAGACCGGTCACGCCAAACCTCAGGCAACAGGTGCTCATTCCGCAGAGGTGGACCTCGTAACAGCCTCACCGCTCCCCGTCACGTCCCCCGCTGCCGCCGTGACCATCACCGGCGCGCCACTGACGTCTGCGACACAACTGCCTCCAAGCCCTCCCGCGGCCGCCCCGCGCCTGAAGCGCGAAACCGCCTCCAACGTGTCCCGCGCCACGCATAACGACCTCATGGCGCGCGTCAGTCACGAGCTGCGCACTCCCCTCAACGCCGTCGTCGGTTTTTCCGATCTTATGGGACACGAGATGTTCGGCCCGCTCGGCCATCCCCGCTACGAGGAGTATGTCGGCTATATCCGCGAAAGTGGTCGCAAGCTGCTCAAGTCCACAGAAGACACATTGGCGATCACTTCGCTGCTCACCGACGTCGAGGACAGCCCGAAGATCGAGGAGGTGGCGCTCGGCTCGCTCGCCCGCGACGCTCGCCAGATCGTCGCTGCGGAGGCGCGCCAACGCGACGTACGAATTGTGTTCGAGATCGACACCGACGTGGCGGTACTGGCGCATCGGCGCGCGCTGCGCCAGATCCTCGTCAACCTCATGTCCGAGGCCCTCGTTCGTGCCGAGGTCTCCGGGGAGATTACGATGGCTGCCGATGTCACCGACGACCGGGTGCTCGTGCGTGTAGCGGTAACGGATGCCAACGCCGGCGGCGCCAGAGTGGATCAAGCGTCGCTGCCGATCTGCATCGCGCGTACGCTGGTTGAATTGTCCGGCGGGCGATTGCTCGAAAGCTTTGACGAGGCGGGACGCTGGCAGGTATCGACGCTGCTCGAACGCGCCGCGCAGCCGGATTTCTTCCTCTCGCCGCGCCGCGACGTGCATGCAGCGGCACGGCTGAACTGAATAGAACTCAAAGAAGTACGTCGCCCGAAGTCCCGTACCGAAGTCCGGTGTCGGTGCCAGCATCCATTTTTCTACGCGCGACCGGAGTGTATCCGCGCTTATCACGCCGCCGCGAATGCTCCCGACTTCGATGGAGGCGTAGCTCGCGCACTCCTCTCGACGCCCCCAGTGCAATCACAAATCGTCGCGATCTCCCGGCTCACGGAACCTGCCCCGGCGGCGGTCGAGCAGGTTCATGAATGTCTTCCTCTCCTCCGCCGTCATGCGTGACAGGAGATCGACGAAACGATCCGCCGCGACGCGCCCCGCCTCGATCTTAGCCGCTCCCACAGCCGAGACAGCGGCTGCGACCGCGGCGCGATCGAACGGCTCCTTGAGGATCACCTCTCGCGCCGCCGCGCGCAGGGCACGAGAGGCTTCGCGGCTCTCGTGCATGCCGGCGCGCAGTGCGTCGAGATCTTTACGCAACTCACTTCGCCGCTCCGCCGGCAGCGAGCGCATGAACTCGAAGTGCGGCCCCTTGAAGCCGTGTCCGCCGCCATGGTGCAGCCTCGCCCCGACGAAGAGGCCGATGAGCAGCATGTTGACGACGAGGGATGCGCCGAGGCCAACGAACAGCCACCGCCGGGACTTGGGCGCCGAGACCTGCGGAGCAGTGTCAGGACTCATAGAAACTCCTCCTCGATGAGGTCGTTGTCCCCAAAACCGAAGACCATGTCCGGCAGAGGGGTCGTCTCCCGGGCATCGGCCGTCTCGACTGTTGCCGTTTGCAGGCCCGGATAAAGGTCGCTCGTCTGCCAGCCGGCGAAAATGCCGAGCACCAGTGCCGCCGCGAGCAGGGACGCGGCGGTAGCAACCCGGCCAAAGCTTCCGAACGCCCGCGGCCGCGACAAGGGTCTGACCGCATGCGGCGGCGGTGCCTGGCTGCGCACGGGTGATGGTTGCAGCTGCACCAGCCGCGGCTGCGCTGCAGCGCGAGCGACGATGGTCTCTGCAAGTGCCGCCTGGCGCTTGCCCGATACCACAGGCGCCATATCGAGCAGGCGATCGAGCGCCGCGGCCTCGCCGAGCATGCGCCGTGCCTCGCGGTTCTCCGCGACGACCCGCGCAAGGCGTAACCGGTCGGTCGCCGGCCAACGGTCGCGGTCGGCGCCGTGAATGTCCAGGATGCGCTGGAGGAGCTCCAGATCCTGCTGGTCCTTCGTCGATCCGGTCATGGCTCGTTTCCGATCACTAGACGTCCTCATCCATGGCGATCAGCTCCCGCCAGTCGCTGGCAAGGGCAACTCTCAATGCACGCCGCGCGCGGGCCAGCAGCGATTCGACCGCCTCGTCGCTGATCCCCATCTCTGCCGCAACCTCGATCTGGCTCAAGCCCTCGAAGTGGAACAGCGTGAGTGCCAGGCGCTGGCGGTCGGGGAGCGCCTTCAGTGCCGCATCGACCCGCGCCGCCCGCTCACCGCTCTCGATCCCGCGAAGTTGTTCGGCAGGTGCGGGTTGCTCGGGCGGCTCATCGGTGACGTCGACGTTGCGGCGCGCCCTGATACGGTCGATACAGAGGTTCGAGACGACGCGCCGCAGCCACGGACGAGCACCGCCGCTGCCGAGTGCCAGCCCGTCGCCGAGGCGCCAGAGCCGGAGTAGGGCTTCTTGCGCTACATCCTCTGCCTCGGCATCGTCACGCAGCATGCGCCGCGCGACGGCGAGCATTCCACCAAGATGGCGCGACACCAGGATCGAGAACGCGTCGCGGTCGCCGCCGCTCATACGAGAGACAAGCACCGCATCGCTCGGCACCTCCGCACCGGCGCTGATATCGCCGCGCGGTTGCACGTCTTCCCGTCCCGCCGTCACGCTGCTCCCCGCCATCGGATCAATCTTCCACCGCCTGCGGCTGATGCTGTGGCTCGTTTCGAGGTCGCAGCGGGCCGGGGCGCATGTCCCAGGCCCGCCGTCCTAGAGCATCATTCGACCACACGGAACGCGATAGCGATGAGCGGTCGAATAAAGATGCATTCGAATCGCAGTGCTAGAGATCACTCATCCGATCAGGGGAACCGCCTGTGGTTCCGTCTGATCGGATGGCGCTCTAAGTTCAGCGCCGTTCGAACCCGCGCCAGCCCTTCTGCCAGCGCTCAGCCATACCCGGCGACATGTCGGCCGACGTGATCTTACCGTCACCGTCGAGATCCAGCATCGCGAACTCTTTCTTCGGGCGCGCCAGGAACTCGTCCTTCGTCACCTTGCCGTCGCGGTCCTTGTCCAGGCGGGCGAACCGCATGGATTTGGCGTGGTCCATCATCGGTGCCATGCGGGCCTCGATGTCGGTGGCGTTGATCTCGCCGTCGTTGTTCGTATCGAAGCGTGCGAACCGGCGCTCGGCCCGTGCCACGAAATCCTCGACCTTGGCCTCGCCACGGTGCCAGCCCTTGCCCCATCCCCGGCCCCAGCCGTGGCGACCATCGCGGCCCTCGAAACTGTCGTCGTCGCGATCATCGCCGCGATCGGCCGCGGCGGGGCCTTCGTCGTCATCCGGTCCTGCGTCGCGGCCAGGGAATGCCGGCCGATCGGCCTTCGAGATCACACCGTCACCATTCACGTCGAGTTCGGCAAACCGCTCGCGGGCGCGGGCGCCGGCGTCATCCTTGGTCACCTTGCCGTCACCGTTGGCGTCGAACCGCTTGACGAGGACGCGCAGCCGATAGTCCGCCTCCGCCTTCATCCGGGCCGTGATCTCGTCGGAGTCGATCACACCATCGCCGTTCTTGTCGAGTGACGCGAACCGGTCGGTGCGGTCCTTCAGGAACTCGTCGAGCGTCACCGTGCCGTCCTTGTCGAGATCGCTGCCGAGCGCCCGCATCATTCCGCGGGGACCACCCATTCCTCCGAAGCCACCCATGTCGTCGTCACGCATGCCATGGAAGCCCTTGCCGCCGTGATGGCGGAAACCGCCTTCGTGCCAGCCGCCCTTGGCGGAAAGAACCGAAGCGGTTCCGATGGTTGCAACCACCGCGACAACGGCAGCCAGCGTCTTGCGTTTCATGTCGTACTCCTCGCATTCGTTCTACGGGGCTCTCCCCGTTCCATCCATGAACGTGCGAGGCGGTCGCGATCCGTCGCCGGGTAGTACGAGACGAAAACCGCGAGGCCGTAGAACCGCGACCTGCCGGAATCAGACGATCAGCTCATCGAACAACGCGGCGACGGCGGCAAGCGTTTCGGCGAGACGAATTTCAAGGGCGGCGAAACTCGGCGCGTCACCAGCACGTGCAAGCAGCTCCTTCAACCCGTTGGGCGCTGTCGCCGGCACGAAGGTGCCCTCGAGACAAAGCCGAAGAATCTGGGTCAGGTTGTGGAGCAGGTCCGTCGCGGCGATCAGCACCTCCGCGTGTTCAGGTGCCAGCAAGCCTGCGGCCGCGAGCTTGCGGAACACAGCGCCCGTGTTCTGGTCCAGTATATGCGGGGTGTCGTGCGCCAGAACGAGTTGCAGATGCTGAGCAATGAACTCGAGGTCGACGAGACCGCCGCGCACCTGCTTCAAGTCCCAGATATTGCTCGTCCCCTTTTCCTTGGCGATACGCTCTCGCATCTCGCGCACGTCCGCCGCGACCTTGCCGCGATCCCGCTTGGCGAGCAGCACCGCATGGATCGCCGCCTCCACCTTCGACCGCAGCGGCGGCGGCCCGGTGATGGCGCGAGCGCGTGTCAGCGCCATGTGCTCCCAGGTCCATGCCTCGTTGGTCTGGTAATCGAGAAAGCTCGCGAAGTGCGTGGCGACCGGGCCGCTTTGACCCGACGGTCGCAGCCTCATATCGACCTCGTAGAGTGCGCCCTCGGCGGTCTGCGCCGAAAGTGCCGTCACTAGCCGCTGCGTCTCGCGCGCATAGTAGTGGCTCGGTGCCAGAGCGCGCGCGCCGTCAGACTGCACCGTGCCCTCGGCGTAATCGTAGACGAGGATCAAGTCGAGATCCGAACCGGCCGTCGTCTCGCGTCCGCCGAGTTTCCCCATCGCCAACACCACCGCGCCGCCGCCCGGAACATTGCCATGGGAGCGCGCCAGCTCCATCTCGACGAAGCCCTGCAAGACCGAGATCAGGCGCTCCGCCAGCGTGGCGTAGGCTCCCCCGGCCTGACTTGCGTTGATGGTGCCAGACAAGACCCGCACGCCGATGAGAAACGCCTGCTCGCTGCCGACGACGCGAGCGCGGTCGAGCGCGTCCTGCGTGTCGTTTGCCATGCCGACCTCGGTCGAGATGATCTTGTCGAGCTCGGCGGCCGAAGGGAGAGCGTTGAACGTCTTGGGATCGATGACCGCGTCGAGCAGCCGGCGGCGGCGCGAGAGGATGCGCGAAAGCCGCGGCGCGGTTCCCATGATGTCGGCAACCAGACGCAGCAACCCGGTATTGGCGCGCAAAAGCGAAAAGAGCTGTACGCCGGTCGGCAGCTCGGAGAGGAAGCGGTCGAAGCTGGCGATGGCGCGATCCGGGTCCGCCGTCTCACCGAGAGCGGTGATGAGCAGGGGTTGCACTTCCGTCAATCGCTCGCGCGAGCGCGCGGAGCGCACCGCAGCGTAGCGGCCCGCATGCCAGCCGCGCACCATCGACAAGACGCCCGATGGATTTTGAAAGCCCATCCGCTGCAATGCCGCGATCGTGTCGGGGTCGTCGTCCTCTCCCGCGAACACCATGTTGACGCCACCCGAAGTGAGCTCGGGCATGTCCTCGAACAGTGCGGCGTAATGTGATTGGACGGTTTCGAGTTCGGCGACGAGCGCCGTCGAAAACGCTTCGAGGGTCGGGAAACCGGCAAATCGCGCGAAGGCTTCGAGTCCAGCACCGGCTTCGGGCAACTGGTGCGTCTGATCGTCGGCGACCATTTGAATTCGGTGCTCGATGCGGCGCAGGAACAGGTAGGCCCGCTCGAGATCGGCGCGCACGTTCTCCTTGATCCAGCCGCGGTCGACCAGTGCCCTGAGCGCGACGAGTGTCGGGCGCACGCGCAGGTCCCGCTGGCGTCCGCCTGCGATCAACTGCTGCGTCTGCGTGAAAAACTCGATCTCACGAATTCCGCCGCGTCCGAGCTTGACGTTGTGCCCCGCGACACCGATGGCGCCTAGCCCGCGGAACGCATGAATCTGCCGCTTCATCGCGTGAATATCGGCGATGGCGGCGAAGTCGAGATGTTTGCGCCAGACGAACGGCGCCAGCTCAGCGAGCAGCGCACCTCCCGCTGCCACATCACCAGCGACCGCGCGCGCCTTGATGAGTGCCGCACGCTCCCAGTTCTGGCCGAAGCTCTCGTAATAGTGCAACGCGGCATCGGTCGAGAGTGCCACCTGCGTCGCGCCAGGGTCGGGCCGGAGACGAAGGTCGGTGCGGAACACGTAGCCGTCGGCGGTACGCTCGTGCATCATTTTGACGAGGTCGCGCGTCATGCGGACGAAGAAGGCCTGCGGCTCGATCCCGGTCCTCAAACGGGCCTTCTCGATCTCGTAGAATACGATCAGATCGATGTCGCTCGAATAGTTGAGCTCGCCCGCGCCGTGCTTGCCCATGGCCAGCACGATATAGCCTGAGCGCGACGCCGCCCCCGGCTCCTTGTCGAGCCACTCGCCCTTCTCAGCCGCGGCACGGAAGAGATACCGCACCGAACCTTCGAGCGCGGTATCGGCAGTCGCCGTGAGTACCGCTGTCACCGTCATCACCGGCCACACGCCGCCGATGTCGGCGAGCGCCGTCAGGAGTGCAACCTCCGACTTGAAACGGCGCAAGGCCCGCATCGCATCCGCCATCGTTGCGGCCGTCTCGGCCGCCGTGAGTGTCGCCCGTGCCAGCGCCGCGAAATGATCCTCCGGCATCGCGATCAGGAGCCGCTCGAGGCGAGCCGGATCACGCAGCATGAGACCGCGAAGGTAAGGCGAGCCGGACATCGTTCCGCACACGAGCGCGCGGACCCTTTCCGTTCCAAGCAACTCGCCGAGACGCACGAGCCCCGCCTCCTCCGCAGCGCGCAAGAGCGAGGCGAGTTGTTCGACCGCACTTTCGCGGTCGCAGAAAGGCGCCTCGGCGATCCGACCGGCGAGCGAGTTCGGATTGGGTAGTTCGTCCGGCATGATTTTCCCCGCGTGCCTTCGAGCGCAGGTCACGCTCCGACCGGTCCTTTCGGTGCGGAAATTTGCTCTGATCGCCACTGCAATGGGAGACAAATTTCAGAACCGGAACACAGGTGCTCGACTGGTCGAGATCGAAGCGCTCCGCGCCTTCGTCGGAAGCGTGAGCGGCACCCTGAGCTCTTGGCTCGAAGTGCACCTCACGGCTTTGATCTATCGCGTGCGCGATTCCATCAAAGTCGGTCGCACTCTAAACCATGGAGTGGGTGGAGGCTACGGCGGGGAGGCTCGCGGCAAGGTCAGCGTCACCTTGAGGCCCGGCTCATTGTCCTCGAGACGAACCGTTCCATGATGCAGGCGCGCGACGGCGGCGACGAGGCTGAGGCCGAGCCCGGTCCCCGGCAACGACCGGCTCTGCTCCAGGCGCACGAAGCGCCGCAGAACGCGCTCGCGATCGGCTGCGGCGATCCCCGGCCCATCGTCGGCAATCATCACCGCGACATTGTCTCGACCATCCGCCACGACACCGACGCGAATGAACGTCGCCCGCCGCGACTCTGCGCCCTTGGCGGCACTGGCGTGCGCGACCGAGTATTTGATCGCGTTGTCGATCAGATTGGCGATCGCTTGTCCGATGAGGTGGCGGTTCGCTTCGATCGTCTGCCCATCGGCAATGTCGACCAGGAGGCGTAGCCCGGCCTCTTCCGCCACGGGCTCGTACAGTTCCGCCACGTTGCGCGCCAAATCGCTAACGTCGAGCTGCTCTGTGGTGCCTTGGAGCGCCCCGGCCTCCAGCCGCGCGATCAGCAGCATCGCATTGAAGACCTTGATGAGTTCGTCGGCCTCCTCGATCGTATGCTGGAGGCCATCGCGCAGCGCCATCTCTCCGCTCGCGTCGCGCAGCGCCGCTTCAGCGCGGTTGCGGAGGCGATTGAGCGGTGTTTTCAGGTCGTGTGCGATGTTGTCGGAAACCTCGCGCAAACCGGCCATCAATTGATCGATCCGGTCCAACATGCGGTTGAGATCGATCGAAAGGCCATCGATCTCGTCGCCCGTGCCGCTAAGTGGTATCCGCCGCCGCATGTCTCCGGCCATGATCGACCGCGCCGTGGCGCCGACGGCCTCGACACGTTGCAGCACGCGGCGGGAGGCCGCATAGCCCGCCGCTAAGCCAGCAAGTGCTAGCGACGCGAAGGCGAGGAAGACCGTCATCCTGATTCTGGTCGTGGCGGCAATCTGGACTTCGATGTCGCGACCGAGCACGAGCGAGCCGCCGTCGGGAAGCCGGATGAGAATTCCGAGCGCGCGGCGCATTTCGCCCGACGATGTGGCGGAGGCGTTGGCTGGACGGTATTGAAAGGCGGCGCCGAGCGGGTGTTCTGCGAACGCCGCGGGAATCCGTTCGAGATTGCCGGCGATCCGGCGACCGCTCGATTCGGTGAGAATCTGGACGCCGCCAGCGACAGCTCGATCGCGCCGCTCGACGATCTCGGCAAGGGCAGACTCGCCTTTCTCGCCCACGAGCAATCGATAGCTCGCCGCCTCATTCTCCAATGCTGCCGCGACCTCGCGCGTCACGACCGCATCGATGTCCCGGAACAGAAGCAAGGAGACGATTACCGCCGCGCCGACCAGCAACGCTACTGCCGCGGCCGCCATTCGAAATAGGCCGCTCGACGCAACGGGCTGGAGCCGGTCAGGCATTTCCATCGCGGATCATGTAGCCAGCGCCGCGGACCGTATGCAGCAGCGGCGTTGAGAAAGCCTTGTCAATCTTGCTGCGTAACCGCGACACGTGCACGTCGATGACGTTCGTCTGAGGGTCGAAATGATAATCCCAGACGTTTTCTAGCAGCATCGTTCGCGTCACGACCTGACCGGCATGGCGCATCAGGTATTCGAGCAGTCTATACTCGCGCGGTTGCAGGGGAATGCTCTCGCCGCCGCGCGTCACGCGATGAGCAAGCCGGTCGAGCACAAGGTCGCCGACCACGTAGCGCGTCGCCTGCTCCTCCGGCGTCGTCCGCCGCGCGAGCGCCTCTATGCGCGCCAGCAGCTCGGTGTAGGCATAAGGCTTCGTCAAATAATCGTCGCCGCCCGCGCGCAGCCCTTTCACCTTGTCGTCGACATCACCGAGTGCGGAGAGGAATAGCACGGGCGTACGATCACCCTCGGCACGCAGCGTTTTCACCAGCGCCAGCCCGTCGAGTGCCGGTAGCATACGATCGACTATTAGCACGTCGAACCCGCCGTCGCGCGCCATCGCCAAGCCGCTCTCGCCGTCGCCTGCTGTTTCCGGCGCATGACCGCTCTCCTTCAGCGACTTGTGAAGGAACGCCGCGGTTTCCCTGTCGTCTTCGATGACCAGAACACGCATGCCGTTGCATCGACGAGGTTGAGTGGAGGGCGAAATCCCGGAGCGCCGCTCGGGGCCGGGCAGTGCACTACTAAAGCATTCCGAATGATCGCGAAACAGATAGAGGCAGCCCGGGTTTCTGAAACCGCGGGCTGCCTCTTCACATCTTGAGCTCGATCAGCTCTTCTTGAGCTGCAGTGCAACGAACCGCTTCTGCTCGCCGGTGCGGATGTGGAGGAGCACCGCCTTGCGGCCGAGATCGCGCGCTTTCTTTACCCCTGCCAGCACGTCGGCCGCATTCTTAACGGGCTCGCCTTGGACCTCCAGGATCACGTCGCCTGCCTTGATGCCCTTCTGAGCGGCGTCCGAGGTGTCGTCGACATCGGCGATGGCGACACCGTCCTTCACCTCGCCGCTCGCCGGAGCGAGCTTGAGTCCGAGTTGCTCAAGCTCCATCGGAGTGCCGGAGGGCTTGCCTTCCTCGATGCGCGCCAGCTCGTCCTGAGAGGTCGGGAACATGCCGAGCTTGACCTTGACAATTTGCTCGGCCCCGTTGCGCCAGACCTTCACGTCAACGACCGTATCTGGGGCGTAGCCAGCGATCTTGCGGGCCAGGTCACGGCTGTCCTCGATCTTGTCGGCATTAACCGCCAGGATCGCGTCGCGCGCCTTGAGGCCGGACGTTTCAGCAGGCCCCTTCGGCGTGATCTCGCTGACCAGAGCACCACTGGCCGTGGAGAGGCCGAGGCTCGCGGCGGTGTCCTCATCGACGTTCTGGATCTTCACGCCGAGCCAACCGCGGCTGACCTTGCCCTGCGACTTCAACTGCTCGATCACGGCGACCGCCGTCTTGGCCGGCACGGCGAACGCAATACCGACGTTACCGCCAGACGGGCTGAAGATGGCAGTGTTTACGCCGATCACCTCGCCGTCGAGATTGAAGGTCGGGCCACCCGAGTTGCCACGGTTTACGGCGGCATCGATCTGCAGGAAGTCATAAGGACCAGAGCCGATGTCGCGAGTCAACGCGGAGACGATGCCAGCGGTGACAGTGCCACCGAGGCCGAACGGGTTGCCGACCGCGATCACCCAATCGCCGACGCGCGCCGGCCGATCGGTGAACTTCACGTGCGGGAACGACTTGTTGCCCTTCATCTTGATGAGGGCGAGATCCGTGCGCGGATCGGTACCGACGAGTTCGGCTTCGACCTTTTCCTGATCGTCGAAACTGACCTCGATCTTCGACGCGCCCTCAACGACATGGTTGTTGGTGACGACATATCCGTCAGCCGAGATGATGAAGCCCGACCCCTGCGCGAGCTGCGGACGCTGCGGACGCTGCGGGCCCTGGAACTCCTTCGGCAGGTTCTTGAATAGGTCCTTGAGCGGGTGGTCGTCCGGGAGATCCGGAATGCCGCCGAAGCGGCGGCCCTGCGGACCGTTCCCGCTCGCGACCTTCTCGCTCTTGTCGCCGTTGGTCACGGAAATGGAGACGACCGCACCGCGAACCTTGTCGACGATGTCGGCGAATGTGAGCGGCGCGCGGCCGAACGGCGTCTGCACGCCGGGGTCCGCCGGCTTAAGCTGGGCGAGCGCCGGCGTCGGGAAATCGATCGCACCGAGCGTCAAGAGCCCGGCGCTCAACAGACCCGCCGCGCCGAGGGCACTCGCGATGCCGCGGGATGTCAGCCGCCTCGCGCCCTTGGGTGCGGAAGCTGGCGTGGGATTTGCTGAACCGGCCCTATTGGACGCGTTCTGCATGTCGATCTTCCTCCTTGGAGAGCCGCAGAAAACTGAAGCGATCTCTACCGCGCGCGTCCTTACGGCAGCATGTCGGCTGCCTTAACGATCTGTAATGTTCGCAGGAGCCGCACGGGCGTGGAGGCTGAGTTGGGAAAGGCGGAGGGCAGAAGCCGACGGCAGTTCCGAAGCCGTGAGCCGTCGAAGTGGCATCGGCGCGGATCACAAAAATCCTTCCGCAAGACCAGCATAGCGTGGCTCGGCGCGGTTCTCGCATTCCTGACAGGAGGTATGGCCGAGGCCCAGGTGCCGCCCGGCGCCGGCTCGACCTTCACCGCTTCGGGGATGGGGCGCAGCATCATCCCCGTCGCCATGTTCGGGGGTGACGAACGACGCCCACTCGACATGCATTCCGGTCTTCGACGCTTCATCGGGAGATTGCGTCAAGCTGAGACGGGCAGCGTGTGCTCCGCGTTCTGTATCGCGACAAACATCGTCGCGACGGCCGGACATTGCGTACAGTCAGCTCTCGAAAACGGCGGTCTCGACGCATTGCGATTTGCCATTGATGCAGACCGCGAGACCACCGGAGTACGCATCGCAGGAGCTGGCGAAGGTCGCGCGTCCTTCAATGTCTTAACGGGGGCCTCCGAGCTGCACACGCGGCCACCGATCAATGCCGTGTCCGACTGGGCATTTCTGCGTCTTGAGCGCACAGCGTGCCCCGCGGGAGGGCTAAAATTCGCCGCGCTCCCTGCCGACATGCTCGCCCGCCGCTCGCGCGAGCGGCGCGTCTATCACGTCTCCTACCATCGCGACGTCGCGAATTGGCAATTGATGATCGCGAGTCCATGCCGCGTCGTCACCGACCTGCCGCAACAGATCAGCGCACTACTCGAGCAGGACTTCGACGATCCGCGCAACCTGCTCCTACACGATTGCGATACGGGCGCGGCCTCCTCGGGTTCGCCGCTCCTCACCGACGGCGACAATGGCCCCGAGGTCGTCGGCATCAATATCGGAACCTATGTCCGCTCTCGCGTTGTCACCCATGACGGTGAGATCGTGCAGCGCCTCGCCTCGGAACCGATCGCCAATACCGCACTCATCGCCGCATCTCTCGATCACCGACTCGTCCAGTTCATCGACGCGGACGTGACGACGAGGCGGGCCGCCATCGCCAGCATGCAATCCCGTCTGCGCGCAATTGGACTCTACGATGGGCCGGTGGATGGGACCTTCGGCATCGCGACGCGCGGCGCGATCATGGCGTTCCAGCGCGGCCTCGGCGAATCCGAAATCGGCTTGCCGTCTCACCGCATTCTGCAGCAGCTCGAAGAACTAACAGCTGCAAACAAGGACTGAAGCAGTTGTCTTCTACCGGTCGGCTTTATCAGTTTACGTCTGCGTGAAGCTGCTGCCACCGTTCCCGTCGTCCGCGCCACGCAGCAGCTCCGCGAGACGCTTCTCCTCGTCCGCTGAGAGGCGCGGGCCACCTGAACCCGCAGGTGCCGCCGAGTTTCGCATGCCCATCGCCCGCCAGATCATCGCGCCAATGAGCACGAGTACGATCAAGGGCGTGAACCAGAGCAGCAGGGTATGCATATTCAACGGAGGCTTGAGCAGAACGAAATCGCCGTAACGGGCGACGACGAAGTCCTTAACCTCCGTATCCGTGGCGCCCGTCTGCAAGCGCTCACGCACCAGGCGCCGCAGATCCTTGGCGAGAGGTGCATCGGAATCGTCAATCGACTGGTTCTGGCAGACGAGGCAGCGAAGCTCCGCAGACAGCGACCGTGCGCGTTCCTCGAGGCGCGGATCGTTGAGCCGTTCTGTAGGATCGAGCGCATGTGCCGCAGTTGAAAGGAAGCCGAACATCACACTGAGCGATACGGCGAGCGCGGCTGCTCTCGATCTCCTGCACATCCTCACGAGGCCGCTCTCGATCATTCCGCTTCTCATGCTGCAGCGCTCTGTCTGCGGCGTGCCTTGACCGGCGCTCCGACCCGCAGGCGCCTGTCGCTGAGTGAAATACCACCACCGATGAACATCACGAGCGCACCGATCCAGATAAAGCGCACGAGTGGATTGAAATAGACGCGGATGGCAAAACCGCCGCCAGACTGCGCGTCACCCAGAACCGTATAGAGGTCGCCACGCCAGGACGCGAGTATCCCCGATTCCGTGGTCGGCTGTGGCGGCGCGTCGTAGAGGCGCTTCGACGGAAACAGGGTGGTTATCTGGTGTGCGCCGCTGAACACTGCGATCTCGCCCGTCTGCTCCTCGTAGTTCGGCCCCTTGCCGGCAATCGCGCCCTTGTACTCCATCGTGTAGCCGGCGAGCTCGAACCTGTCGCCCGGCTTGACCGCGAGGATCAACTCTTGGCGATAGGCGCTGGTCGCCGCGATGCCGACGACCATCATACCAACACCGAAGTGCGCCAGCATCGTTCCGAACTGCGCGCGCGGCAGGTTGAGGAGACGGCGCTGGAACTCAGCCCGATCGACTTGGCCGAACTTGGCGCGATAAAGCACTTCCGAAACGGCGCCCAGCATCACGAATACGCCGAGAGCAATGGCCAGCGGCGCCAACCAGGGGCCGCGCTGCACGTAAGCGGCCGTCGCCACCAACACCAGAAGCGCAACACCAGCGGAAACGGCGAGACGCTGCGCGGCACCTGGAAGATCACCGCGCTTCCACGCCAGGAATGGCCCGAACGGCAAGGCAATGAGCAGCGGAATCATCAAAGGCACGAACGTCATGTTGAAGAACGGGGCGCCGACCGAGATCTTCTCTCCCGTTATCGCCTCGAGTGCCAACGGGTAAAGCGTGCCGACGAGCACCGTGGCACAGCTCACGGTCAGCAAAATGTTGTTCAGAACGAGGCTTCCCTCGCGGCTGATCGGCGCGAAGATGCCCCCCTGCGCGAGTTCACTTGCCCTCATCGCAAAGAGCGCGAGGCCGCCACCGACGAACAGGATCATGATGGCGAGGATGACTACGCCACGTTCTGGATCGACCGCGAACGCATGGACCGAGGTCAGCACGCCCGAGCGCACCAGGAAGGTTCCCATCAGCGACAAGGAGAACGTCAGGATCGAAAGCAGGATCGTCCAGACCTTGAGCGATTCACGCTTCTCCATCACCAGTGCCGAATGCAGCAGGGCCGTGCCAGCGAGCCACGGCATGAACGATGCGTTCTCGACCGGGTCCCAGAACCACCAGCCGCCCCAGCCAAGTTCGTAATAGGCCCACCACGAACCCATCGCGATGCCGAGTGTGAGGAACATCCAGGCGGCGAGCGTCCAGGGGCGAACCCAGCGCGCCCACGCTGCATCCGTGCGGCCCTCGATCAAGGCGGCGATCGCGAACGAGAACGCCATCGAGAACCCGACGTAGCCGGCATAGAGGAAGGGGGGATGAAACGCGAGCGCCGGGTCCTGAAGAATGGGGTTGAGGCCACGCCCGTCGAACGGGGCCGGCGACAAGCGGTCGAACGGGTTCGACGTGAAGAGAATGAACACGCCGAAGGCAACGCCGATGGAAGCCTGAACAGAGAGAACGTTGGCTCTGAGGCTATCTGGAAGGTTGCGGCCGAAAACCGCCACAGCCGCGCCGAACAGCGCCAGAATGAGCACCCAGAGCAGCATCGAGCCCTCGTGGTTTCCCCATACCCCGGAAACGCGATAAATCAGCGGCTTCGTCGAATGTGAGTTCGCATAGACGTTGGCGACGGAGAAATCGGAGACGATGTAGGCGTGGGTCAGCGCCGTGAACGCGATGAGGATCAGGAAGAACTGGCTGACCGCCGCCGTTCCGCCAGCTTCCATCATCCGGACATCCCGGCGCCACGCACCGACCGCCGGCACCACCATCTGGAACAGCGCGACCGCAATCGCGAGGATCAGCGCGAAATGTCCGAACTCGACGATCATGACCGTAATCCCTTCAAGGACCTCAGTTGGCGGCGGTACCGGGCTTGTGCGTGGCGCTCGGCCCGAGCTTTACTCCCTTGGCCTTGAGCGCATCGGCCACCTCGGGTGGCATGTAGTTCTCGTCATGCTTGGCGAGCACCGTGTCGGCGCGGAAATGGCCACTCGGATCAAGCACGCCCTCGGCGACGACACCCTGGCCCTCCCGGAACAGATCGGGCAATACCCCGCGATAGCTCACGGGAACCGTCTTGATCGTATCGGTGACGGAAAATTCGACATCGGTACCGCCCCCGCGCTTGACCGAGCCTTCCGCAACCAGACCACCGAGCCGGATGCGCTGACCCTGCTTCACCTTCTGCTCGGCGACGTCACTCGGCGTGTGGAAGAAGACGATCGAATCCTTGAGCGCGAACAGTGTCAGGATCGCTGCGGTACCGAGCAGCACCACTGCCGCACCGATGAGCGTGCCGCGTCGTTGCTTACGTGTCATTTCACCGTCCCACGGTGCCGGCCACCAGGCCGCACCATCTCTGAGAATTCTACGAGCCGAGCCCAAGGCTCCGCGCCAAGTCGTCCAGCGACTTCAGCGATGCCTCGTCACCCGCAAGGCCCTTCTTTGCCCGTTCGAACGCGGCGCGCGCATCACCATCCCGCCCCATGACCTTATAGGCGCGGACCAGCTTCATCCAGCCATCGAGGTCTCGACCATCCTTTTCGAGCCGTGCCGAGAGCCCCGCGACCATTTTCTCGATCATCTGCGCTCGCTCGCCCGCCGACATGCGGCTTGCGGCCTCGATATCAGCTCCCGAGGGGCCGCCGCCACTTGCACCAGCAGGTCCTTCGCCGCGTGAGGGAGCCGTTACGCCTGCCGGCGCGTCCTCGGACCGGGGCACGCTCGGCATAGGCTGCGGCGGCCGCGAGGCCGCGGTTTGATCCCCGCTGCCCTTCGCCTTCAGCTCTGCAACGTGTCCCTCGACGAGCTGGCGCCACGAAGCATCGGGTTGTGCCGTTTTCAGCATGTCTTCGAGATCGGCGATCGCACCCTTTACGTCGCCATCCTGCTCTCTTGCGATCGCCATCCAAAATCGCGCCTCGGGCCGCTCCGGCTCGATTGCTTTCAGCCGCTGCAGGGCGCCGCGGGCTTCCGGTACGACGAGACCGTTTTCGGCGAGGATCAGCGCTTCGGCGAGGCCGGAGAGGCGTCGCGGTGTTTCACCCGCCAGCCGTATCGAGTTGCGGTACGCGACGGCGGCGTCGCGAAATCGTCCGGCACGGACATAGACGGGCGCCAGCACCTCCCAACCCTGAACATCGTCGGGCTGCTGGCGAAGACGGGCCTCTACGAGCCCGACGAGTTCGTCCACAGACTTCGTATTGGAGGCGGCCTTGAGGCGTTCGGAGTGGGGCTGCCCTGCCATCTGCGGCGAGCCGAGGGTCACATAGATGCCAACAGTGGCGAGAGGAACGAGCGCGGCGAGGATGAACGTCAGATTGCCGATTCGAGAAGAACGGCCGGAGTCCCTCGGCGGAGGGGACGCACTATCCGAGGCCGCGCTTTCAGCCGCGCGCAGCAGCCGGCGGGCGAGCTCCGTTCGCGCCGCTTCGACCTCGCTCGAATCCAGAAGGCCGCGATCTTTTTCCGCCTCGATTGCGCCGAGTTGCTCGCGGTAGACCCCAAGATCGGCGGTACCGGCGTCGACGGCATCGCTCGCCTTACGAGCTAAGGGACGCAAGAGAGCGGCGATAACGCCGCCGGTGAGTACCGCAAAACCGATCCAAAGAAGCATCCACTGATCCCACATCGCTCCATGCGTGGAATAGTGGTGCGGGCGCGCGAATACAAGTACAGCCGTCCGGTCGGGGCCAACTGTCGCGCGGAAATGACGAAAGTTTATTTGGCTACCAGGAGTTATCGGCCCATCGGCGCCCCACGGCATGGGCGGGCCGCCGTGGCATCACGCCGCGTTCCGCCACGTCCCGTCCGGGTTGCGGCAAGCTGTGCCGCGCATCACTTCCCGCCGCCCATCGATAAAGATTGTGTGCGTGTAATCGCGGCAATCGGCATATCCGCGCTTGTAGGGACGACCAGGGACGACATCCCCATGGCGGCCGTTGTCCGGGTTGCGCCAGGTCCGCGTTACCCCTGACTGGCCCTGCTCCAAGGCATAATATTCAGCCTCGCGGGCGTACATCCGGTCGCGCTCGTCGAGAGAGCGACCGATCTCGTGGCCAACCACGCCGCCAATAAAGGCACCCGCGACCGTCGCCAGAGCGTTGCCCGTACCCCTTCCGACTTGGCTGCCTATGATGCCGCCAGCGACCGCACCCACTGCCAGTCCCGTATCCGCCTTGGTCGGCCCATCCGGACCGCACCCTGCGACCGCGAAGACGGCAAGAATGGCGCCGAAATTGCGAATGGCTGTGAACATCGTCGTTCTCCCGCACGTGACCGGCCATTCACCCCCTGCGGCGGTTCCGGTAGACGCTGCACAGTCCTTTGAGTCTGATTCCGGCAAAAATTCGACTGCCCAAACCGCTATCCCGTGCCGCCCGTCAGGAATCACGCTTTCGGCAGAGTGAGGCTGACCTTGAGACCGCCGTGACTGGATTGGTCGAGCGATACGCTGCCCCGATACATCTGCACCAGCTCGGTTACGATCGACAGACCGAGCCCGGAGCCCGGCTTCGTCTCGTCTAGCCGTAACCCGCGCTTCCCGATCCGCGCGCGCTGTTCCGGCGAAAGTCCCGGGCCGTCGTCCTCCACCAGGATCTGGATCTCGCCTACGGCCGAGCGCACAGCGGCCGGTTTCGCCTCGATCGTGAGAAACACCCGCGACGACGCCCACTTACAAGCATTGTCCAACAGATTTCCGAGCATCTCTTCAAGGTCTTGCCGCTCTCCCTGGAAGAGTAGACCTGGCACCGCCGCGTATTCGATCCGGACACCCTTATCGCGATGAATTCGCTCGATGGCGCGGATCATTGGGCTGCATACCTCGTCGACATCCGTAGTGCGGCCGATCACATTGACGCGCGCTGCCCTCCGCGCACGATCCAGATAGAGTGTTACCGAGTCCCGCATGATCAGCGCCTGCTCGCTGACTTTTGCGGCCAACCCGGACTGATCGTCGCGGGCTTCGTTCAGGATGACAGCCAGAGGCGTCTTCAGCGCGTGCGCAAGATTTCCGACCTGTGTCCGGGCGCGATCGAGAACGTCCTGGTTTGACTTGAGCAGAGCGTTGATTTCCACCTGCAGGGGTTCGATCTCCGCCGGCAGCGCTCCGTCGAGCTTCTCCGCCTTGCCTGATCGGATCGCCGCCAACCCCTCGCCGACCCGCTTCAACGGCAACAAGCCGAAACGGACCTGGAACAAGGTCACGCCGACTAGCCCGAGTCCGGCAAGGGTGAGCGCGATCGAAAGCCTGGAACGGAAATTACTGACAAGTTCGTCCAACCAATCGAGAGGACCGGCGACGATGATCGAGTACTTCGGCCGGCCTTCCTCGTGTCCGAGAGACCCGATCAGCTCGACGATGCGAATAGGCTCGCCATTCGGCCCGGGAACGTTCATCCATCGCGTGCCGGTGTCGTCGGTTGGAAACTTGCGTTCGTAGGGCGAGGGAAGCCGCGATGTCGCGAGAGAGGCCGAAACGAGCGTCGCCATCGCCGCGTCATCGAGCGGCTTGATCTGCCAGTACCAGCCCGACTGCGTAACTTCGAAGAGCGGCTCATAACGGTTGACCGGCGCCGACGGCGCGGAATCGCCCGTCCCCAGACTGTCGATGGCGATCGCGGTCACGAGTTTGCGGAGTTGACCATCAAAGCTCGCTTGAACGTCCTCACGGTAGAGCGAGTAGATGATGAAACCGGCGATCGGCAGGACGATCAGGGTCCACGTCGCAGAGGTCGCGAATAGACGGAATGCGAGGGACTTAAACCGCATCGGGCTCAGCACTCAGGCGGTAGCCTAGACCGCGCACCGTCTGGATGAGATCCACGGGAAGCTTCTTGCGCAGTCGGCCAATGAAAACCTCGATCGTATTTGAGTCACGGTCGAAGTCCTGATCGTAGAGGTGCTCCACGAGTTCCGTTCGGGAGACGACACGCCCGCTATGGTGCATCAGGTAATGTAGAAGCCTGTACTCGTGCGAGGTGAGCTTGATCTGTTGGCCGGCACACGTCACCCGTGCCGATTTCGTATCGAGCCTGATCGGACCGCACTCGATCTCGTTCTTGGCGTGTCCCGACGCCCGGCGGACTTGCGCTCTGACGCGCGCCAGCAACTCCTCCATATGAAATGGCTTTGCGAGGTAATCGTCGGCTCCGGCATCCATGCCGGCCACCTTGTCACTCCAGCGGTCGCGGGCGGTCAGCAGGATCACCGGCATATTCCGGTCGCCCCGCCGCCACTGTTCGAGGACAGAAAGGCCGTCCATTTTGGGCAGGCCTATATCGAGGATCACCAAATCGTAGGGCTCGTTCTCGCCGAGGTAATAGCCCTCCTCGCCATCCGCGGCGTTATCGACCGCATAACCCGCGTCTGAAAGCGCCCTCACGAGCTGCCTGTTCAGATCGCGATCGTCCTCGACAACGAGAATGCGCACGTTCGTCTCTTTCGGTATCTGCCGGAGCGCGGATTATAGCGACCGACCAGCCCGAATCCAGAGTGCTTGCGCCGCTCCACCCTTTACCCAGCGTCCCGGCATGAAGTCTCGGTCCGGTTAACGGGCACGTGCCTCCACCTCGGTCCGCCGCAATTGCCCATTATGGTCCTTGACGATGAGCCTGTAGAGGTAACGGTCACCGTCGCGGCAGAGCGACGCCCTGACGATGGCGCCCCCGGCAACGCCGCGCGCCTGGAGTTCGCCGATGGCCGGTAGCCTCTCTCGTGCGACGATTTCCGATGCGACCGACCAGTCATCGAAGCAGGCACTTTCGCCAGCGCCGGCCTCTCCCGCCAAACCGGCGAGTGAGGCGGCGGCAATGGCCGACACAAGTATTCTAGTCATCACGAGAGGCGTCCCGGCATCGATCACTCCCTACAAATTATCGGGCCGGTCCTGAACCACGACTGAACACCTGCGTCAGATCTTCAACGAGACGACGCGCCTCTGGATCGGCGTTGTCGCGCGCATTCGCCCATAGATGGTCATGAGTGTGCCGACGAGACCGCCGATCGCCTGCGCGACGTGAACCACCTGGTTGCCGAGAAGTTCGATCATGTCGGCCGTGATATCGATGCCGATGATGGGGCCGATCACAGGCACCACTGTCGAGAGCCCTGTGACGATGACACCCCAGATCGTCAGAGATTCGCCCCACCACTTGGCGGGCACATCCTCGGAAGTCGTCGTACTGGACATTTGATCGTCTCCTTTTGCTTTGCGTTGTTCTAGCGCTTGGTCCGTGTCTGAATTTTCCATCGGCGCGGCGCCAATCAGCGCAGAAGAGCCGGCCAGGGTTGCATCGACCCGCCGCAGCCAGCCCCGCCCGAAGCGCCAGAAGTGATCGAGCGCGCGATAGCGCTCCCGACGCAGCTCCGCGTAGGCCAACAGCGTCTTGCGTATCGGTGCCCTGGCGATCGCGCCTCTCGTCTCCGGCCCGATCTCACCGTCGACCGCCGCCCCGACTGCCTCCTGCAGCATGCGTACCGCCGAGCCGACGCCGTGATTGACCGCGGCATCGAAGTGCATGAAAGCCAATGCTCCCGGCATTAGCGCGCAGCCCGCGGGCTGCCAGTATCGCGTCTGATAGATCTCGCGCACCATCGCATCGGGAATACGCCGCAACTGCTGCACCAACCGAGCGCGATTGGCTTCCGACACGGTTTCGCCGATCCATCGCGTATAGACGGCGAGGGTGATGCCCTTGTTCGTCGGCCCGCCCGGATCATGGGGGTCGTCGCCGTATCCGCCTTCCATTTCGAGAACGTGCGCGAGTGCACTCTTGAACATCGATGCCCCGCCGTCGGTATCTGCCTCCAACTGGTCTGCGCGACGCGGCACCTCATCCGCGGGACTGGTTCCAACGGGCCAGCGCACGCCGAGGAGTCGTGATTTCGGAAACGCCTGAACTGAGACCTGCTGTCCCTGATTGCCGCCGAGCAGCAGCACCTTGTCGTCCGCTTCCCCCACCACGAATCCAACGTGGCCGAGTGCGGGGCTGCTGCCGCGGCTCAGCACAGCGACGGAACCTGTGCGCAGCTCGCGGGCATCCTCGCCCCATTGCAGATACGAGCGAGCCATCAACGATCGCGTACCGCGCCGACCGCCCCGCTCGAGGCATGCCCCGACGAACGCCGCGCACCAAGCCACCTCATCGCGGACTACCGCCTCGTGCCCGGAATCCCTGAACATGGCGAGAATACGAGGATTGTCGCGCGCGCCTACCACCTCGCGCACGCCGAGCTCACGCCATGCCGCGACGAGCCAATCAGGTTGGTCCATCTCACGTCCTACAAACTTGTTGCGGAAATAGAGTGAAGGTCGCTGCCCGGGCAATTCCACGAGAACCAAGCACTTCGACATCGCCAAGCCGCAGCGGGGAGTTCCCCGGCGTCGCACGGGGGCGCGAGCGATTGTATGGGTTCGCTGACGCAATGCTGTCGAAGTCGAGAGGTCGCTAGATCACGGCCGCCCGCCCAGTGCCGCGCCCGTATTCCGGACTGAGCTGGTACACGCGCACCTGATAGCTCGGCTGGCGACTCCCGAAATCGGCGATCTGGTCTTCGTCGGTATAGACGATGCTCGACGCCGTCGCATGAAACGTCCGTTTGACGTCGGAGCCATCGAGGATATCGAGCGCATAGGTTTCTGCGGTTTCTCCGAGCGGCACCTCTGCCGCCTCCCAGTTGTCGCCACCGATGCGCGTGCGCCTGATCCAACTGATAGCAATGTCACCTGTGATCTCGCGACGCGAACGGATGTGCACCGGAGACAGCGGCCGAAGCCCTACTCCGACGAAGGCATGCACCGTCTCGCCGTAGCTCACATCGCCGATGCTCTTCGACGATGGCCCGTACTTCCAGGTATACGGCAATCCGATCTCGTTGCGATCGATCGTCACCTCCGTGCGGCTCTGGTCGAGAAGCACGAAGGGCGCCCCGGCGGGAACGACAGTACCAGCGGACCCATCAGTTCCCGCTTGCGCGCGCAACAGTCGGCTCAGCCGATACGTCCCGGCCGCAATCAATTCCGCTCGCTCGAACTGTAAGAGCTGCCAATCTCCGTCACCGTTGCGAACGGCCGCGACATTGCGTCCTCCCAGCATCTGCAACGTCGTCACCGAAGCCAAGGCGCCGCCCGACACCTCGACCAGCAAGTCGTTCGCGCAATCTATCCGTCCTTCCGGACCCGGCGCCAAGTCGGAGAGCGTCATACCAAGCGTCGCTGAACTCGCAATGAGCGCCTTGAGCGCGAAACCCGTGCCTTCGGGTGATGCATAGAGTGCTACCGATCCTGGCCACGGCTCCTGGCGCGCGACAACATAGCCTGCCTCCGGCGCCTCATCGCCCCGCAACATCGGCAAATCCAGGAAGTAGACGTGCGGCTGCCCGACACTGACATCTCGCAAGGGAACCAGCGGTCGCACGGCAACCGGTGTCACCTCATAGATCGATGGATCGACCGCGAGTGCTTCGATCGCCCGCGTCCCATCTTCGCCAACCGAGGTAACGCGGAAGAGCCGTTGCCCCGTTCCCGCGTCGATAGAGACGACGTCCCCCGGCTCAACCGCGATACCGCTCGGCGGCAGGGTGAACGAGGCCCTCTCCCGCGAAATCCATGTCTCGTGCAGCCATGAATCCGCAATGCGCCCTGCGTGCTCCGCGTCGAGCACCAAGGGCAGCTCGGCTTGCGACACCCTGACGCTCGCTCCGACGAGTCGCCGCGACTCCGCGACGGCCTGCCGATAATCGCCACCGGCGCCGAGATAGCTGATCTTGGTCGAAGCAGGCAGTTCCGTCTCCTGTCCCCGCGTCAGCATCAAGAGCGCGTCCTCAGCGCGTTGCTCGACGAGATCGTCAAGGCCCAGTCGCATCACCGCTGGCGCGCTGGCGCGCTGGCGGAATACGATGCGTCCGCCGCTCTCGAGCGGGTCGAAGAAGTATGCGAGACCGAGCGGCTCGAGCGCATCGCGCGCCGACATCACGCGATCCACCACATACCCAGGAACGATTCCGAAAAGGCCGCTCGCGTCGTAGTTCTCATGCCCGAAGTCATCCATGAGTGCGTCGATCACATGCGAGAGCGGCGCACCAGCAATTCGCCCGCTGAGCCAATGACCGAGCCGCCAGTTGTCTGCGTCGCTCCACGTCTCGATATTCGCGGGAAATGCCGGGAAGGGCCGGGCATCCCAGGCGTAGACATAAATCCGCGAAGTATCGACCATGCGCCCGCCATAGACTGGCGAAATTGGGTTGCCGTTGCCATAGACGGGGGAACTCGGATCGAAGGCACCGATCAGCGCGCGCAAATACTGCCGCTGCATCAAATCGTCCCGGATGCCCTGGGCGTAATAGGGCACGGCACTTTCCGCGCTCTTCGCATCGACGAACACGTTCGGCTGGTTCGCACCGAGATCGACCGCGGGACACCCCGTTTCCATGAACCAGAGCGGCTTCGACTTCGGTATCCAGGCCGAAGCGGTTGACTGCTCGATCCCACCTGGGCGATCGAAATGCTGCTCACTCCACCACGAGCGGATATCCTTGTAGCGAAACAGCCAGGGCTTACCACTGCCATCGGTTATGGGCGAGCGAACTTGTGCATCGCGATCAGCCGCGCTCGCATAATACCAATCGTAACCTTCACCGCCCTCTGCGTTCCCCGCCAGATAGGCCGTGTCGTAGATGCTCGGAGCACCGGCAAGGTAATCGAGATGATCGCGTCCCGCGCGCCAATCGGCGAGGGGCCAATAGACGTCAATCCCCACAGCATCGATCGAAGGCGAGGCCCATAGCGCGTCGAGATTGAAATAGACGTCTCCCGTCCCGTCCACCGGCTGGTGGCCAAAGTACTCTGACCAGTCTGCGGCATATGTCACCTTGGTCGCAGGCCCGAGCACGGATTTCACGTCGTCGGCCAATTGCACGAGGGCAGACACGAACGGATACGTCGCCGCAGAACTGCGAACCTGTGTCAGGCCGCGCAGTTCCGTGCCTATCACGAATGTATCGACGCCGCCCGCGGCCGTTGCCAGATGCGCATAATGGAGCACCATGCGGCGCAAGCCCCAATCGATGGGCCCGGTATAGATCACCCGATCGCCGACGACTGCGAAGTGCGAGACCTGCGCCATGCCGCAGAAGCTCTGCACCTGCGCCTCGGCAGCGGCCGTCTTGTCCACACTCCCCGCCGCACCTGGGGCCGGATCGCATGTGATACGGCCGCGCCAGGGATAGCTTGGCTGGCGTCCCTCGCCCGTATAGGGGTCTGCGAGACCATTATCGTCGGGCACGTCCATCAGGATGAACGGCGTCAAAGTCACGGCATACCCGCGCGCCTTCAGGTCGCGGATCGCCGCCACTACTGCGCTATCGGACGGCGTGCCGCCATAAGCTGGCCGGCCGTCGCGACGGCTGACCTCTGGAGCGCTCGCTCGCGTCAGTCCCGCAACCGCCCAACTGAATGGATGCGTGACTTTGTCCCGGGTTTCGATGGCTGGGCGAATGGTGCAAAGCCCCGCGCGCAGATCGCTACCGAACCAGCTTGTGACCAGAGAGACGCTCTCAACTCTTGGCAGTGCCTGTGCCATCTGATCGAGTGACACGGCCCAATCGGTCCCACCTTGCCGCGTGTGAACGTTCTCGGAAACCGAGCTGCCGGCACCGATGTTCCTCGTCACGGGCTCCGGCGAATAGGCAAACTCGCCGCTACCCGGAATAAGCACGACGCCACGGATATCACGCCCGATCGGGTCGAGATCACGATAGGCTTCGAATGCGAGTTGCGGCAGGCGGTTTCCAAATTGCGCAAGCGGCAGGCGCTCGAACACGATATAGGCCACGCCTCTATAGGCAGGCGCCTCGCCAACGCCGAGCTTCGCCGCGATCAGCTCGTCCGCGATTTGCGTCTCTGAACCGTCGTGGAATCGATACGTCACGTCCGTGAGATCGAGTTCCTTCCCGTCAGCCCACACGCGCCCGATGTTGGTGACGACCCCAGCGGCGATCGCAACCGCGAAGCTCGCATAGTACCGATAGGTGACTGTAGTCGCCCCGCCGCCCGAGCCGCCGCCCTTGCCGCCGCCTCCGGCCGATGACGTTACGCGCTCCTCCTCGATCTCGTCCGCCCAGATCACCTGCCCGCCAAGCCGCGCCCGTCCATAGACACGCGGCAGCGGCGCACCTTCCGTCGAAGAGGTGACGTGCAGATCGCTCAGCCGTGGCCCGTGATACGGGCCGGAGCCGCCGGCCGTCGCAAGCAGCTTCTGATCGACATACGAACCCGCGAACGCACCGATCTGCGACCCGATTGCCGCTCCGCTCAGCGTCGCGCCGAACAGAGTGACGCCGGCAGGCATTACCGCGCTGCCGACTGCTGCGCCGACCGCGGCCAGTGCCAATGTCGCCATGTTCGCCTCGCCTCAACTCTCGACGCCGGGAAAGCGGAAGATCCCGGCGATGCGCCGCCGCCACCAGCCGTTGATTGCAACCTCGACCGTGCCGATCGTCTCGAGCGCGTGCACCATGGACTGCGAGCCCGTCGCGACTCCCGCGTGCTTGGCGATCGTTCCTCTCCGCATGCGAAAGATGAGAACATCACCGGACTGCGGAACGTGATCGCGCGTTGGCAACAGCTGCCGTGATGCAGCTTCGAGTAGCGTCTCCGCGGCTAACGCCTCGGCCCAGTCAGCGGAATATGGCGGTGGCATCTCGGCCTCGCGGCCGTAGATCTCCCGGAAGACTCCGCGCACCAGTCCAAGGCAATCCGTCCCGACGAGCTTGCAGCTCGCCTGATGATGATAGGGCGTGCCGATCCAGCCTCGGGCCGCGCGCACGATGGCATCGGTGCTCACCGGGGATGCCATTCCAATCTCAGCCGATCCCATCGCCTCACTCCGACGACCTGGCAACGGAGGCCGTCAAAAAGTCGTTACCGGGCATGTGCGGAAATCCGCGGTAGTTCGTGACGTTCGCGAACTTGTCCCGGCAAGTGCCCACGTGCTTGTCGCATCCGGCGGTGATCGCGAACGTCTGCCCGGCGAGTAGGGGCATCCGCGCGGCGTGCCAAAGCTCGATCGACACCTGGCCCGCATTGCTCGTATGGCGCTTCACTTCCACGGCCTGCCCCGCTGCCGCCCCCGATGTGAACGTCAAGAGACCGCGCGTGAACCAGCTGCTGGCATAGCCCGAAAGGCCCGACACATCGAACCTGCGCGCGTCAACCACAGCTTCCACGACGCCCACCGCGCGCAGCGACGGATTGTCGAGGTCGAGTCCGCACCGCGCATCGCCGAGATCGGCATCGCAGGTGTATTGAAACAGGCGGCCTCTCGGCTGCTGGAGATAATGCGCGAGCCCCCGCACTTCGGCCGTGAAGCGCGGGCCGGCCCTGCGGACCTCGCCCAGACTCCCGCTTCTGATCAGCAGACGCTGCTCCGGATCCTGCCAGTTCACGCGGAAAATCTCGACGCGCGCGTCGTCATAAAGCCCCGCCGCGAGATCGAGTTCAGAAAGCCGATCCGACGAGAGAGCGCTCGTCACCTCGAGATTATCGACACTCAAACCCACCGAATCCGTAATCTCGCCCGCCGAAAATCCAGCCGACGCCTCGAAGGTCACACTGTCGAAGGTGAGGTCGCGATCGTGATCGGTAAAGCCCTGCACCAACCCGTCCCGGCGCGTCATGCGCCAGCACCAACACAGTGTCGTGGCACCGCTCCGCAGGTGCGCATCGAGCGCATCGGGGACCTGCTTCATATGCGGATCTCCACGATTGGAATGTTTGGGATCGCGCCGTGGCGAAAGCCCTGGATATTGACCTCGAGCTTGTCCGTATCGAATCGCACGGGGACATCGAACAGAAACCCGGCGGTGATGGCTGCGGCTGAGGGTGGAATGCTCGCGGGCGAAAATGTCAGCGCGCCGGTTGCGTAGTCCACCGAGACGTCCACACCTAGTGTCTGGGCAACGCCAGCGACGCTGACGACTACGCTTCCTTCCACTGGCTTGACGATTACGCGCCGCCAAGGTGCAAAGCTGCCGCCGTACGTCTTCAGCAATTGAAACGCCGCTGTCGTACCGTCACCAGTTCCGATTACCTGGTCGGCGTCCGTCGGCGACTGCTCGGGTGGACACGACTTCCAGTCAGCGAGATCGCGCCACCGGAATCCGTGCAGGCGACCGCGGCGCTCCTCGAAAAACGTGATCACTTCGTTCAGCTCGTCGAGCGACCGGACGCCGTAACCTGCGTTGTAGCTGCGCCGAGAATCCGCCCATCGCGCGTTGCGTTCCTCGTGCCCTGATCCGAGCACGACGACTTCCGTCCGCCGCTCCGGTCCACCTTGCGATGCCCGCGATATCCCTGTCGGGAACCGCACTTCATGGAAACTCATGCCCGCCTCACCGTCCCGCCATGCCCCGCGACTCCGTCAAAGATTTCGCTGCCCGTACGCCACGGCGCGGGCCAGCATCGCGGCGACCTGGCTCTCGGAACGCCTGAAGCTCTCGGCGTCCGTGGCCGTAACGTTGAGCGTGATGATCATCCCGCCGCCGCCACCCGACGCGACGACTCCAAGGCGGCCATCGGGACCGCGCGCCAACGGCATGATGGCTTCAGCGCCGCGCTCGCCGGCAACACCGAGCCGGCCATTGGCGAGAGGAAAGCCGATCGGGCTCTGGATCACGCCACCTTGCGCGAACGGCACCGGCATCGCCGCCGCTGCCGATCCACTGCCGGCGAGACCTGAGAAAAGGCCCGACAGAAGATTGCCGAACCCCTGCTCGAGCGGACGCAGCGACGCCTTCAGCACGATGCTCGAAAGACTGAGCGCGAGGGAACGCAGCACGTCTCCAAGGCTACGCCCTTTGAGCGCCAGTCCCTCGAAGGCAGAGGTCAGAGACGCACCGAACCTCCGTCCAAGATGTTCGGCGTCGGTGAGGCTGCGCTTCAATTCCGTCGTGTCGGCCGAAATCGTGACGACCCACTCTTCGCTGCCGCCTGTTTCATCGTTCATCGCACACCCTTCGATCCGGATACCGTAGCATCAGGCCTGTCATCTCGCGACGTGACGGCGGTGCGCATGTTCCTTCTGATCCCGTGATCGCCACGAGCGCCGCCTGCAACTCCTTGAGCGTCATCGACCAGAACGCCCGTGGCTCGAGACGCAAAAGCCCGAGACCCGCCGCCATCACGTCGTTCCAGGGAAAGGGCGATTTCCAATTGCCCCCCCGTCACTGCCCGCTTCAGACACACGCTCGACCTTGGCCGCTTTCTCATCTCCAGCGAACGTTGCCGCCAGCAGACGCGCGACGATGTCGACGTATCCGGCCACTCCGCCCTCCGCCCGCATCCGCGCGACATCGCTCTCAGTCACATCCGCTCCTGCGCCGCGTAACCCGGCGGCGATGATGCGCATGGCGTCGCGCGCCGATATCCGCCCGCCTTCGAACCGGATGGCGAGCGCCAACATGTCCTCGTCACCGAATGCCTGTTCCAGCTCCGCCAACGCACCAAGCGTCAGGCAAAGCCGATGTGTCTTGCCGTCGAGAACTCCGTCGACCTCGCCGCGACGCGCGTTGGCCATGTGTCACCCCCTGCTATCGTTAGGACGCCGCGAAGACGAGTTCGCCAGCACTGTCGAGCGACAGTTCGAAGGCAATCTCTCCGTCGTGGCGGCCTGTCAGCTCGAACGAGGTGATCTGCATTTGCCCCGTGACTGTGCCGAAGTCCGGGACGACGACTTGCCACGCGCGAATACCGCCGTCGAAGAACAAACCCCTCACAATCTCGTCGGATTGGGCGTCCTTGAAGATGCCCGCGCCCGTAACCCTCGCCGATTTCACTCCGGCTCCCCCTAGCAGCTCGCGCCAGTGCCCCACGGAATCCGCGTTGGTCACGTCCACCGTCTCGGCATTGAATGCAATCGCACGCGAGCGAAGGCCCGCCACCGTTGTGAAGCTGCCGAGGCCGTCGCCATCGACCTTCAGCAGCAGGTCCTTGCCCTTCTGTGCAGCCATGTTTGGTTCCTTTTTGATGAGCGAATGACGCGCGACATGGCGCGGAAATGGACGACGGCTTGGCTCAGACCGGCTCCGTCACGACGCGGTAGCGGACGATTCCGTGATATGTCTCGCCATCGCTGTCGCGACGAGCTTCCGAAAGCTCGTGCCGCAAGTTCACGATCTGGTGGAACTCGAGCTCCGGCTTCCTGTCGTGGAGCAGGGCGACCAGAACATCGATGATTTCATGCACCTTCTTGCGGCCCGGAGCGCGCGACCAGACATGCAGTGTCACCAGATGCTCGTGGCCCGGCTCGCTGCCTGTCGACCAGTCGCGCACGAGGCTCTGGCCGAACGTGACATAGGGCAGTTCGGCGCGCTGCGGCACGTCGTCGTAGACTCGCGGTCCACCGAGGGCTGCGGTGAGTGTGGCGTCGCCCTTCAACAACAGATACAGCGAGCGTTGCAGCTCGAGTGCCGAGTTCGCCATCGCTAACTGCCTTCCGTCGCATCACTCGCAGGAATATCCGCAACGCTCTGCACGTCCTGAAACGTCGTGCTCGCCTTGACGCGGCGGCGCCAAGCTCGCTCCGCAGCACGGCGCGCGAGGCGAGCCTCGACCCGATCGCGGACCCGCCCTTCGATGCGACGGCTCAGGCCGCTCAGTCGAACAGACATCCTCACAGCTCGCGCTCCTCGCACAGGCACTTGAGAAACCGGCGTCGTTCGTCAACGTCGATCACCACGCGGATATCGAATGTCCGCGCCGCGAAGCGAAAACGCATGTCGGGCCTCACGCCCTCGCGCCAGCGCAGCCACACTTCGTGAGTTACCCGGCCGGCGAGCTGGTCCGCCGCCTCACGTTCGTTGCCCCCGAGCGGCCGTACCGCTGCCCAAACCTCGGCCTGCTCGTGCCAAGTCTCGACCGCGCCACCGCAGCCATCGTCCTCGCGCACCGCCGCCTCCAGCGAGAGTCGATGGCGCAGATCGCCGATACGCACCGTCATCACAGCCGCACCGGACGATAGGGGCCGAGCAACCGGCTCACCGCTCCCGGAACATGTGTCTGCGGCGCGCCGATCTCGAAGGGATCGCGATGTTCGTACCAGTGCGCTACGAGCAGCATCAGTGCCTGGCGTATCGGTGCCGGAACATCCTCTGCGGTTGTGCCGAAGCCGGCGACGAGATCGATCTCGATGCCGGCGACTGGTCGCCCCGGCGGCGGCCATCCCGCACCGCGGCGCACGAGGCGCTGCGGCCGCCCGGCCGCCGCCAGTTCATAATCATCGGCCGAAACGACTGCTGAATTTCCGTCGCGGTCACGGACGCGAATTTCCTCGATGCCTTGCACTGGCGAAATCGGCAACGCCAACGCACCGTCTGCCGGCCAAGCGTCGAGCACGAGGCGCCAGCCCTGCGAGATCAAGGCCAGACCGAGCGCCGCCTCGATATGCAGTCGTGATGTCAGGATGAGGCTCGCCAGCAACGTATCCTCGCCCGCGCCGTCGAGGCGCAGGTGCAGCTTCACCTGGTCGAGCGTCAAGGGCTCGCCGAGCGGGGCGTTCCGCATCATCAGCGCCATCGTCCATCCTCCTGCTGTGCCGGCATCCGGCGTCCTTCCCAGCTCTAGAATAAGAAGCGGGGCCGCCCCGGGGATAAGGACGGCCCCGCAGTAGCCGCGCGGGCGGGAGGAACTCCCGCGCGGGTCACACATCTCGAAGCGCCACAGCGCGAAGCGCGCTCAGGCGCCGAACTTCAACAGCTTCAGCGCATCGAAATCCTGCACGCCGCCACCGACGCGCTTCGTCGTGTAGAACAGCACGTAAGGCTTCGAGCTGTAGGGGTCGCGAAGAACGCGGATGCCGACGCGGTCGACGATCAGGTAGCCGCGACGGAAGTCACCGAAGGCGATCGACATGGAGTTCGCCGCGATGTCCGGCATGTCCTCTGCCTCGGCGATGGGGAAGCCGAGAAGCGTCGGCGCCTGGCCCGGTTCGGACGCGGGCTGCCACAGATAGGTGCCATCTCCGTCCTTGAGCTTGCGCACCTGTGACTGCGTCGCCCGGTTCATGACGAAATGCGCATTGGCGCGATAGCCCGCACGCACGGCGTAGATGAGATCGATCAGCACGTCACCGGGATCGCTCGCGGGAAACGCCGCAGAAACGCCGGTCGCGACGGTGCCGATGTTGCCCCAACTCCAGCTCGCGTTGGCGACTGTCGGATACGAGAGAAATCCCTTCGGCTGGTTGATGCCGTCGCCCGAGACGAAGGCCGTTCCCTCCTGCTCCGCGAACGCGACGCGCACCTCCTCGGCGAGCCACTCGTCGATATTGACGGCACTGTCGTCGAGCAGGCTCGCGGTCGCGGCCGGCATCGCGTAGAGCTCCATCGTCGGGAACGCAAGTTCCGACAGCGTCGGCGTCGTCGTCTGCGGACGCGCCGCGGTCTCGCCGATCCAGCCGGTAGCGAAGCCCGAGACCGCGTAAGGGCGCTTGTAGACCGACCCCGACACCTGGCGCACCCCGGCGATCGCGCGGATCGGAGAGATGTCGCGCAGCGCGCGATTGATCGTCGTCTCCGTCTCGTCGGGCACCAGGTAGCCGCCGTCCGGGTCGGACCCAACCGACAGCGCCTTGCCCTCGATGGCGCGCAGACCCGACACCTCACCCTTGCGCACGTAGCCGTCGAAGGCGCTCTTGTGCTGGATCGAAATGGACGACCGCGGTGCCGGGCCACCGAGCGGCGGCCGCTGAGACTTCACCGTGAGCTGATCCAGCGCGCGGTCGATGCGCGCCAGCTTCTCGACAGTCACCACATCCTCTCCCGTGCGCCGCTCCATCTCGTCGAGCCGCCGGTCGTTGGTCTCCTTGAACTCCTCGAACGCGCGCATGAACTCATCGAACGCAGCTCCGACATCGCCACCCGCCGTCTTCGTCTCGTAGATCGTCCTGTCCGTCATGTGTTCTGATCCTCGTGTGGTTTCCAACCGAGGCCCGCGCTCATCCGTCGCGCCGCATCCCGCATGCGCTCGGCCAAGATCACCGCCCCGCTCACCTCCGCGCCCGCGTCCCGCAGGGCTTGAAGTCCTTTGATACCGTCGCGCATCATGGCGCGTGCCTGCGCGCGGGTTAGGCCCGCAGCGCGCGTGAGCCAGCGCTCCATTTCGCGCTCGGTCGGAAAGCCGCCCGCGAACGGCGCGTCCTTGAAACTGTCGATGCGCGCGTCAGGCAGCATCGGAAATGTCACGATCGAGATTTCCCAAAGGTCGATGCGCTCGAGGCGCCGCACGCCACTCTTGGCATCACGCCGCGCCTTCTCGGCCTTGAAGCCGATTGAAAGACCGTCGAGTGCGCCCGCCTTCATCAGTGAGAGCACCTCGCGCGCTCGCGCCACGTCGCGCATAAGGCGACCGCGTGCGAACAGGCCCTTGCGGTCCTCTTCGATCTGCTCCCACACACCGATCGGCTCGGCGGGATCGTGCTGGAACAGCATGCGAATGCCGCGTGGTCCGCGCCGCGCAAGGCTTTCCTTGAACGCGCCTGGAATGACGATATCGCGGCTCAGGTCCTCCCGCCCGAACAGGCTTGCATAGCCTTCGAACGCTCCATCTTCCGCAACACTCTTGAGATCGAGCGCCGTGAACTTCGCTTCCACGCCCGTGAGCACACGCCCGCAGATCCGATCCGCCATCGGCCAACCTCACTCGTCAAATCGCTATTGATGTGCTTTTGAAAGGAGCGCGCCGCGCTCACCTCGCCCCGTTCGCCGGTCCGTAACCCGCCGCCGCCCGCTTCTCGTCGCTGGTGAGGAAGCTCGCCTTCTCGAGCCGCGACCACAACTGATCGCGCTCCGTCGAAAGCGCTTCGATCGCGTCGAGATCTGGTCTGAGTTCGAGGCGGCCACCCCACGCCGGCGCAAGCCATGCCGACATCGCCTTCGACGTGCGTGTCACCAGCGGCAAAACCGTCTGGCGCCAGAACGAGCGGCTTGCCTCCTGGTAGTTCGAATACGTGTTGTCGCCGGGGATGCCGAGAAGCATCGGTGGCACACCGACGGCGAGTGCAATCTCGCGTGCAGCCGCATTGCGTGCCTCGACGAAATCCATGTCCTTCGGGCTCATACCGATCTGCTTCCAATCGAGCCCACCCTCGAGAAGCATTGGCCGCCCCGCCTGCCGTGCCCCTTGGAAGCCGGCCTCGAGTTCCCCCTTCAAACGATCGAACTGCTCTTGCGTCAGGTTCCCGTCCCGCGCTGCATAGACGAGTGCGCCCGACGGGCGGGCCGAGTTATCGAGCAGCGCCTTGTTCCAACGGCCGGCCTGATTGTGAATGTCGATCGCCGAGGCCGCGGCCTCGATGGGACTCATCCCGTAGTAATCGTTTGCCGGATGAAAGAGCCGAAGGTGCAACACGCGGCGCACGCCGTCGACTGCATCGCCTTCGAGCCGCACCGAGCGTCCGCCGACGGTATAGTCGTAGCCTTCCGGCCAGCCATCCGAGCCGGGGATCACCTTCATCCGGTCGGGCCGCAACGCATGCAGTTCGCGCAGGCGCCCATCGATGCCGACCGCCTCGACGTAGGCATTGCCGGCGACCAGCAGGTAACCGTACCAACTCTCGAAGAAATCCGCGACCGTATGATCGATGCTCGGGTGAGCGACGAGATCGAGGAATGGATGGCTTTCGATCTCGGTCGCACCGTCGTAGAGAAGCAAGGGAATCGATGCCGCCGCCTCTGCCACCATGCGCACCGAGCGATAGACGATGGCGTTCTGCATGAAGCCTTCGCGCGCGAACGAAGCGTAGTCGCGCGGCGCCCATACCGGCTCGCCGAGATGCTCGATCGCGACGAGGCGTTGCGCCCGGCTCGCCTTCATCTCCGCTGCGGTCGGACCTTGCGCTCGCCACGGCATCAGCCGGGCCAGCGCATCGTGGATGCGGGCCATTCGGGATATCCTCGTTTCTCGAGCTTGTGTCGTGACGTTGCCGGCGAGGCGCCAGCTCCGTTCAAAGGCGACGCAGGAACGGGGTCAGCACCGGCCGCGGCGGTTCCGGCGGGTCGATCATCAAGTCGGTCAGCGCCCAGACCAGAGCATCGAGCCGGTCCGGGCTGCGGCCACTCGCGCGCCCGTCGCTGCCAAACGCCGCCATTTGTTCCTCGAGCGCGTCGAAGCGTCCGGCATGCGCAACACGCCCTTCCGCATAAAGCGCCGCCACGGGCTCCGCGCGCACCCACTTGCCGCGTGTCGCGCGCACCGTCCGCACGGGCATTGCTGCGTCGATCTGCTTCAAGACCGCGACAACCAGATCGCCGCCCTGGTTGATCTCCGCGACGACGCGGTCCGCACGATGATCGTGATAGGCGGCGCGCACCGCTCGCGCCCACACGCTCGGCTCGCGTCCCTGCACGGTCCTGTCGTCGATCACGTAGACGCGTCCATCCTTGCCTATGCCGGCGACGACGATGCCGCACGCGTCCGACGTGGCCGTTGCCGTCACGGGCGGGTCGACAGCCACGACCACTGTACGAAGCAACGGCGCCTGCTCAACCCGGGCATCATCGATCCAGTCACGTCTCCAAAGTCCGCCCTTCAGATCCTCGATCAACTCGCCCTCGAGTTCCTGGCGCCCGAGCAGAGACCCCGCGTAACGCCGCTCCATCTCAGCAAGAAACGTCGGCGAGAGGTTGCCGGCGTTGGCTGCCGTCGCAGCGCGGGTGGTCACCGTCTGCCGATCGGCGAGAATCGCTTTCAGTAACGGCACAGGCCGCGGCGTCGTCGTCACCGTCACCTGTGGTTGATCGCCAAGCCTCAGCGCGAACTGCAGCATGTCCCACGTCGCCTCGGCGTTACGCCACTTGCAGAGCTCGTCGCACCACGCCGCCGCGAACTGCGGGCCGCGCAAGGCGTCGGGGCATTCGGCCGAAAATATTTCAGCTACGGTTCCGTTCGGCCAGACGAGACGGCCCTTCGATGTTTCGAAGCGCGGACGCTCCGCTTCGCCATGCACGGCGAGCAAGCCCGACTGCCCCTCGATCATGACCCGGCGAACATCGGCAAGCGTCTCGCCGATCAAAGCGATACGCGCCGCTGGCACACCGGCTATCGGCGACACTCCTAACGCTTTCGCGCGCACCCATTCCGCGCCCGCCCGCGTCTTTCCCGCACCGCGCCCGCCAAGTATCAGCCAAACGCGCCAAGGAGCTTCCGCCATAGTCGCTGGTGGCAGTTGATCGTCGCGCGCCCACACCTGCCAGTCGCCCAAAAGGAACACGAGTTCGTCGTCGGTCAGACCGGCGAGGAGACGGGCTATGTCAGTTTCGCTCGAGCAGTTTCGCAATGCGTCGCGCAAGCTCCTGGCGGCGGCGCTCCGTCGTGTCACGCGCGCCCTCCTCTTTGGCTTTCTCGCTGCGGTCCTTGCCTGCCTTGCCGAGCTTCTGCTCGAAGGCGCTGAGCTTTTCGAGGCTGCGAACCAGCGTGTTGAGCGAACGGGTGGTGCGCTCGCTGTCCGCCGTGCTTGCGTCGGCGTTCTCGGCCATGTGCTGCTCGATCCGTCTCAGCTTGACATCCATCGCGTCGTAGAGCCGCTCGACCATTGCGCGGCGCGCCGGAGCACCCTTGCCTGCCCGGCGGGGGCGACGCGCGGAAGTCGGGTTACTTCGCGAAGAAGATTCGGCGGCGACGCCTTCCCCTGCCCCGTCCACCGGGTGCTGCCCCAATCCCTCGGTTGCGCCGGCCGTTTTCCTTCTGCTCCGATCCGAGATCGGCCGGGCCGGCGCATCTGCATCCGGTCCAACATCCCGCCCCCCCCGGGCCGGCCATCGCATCGTCCGGGCCACCGCGACGATCTTCTGGCGCGTCACACCGAACCGCGCGGCGATTTCGCCGACGGGATCGGCGCCCTCACGCCACAGACGCGCGATTTCGGCCCATGTCGCTTCGTCGCGTGACATGGAACTCCGCATGCAACGTGCAGGAAATTGAGAGATTGCGCGGACCCTGGGTCGAATCTGGCTGGATCGGCCTGCGCGCCGACTGCGCTGCCCTAACCGCACCCCGCCGACCCAATGATCGCGTTATACAGATTTGTAAAGAAACAGCGCGGCGCTGTCAACAGTAAATGCGCAGCGTTATGAAGTAAAATTCTGACGCAACCAAGTCTTTACTTGAAGTAAAACCTTTCAATATTAGGCGACTCCAGTAGGGCGAGGATAAACTTCAGCCGAACCCCATGCGGCTCAGCCATCGTCGAGATCGGAAATTATGAAGCGCTCGAAGTCCAGCGGGCTGACCCGCGTCTCGCTCAGGCTCCAGTCCCGCACCGAAATTCCCGCCTCGTGCACCGTTTCCGGTGATCCCGAGATCAAGGGATGCCACCAGGCCAATCCGCGCCCCTCCGCGACGCGCCTGTACGCGCAAGAGGTGGGCAGCCACGCAAGTCGCTTCACCTTCACCGGGTCGATGGCGACACAATCCGGCATCTTGGCGTGCCTGTTCTCATAATCTGAACATCGGCATTTGCCGATATCGAGTAGCCCGCAGGCCAGCCTTGTCAGGTGCACGCTACCGTCGTCCTCGTCCTCGAGCTTCAACAGGCAGCAGCGGCCACAGCCGTCGCAAAGGGCCTCCCACTCCTCCGCTGTCATCTCGTCGAGAAGCTTGGTCGTCCAGAACGGCGTGCCATCCTCACTCGCGGCCATCGGAATTTTCCATTGTTCGTGTTGCCGGCAGAACGCGTCTGCCGCCGCGATTCGGCCCGCACTCGCTGCTATCCTCACTACTCCGGCGAGTCGCAGGGGCGCATCCCCATGCACAATCCCGGTATAGGGCGGGCCGTCCGAGACGAAAACGGTTAATCGGCGGCTCCAATCGTCGTACATAGTCGCTTCCCGGCGACGCACGCCGGAAAACGACCACCACACGTCCGAGGCCCCGTTTGAGCGATTGGTTCTTCAAGGAAGGCGGGCGCGACCGCCTGATCGACTGGCTCGACCTGGATTCGCGGATCGATTCCGCGTTCGCAGGGACGCGCGCCTGGATCAGCGACAAATGGAACTCGGGGTCCAGCTATTTCGCGCGGTTCAAGATCAGCGGCTGGAAGCGCCTCGCCAACGAATTCGCCAGCGATGCCCTGACCCTCGGCACCGGCGGCCTGGTCATCCTTTACGGCCTCGCCCTGCCGGCCCTCGTCGAATTCGACGAAGGGCGCTTTCTGACCGGCCACTATGCCGTGAAGATCCTCGACCGCAACGGCACCGAGATCGGCAAGCGCGGCATCCTCCACAACGACGCGGTGCCACTCGAGGAGATTCCCGACTACATGATCCGCGCGGCCCTCGCCACCGAGGATCGGCGGTTCTTCGAGCACTTCGGCGTCGACTTCCTCGGCACCTTCCGCGCCCTCGTCACCAACCTTCAGGCCAACGACGTCGTCCAGGGCGGGTCGACCCTCACACAGCAGCTCGCCAAGAACCTGTTTCTGTCGTCCGAACGTTCGATCCAGCGCAAGCTGAAGGAGGTCTTCCTCGCCTTCCTGCTCGAGAGCCGCTTCACCAAACGCGAGATCCTGAAGCTCTACCTCGACCGTGCCTACATGGGCGGAGGCGCCTTTGGCGTCGAGGCGGCCTCGCAGTTCTATTTCGGCAAGTCGGTCCGCAGCATCAACATGGCGGAAGCCGCACTGCTCGCCGGCCTCTTCAAGGCGCCAACCAAGTACGCTCCGCACGTCAACCTGCCGGCCGCCCGTGCCCGCACCAACGAGGTGCTCTCCAACCTCGTCGAGGCCGGATACTACTCTGCAGGTCAGGTCCACGCTGCCCGCTTGCATCCCGCCCGCATCGTCGAGAACCGATCGACCAGCACGCCGGACTGGTTCCTCGACTGGGCCTTCGAGGAAGTGCAGCGGGTCGCGGAGGGCAAGGGGCAGTACGTCCTTACGGCGCGGACCACGCTCGACCTCAATCTGCAAAAGACGGCCGAGGAAGCACTCGTCTCCAATATCAAGTCGAGTGGCCGGGCACTCAACGCACGCTCCGGCGCGCTCGTCTCGATGGACGTCGACGGCGCGGTGCGCGCCATCGTTGGCGGCGTCGACTATGGCGAGAGCCAGTTCAACCGCGCCACCGCCGCCCGCCGTCAGCCCGGCTCGTCATTCAAGCCCTACGTCTATGCGGTCGCGCTCGAGGAAGGCTACACGCCGCGCACCGTCGTCCGCGACAGCTCGCGCTCGTGCGGAAACTGGGCGCCGAAGAACTACAGCGGCGGCGGCGGCAGCGGTCGCTCGCTCTCGCTCACCGAGGCGCTCGCCCGCTCGCTCAACACCGTCGCCGTCGACCTCTCCCTCAAACTTGGGCGCGAGAAGGTCATGGACATGGTGCAGCGGCTCGGTGTCTCCGGCGTCAAGAAGACGTGCTCGATGGCCCTCGGCGATGGCGGCGTCACACTGCTCGAGCATACGGGTGGCTACGCGACGTTCGCCAACGGCGGCAAGCTCGCCAAGCCCTATGCCGTGCTCGAGCTCGTCAACTCGCAAGGCGAGACGATCTACACTCACGAGCGCGATGCACCGAAGCCGCCGCAGACCGTGCCACGCCAGGTCGCCGAGCAGCTCAACCAGATGATGCAGGCGGTGGTCGAGCAGGGCACCGGCACGAAGGCGCAGCTCCCCTTCACCTACGCCGTCGGCAAGACAGGCACCAGCTCGAGCTATCGCGACGCTTGGTTCGTCGGCTTCACCGGCCAGTTCGTCACCGGCGTCTGGGTCGGCAACGACGACTTCCGCCCGACGCGCAACGTCACCGGCGGCAGCCTGCCGACACAGGTTTGGCACGCCTACATGTCGGTCGCCCATACCGACATGAATATCGGCCAGATCCCGGGCCTGCCGGTACATCCTCGCCAGGTCGAGGAGCAGCAGCGGTTGGCCGAGCTGAAACGCAGCGACCCGATGCTCGCCGCTGAGCGCGGCACCGCGCCACGAGACCTCAGGCTGCCGCAAACGACGCGTGACGCTCTGAAACGGCTGTCACAGGCCATGCGCAAGGCCGTGTCTGGCGAATCGCCGTCCGCCGCCCCCGACACCCGCAGAGGCGATGCTTCGCCCGCGTCGAGAACGCAGACGGCGACGGGCGCGGCCCAATCCGCTCCTAGCCTCGAGACACGATAGGCTCACCGCATGAACTTCGAGCTCTATCTGCTCCGCCAGCGCCTCATGGCGATCATCGCCAGGGTTTCCGACATCGCGCTGTTCATCGGCATCGTGCTGATCGGCGGCATCGGCACGCACTGGTACATGGTCGACGCGGGCTCCGTGCTCTCCGTCGAGCGGATCGGTCCATGGGTCTCGTGGGGGCAGGCGACGCGCCGCAACAGCGACCCCTACGCGCGCGCCCACTTCGCCCGTCTCGGCGCCCTGCCGCTCAGCTCCGAGATCTCGCGCACCTACGTCGCCCACACGGACAACAGCGGCCACACGCTCTATTCCTCGTGCGACTACACGATCGAGGGGCAGGCCTTCCGCGCCGGCTGGTGGAGCATTTCCGTCTTCGACAACGACGGCGCGCTGATCGAGAACCCGGCCGGCCGCTACTCCTTCACGCGCGACACCATGGCCATCGCGCCCGACGGCCGCTTCGTCGTTTCGGTCGCGCGCGACGCCCGCTCGGGCAATTGGCTGCCGACCGGGGGCGCCGGGCGCCTCGCCGTCATGCTCGTACTGCAAGATGATCGGTCGTCGATCGCCGATGATGCGCTGACGCACGAGGGCGAGACGCTGCCGAGCATCACACAGGTGAAATGCCGATGAGCACCTTGCGCAACCTCCTCTCCGACATTTCCGCCCGCATACCCGACGTCGCCTCGAGAGCCGCGAGCCTGAACCGGCGACTGCCCGCAATCACTCTGCCTCGGCCGTCGATCCAACTGAAATTGCCGGCTGCTAAGCTGCCCCTGCCGTCGAGCGGCGTGCGGCTGCCGAGCCCGAAGCTTCGCCTGCCCACGATCAACTTCCGGCTTATTTTGGCTGCCCTCTTCGGCATCGGCATCCTTCACATCTTGGCGACTCTCGCCGCGCCGAGCCTGGCCATCGCCACGGCCTTCGACCGCCTCTCTCTCGTATTGCCGAAGAACCGCATGTTGGTCTTGCCGGAAATCGCACCTGGCAGTCAGCCGCTACCCTTCCTCAACCCGGCTCTGCGCTACGCCATGTGCCGGTTCGATACCTCCGAAATGCCGATCGACGTCATCGCCAACCTCACCGACACGGGCTCGAGCCTCAATATTTATTCGCCGGTCGGCGAGACGATCTATGCCTACGCCGCTTCCGCCGACCTGCGCCGCCAGCGAGTGCGTCTCGTCGCGCCTGGTGAGCGTTTTCTTGGGCTGACCCCAGAGGCACGTGGCCAAGTAGCCAAGGACGTGCCATCCGCGACGCTCCCTGTCCTCACCGGTATCGCCGTCGTCGCCATACCCGACCGCGGCCTGGCCTACCGGTCGGAAACCCTCAAAGTGCTCGAGAGCGCAGTCTGTCAGCAACGCTCGACGTTGTAGCGCTCACCCACCAGTTCATAGCCCCCGGGTGAAAACCAGACGCGAGGGGCGCAAAGGCCGAACGGTATCGAGGCCGGCTACAAGTCCGCTGCCTCCTGTCGCAAAAAATCGTCACCGCACCGCACAAGCGGATTTAGCAGCAGCGATGCGCAGCCTGCGATTTGAACGCGAATCGTGGCACTCAAGCATAATTTTGCATAATGCCGCAGGGTCGTACTTTCGGTCCTGGCGCCGTCCCGTCACTTGTCATACGCCCGCCAGCGCTTAAGAGTGCTCGTGTGCCTCGTGCACTCCCCCGATAGCTTGGACATGCCAGAAGCGGCCTGTCATCGGGCCGAGCGTTATGCGGTCAACCACAAATCGCTGCCAGCGCCGACGGGCTTCGCCAGGCGTCCAACGGTAGCCGGAAAACCTGGACGAGCCCCGATGCTCCACGCGCCCGAGATCGACGCATCCGCCCCCCTCATTGATCCCTTCGGCCGTCACGTCAGCTACTTGCGCGTTTCGGTGACCGACCGCTGCGATTTCCGCTGCGTGTACTGTATGGCCGAGAACATGACGTTCCTTCCGAAGCGTGACTTGCTCACACTCGAGGAACTCGACCGGCTGTGCTCCGCGTTCGTCGAGAAGGGCGTGCGCAAACTGCGCATCACGGGCGGTGAGCCGCTTGTGCGCAAGAACATCCTTTGGCTGTTCCGTGCACTCTCCCGACACCTCGAGCGCGGCACGCTGGACGAGCTGACCCTCACCACCAACGGCAGCCAGCTCGTCCGTTATGCCGGCGAACTGAAGGCCTGCGGCGTCGAGCGCATCAACGTATCGATCGATACGCTGCGTCCCGACCGATTCAAGGCGATCACGCGGTGGGGCGAGTTGCAGCCGGTTCTCGACGGGCTTGAAGCAGCCGAGAAGGCCGGTCTCAAGATCAAGATCAACGCTGTCGCCCTCAAGGACTTCAACGAGGACGAGATCGAGGAGCTGATCCGTTTCGCCCACGGCCGCGGCGCTGATCTGACCCTTATTGAAACCATGCCGATGGGCGACATCGATGGCGATCGCACCGACCAGTACTTACCCCTGTCTGTCGTCCGCGCACGGCTGATGGACCGCTTCACGCTCGAGGACATCCCCTACCGGACGGGCGGCCCCGCACGCTATGTCGAGGTCAAGGAAACTGGAGGCCGTCTCGGCTTCATCACGCCGATGACACACAACTTCTGTGAAAGCTGCAACCGCGTCCGGCTCACCTGCACGGGCACGCTCTACATGTGCCTCGGCCAGGATGACGCAGCAGACCTGCGCGCGCCGCTGCGGGCAAGCACTGACGACATTCTGCTCGCGGACGCCATCGAGCGCGCCATTGCCCGCAAGCCCAAGGGGCACGATTTCATCATCGACCGCCGCCGTCAGAAGCCGTCGATCGGGCGCCACATGAGCGTCACCGGCGGCTGAACGCTCCAGCGATTGCCATCCGGACGAGACGGCTCAGCGACAAGAGGTTCTTCCGGGCGCCCTCTCAGCGCTTCGGACGGTACTGCCCAGTCGCAGGATCTAGCACCAGCGCGCCGAGATCGCGGGCAGTGTCGGAGCGGGCGGCGTCCTCCGCGTGCTGTCTCATCTCCTCGGCAGCACGGGCGGTCTCCGCCGCCATCCGCTCGAGCTGGCGCATCGCCCAGCGCCCGCCCGCGTAGAGCCCCGCACCGGCGATCATCAGAAATACCACTTGCGGCATTCGAGCCCCCGCATGTCCATGGGACCGGTCGCAGACCGCCCCGCCAGTCATTGCGCGTCGTCGGCAGGCGCCAAATCGCAGCCGTCACAGACCGTAGCGCGACCAGAGCGCCCGCGCCTCGATAGCCGACATCAGATCCTCGGCGAAAGCAAGGCCCTGCCCGCCGCCTTCGAGCATCGCGCCGGCCGTCGCTGCGGCCCCGACGCCCGGCAGTCTTTGCAGGCGTGACAGCAAACCACCGCGCACCATCGGCACGGCCCGAAGACGGACCTTCTCGCCGAACACCTCGCGCATCTTCGAGCGCATGTCCGTGATGCCATCGATCAGGCCAAGGTCGAGCGCCGTCCGTGCCGACCAGAACGCGCCGGAGAAGAGTTCTCCGTCGGCGCCCTTGAGGCGGCCCGCCCGGCGGTCCTTGACGACGCCGATGAACACGTCGTGGATATCGCGCTGGATCGATTTCAGCAAAGCAACGTCCTCGGGGTTCTCCGGCCGGAACGGGTCGAGCGATCCCTTCATCTCGCCGCTCGTATGCACGCGGCGCTCGATGTCGAGACGCTTTATCGCCTTGTCGAGACCGAAGCTCGCCGAGATCACACCGATCGAGCCGACGATCGACGATGGATCGGCGTAGATCTCGTCACCCGCGACCGCGAGATAGTAGCCGCCGGACGCCGCCACGTCCTCGCAGAACACGTAGACCTTCTTGCCTGTCTCCTTCGCGTGCTGGCGGATGCGCTTGAAGATCAGGCTGGACTGGGCTGGCGAGCCGCCGGGCGAGTTGATCGCCACCGCGACCGCCGGCAGCTTGGAGATCGCGAACGCCTTGGCGATCGGCCCGGCCACCGCGCCAATAGACAGCCCCGGCCGCAGTGGCGTCGCCATCCCAATCGGCCCTGCAAAGCGCAATACCGGAACTACGGCCCCGCGATCGAACGGCCACATGTCTTGTCTCTGCTCCTGCGCCAACGAACGCCTCGGAATATAGGGATTCTTGTGGGCGGCACGAGGGGGGCCGTCAACCCGTTCGCGCGCCCATCGCCGCGAGATCGAGCCCTGCCCCGTCGCGGAGGATCGCATCCGCTTTGTCGGTGAAACCCCCGTCGGAGCCATGCACCACGAAACCCGCGAGCAGCCGCAGTGGCGCCCGGCTGCCTTTGGTGCCGCGCACGAGCACTCGTCCCGCCGGCGCGCCAGCACGCGAATGCAGGCCCAGCACGTCGAGCGCGCCGAAGCGCCGGGAGAGCACGGCCAGAACCTCGTCGAGGGCATCGGCCTTGTGGATCATCACCGCCTGGCCACCCGGCCTGCAGAACCGTGCCATCGCCCGCGCCCAGTCGTCGAGCGCGCCGGGCGGCATCGCGTTCGCACCGGCCTTGACCGGATTGGTCGAGGCCGTGCCGCTTCCCTCCTCGTGGTAGGGCGGATTGGCGAGAACCACATCGTAGTGCTCGCCGGAAAGGCCCGCCGCGGCGAGCGTCGCCGCCGGCGATAGGATGTCCGCCTCGAAAACGTTGAGGCGCTGAGACAAGCTATTCGCGGCAACGTTGCGGCGCGCCAGATCGGCAAGCAGGGGTTGCATCTCCACCAGATCCACCCGCGCATCGGGCATCCGCCGCGCGACACATAAGCCGACCGTCCCGACGCCTGCCCCCGCGTCGAGCACGCGGACCGGCCGTCCTGTCCCACCGGGAGCAGCCGCCGCCAGCAGCACGGCGTCGATGCCCGCGCGATACCCGCGCGCGGGCTGCAGAACCTTGAGCGCGCCGCCGAGGAAGGCATCCGCCGTCACGCCTGCCGGATCGGCAAACTCCGGTCCCGCGATCGCCCCTCGCTGACCCACCTGCACAACATCATCGCGCCCCATCGTCCGCGCCCCCGTCGTCACCCTCTTGGCGCAACTGCTCCACATCAGCCATCACCCGCATCGCGACGTCAAAATCCTCGTCGGCCACGAGCAATCGGCGCGGCAATACGCCGATGGAGCCTTCGAGTACGCTCATGTTCTGATCTGCGATCACGGATGGGATGCCCGCGTCACGCAACAGCACCTCGACGAACGACAGGAGCACCGGATCGTTGGTACGGACGACTTCCTTCATGAGGCGTTCCCAAGGGGAAAAAGTTTCATGATGCGCGTCCTCCTGCTTGTCACTAAGGTGCCGGGGCAACGGCCTCCGGCCGAACCATGAAGCCTAAACAGATATCAGGGGAAGCACCTTTGGGAGTCGTAGTCCCGCTCGAAGATGCCCGCGATCCGTCCGAAAGCCTGAAGCCGATGCTGGATCTGGTGGCCGAGGACATGGGCGGCATCAACCGCATCATCCTCGACAAAGCCATCTCCGACGTCGACCTCATTCCGGAGCTCGCCCATCACCTGATCGACTCGGGTGGCAAACGCTTGCGCCCGATGCTGACGATCGCCGCCGCCAAGCTGGTCGGTTTCACCGGCACGAGCCACATCCGCGTCGCTGCCGCCGTCGAGTTCATGCACACTGCGACACTGCTTCATGACGATGTGGTCGACGAAAGCAATACCCGTCGCGGCAAGCGCGCCGCCCGCATGATCTGGGGCAACCAGGCGAGCGTTCTCGTCGGCGATTTCCTGCTCGGCCAGGCGTTCCGCATGCTCGTCGAGGTCGGCTCGTTGCCCGTGCTGCGCATTCTCTCCAACGCCGCCGCGGTCATCGCCGAGGGCGAGGTGATGCAGCTCGCCGCCGCCAAGAACACCTCGACCACGGAAGACGCCTACCTCGCCATTATCGACGCCAAGACGGCGGCGCTGTTCTCGGGCGCGGCGGAATCGGGTGCGGCCATCGCCAACCGGCCGACCGAGGAACTCGACGCGCTACGGTCCTATGGCAAGAACCTCGGCATCTCGTTCCAGTTGATCGACGACGCGCTCGACTATTCGGGCGACGCGGCCCGTCTCGGCAAGTCCATCGGAGACGATTTCCGCGAGGGCAAGATCACCCTGCCGGTCATCCTCTCCTACCGCCGCGGCAGCGACAAGGAGCGTGCCTTCTGGAACCGCACCATCGCCGCAGGCGACATCCAGGATGGCGACCTCGAGACGGCCATCCAGCTGATGAAGAAGCACAAGGCGATCGAGTCGACGCTGGAGCGTGCACGCACCTACGGCGCTATAGCCCGTGACGCGCTCGGCGTGTTCCCGGCAAGCCCGGAGCGCGACGCCATGCGCGAGGTCATCACGTTCTGCGTCAACCGCACGCACTAGCGCCCCGATCGTTCGAGGTGCCCTGCACTCGCACCGAGAGCGTGAATCGGCGGCGCAAAACAACAAAACTTGGCGCTGCCGATTCACGTCGCGCGGTAGGACGCGCGACGATCGGAGCGCAGCGCCCCGATCGTTCGAGGTGCCCTGCGCTCGCACCGAGAGCGTGAATCGGCGGCGCAATCACGACCGCGCGACCATTTCGCTGTTGCGAGCAAGGTCGGTTGCTGGAACATTCCCACCCGTTCAAACCAATGACACTGCCGCCAGCATGACGCGGCGAAATGGCGTGCGAAAGGACCTGACGGACATGGCATCGAACGGCGAGACGCTTCCCCCCCGCGAGGCCATGGAATTCGACGTCGTCATCGTCGGCGCGGGCCCGGCGGGCCTCGCCGCCGCCATCCGCCTGAAGCAGCGGGCCGAGGCGCTCGGACAGGAGATCAGCGTCGTCGTCGTCGAGAAGGGATCAGAGGTCGGCGCACACATCCTCTCCGGGGCCGTGATCGATCCGATCGGCCTCAACCGGCTGATCCCGGATTGGAAGGAAAAGGGCGCTCCGGTCGAGACGGCGGTCGAGGTCGACCGTTTCCTCTATCTCGGCCCGGCGGGTGAAATCCGGCTGCCGAACTTCGTCATGCCGCCGCTGATGAACAACCACGGCAATTACATCGTCAGCCTCGGCGCGCTCTGCCAGTGGCTCGGCGAGCAAGCGACGGAACTCGGCGTCGAGATCTATCCGGGCTTTGCAGCAACCGAAATGCTCTTCGACCGTGACAAGGGCGGCGCCGTCGTCGGCATCGCGACGGGTGACATGGGCGTCACGCGCGAGGGCGAGCCGGGGCCGAACTTCACGCGCGGCATGGAACTGCGCGGCAAGTACACGTTCCTCGCCGAGGGCGCGCGCGGCTCTCTGTCGAAACAGCTCATCGCCAAGGAGAAGCTCGACAAGGGCCGCATCCAGAAATACGGCATCGGCATCAAGGAGCTTTGGGAGGTGCCGGCCGACAAGCACCAGCCCGGCCTCGTCCAGCACTCGTTCGGCTGGCCGCTCGATAATCGCACCGGCGGCGGCTCATTCCTCTATCACTACGGAAAGAACCTCGTTTCCGTGGGCTTCGTCGTCCACCTCAACTACGAGAACCCGTACCTCTCGCCGTACGAGGAATTCCAGCGCTTCAAGACGCACCCCACCATCGCGGAGATGCTCGAGGGTGGCAAACGCATCGCTTATGGTGCGCGCGCCATCACCGAAGGCGGCTGGCAAGCCATTCCTGACCTCGTGGTGCCGGGCGTCGCTCTGCTCGGCTGTTCGGCCGGCTTTATGAACGTGCCGCGTATCAAGGGCAGTCACAACGCCATCCTGTCCGGCATCGCCGCCGCCGACGCCGCGGCCGATGCCATCGTGGCGGGCCGGTCGCACGACAAGCTCGATGCCTATGAGGCAGAAGTCCGCAGCGGCGACATTGCCCGCGACCTCAAGCGCGTGCGCAATGCCAAGCCGCTGTGGTCACGCCTCGGAACGGTCGCGGGCATCGCGCTCGGCGGCATCGACATGTGGCTCAACACGCTGATCCCTGGCGTCGGCCTCGGCTACACGCTCGGCCACGGCAAGACGGATGCACAATCGCTGAAGCCCGCGTCGAAGTACAAGCCGATCACCTATCCGCGTCCTGACGGCGTTCTGACCTTCGACCGGCTGACGAACGTGTCCTTCTCGGCCACCAACCACGAGGAAGACCAGCCGGTCCACCTGCGGCTCAAGGACCCGCGCGTGCCCGTACAGGTGAACCTGCCCGAGTTCGCAGAGCCCGCCCAGCGTTACTGCCCGGCTGGCGTCTACGAGATCGTTACCGATGGCGATGGCCGCGCGCGCTTCCAGATCAACGCTCAGAACTGCGTCCACTGCAAAACGTGTGACATCAAGGACCCGAGCCAGAACATCACGTGGGTTTGCCCCGAAGGCGGCGGGGGACCGAACTACGCGGGGATGTAACGGGACACCGGCACCATCCGCGCCACCGAGCCGCCTTCACTCAAAAGTGCAGGCGGCGGGTGACCGAACTACGCGGGGATGTGACGGTACACCGGCACCATCCGCGCCGTCGAGCCGCCTTCGCTCAAAAGTGCAGGCGGCGGGGGACCGACCTACGCGGGGACGTAACGGAACGCCGGCACCATCCGCGCCGCCGAGCCGCCTTCACTCAAAAGTGCCTGCGCCAAGCCTTTTTCGCGCGTTTCCATCTTGCTCCGCCCCGCCGCAGCCGACGACCCGCAACACATTGAACCGATTACGGATGAGCGGCACGGGCTCCTGGTTGCGGTGTGGCCGGATTGGCAAGCGAATCGCCGTCGCGCCGCCCCATTTTTCTTGGTACCGTGGCGGCACGATGGAATCAGTACGGCGCACCAGCCCATAAAGCGGCGGTCCTGCCGGGAAAGGTCGATACGCATGCGCCTGCGATCCAAGCTGGCCGTGTTCCGCAGCTCGGCGGTGGTCGTGGCGGCGCTGACGGCGTTGCTCGCCGCCGGCCCGGCGCAGGCCCGTAGTAACGAAGTCGATGAGGCCGACGCACCGTCTCGATCGCTGGTCGGCAGCTATCTCGCAGGCCGTTTCGCCAAGTCCCAGAACGACGTCACGCGCGCCGCAAACTACTACAGCACAGCGCTGGTCTACGACCCGACGAACGAAGTGCTGATCGAGCAGGCGTTCGTGATGGAGGCTTCGGCCGGCAACTGGGACCGCGTCGCCGACCTCGCCGATCAACTCATTACGCATCAGCCGCAGAACCGGCTGGCGCGACTTTTCCTCGGGCTCGCCGCGTTCAAAGGCGGACAACTCGCCAAGGCCGACGCACAGTTCATCGCCGGTGGCTCGGGGCCGATCGGAGAGTTGACGACGGCGCTGATGCGCGCCTGGGTGAAGCGTGCCGAGAACAAGCCCTCCGAAGCGCTCGAGCTGCTGGAGGCGCCGCGCCAGGCGGAGTGGGCGCAGTTCTATCTCCGCTACCATCGCGCACTCATCGCTGACAGTGCAGGCCGCCAGAACGAGGCGCGCTCTGCCTATCAGCGCGTGCTGAAGCAGGACAGCCGCACATTGCGCACGACGCTCGCCTACGCGCGCCACGCCGCGCATTGGGGCGATGCCAAGCTCGCAAAATCGATCCTGCGCGAGTACATGCGCAAATCCACCGCCGCGCCGCACCCGCTCGCCGCGGAGCTGCTCGACAAGATCGAGGCAGGCACACCCATCGACCTGATGATCACCAAGCCAGGCGATGGCATGGCCGAAGTGCTCTACGGCCTCGGCGAAGCACTGACCACCGAGGGTGGTGTCAGCATCGGCATCATCTATTTGCAGCTCTCGCTGTTCCTCGAACCCAATCAGCCACTGGCACTCGCTGCGCTCGCCCATGCCTACGAAACGATGCGCGACAGTGCCGCCGCGCTCAAAACCTACGAGCGCATCCCGGGCGGCACGCCGCTGCAAAACGCCATCGACGTCCGCAAGGCGTTCAACCTCAATTCGCTCGATCAGGTGGACGCAGCGAAGGCTATGCTCGAAGCGGTTGCCGCCCGAACCCCGGGCGACATTTCGCCCTACGACGCGCTCGGCAACATATTGCGCGCCCGCAAGCGCTACGAGGAGGCGATCACCTACTACAGCAAGGCGATCGAGCTGCTCCCCAAGCCGGAGCGTCAGCACTGGAGCTATTTCTACTCGCGCGGCACCTGCTACGAGCGCACCAAACAGTGGCCGAAGGCGGAGGCGGACCTCAAGAAGGCAATGGCGCTCTCGCCGGATCAGCCGCTGGTGCTCAACTATCTCGGCTATTCTTGGATCGACCAGGGGAAGAACCTGAAGCAGGGCTTCGAACTCATCGAGAAGGCCGTCTCGCTGAAGCCGGATGACGGCTACATTGTCGACAGCCTCGGTTGGGCCCATTTTCGCATGGGCCGATACGAGGAGGCCGTGCGCTACCTCGAGCGTGCGGTGGAGCTGCGACCCGACGATCCCGTGCTCAACGACCACCTGGGCGACGCGCTGTGGCGCGTCGGGCGCGTGCGTGAGGCGCGCTTCCAGTGGGATCAATCGCTGTCACTCGGACCAGAGCCCGAGGAGGTCGATAAGATCCGCAAGAAACTCACGAGCGGCCTGCCCTCGGTCACCGATACGCGAACCCTGAAGCGGGCGAAGGCCGCGAGCCGCGAGACACGTCGAGTCAAACGCGTCGAGAGCACCGCCGGGACGGATGCCTTGCAGTAGGGAGCCGAGCAGGAAGCCGATCGGGTTGCAAGCTCTCCCGCATTCCGGCCGACCCTGCCGGCGACCGGCCATGGCGACCTTGGCAGTCGTCTGCCCGCGCACTCGGCCGCTCGACGTTCAGAGCCACTCATGAGCATCGTCGTCGAGTACGCCCGACCGAAAGTGAATCTGACGCTCGCGATCCGCGGTCGGCGTGGCGACGGCTACCACGAGCTTGCAAGCCTCGTCGCCTTTGCCAGCGGTGGCCCGACAGACCGCATCGAACTCGACACCGCGGCTCCCTCAGGCATCAGGGTCGAAGGACCTTTCGCGTCTGCCATCGTCGGAGAAAACCTGCTCCAACGTGTGCTGGATCGCGTCGCGCCGCACCTCGGCGGGCGATCGCCGGGGACCGTCACGCTCGACAAGAACCTGCCAGTCGCCGCTGGCGTCGGTGGCGGCTCGGCGGACGCGGCTGCCCTGCTCAGAGCGCTGCGACGAGCTTTCCCCGACCTGGCCACGACGATCGATTGGCAAGCGCTGGCCTTGAGCCTCGGGGCCGACGTACCCGTTTGCCTTGCGGGCACCACGACATGGATGACGGGCATCGGCGAGACCTTGGCGCCGGTAACGGGCATGCCAGCGTTGGCCGGGGTTCTGGTCAACCCGTGCGTGGCGGTGCCGCCCGACAAGACGGCGCGGGTTTTCCGAATCCTCGCCGCACCCGCACTCTCAAACGACACACCCATCACTGCGGCTCCGCGCACCGAGGCCAACCCCGCCCGGCAAATCGCCGAGCTGTCACGCTTCGAAAACGCCCTCACCGCAGCGGCCGCCCAAGTCGTTCCGCAGATCGGCGGCGTGCTCACGGCGCTGGCGGACTGCGAAGGCTGCCGGCTCGCACGCCTCTCCGGCGCCGGGCCGACCGCGTTCGGGCTGTTCGACGACGCAACGTCCGCGGAAAATGCCGCTGTCGCGCTTCAGCGGTCGCATCCCGGCTGGTGGGTCGCCGCCACGACTCTCGGCTGATGGAGACGTCAAGGCATGGGGGCTACGGGTCTGCGCGCGCAGACCGTCTCGGCCTCAGCGGCGAACCCGGCGGCGGGGCTGGTCGAGACCGTCCGAACCGCTGGCACCCGGGCCAGGCTCGCCCTTTGCCGCGCGGGCTGCGGCGCCGACCGGCTGCCGGCAACCGGTCAGCCAGATATCGAACACCGGATGCTCGACGGCATTGAGGCCTGGGCTCTCGGCGAACATCCAGCCGGTAAAGATGCGCGCTTGGTTGCCCTCGAGTCCGACTTCATCAACCTCGACGAAGGACGTCGTTTTCGGCTGCTCTGTTGGCGGGCGGGCATAGCAGACGCGCGGCGTGAGACGCAGCGATCCGAACTCGACCGTCTGGTTCAAAGGCACTTCGAGTTTGGAGATCCGCGCAGTCACCTTATCGAGTGCGGCGAACACCGCGACCTCGTTGGGCATGGTCTCGGCCGTGGCCTGCGTCGAAGACATGACCGCGAGCGCCACGGCGAGTACCGCTACCCGGGACTTGAACACCTGATTCGGCAGCATCGGACGAGAAACCCCGCGCGCGGATTTCGTGCTCGAAACATCCATCGTCGATTGCCGGCCTCGCTCGATCTCATGTCCATTTCGCCCGCCCGATGACGAACGCTGGATATTGCCGCGACGAACTCGCCCGCCGCCCGGACGAACCGCCCCTCCGCCAAACTCGCGACGGCGCCGAGCGATTTCGTTGTTACGTGAGCGCGTCGTCATCAAAGCGGGGGACAAAACGGCACCTCGGGCCGAACGCCCCCAATGGGTGACCGATTCGTGCCCGCATCGATGATAGTCGACGGTCTCTACAGCACAATCACGGGAAACGGTGGCGTCAAGGTGTCCAACGAGGGGATTCGCCGCCGACACGGGACCATCTGTCACGCGCGGCACCTGTCACACACAGTAATGACCGCCTATTCCGGGCTCCACGCCTTGTAATCGCCCGTTGCCTTCGGCCGCTTTGCCGCGGTGAGGATCGAGCCCGCGGGCCGGTACGCCTGCGCCGTGCCCGTCATGTTCGGCACGTGAGGCTTTTCCCACGCCTTCGGCTGATAGCTTTCCTCGGTCGGCGGCGTGTCGACGGTATGATGCAGCCACCCGTGCCACTGCGGCGGCACCTTGGACGCTTCCGCATAGTCCTTGTAGGTGACGAAGCGGCGCTTTTTGCCCGTTGGGCCAACGCCTTTGCGCTGCTCGTAATAGCGGTTGCCGAGCTCATCCTCGCCGACGAACCGCATCTTTCGCGCGATATAGAGGCGCGTCCCCCAAGTGTTGCCGGACCACCAGCAGAAGATCTCCTTGAAGAGGCCCATGCGTAATCGTCTCCCTCGTCGGCGCGATACTCAAGATTCCGAACTGGATTAGCCCCACGGGGACCCGTCTGTCCATACGGCGTTGGACGCGGCTTTCGTGCCACAGAGCGTGGCCGCGGAATCGGACTAGTCTTACTCCGCTTGTCCGTCCTCGGCCGGTCTCAACCGGCTATCAACAGCCTCCGCCGCGGGTCGATACCGCTCCCAGGCCGGAAATTGGCGGTTTTTCGGCGGCACTTTCCACAAGTTGCCCACACCACTAGATGTTGTGTCGTATTGATGGCGCAACATACAAGAGATGGTGACTGAGCGGTCGAATCGTCCTAGCTTCTGACCATCGAAGCAACCTCCGCTCGCCCGGAACGCCCTGCTTCGCTCTCGTTCCGCGTCATCCCGTAACAGACTGCGTTGTCCCGTCCGGCCAGATCCTGGCCGACGAGCAGCAATGTCTGCGTGCCTGTGCCGGGAATTGAGCCGGGTCGTTTGCCCACTCGGTTCCGCGAGCACCAGTTGCGTCGGGAATGCTCCGACATTTTCCAGTTCTGCCCTGCCTGGGCCGTCGCCGACGGTTTCCCGGAGCGAGGAAGTGTGCGTCCCGTCAGTCTTGTCGAGTCCAGCCGATCCATTCACGCCCCGCGCCATGACACTCCGGCCGGGGCCAAACAGCAGATGCATTGTCGGGGGATGACATGAAGATCACGCGGCGCTTCACCGAGGCTGGCAAATCGCCCTACGAGAAGATCGCGTTCCGCCGCGCCACGAGCGAGATCAAGAACCCCGACGGCTCGATCGTCTTCCTGCTCGACGGCTTCGACGTGCCCGAGCACTGGAGCCAAGTCGCGGCCGACATCCTGGCGCAGAAGTACTTCCGCAAGGCCGGCGTCGCCCGAGCGCTGAAGCGTGTCGAGGAGAACGACGTGCCGTCGTGGCTGTGGCGCTCGGTCCCCGATACGCGCGCGCTCGCCGACATGGCCGAAGCCGAGCGCTTCACCGGCGAGCGGGATGCCCGCCAGGTGTTCGATCGCCTCGCCGGCACGTGGACCTACTGGGGCTGGAAGGGTGGCTATTTCACCACCGAGGACGATGCCCGCGCCTTCTTCGATGAGCACCGCTACATGCTGGCCAACCAGATGGCGGCGCCGAACAGCCCGCAGTGGTTCAACACCGGCATGCACTGGGCCTATGGCATCGACGGCCCCGGCCAGGGCCACTACTACGTCGATTACAAGACAGGTGAGCTGACGCTCTCCTCGTCGGCCTACGAGCACCCGCAGCCGCACGCCTGCTTCATCCAGTCTGTCGAGGACGATCTCGTCAACGAGAACGGCATCATGGACCTGTGGGTGCGCGAGGCGCGCCTGTTCAAGTATGGCTCGGGCACGGGCTCCAACTTCTCGAGCCTGCGCGGCGCCAACGAGCGCCTTTCGGGCGGCGGCCGCTCGTCCGGTCTGATGAGCTTCCTCAAGATCGGCGACCGCGCCGCCGGCGCCATCAAGTCGGGCGGAACCACGCGCCGCGCCGCGAAGATGTGCGTCGTCGACGTCGATCACCCGGATATCGAAGAGTACATCAACTGGAAGGTGCGCGAGGAGCAGAAGGTCGCCGCGCTGGTCACCGGCTCCAAGATCGCGGGCAAGCGCCTCAAGGCGATCATGAAGGCTTGCGTCAACTGCGAGGCTGACGGCGACGACTGCTACGACCCCGCAAAGAACCCGGCCCTCAAGCGCGCCATCAAGGATGCGCGCCGCGACGACGTGCCGAACAACTACATCCTGCGCGTCGTCCAGTTCGCCAAGCAGGGCTACAAGGACATCGCGTTCGACACCTACGACACCGACTGGGATTCGGAGGCCTATCTCACCGTCTCTGGCCAGAACTCGAACAACTCCGTGCGCGTGACCGACGAGTTCCTGAAGGCGGTCGAAGCAGACAGCGACTGGAAGCTCACCGCGCGCCTCGGCAAGAAGGTGACGAAGACACTGAAGGCGCGCGATCTGTGGGAGCAGATCGGCTATGCCGCCTGGGCATCCGCCGACCCTGGCATCCAGTTCCACACCACCATCAACGACTGGCACACCTGCCCGAAGTCGGGTGAGATCCGCGCCTCGAACCCGTGCTCGGAATACATGTTCCTGGACGACACGGCCTGCAACCTCGCCTCGCTCAACCTGATGACGTTCCGTCACGCCGACGGCTCGTTCGACGTCGAGGCGTTCGAGCATGCGTGCCGCCTGTGGACCATCGTGCTCGAGGTCTCGGTGTTGATGGCGCAGTTCCCGTCGCGCCAGATCGCGGAGCTCTCCTACCGCTATCGTACGCTCGGCCTCGGCTTCGCCAACATCGGCGGCCTGCTGATGGCTTCCGGCATTCCCTACGACTCTCTCGAAGGCCGTGCGATCTGCGGCGCCATCTCCGCGCTCATGACCGGTTCGTCCTACGCAGCGAGCGCCGAGATGGCCGGAGAGCTCGGGCCCTTCCCCGGCTACGGCGACAATGCCGGCGACATGCTGCGCGTCATCCGCAACCACCGCCGCGCGGCCTATGGCGAGGCCACGGGTTACGAAGCGCTGAACGTCGCGCCGGTTCCGCTCGATCATGCCTCTTGCAAGGACAAGCAGCTCGTCGCCGCGGCCTGCCGCTCCTGGGACAACGCTCTCGCCCTCGGCCGCGCCAACGGCTTCCGCAACGCGCAGGCGACCGTCGTCGCGCCGACCGGCACCATCGGCCTCGTAATGGACTGCGACACCACCGGCATCGAGCCCGACTTCGCCCTGGTGAAGTTCAAGAAGCTCGCTGGCGGCGGCTACTTCAAGATCATCAACCGCTCGGTGCCCGAGGCCCTGCGCACGCTCGGCTACCGCGAGAGCCAGATCGCCGAAATCGAAGCCTACGCGGTCGGCCACGGCTCGCTCGCCCAGGCGCCGGCGATCAACCACTCCACGCTGCGGGCCAAGGGCTTCACGCCCGAGGCGATCGACAAGGTCGAGAGCAACCTCAAGACTGCGTTCGACATCAAGTTCGTCTTCAACAAGTGGACGCTCGGCGAAGGCTTCCTGAAGGACACGCTCAAGGTTCCGGCCGACAAGCTCGCCGATCCGGCGTTCGAGTTGCTCGCGCATCTCGGCTTCTCGAAGAAGGACATCGAAGCGGCCAACGAGCACGTCTGCGGCGCCATGACGCTCGAGGGCGCGCCGCACCTCAAGACCGAGCATCTCCCGGTGTTCGACTGCGCCAATCCTTGCGGCCGCAAGGGCAAGCGCTTCCTCTCCGTCGAGAGCCACATTCGCATGATGGCGGCGTCGCAGCCGTTCATCTCGGGTGCCATCTCGAAGACCATCAACATGCCGAACGAGGCGACGGTCGACGACTGCAAGCAGAGCTACATGCTGTCGTGGCGCCTCGCCCTCAAGGCGAACGCGCTCTACCGCGACGGTTCCAAGCTGTCGCAGCCGCTGAACTCGCAGGTTCTCGGTGAGACGGACGACGAGCAGGAGGAGACGGCCGAGAAGCTGGTCGCCACCAACCCGGCGAGCGTGCGCGCCCAGGTCATGGCCGAGCGCATCGTCGAGCGGATCATCGAGGTGCGCAAGCAGGAGCGCGAGAAGCTGCCCTCGCGCCGCAAGGGCTACACGCAGAAAGCCAGCGTCGGCGGCCACAAGGTGTATCTGCGCACCGGTGAGTACGACGACGGCCGCGTCGGCGAGATCTTCATCGACATGCACAAGGAAGGTGCCGCCTTCCGCTCGTTGATGAACAACTTCGCCATCGCCATCTCGCTCGGCCTGCAGTACGGCGTGCCGCTCGAGGAATACGTCGAGGCCTTCACGTTCACGCGCTTCGAGCCGGCCGGCATCGTGCAGGGCAACGAGGCGATCAAGAACGCGACGTCGATCCTCGACTACATCTTCCGCGAGCTCGCCGTGTCGTATCTCGGCCGTCACGACCTCGCCCACGTCGATCCGCGCGAGATCGTCGGCGAGACCGGCCTTGGTTCGTCCGACGAGGAGACCGACGACGAGCTGGCGCTCGAGCCGCAGGCACAGAAGCTGGTGTCGATGGGTCTCGTGCGCGGCATCGTCCGCATCGGCGGCGGTCGCAATCACGCGGCCGAAGCGGGCGGCGTCAACGCGGTCGCGGAGATGCAGTCGAACGCGATGACCGCGTTCGCGACCGAAGGCGCGACGGCTCTGAAGCCGCAGGCCGAGGTGATGTTCAAGCAGCAGACCGTGACGACGCGCACCGAGGTTCGCGCCAGCGGCGGCCGCACCGAAGCAGACCGCAGGGCAGAAGCGCGCCTGCGCGGCTATGAGGGCGAAGCCTGCCGCGAGTGTCAGAACTTCACGCTCGTGCGCAACGGCACCTGCCTGAAATGCGACACCTGCGGCTCTACGAGCGGCTGCAGCTGAACGACGATACCGTCGAGGAACGCGAGAGCCCCGGTGATTCCGGGGCTCTTTGCTTTGCATCTTTGAACAATCGACTGCACCGCCTTCTTCTTTGGAATCCGTGACAAAGCGCGCTCGGGGCTTCATTCCAGCACACGAATCACGACACACTTGCCGATACACGCGAGCGCATGGCGCCAGCGTACCGGACCTCACCGCGCGCCGACGATGATCGAGGGCACGCGACGACGTTGGAGATCAGATGCGAACGCTTCACAACCACCTCGGCGACGATGAGGTGCCCGCCGCCGCGCTGCTGCTCGCCGATCACCTCGATGCGGCGCTCGCCGCCGCCGAGGACCTCGAGGCGACGCCGGCAGCCTGGCCGCAATCCGACACGATCGACGATATTTCCGAACGCCGCGCCGCCGAGCGCCGTGTGATCGAGCGCGTGAGAGCGTTCGAAGCCGTTCTCATCGGCCGCGTGCTGCGTGCCCGCCAGCGCGCTCATGAACTCGCTCGCGAGGAGGCCATCTTCGCCAGCCTCGCGCGGTTGTTCGTCGGCGGCACCGCACCGCTCGCCGACGCCGTATCGGAACTCGGCGACGCGAGCCACGCCGATTTCGCGACAGGCGACTGCCTCGTCGCCTACCTGCGCCGGCGCGGCGTGATCGACGCGGAAGCCTGCGGCATACCCGAAGGACAAGCGCTGACGATCGGCGCGGATTTTCTCGTCGCCGGACGTGTCCCGCTCGGTCCGCTCGTCGACATGATCGTGGCGCTGATCGACGCGCTCGAAGCGGAGTATGACCTCTATTGCGAAGCCGAGGAAGGCGACGCCAGCGCGGGAACGGCAAGTGAATCGCCGGAAGCCACGCTCTCTCCGGAGCTACACGACGCGGCCAGCCAACACGACGTCGGCCAACACGACGTCGAAGCTATCGACGCGAACGACCGTCGCGTCCGCGATCTCGACGCGGCGCCCCCGCCCGCAGGTGTGCGCCTGAGCTGACGTCGCCCGGCGATGTCGCCCGCGATGCTCATGCCGGGCGCGGCTCCATCAAGCCCTGCCGCGCGATCTCGTCCGCCAACTCGCGCGTGACCGCGTCGAGATGTGTCTCGTCACGCGAGCGCAGGACGATTTGAACCTGCGGGCGGCCGTCGCGGAAGTGCGGGTAGCTGCCCATCGGAACACCGGGATAGCGCAGTTGGTGCGCCGCCAGGATCTCGGCGATGTCGCCTTCGGGCCGGTCGATGTCGATGTTGCGAGCGAGCATCGGCCGACCGCGCCGCAACTGCGGCGTCACGTCGGTGAGCATGGCCTCCATGATGTTCGGGACCCCCGCCATAACGATCACGTTGCCGATGACGAAACCGGGGGCGGCCGAGACCGCGTTGCGGACCAGCATGCCCCCCTGCGGAATGCGCGCCATGCGCCGGCGCGGCTCCGTCATCGGCACGCCCCGGCGCGCGGCATGTGCAGCGATCAGGTCGAGCGCTTCCTGGTGCATCAGCAGCGGCACGCCGAATGCGGCGGCGATGGCATCGGCCGTGATGTCGTCGTGCGTCGGCCCGATGCCACCGGTCGTCAGCACATAGTCATAGCGGGCCCGCAGCGCGTTCAGCGCCTCGACGATCTCCTCCTGGCGGTCGCCGACGATGCGTGCCTCGCGCAGGTCGATCCCGATGGAGGTCAGATGTTCGGCGATCGTGCCGATGTTGCGGTCCTTGGTCCGGCCGGACAGGATTTCGTCACCGATCACCAGTACGGCCGCGGTGACGACGGCCGTTTGGGCGCCGGGCCTTTCCCCGGAAGCAACGGTTTCGCTGGTCGTCATCGGCTGCCTACCCCTGCTTGCGTCTCTCTGCGCCATTGTAACCAATCGTCATCGGCTTACGTAGCAGGCATGACATTGGTTCGATCAATCTGACCGGCAACCCGCCCTCATGCTCCGCAGCCTTTTTGCAACCATGACCCGGATACTGGCAATCTGCGCCCTAGCCTCGGCCCCGAACGGACTTGGCGGCGGTGGCACCGCCTCAGCCGAGGTGCAAGACTCGCTTGCAAAGTTCGAGCAAGAGGTCGCGCGCGACTACCCCGCCATCGCCCACGTCGCCCCAGTGGAGCTCGAAGCCCAGGTGGCGCACGCTGCGGGAGACGTTTTGCTGATCGACGCGCGCGGGGTGGGCGAAACCGATGTCAGCCGCCTCCCGGGCGCGATTCCGGTCGATCCCGACATCGCCACCGACGCGTTCGTCGCACGCTTCGCCGAGGCCGCGAAGGGCCGCGACGTCGTCATCTACTGCTCCGTCGGCGTGCGTAGCTCGAAGCTCGCGGCGCGCGTCCGGGACGCCATGATTGCCCAGGGCGCGCGGCGCGTCGCCAACCTCCGCGGCGGGATTTTTGCCGTTCACAACGCACGCCGCAAACTGGTCGACTCCCTTGGCGAGACATACTGGGTGCATCCCTACAGTTGGTGGTGGTCGCGTTACCTGGAGCGCCGCGAATTGACCCGGTACGAGCCCCGTTCGCCCCTCGACGGACCGCGCCCTGGCGACCCTGACGGCAAGTGAGTGCGCGACGGACTTGAAGCCGCACGACACCAGCGCATAGCATCGGCGCCATGCGATTCCCCTCTCCCCTGAAGCGCGGCCGGCTGGTGCGACGCTACAAGAGATTCCTCGCCGATGTCGTGCTCGACAGCGGCGAAGAGGTTACCTCGACCTGCCCGAATACCGGCTCCATGCTGGGCCTGACCGCCCCGGGGGCCACCGTCTGGCTGTCGGAAAGCGACAGCAAGACGCGAAAATACCGGCACACCTGGGAGATGATCGAAAACGACATGGGCAAGGGACCCGTGCTGGTCGGGATCAACACGTCGCATCCCAATAAGATCGTGGCCGAGGCGATCCGCGCTGGAGAAATCCCCACGCTCGGCGGTTACGAGCGTTTGAAGCCCGAGCAGAAGTACGGCGCGGCGAGCCGTATCGACCTGCTGCTCGACGACGACGCGAAGGGACGAGCCTACGTCGAGATCAAGAATGTCCACCTCATGCGCGAGGCGGGGCACGCTGAGTTCCCCGACAGCGTCACCGAGCGTGGCGCGAAACATCTGGCGGAGCTATCGGCAATGGTGGCGGAGGGGCATCGAGCGGTGATGCTATACCTCGTCCAGCGCGGTGACGCCCGTTCCTTCAGCGTCGCCCGCGACATCGATCCGACCTATGGGCGCGCGCTCGACTCCGCGCTGCGTGCCGGAGTCGAAGCCATGGCGCTCAGATGCCGCCTTTCACCTGACGAAATCGTGATCGACGGTGAGATCGAGATGCGGGCCTGAACGGCGGGCGGCGCGTAACGGCACCGGCCCTCGCCCCGTACTCACGTCGACACGCTCCGGCGCGTGCGGGAGGCGATCCAGCCGCTCCGGAGCACGTATCTTCACTTGAGTAGCATTCGGCCCCGAGGCATCGCCGCACCGATGAGGCGACGGGCGGAGGCGCTCTGGAGTTCCGCTACTGACCCACATTGATCCGGAAACGGGTCTGGTTTGTCGGCTGGCGGATAGGAGCGCGCAATGTTGTTTCCCTCGACGCAGGACAAAGCCATGATCACACGCCGCACATTCGGACTGACGGCACTCGGTGCCGCACTCGGCTCGGCCGCGCTTGCGGGCGTGAGGAACGCCGCCGCGGAGACGGCCGAAAAGGAGACGTTCAAAGTGAACAAGACGCCCGAGGAGTGGAAGAAGCAGCTCACGCCCATGCAGTACCACGTGCTGCGCGAGCACGGCACCGAGCGCGCCGGCTCGAGCCCGCTCGACAAGACCTACTCACCCGGCACCTACCAGTGCGCCGGTTGCGAGCAGGCGCTCTACTCCTCCGACCACAAGTTCGACAGCGGCACGGGCTGGCCGAGCTTCTTCCAGGCGATCGACGAGAAGGCTGTCGGCAAATCGGTGGACAAGAGCTGGTTCATGACGCGCACCGAAGTGCATTGCAGCCGCTGCGGCGGCCATCTCGGCCACGTATTCGATGATGGGCCGCGCCCCACGGGCTTGCGCCACTGCATCAACGGTGTCGCTCTGAAGTTCGTGCCCAAGGCGACCGGCTGAACCTTGTCGGGAGGATTGCGCGTATGACCGACCCGACCATGACTTCGCCCCCCGGCGGCCGGCGGCGGCGCATGGTGGTGACTGCGATAGCGGCCACCACCATCGCCCTGCTGGTAGCGCTTCTACCGTCGCTGCACTCGGCGAGCACGGCGGCCGAAATGCCAAACGACGCCAAACCCCTTCCCGCGAATGCGGCGATCGCCACGTTCGCCGCCGGTTGCTTCTGGTGCGTCGAGAGCGATTTCGACAAGGTCGAGGGCGTCATCTCGACGACGTCGGGCTACACGGGGGGCCGCACACCGAACCCTGATTACGACAGCGTCTCGACCGGTCGCACGGGCCATACCGAAGCGTTGCAGGTGGTCTACGATCCAGCGAAAGTCAGCTACGAAGGATTGCTCGCCACCTTCTGGCGCAACGTCGATCCTATCGACGGCGGCGGGCAGTTCTGCGACCGCGGCAATCAATATCGGCCCGCCGTCTTCGTTCACACAGCCGAGCAGCGCAAACTGGCGGAGGCAAGCCGAACGGCACTTGAGAAGAGCGGCCGGTTCGGGCGGCCGATCGTGGTGCCGATCCTCGACGCCTCGAAATTCACCCCGGCCGAGTCCGAGCACCAGGATTTCCACCTCAAACACCCGATCAGGTACGCGATCTACCGGCACGGCTGCGGGCGCGATCAGCGCCTGCGGCAACTGTGGACCAACCGGCCGAGCGGCTGAGCCACCCGCCCCTGGACGCGTAATCGACCTGCAAGGTCAGTCGCGCCGTTCCGGCTCACGCAAGGCGGCGGCGAGGCGCGCGGCGATCTCTTCTGCGCGCCCTCTCACTGCACGCTCGACGCGCTCGCGGCCAAGCTCACGAATCAATCCGGCCGCATGCAACTGCGTCAGCCCGGATACGGACGTGCCGAGCGTTGTCGTGACGTAGTGGCACTGGTCGCCGTCGGCGCCGTCGCAGCCGAGCGTCTTGTGGGGGCACTTCTGCGACATCTTCGGACATTGCTCGAGCGTCATTGTCGCTCCTCCCATCGACTACGAAACGGTCCCGTCACGACATCCATTTGAGAATCGCCGCGAAGAACACCACCGCAGCGCCGAGGAATGCGACCCAGCGCTCCTGCAGTGACCTCTCGCCATCGGCCACCGCCTGCAGCTCCTTGATGTAGACATCGGGAAGCGGCGGTCCGCCCCACGCGGCTTGCAGAACAGTCCGCTCGATGTGCGGGATCGACGGCTTCACGAACGTGTACAGCGCCAGCGCGAACGTGACGATGACGGCGATGACATCGTTGCGTGCTTCCGCTGGCGCAAACGATGCGACGGCCAGCATCACCAGCATGAAGACGACCGTTCCGACCAACGTGCGGTGACGATTGTTCCGCTCGAACTGTTCGATCTCCGCCGTGATGCGCCGCACCGCATCGTCTTTCGGTGCGAGAGGGCGGAGGATCGCTCCCACGCGCACCTCGATCGTATCGCGAACGGATGACATGGTATTTGAAACCGATCGATGAAATGTCTTTTCAAGACTCGCTAACCACACCACAGCCGGCAATCACCGGCAAATCACAAAAAATCGGCCGGGGTGCGCGCATGCATCCCGGCCGCACAGCGCATATCCCTCGAACTCAGGCCGCCGCTGGCTTGTGCTGCGAGAGCACATGATCCGCGAGCTTGCCCGTCAATTCGGCGAGATGATCGAAACGCGCGGTGAAGGTGCCGACACCCGCTGTCGCCGAACGCACCTCGACGATGAGATCATCCATCTCCGCTGCCGGGATGTGTGCCTTGACGATATCCCAGCCCGGCCAGTTCTCACGCCCGTCGAAGCCGAGGATCTGCCCGCGCCGCTGCGGGATCATACCGTTGATGCGCGCGGTCGCGTCGGAAGGAATGGCGATGTCGACCGACATGATCGGTTCGAGCAGCACGGGATGGCAGCTTGGCATGCCCTCGCTCATGGCAAGGCGCGCGGCCTGCCGGAACGCCATATCCGAGCTGTCGACGGTGTGGAACGATCCGTCCTTCAACGTCACCGCGATGTCGACCACGGGGAAGCCGAGCGGGCCTGAGCGCATGTAGTCACGCACGCCATGCTCGACGGATGGGATGTATTGGCGCGGTATGGCACCACCGGTGATCGTCTCGTTGAACTGGAAGCCCGTGCCGCGCGGCAGCGGCGCGATATCGACCAGCACGTCACCGAACTGGCCATGGCCGCCCGACTGCTTCTTGTGCCGGCCGCGCACCTCGACCAGCTTGCGGATCGTCTCCTTGTACGGCACGTGCCGGCGCTCTCGCACGACGGGCACGGCGAATTTCCGCTCGAGCCGTTCGATGGCGACGCGCATGTGCATCTCGCCCTGGCCGAGCAGAAGCATCTGGTGCGTTTCCTGATCGTGCACGAAGACCAGCGATGGGTCCTCCTCGACGAGCTTCGCGAGCGCCGCGGAAAGTTTCACCTCATCCTTGCGGTCCTTGAGCCCGAGGCCGATACCGAACACCGGCTCCATTGGTGCCGGCACAACGATCTGTGCGACGGCGTGCTTGCCAGACGTGACCGTTTCGCCCGAACGGATCGTCTCGAGCCGTCCGAACGCGACCGTCTCGCCAGCGGCCGCGCCGTTGCGTTTGCGCGCTTCCTCGCCGTGCATCGTGAACACGCCGGAAACTCGCTCCTCGTGACCGTCGTCGCCGATGATGGTGGCGCCGTCGTCGACGTGCCCCGTCAGCACGCGGGCCAGTGAAAGCTTGCCGCCGTGGTTGGTGTGGATCGTCTTGTAGACGAAAGCGACACCCTCGCCGCTGACGCCCAGCCGCTCTGCCACGCGGTCAACGGCCGGCGCCTCGTGACGCAGCGCCTTCAGCAGACGCGAGATACCGTGGCCACGTGCGGCCGAGCCGATCAGTACCGGGCAGATCAGCCCCTCGGCCAACTCTCGCGTCAGATCGTCGAAGACGCGATCCTTGGGCGGCTCGATCTCGGTGAGCAATTGTTCCATCAGCTCGTCGTCGTAATCGGCGAGCTGCTCGAGCATGTGGAAACGCGCGTCCTTCTCGCGTCCCGCCACGTCGCCCGGCAGCGGCACGATCTCGGAGACAGCATGCTCGCGGTAGACGTAGGCGCGCTCGGACGCGAGGTCGACGAAGCCGGTCGCGACACCGTTCTGCCAGATCGGAATCTGGCGCAGCACCAGCGGGCGCCGGCTCGCAGGTTGCAGCATCGGCACGATCTCGCGCACGGGCGTATCGGAAACGTCGATCTTGTTGAGGAACAGAAGGTGGGGAATGCCGCGATCCTCGAGCTGCTTCATGATGAGCTGAAGCGCTGGAACGCGGCGGCTGTCGGGCTCGCAGACGACGATGGCTAGATCACAGACGGTGAGCGCGAGCGCACCTTCGTGCTGGAATTCCACCGAGCCTGGGCAATCGATGAAGGTGTACGTGTCGCCGAGGTAATCGGCGCTCGCGACGTTGAGCGACACGCTCATGCCATGCGCGCGGGCCTCGGGGCTCTGGTCTCCGACGCTGTTGCCATCCGCCACACTGCCGGCCCGCTGAACGGCTCCGCACCGCTCGAGGATCGCCTCGAGGAGTGTCGTCTTGCCCGAGAGATAAGGTCCTATCAGTGCAATGGCGCGAGCCCCCCGGCCCGCGCCACCTGTCGATCTTCCGTCACCTCTGCCGCCGGTTTGTTTCTCTGGCATGACGTCGTCCTCCATATTGCGAACCTGGGCGTTCGGCGCCGTTCGGCCGCCCGGCCGTTCTTGTCCCGAATAGCAAGCTCCGCCTCGCCACAAATGGGCGCGGTGCGAGCTTCAGTATCGTCTTCGAAGGAAGATCCAGAGGGCAACGCGCCGCCCGGACCTGCCGGCGGACTACCCGCGCGTCGACACGCGACCACGCCCTCCACGTGCAACCCCAAGGTTCGCGTGGGGTGCGTAGCGCGATCATGTTCGCGCCGTCCCGAGACCCACGCAAGGGCCTCGATCAATGCTGCACGCGCGCTCGGCGACACTGCATTGCACACTCTGCAGACGCGCAGGCCCACCTGTCGCAAGCGTTGAAAACGGCGGTTCAACATCGGAACCGGCACCGCCGAACCCTCGTTGTACAGACGCCGGCAACTATTTGTGCGCCGCAACATCAACTTGCGAAATACTCGCAGCTGCGAGGTCCTTCAAAATCTCAGCGAGTACAACGGAAAAATTACTTGACCTGCGACAAAGTTACATCATCATGGAATCGGGCGCTCGGAAAGCCCCGCCACGATACGGAACAGGAGAGGCTCGCCCTCGTGGTGGCGGGTGATTGACGAGTTGAGGGCCAAGAGCCCCAAGTGCGAGAGGCGTAGATCATGAGAATGAAATCGCTAATGACCGTCGCCGAGGCTGCGGGCTACGCCATGGCCTCCTACGAGATCGATCCGTTCGATGAGGTCGTGGAAGAGCCGAGCGCCGTTCCGCCGCTGCCGGATGCGGTCGCACCGTACCGCCCTTCAAACGCACTGGTGCCGGCCGGCCGCCCGGTGATGCAGAAATCGCTGGCCGAGTCTCTGCTGCGCAGTTGCATGAGCTTCAGCGGCCTGCTGACCCGCCGCGCCGCCGCCTGAGCTACGGTATCCCCCGACCACGACCAGGCCCGTCCGCACCCACCGGTGCAGGCGGGCTTTCATTTTGTCTGAGCGCCATGCGGCATACCTGGGCGCCACGCCTCGACTGGCGGTTCACATCTCGAAATGAGCGGAAATTATCCGACCAGAAACACCCGCTCCTTGCACACTCACGAAGCATGCAAGCAACATAACGTTCGTGTCGCGATCTCAAACAATTCGTGATCGTCCAACGTCATATTCCTGCCACCGCCCGTGCGGAACCTCCTGCGGAATCAACCCTCAGGAGTTGCCGATGCTTCGCGCTGCCGTACTCGCCATTGCCATCTCCGCACTCGCCGGAATAACGTTTACGGGTGCCAGTGCCCAGAATCTCGAAGCGATCAAGGCTCGCAAGGCCCTGCTCAAGGAGATGGCCGACGCGACCAAGAAGCCCGGCGCCATGATGAAGCAGGAGGCCCCATTCGATCCCGCTCCGGTCAAGGCGGCGCTGGCCAAGATCCAGGCCAACGCACCGAAGATCGCCGCCCTCTTCCCCGACGATTCCAAGACCGGCGGCGAGACCGAGGCCCTCCCGTCGATCTGGGAGAAGAAGGCCGACTTCACTGAGCGCTTCGAGAAGCTGGCGGCGGCCGCGAAGGCGGCAGAAACCTCCATTACGGACGAATTCTCGTTCCAGGAGGAATGGCCGAAGGTCGTCGGCAATTGCGGCGGATGCCACAAGCAGTACCGCAAGGACAAGTGATCACGCCGGACGTCGCCGCTCTGCCCTCACCCTGCCCCTTACCCTGCCCGATCCTGCACACCCCCTGCCGCACCCCGCGGCAGGGGTTTATTGATGGGCGATCAACCCTTCACCCAATCGGCGCAACGCGGCGGCTCGCCTGACGTGCCCCAGGGCATGATCGGCACCGTCGAGGTCGAATTCTCTGGGCTGCCCTCGATCAGCTTGTCCGTATAGGTCACGTAGACCAGGACGTTGCGCTTGGTATCGCAACCGCGAACGATGCGCATCTTCTTGAACAGGATCGAGCGCCGCTGCCGGAACGCCTCGTCACCTTGCTCGAATTTCTCCTTGAACGCGATCGGCCCAACCTGCCGGCAGGCGAGCGAGGCGTTCGAGAGCTCCTCCGCCAAACCGAGCCATCCGGTCCACCCGCCTTTTTCCGGCACGGTGAAGTGGCACGTCACGCCTGCCACCAACGGGTCGTCGATGGCATACGTTGCGAGCTTGTGGTCGGGCGACAGAAACTTCCAGACGGTTGTCTTACGGAAGATGAGATCGGGGTCGTCGTCCGCGCGCGCGGCGAGCGGCAGCAAACTGGCCACGCCAGCCACAAATGCGAGTACCGCCGCGCCACGCGCCATCGATGCACGCTTTCCCATCTTCCTCATGCCTCTTACGTTTGGCCGGCCCTCGCATGCCGGCGATCCGCGAAATCATCGCCCCTTCGGGCAGCCCGCTCGCGACGTGAGCAAGATGGTGAGCGCTGACGGGTTTGCAAGCGGCGGCCCTTGGCGGGAACGATCTACTCTGCCGCCTGTTCCGTCATGTCAGCCGCCAGGAATCCGCCGGACTGCCGCGCCCAGAGATCCGCGTAGAGCCCGCCACGCCGCAACAGCTCCCCGTGTGTGCCCTCTTCGACTATCGCGCCCTTATCCATGATGATCAGACGGTCCATGGCCGCGATGGTCGACAGCCGGTGCGCGATGGCGATCACTGTCTTTCCAGCCATCAGGTTGACAAGCTGCTCCTGGATCGCGGCCTCCACCTCGCTGTCGAGCGCGCTCGTGGCCTCGTCGAGGATCAGGATCGGCGCATCCTTCAGCAGCACGCGGGCAATCGCGATACGCTGGCGCTGACCACCCGACAACTTCACACCGCGCTCGCCCACATGGGCGTCGTAGCCGGTGCGTCCCTTCTGATCGACCAGCCCGGTGATGAACTGGTGAGCGTGGGCCCGTTTTGCCGCCTCGATAGCCTGCTCGCGCGTCGCGTCGGGCCGGCCGTAGACGATGTTTTCCAGCACCGAGCGATGTAGCAGCGACGTATCCTGCGTCACCATACCGATGGCAGCGCGCAGACTGTCCTGCGTGACTCCGGCGATGTCCTGGGCATCGATCGCGATGCGTCCCGCCTCGAGATCGTAAAAGCGCAGCAGAACGTTGACGAGGGTCGACTTGCCGGCCCCCGAGCGGCCGACGATGCCGACCTTCTCGCCCGGCGCGATACGCAGGCTCAGGTTGTCGATGACGCCGCTTCGCGGTTGCCCCTGCTCCGCTTCGCCGAGTTCCTTGCCATAGTTGAAGCAGATCTGATCATAGACGATCTCACCCGCGTTCACGGTGAGTGCGGCGGCGCCGGGCGCGTCCACGACATCGCGATCGCGCGATAGTGCCTCGATGCCATCCTCGACCACGCCGACGTTCTCGAAGAGGCCCGCCACCTCCCACATGATCCAGTGCGCCATACCTTGCATACGGAGCACCAAGCCCATCGCCAGAGCGATCGCGCCCGCGGTCACGGCCTCGATGGACCAGAGCCACAGCGCCAGCGCCGAGACCGAGAACAGCAACGCGGCGTTGAGCGAGTTGAGCGTGAACGTCAACAACGTAACCAGGCGCATCTGACGATAAGCCGTGGTGAGGAAGGTCAGCATGCTTTCACGCGCGTAGACATCCTCGCGCTCGGCGTGAGCGAACATCTTCACCGTCGCGATGTTCGTGTAGCTGTCGACGACGCGCCCGGTCATGATAGAGCGTGCGTCCGCCTGCTCGCTCGAGATGACCGCGAGGCGTGGAATGAAAAACCGCAATGCCAGGATGTAGGCAGCGAGCCAGACGATCAGCGGCGCGCTCAAGCGCAGGTCGGTCGCTGCGAAGCTGACGACGGCGCCGAGGAAATACACGGCGACGTAGACCATCACCTCGGTCAGCTTCATCACCACCTCGCGGATGGCGAGCGACGTCTGCATCACCTTGGCCGATATGCGCCCGGCGAAGTCGTTCTGGAAATAGGTCATCGACTGGCGCAGCACGTAGCGGTGCGCCTGCCAGCGCGCACGCATGGCAAAGTTCGCCATGATGCCCTGGTGCACGACAGCCTCGTAGACGAGCTTCAATGCTGGCAGAACGCCGAGCACCAGCACCGCCATGACGGTGAGGAACATGCCATGCGTCTGCCAGAACGTGGCGCGGTCCGCGGAGGCGAGCCAGTCGACCAGCCGCCCCATGAACGAGAACAGAGAAACCTCGAGGATCGCGATCAGCGCGGCAAGAAGTGCCGCCGTCACGATCAGCGACTGGAACGGGCGCGTGTAGTGGAGCACGAACGGCCAGAACCGCGCCGGAGGCTTCGACGGCGGTTCCGGCGGAAACGGCTGCCGGTACTTTTCGAGCCAAGAGAACATCCAATCGATCATCGTGCCTGTCCATCGTTCGCGGCACCGGCCTATGCCGCGTGCAACGCTTTGTATTCTTCATTCGCCCCAAACGTCGTCGGGCGCCGAAACCGTCGACCGTCGGCTCGCCCGTGTGGAGCGACGGGCTGTCCAGCGACGGGACGAAATCTTCGAACGCGCCATCGCCCCCGGACACCCGCGCCAGCACTCCTGAACGCTTGGGCCGCAAAGCAAAGGCACAGTCCCGATCGGGCTCCAACCTGCGCGGATCCCCGGCTGGACGGATGTGCCCCTGCCGTAAATTTCCACCGCAACTCTCGCCAAACGCGCGACTCCATGACCGCACGAATGACGGCGCTGGCGAGCTGTTGGGGCGGTCCCGCCGCGGCGGTATCGACTGGAGTACCCTATTCACCGAATTCGACTGGGGCGTGTCGCGGCGGGAGGCACGCCGGACGGAGAACGGACTTGCGGGCTCCGCACGTCACATGGTGAATAGCCCGGCTTCCCGCAACCCGCGAGCCTGTCGAGGTCCCACACCATGCCGCTGCCCGCAGACGCCGAGCTGAACGAGATGAAAGGGGCCGCGCGCCTGTGGTTCGAGGAACTGCGCGATCGGATCTGCCGTGCCTTCGAATCGGTCGAGGACGACCTGCCGTCCGGCGCGCACTACTCGCTACGGCCAGCCGGGCGCTTCCTCGCCAAGCCATGGCAGCGTACCGATTCCGATGGCTCGCCCGGCGGCGGCGGTACCATGAGCATGATGTCCGGCCGCGTCTTCGAGAAGGTCGGCGTTCACACCTCGACCGTTCATGGCACTTTCGCTCCCGAGTTCCGCAAGCAGATTCCGGGCGCCGAGGAAGACCCGCGCTTCTGGGCCTCCGGTATTTCGCTCATCGCCCACATGCAGAACCCGCACGTGCCGGCGGTGCACATGAACACGCGCATGGTCGTGACCAGCAAGTGGTGGCTCGGCGGCGGCGCTGACCTCACGCCGGTGCTGAACCGGCGGCGCACACAGGAGGATCAGGACACTCTGGACTTCCATGCGGCAATGCAGGGCGCCTGCGAGCACCACGCCGTCGCCGACTACACCCGCTACAAGGCTTGGTGCGACGAATACTTCTACCTGCCGCACCGCAAGGAGATGCGCGGCATCGGCGGCATTTTCTACGACTATCTCACCCCCGAGCCGGGAGACGGCGGTTTTAGCGCGGCACTCGCCTTCACGAAGGACGTCGGGCTTGCCTTCCTCGATGTCTATCCGCGCCTCGTGCGCCGTAACTTTGCCAAGGACTGGACCGAGGCCGACCGCGACGAGCAACTGGTTCGGCGCGGGCGCTACGTCGAGTTCAACCTGCTCTACGACCGCGGCACCATCTTCGGCCTGAAGACCGGCGGTAACATCGAGAGCATTCTCTCATCCATGCCGCCGCTGGTGAAATGGCCTTGATAGGCGCGCGGGCCGCATGTCGGCCTGGGGACATGTGCGGACAAGGTAGGGGATAGGATCCGAACCTAGAAAGGTACAGTCAGAGCGCTTCCCCTAGCGTACATCCACTCTTCGCCCAGACGCGGTAGCGTCGGCCGCGCGCTTGGATGCCTGGTCAAGTCTTAGACTGTGCTACTCCGCGACTTCCTGGGCGGAGTGAAGGTAGGCGATGCCGTCGACCTTATTCGCCGCGTAGCGCTTGAAGCCCTTACCCTTCTTGAAGATGATGACGTCATTTCCCGTCACATCGACGAAGGTCATGCGGCCATCAGTGTAGACGCGCCAAGCTACAACCTTCGCCATCACGGGGAAGGCCGCGGCGCATTTGCCGCTATCCTCGAAAAATGTCAGCTTGTAGCCCTGCTCAACTTTGTCCTCGAACAGGGCGACAGTACAGCGGTCATCGCCCTTGTTCGCCATGACGCCGACATCGCCCAGCATCTCCTGCACCTTGCTGGGCGGCGCAAGCGCTCCAGCGGCAGCAACAGGTGCAGCGGAGGCAACAAGCAAGCTTGCAGCGATAACGCAGGCTCTCATGGCACCCTCACAGTGTTATGCTCGGCAGTTCAATCTTCTGATTTTTCGCACAGTCAAGGGCGAGATTATAGTCCGCGTCCGCATGGCGCACCGCTCGCGCCGCCCCAACTTTGCGCCACAAAGGCTGCAATGTTTCGAACGCCCCGGGTCAAAACAGTCCTCGCGCCTCCGTGTAACGGCGCGAGGACTGCTTGCCGGTCTTACTCCGCCGCGTCTGCTTCCTCGTGCGCTGGCTGGTCGATCCGCTCGATGCGGCAGGCGCAATACTTGAACTCCGGGATCTTGCCCATCGGATCGAGCTGAGGGTTCGTCAGCGCGTTGGCGGGCGCCTCCGCGAACGCGAACGGAATGAACACCATCCCCTCCGCCGTATCACGGTCCGCGCGCGCCTTGAGCGTGATCTCGCCGCGCCGGGTCGCGACGATGATCATCTCGCCCGGCTCGATGCCCATGCGCTGCATGTCGCGCGGATTGAGCCCGGCGATAGCCTCGGGCTCGAGCGCGTCGAGCGTCGTCGCGCGGCGGGACATGGAGCCCGTGTGCCAATGCTCGAGCAGACGGCCCGTGGTCAGCACCAGCGGGAACTCGTCGTCGGGCAACTCGTGCGGCGGCATCAGCGACGCCGGTACGATGCGGGCACGGCCCGACTTGGTCGGGAAGCCGCGCGAGAAGATGATCTCGTTGCCGGGCTTGTCGGGCGCGTCGCACGGGTACGTCACGGCACCCTCGCTGACGAGGCGCTGCCAGGTGATGTTCTTCAGCGATGGCATCATGTTCGCCATCTCTGTGAACGCCTCCGAGACGTCCTTGTAACGCCACGGCAGCCCCATGCGCTGCGCGATCTCTTGAATGATCTGCCAGTCCTGGCGCGCTTCGCCGGGCGGCGAGATCACCGGGCGGCCGATCTGCACCTGCCGGTTGGTGTTGGTGAAGGTTCCCCACTTCTCGGCATGCGCGGAAGCGGGCAGCACGATGTCTGCCTGCCATGCCGTCTCGGTCATGAAGATGTCCTGCACCACGAACAGCTCGAGCTCGCAGAGCGCCTGACGCGCCTGGCGCACGTTGGGATCGGACATCGCCGGGTTCTCACCCATGATGAACATGCCCTTGACGAGGCCTTCGTGGATCGAATGCATGATCTCGATGACCGTGAGGCCGCGGTTGGGATCGAGCTTCGTATTCCACAGGATCTCGTATTTCTTGCGCGTGTCCTCGTCCTCGACAGAGATGTAGTCGGGGAAAACCATCGGGATGAGGCCAGCGTCGGAAGCACCCTGCACGTTGTTCTGACCGCGCAAGGGATGCAGGCCCGTGCCCGGCCGGCCGATCTGACCGGTGATGAGCGCGAGCGAGATGAGGCAGCGCGAGTTGTCGGTGCCGTGGGTGTGCTGTGACACGCCCATGCCCCAGAAGATGATCGACGCTTTCGATCGCGCATAGAGGCGAGCGACCTCGCGGATCACCTCCGCGTCGATGCCGCAAACGGGCGCCATGCGCTCGGGGCTGAACGCGCGCACCTTCGAACGCAGGGCGTCGTAGCCGTCCGTGTTGGCCTGCACATACTGCACATCGACCATGCCTTCCTCGATGATGGTGTGCAGCATGGCGTTGAGCAGCGCGACGTCGTGCGCCGGCTTGAAGTTCAGAACGTGGGTCGCATACCGGGCAATGCCAGAGTGCTGGCCGCGCGGGTCCATGACGATCAGGTTGGCGCCACGCGCCGCGGCCTGTTTCAGATAGGTTGCCGCGACCGGGTGGTTTTCCGCCGGACGGGCGCCGATGACGATGATCGTCTCGGCGTCCTTCGCTGCCGTGAACGGGGCGGTCACCGCGCCCGAGTTCACGCCTTCCATCAGCGCCGCGACCGACGAGGCATGGCAGAGCCGCGTGCAATGATCGACGTTGTTGGTGCCGAAGCCCTGACGGACGAGCTTCTGGAACAGATAGGCTTCCTCGTTCGAGCCTTTCGCCGAGCCGAGACCGGCGAGCGCCGAGCCGCCCCACGTGTCGCGAATGCGCTTGAAGCCGTTCGCCGCCTTGTCCAGTGCCTCTTCCCAGGTCGCCTCACGGAACACTTCCAGGATCTCGTCGCGCGTGCGCGGAATGAGGCACTCGCGCTTCGGCATGCCCTCCTTGCGGATCAGCGGCTTGGTGAGACGGTCGGGATGGTGGATGTAGTCGAAGCCGAAGCGGCCTTTCACGCACAGCCGGTTCTCGTTGGCCGGACCGTCGCGCCCGTCGACGTAGAGGATCTTCTCGTCCTTGACGTGCACGGTGGTCTGGCAGCCGACGCCGCAATAAGGGCAGATCGTATCGACGCTGTGGTCCTCGTAGGCGACACGCTTGCCGGTGGCCTTGTCGAGGAGGTTGCCTTCCATGAGCGCGCCGGTCGGGCAGGCTTGGACGCACTCGCCGCAGGCGACACACGTGGAAGAACCCATCGGATCGTCGAAGTCGAACACGACCTTGGCCCCATGCCCGCGGTAGGCCATGCCGATGACGTCGTTCATCTGCACTTCGCGGCAAGCGCGAACACAGAGGTTGCAGTTGATGCAGGCGTCGAGATTGACGGCGATCGCCGCGTGCGAGTTGTCGGCGGCGGGCCGCTCGGCGCTCGGCATCCGGCTGACGGGCGCGACGCCCATGCGATCCACCCACGACCAGAACTTGGACTTCGGATCGTGGCTCGTTTCGCGCGCCGGTTGATCGGCGAGCAGCAGCTCGAACACCATCTCGCGCGATTTCTTCGCCCGCTCGGATGCGGTCTTCACCTTCATTCCGCTCGCGGCCTTGCGCTGGCACGAGGCGGCGAGAACCCGCTCACCCTCGATCTCCACCATGCACGCGCGGCAGTTGCCATCGGCGCGGTAGCCCGGCGCCGGGTGATAACACAGGTGCGGAATCGACGTTCCATGGCGCTTGGCGACCTGCCAGATGGTTTCACCAGGCGCGGCCTCGACCTCGACACCATCGAGCAGGAATTTGATCTTGTCCGTCATGACACCGTCTTTCGCGGTTCTCGTCGTTCAGGTTATCCGCGGCACCGGCCTCATCGGCATGTCCGGCGTCGGGATGCGGAATGAAATCAGCCGAGGTCCTCGGGGAAGAACTTCAGCACCGACTGGAGCGGATTGGAAGCCGCCTGCCCAAGGCCGCAGATGGACGCATCACGCATCACCTGGCTCAGATCGTCCAGCAGCGGCTTGTCCCAAGATTTGGCGCCCATCAGCTTCACGGCCTTCTCGGTACCGGCACGGCAAGGCGTACATTGCCCGCAGCTCTCGTCCTCGAAGAAGCGCATCAGGTTGAGGGCCACGGACTTCATGTCGTCCTTGTCCGACAGGATCACAACCGCATGGCTGCCGACGAAGCAGCCATGTTTCTCAAGCTGCCCAAAATCGAGGGGAATGTCCGCCATCGAGGACGGCAGGATACCACCCGAGGCGCCGCCCGGCAGGTAGCCCTTGAACGCATGTCCGTCGAGCATGCCACCGCACAGCTCGATCAGCTCTGCGGCCGTCGTTCCCGCAGCCGTCAGAACGACGCCCGGGGTCTTGACGCGCCCCGACACGGAGTAGGAGCGAAGCCCCTTCGCGCCGTTCTTCCCTTGCGAGGCGAACCAGGACGAGCCCTTCGCCAGGATCGACGGAATCCAGTAGAGCGTCTCGACGTTGTTGACGAGCGTCGGCCGGCCGAAGATGCCGACCTCGGCGACATATGGCGGCCGCTGGCGCGGCAGGCCGCGCTTGCCCTCGATGCTTTCGATCATAGCGCTTTCCTCGCCGCAGATGTAAGCGCCCGCGCCACGCCGCACCTGGATCTTGGTGTGCCGCATCAGGCCAGCCGCCTCCACCTTGGCGAGCTCCGTCGCAAGGATCTCGCGCACCGCCGGATACTCGTCACGCATGTAGATGAAGACCTGCTCGGCCTCCACCGCCCACGCTCCGATCAGCATGCCCTCGATGAAGGCGTGCGGACGCGTTTCGAGGTAGTGACGATCCTTGAACGTGCCGGGCTCGCCCTCGTCGCCGTTGACCGCCATGAGGCGCGGGCCCTTGTAGCCGCGCACGAACGTCCACTTGCGGCCGGTCGGGAAGCCAGCACCGCCGAGCCCGCGCAAACCACCGTCGGAAAGTGTGGTGATGACGCTGTCGACACTGCGCTCGCCGCCGAGGCATTGCTTCAGCACCGCGTAGCCACCGTCGGCGGTGTAACTTTCGAACGTCTGATAGTCGGGGATGGTCGCGTGCGAACGGCCGTGCTCCACCTGAGACTTGATCTTGTCGACCGTCGCATGATCGACGTGGGCGTGACCGACATGCACGGCCGGCGCCGTATGGCACGAACCGAGGCAGGGCGCGCGCAGCACGCGCACGTTCTCCATGTCCTCGGCACCGAGCGCAGCCAGAAGCTCCTCGGCACCGGCCATCATGCACGAGAGAGAATCGCATACGCGGATCGTATGCTCGGCGGGCCGCGGCTCGCCGTCAGAGATCACGTCGAAGTGCGCATAGAACGTCGCCACTTCGTAAACCGCCGCCATCGGCATGCGCATCAGCTCGCCAAGCGCTTGCAGATGGCCGACCGGGAGACAGCCCTCCTTGTCTTGAATCTTGTGCAGGTTCTCGATCAGCATGTCGTGGGTATGCGGCCCGGGACCGACGATCTGCGCGACGGCCTGTCGCTCGTCGTCTTTCAGCAATCGGCCCTTCGGGAAGATCAGCGCCTTGCGCCGCCCGGCACCGGGATGGGGAGAACGCTTGCCGCCCTCCCACGGCTCGCCGCCAAACCCGCCGGATGCGTTGCCGGCGCCCGTGGCATGATTGCGGCCGAAGCCACTCGCGTTGTCGCTCGTCACCGATGATGTCCTTCCGACCTGCATGTTTGTTCTTGGTTGCGTTCGCTCGCCGCCGGTTGGCGCGGACCGGCTCAAGGCGGACGTTTGGCCGCCTCGACGGCGTTGCGGGACGCGGCGGCCATGTCGCTCGCGCCCTGATACGCGACGCCATTGTTCGCGAGAACAGTGGCCGCGAACGCCGCGTTGTTTCCAGCCATACGCACCACGATCGCCGGCTTGTGCGCCGAGCGGCGAAGTGCGATGCCGACGCCCTCTGCAATCGTATCGCATGGCTGCATGCCGCCACCGTGAACGTTCACGAGGATCACCCGAACCTTCGGATTGGCAAGGATCAGCTCGACGCCATAGGCGACATCGAGGCTCGTCGCCGTCGTCCGGATGTCCATGAAGTTCGCGGGCTGACCGCCGGCATCGACGATCGCATCGAGCGTCGCAAGCGCGAGGCCCGCTCCGTTGACGACGAGGCCGACGTCGCCATCCATGCGCTGGTAGTTGATGTGGTGACGGTCAGCGCCGAGCACCACCGCATCCCCCTCCTCCGCCTCGACTGCGGCGGCGAGCGCCGCGAGTGCCGGATGGCGGATCAGCGCATTGTCATCGATGGTGATCTTCGCATCGAGGGCGACGAGGTCACCATCCCACGTCACCGCCAGCGGATTGATCTCGACCTGCGTCGCGTCGAGCGCAACGGCCAGCGAGGCCATACGGCGGAAGATGGTCGCGGCCTTCTCCGCGACGCCACCGTCGAGGCCGATGCTCGCCGCCATTCCAGCGAAATCGCCCTCCGCGCCGTCGCGGGTGATCGTGAGCGGGGCACGGCGGATGAACTGCGCGTCCTGCTTGGCGCGCGCCTCGATGGCCGAGCCGCCGGCCGGCGCGGCCATCAGTGAAAGTTGCCCCGTCACCCGGTCGAGGAATACGGCCGCATAGAGCGCCTGCATCGCCTCGATCGCTTCTTCGATCAGCACCCAACGGACTTTTTCGCCGGAATTGGCTGCGTCCGCCAGCCCACCACCCGCGCGTGAAATCCGCGAATCGAGCAGCAGGCGTGCGGTCTCGCCGACACCCTCCGGAGAGGCGGAGAACCGCACACCGCCAGCGGCGAGACGGTCGGTGGACCGCACCTGGGCCTTGACGGCAAAGCGGGGGAACGAAAGGCGCCGCGCCACCCGCTCGGCGTCGGCGGCACTATCGGCGATCCGCCCCCTCGGAACGGGCACGGCGAATCGGGTCAGGAGTTCCTTGGCTTGGAACTCTTGCAGATTCATGCTCCGGCGCTCCGCTCCCGCGCGGTCCAGAACCGCGCATCTGGTTTCTTCTTTTCTTGCGCGCCCGCTTCTACATCGTCCCCCTGTCCGCCGCGTCACCCAAACGGGTGGGCGCAGGAGACCTGGGCATCATGAGAAAGCGAACCGACGATGACTTACCGCACCTAAGGACAAACCAGCTCGAAGCGGCTGATCGCGGAACTCCAGAAAACCAGGATCCACAGCGATTACAAGTCGTCAACACTGGTATACCACAGCCCGGCGGGTGGGGTGAGCGTCTTCCTCGACGCGCGCGATCAACTTTGGGATGCACGCTTCTCGGTCGCTCTGCACTTTTCGCGGGCCAGCCATGAGCATCCTGCCGCTGATCCCGTTGATGTTTGGGTTGTTAGAGAGGCGGCACCCGTCGCCAGCGAAACCAATGCGGAACACAACCGCGAAAGGCTGGATGACCCGAAGGGCTGATACTATAGTGCCGTTCCCTGCCCGATCTGGTGTTGAAGAGCCGCCCACCTTGGCATATGGTATGCCAGAAGTGATGCCGTCCACCGGATCCCTCTCGAACTCTCGCGCGCCGTCACCGCCATTCAATCGGGCCGCGCCGCGAAGCGAGTGCTAACGGAGGGCGCCCCACGGCAACGACACACGGCTCACGACTTCCACCGGAACGGGAAGCTTCGCATGGACATGCAGAAGACGAGCCTCAACATCGTCCCGATCGGCGAAAGCCAGAGTCTCAAGACGCGTGCCTACGAGGCGTTGAAGGCCGCGATCGCCGAGATGAACATCTATGACGACAACGCCGTGCTTCGCCTCGACGAGCGCGACCTCTCGGCCCGCTTCGGCATCTCGCGCACGCCGCTTCGCGAGGCACTGGCCCAGCTCGACCAGGAGGGGTTGGTTCGCGTCGTCGCCCGCCGGGGCATTTTCATCGTCAGGAAGACGAAGGCCGAAATTCTCGACATGATAACGGTGTGGGCCGCGCTCGAGAGCATGGCCGCGCGCCTCGCAGCAGAGCATACGCCGCCCGAGAGCCTGACGGAGTTGCGCCAGCTCACCGACCCCTACGACGACGTCAGCCGCAAGATGGGTGAATACTCGGACGCCAATATTCGCTTCCATCAGGCGATCCTGAGAGCCAGCGGCAACCCGCTCATCGGTGACATCGCCGACGGGCTCTTTCTTCATGTCCGCGCCATCCGCAACCGCACCATTTTCGAAAAGGACCGTGCCCAGCGCTCGATCGTCGATCATCGCCAGATCGTCACGGCGATCTCCGAGCGCGACGGCGATCTAGCCGAGCGGCTGGTGCGGGAGCACACGCTGCGACTGAGAGCTCACGTCGAACAGCACGTCGACATTCCCTGACGTTCGCGAAACGCCAGCCGACACGGCAAGACACAAACAACAAGAACAAACAAGAATCCCGACCTAGAGGAGGAATAGACATGGCGGCAACCGGTGCAGCCGAGGCGAAGATCGCCACGACGACGGCCGAGGATACGCTGAAGCGCAAGAGCACGGATCCCAACGTCGTCTCGGGCGGGCGCCTGGTCGCCAAGGCCCTCAAGAACGAAGGCGTCGATACGATCTTCACGCTCTGCGGCGGTCACATCATCGACATCTACGACGGCTGCATCGACGAGGGCATTCGCGTCGTCGACGTCCGACATGAGCAGGTCGCCGCGCACGCCGCCGACGGCTACTCGCGCCAGACCGGAAAGCTCGGCTGCGTCGTCACCACCGCCGGCCCAGGCTGCACGAACGCCGTCACTGGCGTCGCCACGGCGTTCCGTTCCGAAAGCCCGATCATCCACATCGGCGGCCAGTCCTCGCTCACCCAGCACAAGATGGGCTCGCTGCAGGATCTGCCTCACGTCGACATGATGACCCCCATCACCAAGTTCGCGTCAGGCGTCTTCTCGACCGATCGCGTCGCCGACATGATCTCGATGGCCGCGCGCGAGTGCTACGCAGGCGCCTACGGTCCCTCCTACCTCGAGATCCCGCGCGACGTGCTGGACGCCGAGATCCACCTCGACAAGGCGCGTATCCCCAAGCCCGGACACTATCGCGCCTCGGGCCGTTCCATCGGCGACCCGGCCGACATCGAGCGGCTGGCCGAGATCATCAACAAATCCAAGCGTCCGGCCGTGCTGTTCGGTCAGCAGGTCTGGATGTCCGGCAGCCACCAGGAAGCGATCGACTTTGTTCGCGCGCTCGACGTACCGGCCTACCTGAACGGCGCCAGCCGCGGCATGCTGCACCCCGACGACCCGCACCACTTCGACCGCACGCGCAGCTTGGCGTTCAAGGACGCCGACGTCCTCCTCATCATCGGTACGCCGTTCGATTTCCGCATGGGCTACGGCAAGCGCATCTCGGTGCCGACGCTGGTGCAGATCGACATGGACTACCGCACGGTCGGCAAGAACCGCGACATCTCGCTCGGTCTCGTTGGACATCCGGGCGCCATCCTCTCGGCGGTTGCAGCGGCTATCTCGGCCGGTCCTGACGCTGCGGCGCGCCAGGAGCGTCAGCAGTGGATGAAGAAGCTGCGCCAGGCCGAGGGCATCGCGCTCGAAAAGCTGATGCCGCTGTTCAAGTCGAATCAATCACCGATCCATCCCTATCGCCTTGCCTGGGAGATCAACGAATTCCTCGGCGACGACACGATCTACATCGGCGATGGCGGCGACGTCGTCACGATCTCGGCGCAGGCGGTCCGCCCGCGCGGTCCCGGCCAGTGGATGGACCCCGGCGCACTCGGCTCGCTCGGCGTCGGCACCGGCTTCGCGCTCGCAGCCAAGCTTGCGCATCCGAACAAGGAAGTCATGTGCCTCTATGGCGACGGCTCGTTCGGCATGACCGCCTTCGACATGGAGACGGCGCAGCGCTTCGGCGCGCCTTATCTAGCGGTGATCGGCAACAACTCCGCCATGAACCAGATCCGCTATGGTCAGATCGCAAAGTACGGCGAGAACCGCGGTGACATCGGCAATAAGCTCGGCGACGTCGAGTTCTCCATCTTCGCCAAAATGATCGGCGGCTATGGCGAGGAAGTCCGCGACGCCAACGAGATAGGCCCCGCACTCCAGCGTGCCCGCGAGGCGATCGCCAAGACCGGCAAGTGCGCCGTGGTCAACGTCTGGATCGACCCGCGCGAGTACGCGCCGGGCACCAAGAACCAGACGATGTACAAATAGCAACGCGCCCGCGTGAGCCCGCGTCGAGAGCCGTCACCGGCTTTCAACCCGGGCTGCGCACACCGGCCTTCACCCCCTCGCCTGAGCGGGGCTGGATTTTCGATACAAAAATACCGCGAGAGACAGCGCGGACGCCCAAGGAGAACAAGCGACAATGAAAGCCCTCGACGGCATCAAAATCCTCGACTTCACCCATGTCCAGTCGGGGCCCACCTGCACGCAGCTTCTCGCCTGGTTCGGCGCCGACGTCATCAAGGTCGAGCGCCCCGGAGAAGGTGATGCGACGCGCAAGCAGCTCATCGACGTTCCGGGCGCCGACAGCCTCTATTTCACGATGCTCAACCACAACAAGCGGTCGATCACCATCGACACGAAGAACAAGCGCGGCAAGGAAATCCTCGAGCGCCTGGTGAAGACCTGCGACGTGCTCGTCGAGAACTTCGCCCCAGGCGCGCTCGACCGCATGGGCTTCTCGTGGGAACGCATCCAGGAATTGAACCCGCGGATGATCATGGCCTCGGTGAAGGGCTTCGGCCCCGGCAAGTACGAGGATTGCAAGGTTTATGAGAACGTCGCGCAGTGCGCCGGCGGCTCGGCCTCAACGACCGGCTTTCGCGACGGGCCGCCGCTCGTCACCGGCGCCCAGATCGGCGACTCCGGCACCGGTCTGCATCTTGCGCTCGGCATCGTCACCGCACTCTACCAGCGCGAGCGCTCGGGCCGCGGCCAGCGTGTGCTCGCACCGATGCAGGATGGCGTGCTGAACCTTTGCCGCGTGAAGCTGCGCGACCAGCAGCGACTCGAGAAGGGCCCGCTGAAGGAATATTCGCAGTTCGGCGAGGGTATTCCGTTCGGTGAGGCGACGCCGCGCGCCGGCAACGACTCGGGCGGCGGCCAGCCGGGCCGCATTCTCAAGTGCAAGGGCTGGGAGACAGACCCCAACGCCTACACCTACTTCATCACCCAGGCCGCCGTCTGGGAGAAGGTGTGCGACGTGATCGGCGAGCCCGAGTGGAAGACCAAGCCCGGCTACGCCAAGCCGGTGGAGCGCCTCGACAAGTTGAATGAGATCTTCGCGCGCATCGAGCAGTGGACGATGACCAAGACCAAGTTCGAGGTGATGGACATCTGCAATCCGCTCGACATTCCGGTCGGACCGATCCTTTCGCTAAAGGAGATCGCGGCGGATGAAGGCCTGCGTGCCACCGGCACGATCGTCGAGGTCGATCACCCCGAGCGCGGTCCCTACCTCTCGGTCGGCTGCCCGATCAAGATGTCGGACAGCCCCGTCGAGGTGAAGCGTTCGCCGCTCCTCGGCGAGCACACCGACGAGATCCTGACAGAGGTGCTCGGCTACTCGAAGGAGGAGGCGGCCGAGCTCAGAACCGTCGGCGCGACCGAGATCGTCAAGCGCCAGGCCGCCGAGTAGGCGATGGTTTATCGGGGGGCGCTTTCGCGCCCCTCGTCACGCCCGGCCCGCGCCAATGGGCAAACGTCGCGACCATCGCCGCATTCGGAGAGCCGATCGAAGCCCCGGGAAATTAGCGAAGCCTGGAACATCACTCGAGCGCGCGGCATGCGTGAGCCAAAGGGCGATCCGGACCCGGATGCTCTCGAAACTTCAAGATGGAGCGCAATCGTCCGGCCAGGAAACATTTGCGCTTCGCTCTGATCGAATAGCGCAACAGCTCAACAACATGACATGGGGCCGCATCCAATGGGCTCCGAACGGGAGGATCATCGATGCGCATCGTCGTCCATGGCCAGGAGGCCTTCGGCAAGGCCGTGCTCGAGCGCCTGCTCGAGCGCGGTGAGAACGTGGTCGCGGTTTTCTCGGCCCCCGACAAGGAGGGCAAGGCCCGCGACCCCCTCGCCGCCTTCGCCTCCGAGAAGGGCTTGCCCGTACATCAGCCGGCGTCGTGGAAGACACCGGAAGCGCTGGCACTGATGCAGTCGTTCAAACCTGATGTCTGCATCATGGCCTACGTGACGCTGTTCGTCCCGCAGCCCGTGATCGACGCGCCGACCTATGGCACGTTCCAGTACCATCCCTCACTGCTGCCCGAGCACCGCGGCCCTTCGGCGATCAGCTGGCCGATCGCGATGGGCAAGACACGCACAGGCCTATCTATCTTCTGGCCCGACGAGGGTCTCGACGAGGGCCCCATCCTGATGCAGAAGGAGTGCGACATCGGCCCGGATGAAACGCTCGGCGACGTCTACTTCAAGAAGCTCTTTCCGCTCGGCGTCGATGCCATGATCGAAAGCCTCGATCTCGTTCGCGACGGCAAGGCGCCCAAGATTCCGCAGGACCACTCGAAGGCCACCTACGAGTACCGCTTCAAGAAGGCGATGGCCGAAATCGACTGGTCGAAGCCTGCTGCCGACGTTTACAACCTCATTCGCGCGGTGAACCCGGCGCCCGGCGCCTGGACCCGCCTCAAAGGCGTCAAGCTCGACATCTTCGACTCGCGCAAAGCCGAGGGATCGGGCAAACCCGGCGAGGTGCTCGCCATCTCCACGGACGGCGTCACGGTCGCAGCCGGCAGCGGTGCCATTCTGGTGAAGCGGCTCCGCGCCGACGCCGGACAGAAGATCACGGCTGCGGAATTTGCCGCATCGACCGGGCTCAAAGTCGGCGACATCTTCGAGGCGGCAACCCCAGCCGAAGCGAAAGCCTAAAAACCAAGGTTCGGACGTTAGAGCCGGTCGGACCATCAAAAAACGGGAAGTGCCAGCCAAGACTGGCAGGAGGAGACAAAAACAATGGCCGTGAAATCCGACATCGAGATTGCCCGCGAAGCCAAGATGAAGCCGATTGCCGAGGTCGCCACCAAGGTCGACATTCCGGCTTCTGCGCTGCTCAACTACGGCCCCTACAAGGCCAAGGTGTCTGCCGAATTCATCGACGGCCTCAAGGATAAGAAGGACGGCAAGCTCATCCTCGTCACGGCCATCAACCCTACTCCGGCGGGCGAGGGCAAGACGACGACGACGGTTGGTCTCGGCGACGGCCTCAACCGCATCGGCAAGAAGGCCATGATGTGCTTGCGCGAGCCGTCGCTCGGCCCGTGCTTCGGCGTCAAGGGCGGTGCCGCCGGCGGCGGATATGCCCAGGTCGTGCCGATGGAGGACATCAACCTCCACTTCACGGGTGACTTCCACGCCATCACCTCGGCCCACAACCTGCTCTCGGCACTGCTCGACAACCACATCTACTGGGGCAACGCGCTCGGCCTCGACGCCCGCCGCATCGGCTGGCGCCGCGTGCTCGACATGAACGACCGCGCGCTGCGCTACATCGTCAACTCGCTTGGCGGCACGGCCAACGGCTTCCCGCGTGAGGACGGCTTCGACATCACCGTCGCTTCCGAAGTGATGGCCATCCTGTGCCTGTCGATGGATCTCAAGGATCTCGAGCGCCGCCTCGGCAACATCGTCGTCGGCTACACCCGCGACAAGACCGCGATCCGCGCCCGCGATCTCAAGGGCGATGGTGCCATGACCGTACTGCTCAAGGACGCCATGATGCCGAACCTCGTGCAGACGCTGGAGAACAACCCCGTCTTCATCCACGGCGGTCCGTTCGCCAACATCGCCCACGGCTGCAACTCTGTGCTGGCCACCAAGACTGCGTTGAAACTTGCCGACTACGTCGTCACGGAAGCGGGCTTCGGTGCGGACCTCGGTGCCGAGAAGTTCTTCGACATCAAGTGCCGCAAGGCCGGGCTGCAGCCGGCCGCAGCAGTCATCGTCGCGACGGTCCGCGCCCTCAAGATGCACGGCGGCATCGCCAAGGACGACCTCAAGGCCGAGATCGCCGCAGCGGTCGCGAAGGGCTGCGAAAACCTGAAGCGCCACATCGAAAACGTGCGCAAGTTCGGCGTGCCGCCGGTCGTGGCCGTCAACCGCTTCATCACCGATACCGACGCCGAGATCGCCGAGGTGATGAAGGCCGCGGAGAGCATGGGCACGAAGGCTTTCTTGTGCACGCACTGGGCCGATGGCGGTAAGGGCACCGAGGAGCTGGCACGCCACGTTGCCGACGTCGCCAACAGCGGCGAGGCCCGCTTCCAGCCGCTCTACCCGGACGACATGCCCCTGCGCGACAAGGTGCGGACGATCGCGAAGGAGATCTATCGCGCCGCCGATATTTCGTGCGACGCTTCCGTCGAGGCGCGCTTCAAGGAGCTGGAAGCCGCGGGCTACGGCAAGCTGCCGGTGTGCATGGCGAAAACACAGTATTCGTTCTCGACCAACCCCAACCTGCGTGGCGCTCCCACAGGCCACATGGTCCCCGTGCGCGAGCTGCGACTTTCCGCCGGCGCCGAGTTCATCGTCGTCATCACCGGCGAGATCATGACCATGCCGGGCCTTCCGCGCGTGCCGTCCGCCGACAACATCCGCCTCAACGAGAACGGTCAGATCGAAGGACTGTTCTGAAACACACGAGACGATCTGGATGAGAAAAGGCCCCGCGAAAGCGGGGCCTTTTTGTATGCCTCTACCGATGGACCTCGGATCAGCCTTGTTGGCTCTCCTGCTGCTGGCGTAGCCGCCGCTCGTCCTCATGATCGACGCTGCTCTGGTTCACCGGCGTCACGGCGGCCTTGGCCACCGGCGGCGCTTCCGCCCGCGCCGCCTTTGCGGCCTCCGCACGGCGCGCTTCCGCACGCGCCCGGCGCATCTCGATCACCCGCATCGCGTAGGCCTGCAATAGCGTCGGATGCCCCGCGACGCGGCGCGTGACGACGATGCCACGGGCCATGGCGGACTGAACCCGCGTCAACTCCTCCACCTCGCCCGAGTAGGCGTGTACCAGCGCGAGCTTGAGACTTTCGATGCCGGTTTGCGAGGCACCGTGAACCCGGCGGATTGTGCTGAGCCACAGCGGGCTCAGCAGCAGCGACAACACGATGACCGAGATTGCGAGCTTGTAGCCCACCGGGTCGAGTACCTGGTTGGCGAGACCGACCCCGGCCAGCACGAACGAGAACTCGCCGAGCTGCCCGATGATGAGGCCGGCCTGATAGGCGTCCGTCCAGCTCAGTCCGACGAAGCGCAGGATGGCGATATTGGCGAGCGACTTGAGGCCGAGCACCGCGAGCACGAACACCGTCACCAGCGCCAGGTTGTGGACGATGAACTCGCCATCGAGCAGCAAGCCGATGGCGACGAAGAACAGCACCATCAACACGCCCTGGATCGGCTCCATGGCGTTGATGGCTTCCGTGCGCAGGGTCGTCTTGCCGATGAACAGGCCAGCGAGGAACGCGCCGTAGGCCGGCGAGAACCCGAGCACGCCGGACAACGTCGCCGCCGAGCAGCAGACCGCGAGCGCCGTCAGCGTGACGAGCTCGATACGGCCGAGGATGTGGTCCTGGAAGGGGAAATGCAGCTTGCCGCGCGGACCGAGCGTGGCGATGAAGAGCGCGAGACCGCCAACCGCAAGCGCCAGGATCACCAGCGTCTTCGGCTCGAACGTGACGCCGTGGCTCCAGGACTCCGCCATGATGAGCATCGGCACCAGCGCGATGTCCTGCGCGATCATGATCGCGACGACGATGCGCCCGAGCTGAGTTCGAAGCTCGCCGATTTCCTCGAGCACCTTCAGCGCCACCGCCGTCGACGACATGGTGACGACGAACGCCAGCAGCAGTGACTGCTGCGTTGTCCAGCCGAGGAACGCGCCGGTCAGCACCATCGCTCCGATTGCCAGAACGAGCTGGCCAACGACGGCAAGCACCGCGGGCTTCAAGTCGGTGATGAACGCCTTCAGCGATATTTCCATGCCGACGAGGAACAGCAGGAACAGCACGCCGAGCTCGGCGAGCAGCGGCACGGCCTCGGCTCGCGGAACGAAGCCGAGCACGGTCGGTCCGAGCGTCACGCCGGCGAGGATGTAGCCGACCATCGGCGGCTGTTTCAGCCGCACCATGACGAGGCCCATCGTGACAGCCGCCAGTGTCAGAATCGCAATGGCCAGGAGATGCGGCAGTTGCTCGTCCATCCACCCCGCTCGCAGTTGGCGTCAATGCTGACAAAATCGGCGAAACTTGTCGGCGGCGGACTCGAAAAGCAACGCCCCGCGCAAGCTGTTGAACAATACTCCAGCTACGTGAAAAAATACAGCAGTGCCGCACACTTCGCCCATGCGGGGCACGCCTGACGGGCTCCCTCGTCGTGACATCGCATCATGCGCTCGAGGCGGGCAGTCCGATGCCGCGCGCTGGTCCCTTCAACGGCACCGGTCAGGCACCACACGTCGACCGGATCGGAGCGGCGGCGAGAATGCGCCGCGCGGCATCGCAATCCGCTTGCATCTGCGCCTTCAACGCCTCGACCGTATCGAACCGGCGGTCGGCGCGGATGTGTTCGACGAATGCCACAGTCAGCTCGCGTCCGTAGAGGTCGCCGCTGAAATCGAGCAGGAACACCTCGAGCATCGGCGAACCGTCGTCGAAGGTTGGCCGCGTGCCGAGGTAGGCGGCGGCGGCCTGGCGGACGCCGTCGAGCTCGGCCCACACCGCATAGATGCCGTGCGCGAGTGCCGTGCCAGGCTCGAGCGGAATGTTCGCCGTCGGGAAGCCGAGACCGGTGCCGCGCTTGAAACCACCCGCGACGGTGCCCCTCACCCGCCACAGCCGACCGAGTGCCGCCGTCGCGCCCTGGATGTCGCCTTGCGCAAGCTTCAGGCGGATCGCGGTCGAGGAGAAAACTTCGCCATCCTCGGCGACCGGAGCGACGACCGAGACGCCGAAGCCCAGCCGATCGCCTTCCGCCCTCATCGTCTCGGGCGTGCCGGCACGGCCCTTCCCGAAAAAGAAATCGTAACCGATCACGAGGTGGCGGGGCGCCAGATGCCCGACGATCAGATCCTCGATGAACGATTGCGCCGAACGCGCCGCCATCTCGCGATCGAATTTCAGCACGACGGCAAGGTCGAGCCCCAACTCGCCGAAGCAATCGAGTTTCAACGGCAACGGCGTCAGGTGGAAGTGGGGCTCCGACGGCTGAAACAATTCACGCGGGTGAGGCTCGAACACGATCACACCCGAGGGCGCACCCATTCTACCCGCCCGTTGGCGAACTTCCGCGAGCAGCGCCTGATGCCCGCGATGAACTCCGTCGAAGTTGCCGATCGCCAGCACCGCGCCGCGCAGCGCGGATGTCACGTTCGCGGTGTCACGGACAACCTGCATTGGCCTCCCCTTGCGGCGGTGGAGCGGGGCGCACACTCGGCGCGCCACCGCTCTGCGCCTCGCCGCGGCCTCAGCCGCGCGACGGCACCATCAGCATCGCCTCACCCGTCACAACGGGCTTGCCATTGACGGCGCAGACGCACTCGAACCGCGCGCGCTTCTTCTCCGCGATTACCTCGACGACCTTCACCGTCGTGACGACCGTGTCGCCGATCTTGACCGGCGCCTTGAAGGCCAGCGTCTGCGACATGTAGATCGCACCCGGACCCGGCATCTGCATGCCGAACACGGCCGAGATATAGGCGGCCGACAGCATGCCGTGGGCGATGCGCTCCTTGAACATCGTGCCGGCGGCGTAGGCGGCATCGAGATGCACGGGGTTCTTGTCGCCCGAAACCTCGGCGAAGGCGACGATGTCGGCGTCTGATACTGTCTTCGAGAGGGAGGCCTCCATACCGACGGCGAGGTCCTCGATGAAGTAGCTTTTCGTCGGCGCCATGACGTTTTTTCCTTGTGATCGCGGCTGGGGTCAATCGATTACGCACACATGCGGCGGACGAGCCGGCGGTGTGCGGCTCGCGCGTTTTGTGCGGTGCGGCGGCACACTAGCGGCGCCTCTCCCAAGCCGCAATCGGTCTTGAGAAGCAACGTGTTCGATGATGCGGTGAGGGCACCGCACGGGGAAGTGAATGCGCCGAACTGCCGGCCTCCCGAGGCACCCGCTCGAAAAGTTCGGGAATTCCACAAAGGCACTTGATCGGCCCCGGCGCCTGACATATAGGTGGCGGCCTTGGAAGCGCTGTCCCGTTCGTCTAGTGGCCTAGGACACCAGCCTCTCACGTTGGGAACAGGGGTTCGAACCCCCTACGGGGCGCCACCAATCTTCACACATCGCTGGCATGAAACCGCTGCAACGAAACCGCGAGCGGTCCGGGGCCATGGATGCGCTGACGGAATGCGAGGCAGAGAATATTTCTGCACAAGCGACAGCAACCGTGCTTTTGCGAAGTCCAGACTGCTCCGGCGATTTACTCCACCGAGCTATTCCGGAAGGTCGATCCGATCACGTGCTCTGCCGTGTGGCATGGTGCCGGCTGCGGTGCCATCGTCCCAGCGCTCGTAGCGCACGCCGGGGAATATGACGATCTGTGCCGAGCCACGTGCGGACACTGGTGCCGATCGATTGTGATTGCGCCTCGACGAGGCCCGGAATTCGACGACGTGTGCCATGGTCAATCCCTTTGTGACCAGTTGTGCTGCTCCTCTCCCGGGCGACTCGCTTTCATTCCCAGCCCTTACGAATTAACTGACAGCGTACGCCCGCGGTGCCTAGTCAATATCTGCAACGTCGGCACTCGCGCTGTTCCCTGTGTTGCATTCAAGTTTCTGATTTGAGCAGCCAGTCATCGAGGAAGTGACGCCCGTCACGCTCCTCGACCTCGACGAGCCACATGTCGGAATCGAGCCTCGTCTCTCGCTCGAGACGCGCATCGGCATCGCGCTCGTCGATTGGAACCGCTCCCGAGATGCATATCCATCGCCGATCGTACACGGCTTCATCTAGGCCCGTCGGCGCCGGTGCGAAAATCTGAGCCGTGCGATCGGCGCGTGTCACCTTGAGGAATATTGCCCCGGCATCGTCATCGCCGTGCCGCACGACGAACGCCTGCGCGCCCGCTGCCGCGCAGATGCGCAGATACGCCTTCACCCAAATCGCCGCCTTGAGACGCATGTTCAGCGCTCCCGCTCGCATTGACGGCGCACGATGCCACGTCCGAACGGCGAGCGGCTAGGGTCGGGGTCTGTTGACTAGGGTCGCGGTCTGTTGAGACGTGAAGCGCAACCGATGCCAACGTTCGAGTGTGCAGCTGGCGATCTTGAGGGATCCGCGGATGCGGCTCCATCAACGCCGACACCACTCTAGTCGCTCGCGGATCGCGACATCAAACTGGCGATGCCGTCCGTATCTCCGCCGTACCCACTCCGCGCTGCGAGTTCGTCTTGGACCGATCGCTTGAATTCGTCGGTCGTCGTGGTGCCGCGCGACGAGCCGGTGCGAGCACTACCCGCAGCAACCGGTACATTCTGCCGCACCGTCGTCGCGCTGCCGGCGAATGATGACGGCGTTGCACCCGGCAAGATGTCGAGGCCCCGATAAGCGTGCTCCGGGCGTGCTCCGCGCAAGGAGCTCGGTTGCATCGCCAAGAGATTGAACGCCACCGAACCGACGATGACGCAGATGGTCGCAAATCCGAATTTGAGCTGGCGCGAAGACATGACGATCCGGGGGTGATTGCAGCTGGGGCGATTATCCGTCGCTCATCTTAACGAGCTGTTAACCGGCCATACCGGTCCCTTAATGCGAGCCATGCAATTTTGCGAAAGTTGGTGCGCGCCAGCCAACCGTTCCCTCGCCATGCTCGGACAGCATTTGTTGACGCAGCGACGGTAATCATAACGCCTGCAATTTGATGCACCTGATCGAGGGGCAAGCCATGTTCTCCATCCGCACACTCGCGTTGGCGGGATTAGTCGTCTACATGCTTCCGACCGACCCGGCGCAGCAGCAGCTGTTCATGGAAAAAGCCATGGCGGCAGCGCATTGGACGAAGACATATTGCGACCGCAACGCGGCGACCTGTGAGATCGCCTCAGGCGTGTGGAGCGAGATGAAGCAAAAGGCATCGTTCGGCTTCGCCCTCGCCTACGACATCGCGACCCGCAAGTCCGGCTCGGAGCCGGCAGACGGCTTCATCGACGCCAGCAGCGACCGCCCGCGCGCATGGCCTACGTCGAACAAGCCTTCGTACTCCGGGACCTTGACGCAGGACGACTTGCGTCCAGTCTGGCGCGGTCATCCGGCGCCTTGACCCGGCCTGTCGCACCACAACCTGATTCATCGTCGTCTCCACGTCCTTGCATCTGCGGTGCCGATGCCTCTATCTGAGGCTTGGTGGAGGCATGATCGGAACAGCGATGCGACTGGACGAGATCCGCGACGACTTCGAGCTCCTCGACGACTGGGAGGATCGCTACCGCTACGTCATCGAGCTCGGCCGCAAGCTGCCGCCGTTCCCCGAGGCGATGCGCACCGACGCCAACAAGGTGCGTGGTTGTGCCAGTCAGGTCTGGATCATCAGCCGACCGGACGAGCGCGGCGGCGTGCGAACGCTTCACTTCGAGGGTGACAGCGACGCGCACATCGTTCGCGGCCTCATCGCCGTGCTACTCGCGATCTACCAGGACATGACGCCCGAGCAGATCCTCGCGATCGATGCGACCAAGGCGTTCTCGGACCTCGGCCTCGCCCAGCACCTCACGCAGCAACGCTCCAACGGCCTCGCATCGATGGTCGCGCGCATTCGCGCCGATGCCACCGCCGCCGGTTCGGGCGCGTAAAATCTCCCGCCGCCCGCGACACCCGCTGGCCGGCGCGGCCTCAGGCCCGTGTCGCGCGCTCAGCCGTCGATTGTCGGGCGATAGTCGGCGGTCGCCCAGTGCTGGATCACGGCAGCTGCCGATGATGCGAGCCGCCCGCCGAAACCATAATGGCGCGCCAGTGCGTCGAGCGCCATGTGTAGCGCGACCTTGCCCGAGCGCTGCGGCCATCCCGCCTCGCGCTCGAGTTGCTCCAGCCCCTTGAGGTGACAGCAGACCTCGAGCAGAACACTGGCCAGCTCCGGGCCGACCGCTGCGAGTGCTCGCCCTACCCTGTCGCGCGCCGCGACGACGCTGTCTCGCAAGTCTCCCGCCGCTCGTCCCGCCTGCGGGCTTCGTGACTGCCCCGACCCCAGTGCCGTCCAGTTGGCGGTGACGCGCGGCGTCAACTGGCCAAGTTCGAAGTCGGCGCGCAGCCGCTCGCCTGCGTCGAACTGGGTATCGCTGACCATCGGCTGGCCATTGCGATCGCGCCGCCGACGCAACCATCCGAGTGGGCTCTCGGCGAAGTTCTCGACCGGACGACCGGCAGGCGACGTTTCGGCGACATCGGCTCCGCGCGCTCCCGTCAGCGCCGGCTCTGGCCCGCCCGCCGTTGGACCGGTCCGAACCACGAGAAGGCGTCGCGCCTCCGCGCTCAGCCCCCAGCCCGCCCCCTCCCGCTCTCGCACGATCAATGCGGCCGCGACAGCCGCCCTCCAAGCCTCCGCAGATGCGCGATGGAGAACGTCGGGTGTCTCCCCCCCGCCTCGCCGCACCACCCGCACCGCTTCGACGCCACCCTGGGCGTCTTCGGCCAGCTCGACGCGGGCGTCGGCACGCGCCATTGCCTTCAATAGCCGCAGCACTCCGCGACCCGGACCCGAAGTTGCGTTCATCAGTGCACCAGCCAGCCTGCGCTTTGACGAGGGCGGCCAAGGCGCGACGGGATCATGGCGAGGACGGCGCGCTCGAGCAGCTCGAGCACATGATCGAACGTCGGGTCGTCACGACCGTCCTCGATGACGCTGCACGCGTGCGAAACGGTGGTCCGGTCACGGGCGAAAAGCCGCCCGACGTCGGTCAGCGACTTGCCGCACGCGACATGCGCCAGATACATGCCGACTTGGCGGGCCCGGGCGACATGTGCCCGCCCCCGCGTCGCCCGCCTCAGATCGCAATTGTTGATGCCGAAAATCTGCGCCACCGTCTGCTCGATGACGAGCCGCTCGATCCGTTCCTCGCTATTCAGCTGAGCCGCCGTTGTATCGTCCATCCTCGATCCCCAGGGTTCGACGTCCAATGTGGTGACTGTCTCCGGCATGGACCGGAGCTGGAGGCGGTGCCGTAGCCGGAAGAATGTCCCGACATTTCTACTTGGCGCAGCTCCCACGACTTAAGATCATCGAAGAGTGCGCACCGCTCTACTCAAAGATATTCAGGTCGTGAACGAAGGGGATAACTTCTGAGGTCTCCGTCTCCGCTCGTACACTTCGCGGGACGTAGCAAGATCAGTACCGCAGATCAGGTTGTAGAGACGATTTATCCCCGGGCGGCTCCCATCGCCCTAGCCTCACGACCTTGAGATGGCAGTCGGGCGCCTGCCCGATGCCGGCGTGGGCGAGACGTACGGCGAACAGACGCGCCGGCTCTTGCCCGTGCAGCGCGGAGCGATGCGATGGATTGGGCACGGGGCATCGACACGGCAGCGCATGGCGCCTCGGCGCCGGCCCAGCGCGCACGCCCGAAAACCCCACTGTCCCGCCCGACGACCGCCGCCTACGATCGAGATCGCGACTTGCCGCGCCTCACATCTCTCTGGCCGGCGGAGCTTGCCGACCGGACGCGTCAGGGCCGGGCCCGGCTCGTCGGACGTCTACGCCGCGCCCTTCGCGAGGAGCGTCAGCGGGGCCTCGCGGGACACTGGACTTACGATCTAGCACGCCATGCGCAACTTCTCGCAGCCTATCGGGCCGAAATCGTCGAGCTGGCCCGCATTATCGCGGAGTGTTCGGCGCTGGGAAGCGCGGAAAATAAATGAGCGGCGGGCCTGCGCCACGCCGCTGCAGATGACGATGCCGATGTCCGATGCGCTCGATACTGTATCGTCTACTCGTCGCGGCGAGTGCCGAGGCCCATCTTCTTGGCGAGATCCGAGCGCTGGCGCGCGTAGTTCGGCGCCACCATCGGATAATCGTGCGGCAACCCCCACTTCTCGCGGTATTCCTCGGGCGTCATGTTGTAATGGGTGCGCAAATGGCGCTTCAATGACTTGAACTTCTTCCCGTCCTCGAGGCAGATGATGTAGTCGGGCATCACCGATTTCTTCACCGAGATGCGCGGCCGCTGCTCCTCGCGCTCGGGCTCCGGCAGACGGCCCGTCACGCGGACCAGCGCGGCATGGGTATCGTTGATGAGCTGCGCGACCTCGTTCGCGCCGAGCGAATTGTTGCTGACGTACGCCGAGACGATTTTCGCCGTCAGCTCAACCAGCCCACTCTGCTCCACTTCTTCCATGATACGCCCCTCGTCGTTCGGTCACCCATGCCCCCGCCCCCCGAGACGCGGAAGCCGCGGGACTCGCGCTGTGCGCGCGGTTGTCGATGCGGCTCGCGAGCGGCAAGGAGGGGAGTAGGTCATGAATTGAAAGCTTCGATTACTGAGACCAAATCGAGTTGACTGTCAACAACAACTCCACAAAAGCAGCTCATATTCCTAACGAAGATTGTCTATAGCAACACAACCAACTTGCAATCGTTCACTCTATTTCCAGTCATCCTGACGCTTCTTGCACGTTCACCGTCAGCGCGAGCCCGCATCGCGGCTTGCCGGAGGCGCAAGCGCCCCCCATTATCCCTCACGTCATCCTGCCCCAAGCATCGACCCGGCCGGCCAGTGCGATGCCCGCCCAGTTTCGACAAGCGCCGCAAGTCCCGAAAGCCACGAGAGGATCTTCATGCCCACTCCACCACTCGCCGCCCCCGCGCTTGCCGTGACGGGGGCCACGCCCCCCTGCGCCGAGCGTCGTGAAAGCGTGAGCGAGCACCATGGGGTCCGGATCGACGATCCCTATGCTTGGCTGCGCTCCGCGCGCTGGCAGGGCGTGATGCGCGACCCGGGCGTGCTGGAACCCGACATCCGGGCCTATCTCGAGGCGGAAAACGCATACACCGAAGCGCAACTGGCCGATACCAAGGAGCTGCAGGCGGCTCTGTTCCAGGAGATGAAGGGGCGGATCAAGGAAGACGATTCCCAGGTCCCGAACCCCGACGGTCCGTGGGAGTACTATTTCCGCTACGAAACGGGCGCGCAGTATCCGCTCGCCTGCCGCCGCCCGCGCGGCGCAGATCAGGGCGAAGTCATCCTGCTCGATGGCAACCGCGAGGCGAAGGACAAGCCCTACTGGCAGCTCGGCGGTCTCCACCACACCTCCGACCACCGTCTCATTGCCTACGCTGTCGATGACAGCGGCTCGGAGTTCTACACGATCCGCGTTCGCGATCCCGCCACGGGCGAGGACCTCGCAGACGTCATCCCGGATGCTGGCGCATTCGCCTGGTCGCTCGACGGCGGGACGCTGTTTTACGTTCGCCTCGACGAGAATCACCGCCCGCGTTGGGTGTATCGCCACACGCTCGGAAGCGACGCGGCGAGCGACGTTCTCGTCTACGAGGAGCCGGACACCGGATTCTTCGTCGGCGTGTCGAGCACGCAATCGAACGCCTTCGTGCTGATCGACACGCACCGCCACGACACCAGCGAAGTATACCTGATCGACGCAGCCGCACCCGAAAGTGCGCCGCGCCTCGTTGCCGCGCGCGACTACGGACACGAATACTCCGTCGAGCATCGCGGCGACCGGCTCATCATCCTCACCAACTCCGGCGGGGCGGAAGATTTCCGCATCTGCTCCGCGCCGGTCGCTTCGCCCGGTCGCGAGAATTGGAGCGAGCTCGTAGCCCACCGGCCGGGGTGTCTGATCCTCGATATCGTCGTCCTCGCCAACCACATGTCACGGCTCGAACGCGAGGGCGGCCTGCCGCGCATCGTCGTGCGCGACCTCGAAACGGGCGCCGAGCATGCGATCGCCTTCGACGAGGAGGCTTATTCGCTGGGTCTCGGCGCCGGCTACGAGTTCGATACGACCACGATCCGATTCACCTATTCGTCGATGACGACACCGAGTGAAGTGTACGACTACGACGTTGCGACGCGGGCGCGCACGCTTCGCAAGAGACAGGAAGTGCCGAGCGGACACGATCCGGCGAACTACGTCACGCGCCGCCTACAGGCGCCCGCGCCCGATGGAGAGTTGGTGCCGGTCTCGATCCTCTATCACAAGGATACTGCGCTCGATGGCAGCGCGCCGCTGCTGCTCTATGGCTATGGCGCTTACGGCCTCTCGATCCCGGCCGCATTCTCGACCGCTCGACTCTGCCTCGTCGACAGGGGCTTCGTCTACGCCATTGCCCACATCCGCGGCGGCAAGGACAAGGGCTACCGCTGGTACACAGACGGAAAACGCGAGAAGAAGCCGAACACGTTTACTGATTTCATCGCCGCGGGCGAACATCTCGCCAAGGCCGAACTGACGCAGCGCGGACGCATCGTCGCCCACGGCGGATCGGCGGGCGGCATGTTGATGGGCGCGGTCGCCAACATGGCACCAGACCTTTTCCTCGGTCTCATCGCCAACGTGCCGTTCGTCGACGTCCTCAATACCATGCTCGACAAGGACTTGCCCTTGACGCCGCCCGAATGGCCCGAATGGGGCAACCCGCTAGAGAGCGCCACCGACTTCGAAACGATCCGCGGCTACAGCCCCTACGACAACGTCAAGCGTCAGGCTTACCCGCACATTTTCGCACTCGCCGGCCTCACCGACCCGCGCGTGACTTACTGGGAGCCGGCGAAATGGGTTGCCCGGCTTCGGGAGCTCAACACCAGCGCCAATCTCTTGCTGCTACGGACTAACATGGAAGCTGGGCACGGAGGCGCCTCGGGGCGATTCGAATCTCTCAAGGAAGCAGCGATCGAGTATGCCTTCGCGTTGAAGATCGCCGGTAAGGCCGCGTCGTCCCCAGTGGCGCGATGATCGCGACAAGAAATGTCACAACACGAGTGATTGCAACACGGACGGCGCTCGCCCATAACGTGCGCCGCGCGGACGTGGTGGAACCGGTAGACACACGAGACTTAAAATCTCGAGACGGCAACGTCGTGCGGGTTCGAGTCCCGCCGTCCGCACCAGTTTGATGGAACCATCGCGCTGTGCGCGATGGTTCGTCCGGCGCTCGCGCCGGCGCGCCTTGCGCGCTGAGCCCGCCACGGCGGGCTGAAGTGAAGATGCTGTCTTCCGGAGACCGGAACGTAACTCTTGCCTCGATGGAGGCACGAGGTTACGGCCTGCCGGGCCACTCGAGCCCTACCGCACGGGACGGCCATGCCGGATTGCGGCGACCATCAGCAGATAGAGTGTCGCCGCATTGAGCAGATGCCAAAGGAAATGCGTGCCGAGCGCCCGCCCCGCGACACGCGTCAATTCGCAGACCTCCCAATCGACGGTGCGGAAGAACATCGAGACGAAGAACAAGGCCGCCGCGCCAAGCAACCAACTGGCGCTGCGATGTCCTTTCGCCAACGCCGCTACACCGACGAGCAGCATCGCACCGAATGCCGGCACGTAGCCCGCCGTACCGTTGAGGCAGGGGCCACGCGCCGCCGCCGTCACGCTCAGCAGCGTCGTGCGGCAATCGACTCCGTCGGCGAACTGCATCGCGAGGACGAAAGCTCCAAGCCCCGCCCCCACCAGCAGCCAAGGCAGTCCCAACAACCTCCGCAATGCGTAAGCGAGATAGAGGTGCATGAAGATGCCGATGGGTGCGACGTCCGCGATCGCGGCCCAGCGCGTGGCGAAGGTGTGGAACAGGAAGCTGCCGATACCGATGGCCGCAAGAACAAGCACCAGCGCCCATTCAGGCACGGCCTCGCGCACGGGCCGCGAGCGCGCCAGCATGACCGCCGCGGCCAGTGCCGCGATGAGAAATGCAGCGTTGCTGACCGCATTGAGCGGCTCTGCCCAAAATGATGGATCGCCGCCACGTTCGCAGTAGCGGAAGATCCTAGTCTGCCACGACATTCCGTCCTCTGCTCCTACCGCCTACGACACCGGCGCCAACCGCGCGGGAGCATCCCTTCCGCATCCGCCGGCCAGCCGCTATAAGCACTCGCTCCAGAGCCACCCCGCCCCATCCCGAGCTCGCACGCGAGCCGGCGAAGGCGTGATGCCGGCCGGCGATTGGCCAATACGAGAGGCGCACCACGATGGCAGAGCCCCATGCCGCCGCACCATCGGCCGCGCGCGACCGCCTCCGCGCGATCGGCCTGATGCTGCTTGCGCTGGTGTTCTTCTCATGCCTCGACACGACGGCCAAGGTGCTCACAGCAAGTCACATTCCCGTCGCGCAGCTCTCATGGATGCGCTTCGTGGTGCAGTTCGTGCTGCTCCTGGTTTTCGTTCCGGCCCTCGGCGTGATGAAGGTCTCCAACCTGTTCGCGACTCGTAAGCTTGGCCAGCAACTCGTACGCTCGACGCTGATGGCAGCAACGACGGTCTTCAACTTCCTGGCGCTCCAGACCCTTCGCCTCGATCAGACCGTCACCATCGTGTTTCTCGCCCCGCTCGTGGTCGCGCTTCTCGCCGGGCCGCTGCTCGGCGAATGGGTGGGTTGGCGGCGCCTCGCGGCCATCCTGGTCGGCTTTGCCGGCATCCTGATCGCCGTGCGCCCCGGATTCGGCAACATTCCGCCGGGTGTCATCTATTCGTTCCTCGGCATGCTGGCCTATGCGCTGTTCATGCTCCAGACACGCCACCTCGCGCGCTTCGACCCACCGCTTGTCACGCTGTTCTATTCGATGTTCGTCGGCACGACACTCGGGCTGCCACTTGCCGTCACGCAATGGGTTTGGCCGGCCGATCTGCTCTCTTGGTTCATGATGCTGTCGCTCGGCATTCTAGGCGGCATCGGTCACTATCTGTTCATTCTCGCCTACGGCCTCGCCCCCGCCTCCGCGGTCGCACCGTTCCTCTATGCCCAATTCATCACCATGGCAGGGCTCGGATATCTCGTCTTCGGCGACGTGCCCGACCTCTGGACGCTCGTCGGCGCAGCTATCATTTCCGCGGCGGGAATCTATCTGGTGCATCGCGAGCGCGTGACGCGCGGGCTCGAATGAAACTCACCACCGCGCGGCAGGCACGGCACCGCGCACGATTTCCTGCACGCGCCGCCGAGTACCAGCGGAAGTCCCCTCCGGGAGAGCATCGGGCGCGAAAAAACCCTGCTCCGCGATTTCAAACGAAGGCGGCGGCACGGTCGGCTGCTTCCAGGCCTCGACGATGTACAGAACGATGTGATCGCCCGGATAGACATCGAAGTGCGAATATATGGAGAACACACGCGGGCGCTCCGCCGGAATGACGCCGGTCTCTTCGAACAGCTCCCGCCGCAACGCCACTTCGGCCGATTCACCACGCTCGAGCCCGCCACCGGGGAAATGCCAGCCGGGGCGATAGCCGTGCCGTACGAGCAGCAGTCGGCCCGCCTCATCGACCACCGCCCCTTGAACGCCGATGGTGACGACACGCCCGCGCCTGATGAGGCGGGTCAACGGCGCCGCCGTTCTCCTCCGCAGGCTGTCGAGAAAGCCGACGCTCATTGCATTTGGCCTTTTTCGACGAACCATCGGTAGGTGCTCGCGAGCCCGTCCTCGAGCGTGATCCGCGGCCGCCAGCCGAGTGCTTTGAGCTTGTCACCACTCATCAGCTTGCGCGGCGTGCCATCGGGCTTCGACGGGTCGTTGACGATGCGTCCCTCGTAACCGACGACCTTGGCGACGAGCTCGGCGAGATCCTGAATCGTCAAGTCGTCGCCCGAGCCGACGTTGATGTGCTCGTCGTCGCTGTACTCGCGCAGGATGGCGACGAGCGCATCCGCGCAGTCGTCGACGTGCAGGAATTCGCGTCGCGGCGTACCGCTGCCCCAGATCACCACCTCGGGCGAGCGGCCGATCTTCGCTTCATGGAATTTGCGGATCAAAGCCGGGATGACATGACTTGACGCGAGATCGAAGTTATCGCCTGGCCCGTAGAGGTTCGTCGGCATGGCGGAGACGAAATCACAACCGTGCTGGCGCCGATAGGCTTGGCAGAGCTTGATCCCGGCGATCTTCGCGATAGCGTACCACTCGTTGGTCGGCTCGAGCGATCCGGTGAGCAGCGCGCTCTCGGCGATCGGTTGCGGCGCGTGCTTAGGGTAGATGCATGATGATCCGAGGAACACGAGCTTATCGACTTGCGCGTGGTAGGCGGCCTCGATGACGCTCGCCTCGATCAGCAAATTCTGAAGAAGGAAGTCCGCGGGATAAGTGTCGTTGGCGAGAATTCCGCCGACCTTCGCCGCGGCGACGAACACGGCATCGGGGCGCACCTCTTGCATCCATTGGCCAACCGCCCGACGATCCGCGAGATCGAGTTCCTTCCGCGTGGCGGCGACAACCTCGCATCGCTCGGCCGTGAGGCGGCGAACAAGTGCCGCGCCCACCATGCCGCGGTGTCCAGCGACGAAGACGCGCTGTCCGGCCAGGTCAAACCGCCGCGATCCTTGCACGTCGTTCGCCATCGGCGCGTCCTCAATCCCTGAAAACGAACTCGCGGTAGATGTCCTGGATCGCGGCGTTGCCGCCATCGCGCTCGAGGCCGGCGAGGCGCATATCCGCCGCAACCATCTCGCGCACGAGTCCCGCGAGCGGCGTCGTGTGGCGCCACCCGAGCTTCCTCAACGCCTTCGACGGATCTCCGAGCAGGAGATCGACCTCGGTCGGACGGAAGTACGCAGGATCGATGCGAACGAGCACCGCACCGGACTTCGCATCCGTGCCGATCTCTTCGATGCCCTCCCCCGACCAGACGATCTCGCGCCCCACCTCCGCGAACGCGAGACCGACGAACTCGCGCACCGATCGGGTTTCGCCGGTGGCCAGAACGTAATCGTCCGGTTCATCCTGCTGCAACATCCGCCACATGCCATCGACGTAGTCGCGCGCATGGCCCCAGTCTCGGCGGGCGTCGAGATTGCCGAGATACAGGCACTCCTGCAATCCATGCTCGATGTGCGCGACTGCTCGCGTGATCTTGCGCGTAACGAACGTTTCGCCGCGCACGGGGCTCTCGTGGTTGAACAAGATGCCATTCGAGGCGTGAAGGCCATATGCCTCGCGATAGTTGACAACGATCCAATAGGCATAAAGCTTGGCCGCCGCGTACGGCGAGCGAGGATAGAACGGCGTCGTCTCGCTCTGCGGCGTCTCCTGCACCTTTCCATAGAGCTCCGACGTCGATGCCTGATAGAAGCGCGTCGCCTTCATGTCGAGAATGCGCAACGCCTCGAGCAGGCGCAACGTTCCAAGGGCGTCGGCGTTGGCTGTATACTCGGGCGTCTCGAAGCTCACCTGCACGTGGCTCTGCGCCGCCAGATTGTAGATTTCGCTGGGACGAATCTTCTGAATGAGCCGAATCAGGTTCGTGGCGTCCGTCAGGTCGCCGTGATGGAGATGGAACGACGTCTCGTGTTCGTGCGGATCGACGTACAGCGCATCGACGCGCGCGGTATTGAACGAGGAGGAGCGCCGCTTGATGCCGTGAACGTCGTAGCCCCTGGCCAGCAAATGGCGCGCGAGATAGGCGCCGTCTTGGCCGGTTATGCCGGTTATCAAAGCGATCTTCTTGCCCACCGACACCTCCGCCTCACGGATTGACAAACGAGCATGCCGCTACCCCGGCACACCGTAGGCAGCAAGCGGCTTCGCTATTCTTGCGATCGTGCCCCCGATCGGCAATGGGCTCGTGCCCTGCCCCCGATCGACGTCACAGGACGGCGTTGTGATTGCGATGCCATCGGTGCCGCTTACGCTAACGCGGAGGCACGACATCCGCGCCCCCGATACCGCGCAGAGCCTACCCGACCTTTTGAATGAGTGGTTCACCGGAGTGGCCAGCATCGGCAGAGCCCGCGATCTGTGGGCGGCCGATGCCATGGTAGGTCAGCCCGGCGGCTTCTGCGTCTTGCGGCCTGAAAATGTTGCGCATGTCGAGCAGGATCGAGCCGCGCATTCGACTCTTGAGCTCTTCGAGATCGAGCGCGCGGAACTCGTTCCATTCGGTCAGCACGACCAGAGCATCGGCGCCGTCGGCGGCGGCAAGCGCCTGGTCGCACCATTCGATGCCCGGCAACGCCTCCTCGCCGTGCTTCCTGCCCTGCGGATCGTAGGCGCGCACGCGCGCTCCGTCGTGCAGGAGGATGGGCAGAATCGTCAAGCTTGACGCTTCCCGGATATCGTCGGTGTTGGGCTTGAAGGTAATTCCGAGAACACCGATGGTCTTACCCTCCAGGTGGCCGCCGAGCGCCTTGCGAATGCGCTGCGCCATGTCGAGCTTGCGCTCCTCGTTGACGTGATGGACCGTCTCGATCAGCGTCAACGGCGCGCGGTTTTCTCGCGCCGTTCTGATGATAGCCGAGACATCCTTCGGGAAGCACGAACCGCCGTAACCCGGCCCTGGATGAAGGAACTTGTCGCCGATGCGCCGGTCTCGGCCGATGGCCGATGCCACCTCCTGCACGTCCGCGCCGACCTTTTCGCAGAGGTCTGAAATCTCATTGATGAAGCTGATCTTGAGAGCGAGGAAGGCATTCGCAGCGTACTTCGCCAACTCCGCCGACTCGCGCGCCGTGAACATGACCGGCGCGTCCCGCAACGACAGTGGTTTGTAGAGACGCCGCATCACCTCCTCGGCACGTTCGTCGTCACAACCGACGAGGACGCGATCCGGGCGCATGAAGTCCTCGATCGCAGACCCCTCGCGGAGGAACTCGGGGTTCGAGCACACGGCGAATTCGCCATCGGGCCTCAAAGCTCTGAGCCGCTGTTCGATGCGCCGGCTGGTGCCGACGGGAACCGTCGATTTCGTGGTGATGACTGTGAACCCACTGATGTGGGGAGCAAGGTCGTCCACCGCATCGAAGATGTAGCTGAGATCAGCATGCCCGTCGCCACGGCGCATCGGCGTACCGACCGCGAGAAAGACAATGTCGGCGACCGCGGCAGCTGCGGCGATGTCGGTATCGAAGGTGAGCCGTCCCGCGCGGACATTGCGTTCGATGAGATCGTCGAGACCAGGCTCGTAGATCGGCATCTCGCCGCGCCTCAGGCTGGCGACGCGCTGGGGCTGCTTGTCGATGCAGTCGACGCGCCAGCCGAACTCGGCAAAACAGGCCGCCGAAACAAGGCCGACGTAGCCGGCGCCAATCATGCAAATTCGCACTTGTCTGCTCCCTAGATGGCCTGCCTCGCGTGGCTATAGCCGTGCGTGGCATTCGAAGGCAAGTTGGGTCCACGCGAGCCTTCCGGCCCAGGCCAGCGCGCGTCCCGCAGAGGCGAGGACGTGGCTGCGGGGGCACACCTCGCCGGCGTCGTCCCCGTGCAATAGGTCGCGAGCGATTGATTCGGTTGGTCCCGCCATGCCACGGTTCCCCGACTGGGGCCTTCCCCGAACCAACGCAGCGAGCCTGCTGGACATGCGAGCCTCCGACAAGTACGCCGACGAGACCCTGGTTAACAACTGGATGGTTGTGACGACGCATCGGTCACGGGAAGAGTACGCCGCCCAGAACCTGGAGCGTCAGGGTTTCACGGTTTACTATCCACGCATTATTAAGCGTGTCAGCCATGCGCGACGAACCTATGACACGGCGCGGCCGCTGTTCCCTTCCTACCTTTTCGTGGCCCATTCGGCGGTGGAAGGTTCGCGCTGGCGCACGCTTTTATCGACTTTCGGTGTGCGCGCGGTAATCCGCAGCGGTGAAAACCCGAGCCTCCTCACGCATGCATTTGTCGCTTCGCTCAAGGCGCGCGAGGTCGAGGGCGTCCTGCGGCTGCCGGAAAAGCCCTTTGCGATCGGCCAGGAGGTTCGCATACAGGGCGGCGCGTTCGATGGGCTGGTTGGCACAATTCTCGAACTCCGCGAGAACCAGCGCATCGTCGTTCTGATGCGCTTACTCAACCAACAGTCGAAGGTTCTGCTGACGGCCGATGGGTTGAGCCCGGTCTAGGCGAGCCCCGCGCCCGAGGAGCGGTAGCGGGCGCCAGGATGCTCCGCCCCGTTCAGAACAAGCGCAATCGCCTCCGGCTCGATGCGATCGTCGGGGCGATTTGGCCTGCTCGGCGACGTGTCGCCGGCTTTCGGCAGCCGCGAGCAGCTCGCGCATCGGGAGGATCTCCGCCTCGAGATCAAACCCCGGCCAAGGTTGCCGAGGTCCCCAGTCGCGGACCGGCCCAGCGCGCGCTCACCCAAATACACGGCGATCAGATGAGCCCGCGCCGTTGCAGGCTCTCGATGAGGCTGTCGATCATGCGCTCGATGTCGCCGTGTCCTCCGTCAAGGCGGAACTCGGGCGCCTCGGGAACCTCGTAATCGGAATCGATGCCGGTGAAGTTCTTGATCTGCCCGGCGCGAGCCCTGCGGTAGAGGCCCTTCGCATCGCGCGCCTCGCAAACCTCGATGGGCGTATCGACGAACACTTCCAGGAACTCGTCGGGTTTGAAAAGCTCGCGCGCCATACGCCGCTCCGAGCGGAACGGCGAGATGAACGAGACCATGGCGATGAGGCCGGCATCAACCATGAGGCGCGCGACCTCGGCCACGCGGCGAATGTTCTCGACGCGGTCGGCGTCAGTGAAGCCGAGGTCGCGGTTCAAGCCGTGGCGAACATTGTCGCCGTCGAGGATGAAGGCGTGATGGCCGAGGGCGAACAGGCGCCGGTCGAGCGCGTTCGCGATGGTCGACTTGCCCGATCCCGAAAGGCCCGTGAACCACAGGCAGAAGGGCTTCTGTCCCTTTTGCTTGGCGCGAACCGTACTATCGATGTCGATCGCCTGCCAATGCACGTTGGCGGCGCGGCGCAGACCGAAGCGGATCATGCCGGCGCCTACGGTCTGGTTGGAGATCTTGTCGATCAGAATGAACGAGCCGAGCGTGCGATTGCGCTCATAGGGCGTGAAGACGATCGGCCTGCCCGTCGCCAGGTTGCACAGACCGATCTCGTTGAGCGTGAGCTGGCGCCCCGCCTGATCCTCGAGCGTATCGACGTTCACCTTGTGCTTGAGCGCGGTGATCGACGCGGAGACAGTTTGCGCTGCGCATTTGAGCAGGTAGGGCCGCCCCGGCAGCATCGGCTCGTCGCCGAGCCAGATGAGGTGAGCCGCGAATTGGTCGGCGACCTCGGGCCGATCGTCGGCGGCGCAGATGACATCGCCTCGGCTCGTATCGACCTCGTCCTCGAGCACCATCGTCACAGCGTCACCGGCAGATGCTACCGGCAGCTCGCCACCCTCGGTGTGGATGGAGCGGACGCGGCTTGCGCGCGCGGACGGTAGCACGACGACGCGATCCTGCGGCTTTACCGCTCCCGCCGCGATCGTTCCGGAAAAGCCGCGAAAATCGAGATTCGGCCGGTTCACCCACTGCACGGGCATCATTAACCCGCCACTCTCGCTGCTGCCGCTGGTGTCTACGGTCTCCAGATAGGCGAGCAGTGTCGGCCCCTCGTACCAGGACATGTTGGGGCTCTTCGACACGATATTGTCGCCGGCGTGGGCGGCGACCGGAATGCAAGCCCAGTGCTTGATGCCGAGGTGGCGAGCGAAGCTCTCGTAGTCGGCGCGGATCGACTCGAAGCGCTGCTGGTCGTAGCCGACGAGATCCATCTTGTTGATCGCGACGACGACATGGCCGACGCCGAGCAGATGCGCGATGGCGCTGTGCCGCCGGGTCTGGGTCAGAACGCCTTTGCGTGCGTCGACCAGGATCACCGCGAGATCGGAGACGCTGGCTCCCGTCGCCATGTTGCGCGTGTACTGTTCGTGGCCCGGCGTATCGGCGACGATGAACTTGCGGCGCGGTGTCGCGAAGTAGCGGTAGGCGACGTCGATGGTGATGCCCTGCTCACGCTCGGCTTGAAGCCCGTCGACGAGTAGCGCCAGATCGAGGTTCCCGCCCGTCGTGCCGTGCTTGAGACTATCCCCCTCGAGCGCCGCAAGCTGATCGTCGAACACTTGTCCGAGATCGTAGAGCAGCCGGCCGATGAGGGTGCTCTTGCCGTCGTCAACGCTGCCGCACGTCATGAAACGCAGCATATCGCGATCTGCGGGTACCGTGCCGCCGGCTGTAAGTGCCGAAGCGAACGCAGGAGACTCGGACATTAGAAATAACCCTCCTGCTTCTTCTTCTCCATGGAGCCTGAGGAATCGCGGTCGATCGCCCGTCCCTGACGCTCCGACACCCGCGAGGCAAATAGCTCGGCGACGATCTCCTCGACCGTCGTCGCGTTCGAATCGACGGCGCCAGTCAGCGGGTAGCAGCCAAGCGTGCGGAAGCGAACGCGCCTCAGCTCGGGCTGTTCGCCCGTCATCAGCGGTATGCGCTCGTCATCAACCATGATGAGCATGCCGTCTCGCTCGACGACGGGGCGCTCCTTGGCGAAGTAGAGCGGCACGATCGGAATACGCTCGGCGGCGATGTATTGCCAGACGTCGAGCTCGGTCCAGTTCGACAGCGGAAACACGCGGACGCTTTCACCAGGAGCGTGGCGGCCATTGTAGAGCGACCACAACTCCGGGCGCTGCTGCTTGGGGTCCCAACGGTGATTGAGCGCCCGCATCGAGAAGACCCGCTCCTTGGCGCGCGATTTCTCCTCGTCGCGGCGCGCGCCGCCGATGGCGCAATCGAAGCCGAACGAATCGAGCGCCTGACGCAATGCTTGAGTCTTCATCACGTCGGTATGTACGGCGCTGCCATGCGTGAACGGGGAGATGTTGCGCGCCGCCCCCTCGGGATTGATGTGGACGTGAAGTCGCAACCCGAGCCGCGCTGCGGTCTCGTCGCGAAATGTGATCATCTCGCGAAATTTCCACGTCGTATCGACGTGAAGCAGCGGAAATGGCGGCGGCGAAGGATGGAACGCCTTCATCGCGAGGTGCAAGAGAACCGAGGAATCCTTGCCGATCGAATAGAGCAGTACCGACTTTTCGCATTCGGCGACGAGCTCGCGGAAGATGAAGATCGATTCCGCTTCGAGCTTCTTCAGATGGTGGCTCAGCGAACTCATGCGAGGCGCGTTCCTTTCGGGCGTCGAAGGTTGCGCCCACAATGCAGCGGACGCGGCGGCGCCCTCTTTACCCGCTACATCGTCCGCTGTCATGCCCGGCGGAGAAAACCCCGTCTTATCAGAGCATTCGCATGTAACGCGGGCCATCTCAGTGATTTCAATACGAGGATTGGCGCCACCACGACGACGGCCAAATCCCGGTGCCAGCTCACGTGTTATTCGCAGTTGCGTCGTGGGTCCGAATGCACCTGCTATGTGCGCCCGGACGGACTTTGCCAATTCAATCAGCGAGTTGCATCCATCTCGCAGACTGTTCCGACATGTGTGGGCGGCCAATAAACACGTGCCAAACAGGCGCCAAACAGGTGCCATGCAAGAACCGAGCACATACCAAACGCGAGCCGAAAGGGTGACAAACAGGCACCGAACACGTGCGACATGGCTCCACCCACTCCACAAGATCCGACGGATACGATCCGACGGATACGGCTCGATTAGGCTTGAAGAACGAGCGTTGCTGCCCCCGGCTAGGCCCCTACAGCCCGAGCACAAACTGAATCGAAGACACACTTGCAGTGACGGCCGGTATACGCTGCGGGCAACAGCTGTAATCGAGAACATCGGAAGATCCGTGAGCGACGTCACTTTCAAGCGCGGGCAAGTGGAGTGGGCTCTCTGGCGGGCCCTCACGATCGGCCGCGGCTTCGCCGACCAGCCTCCCGCTGTATTCCGCACGAGAATCAAGCGCCTTCTCGACTTAGATCGAGACAACAATGCCGACGAACCCGCATTCGCACCGCATGGGGAGGGGCAGGGCGTCGAGCTGCAATTCACCCCGTTTGACGTGTTCTGCTTGGGGATCGGCCTCGATCTTCTCGATATTGGGTTCAAGCAGGGTGAGGTCGTGCAGCTGATCCGCCACCTGCGACCAGAACTAGAGGGGTGGTTACCTCACCTGCTTGCGCGGCCCTCGCTGATCGATCGGCAGAACCACTTGGCCCGCCAACATCCCGATCTTCCGACCGTTGAGCGCAAGGGGCGGGCACCGTTGGCCGACTCCCGGGTGTTTTTAGTCCTTGGTCGGATTGAGGCGACGGAGGCTCTGGTGGAGACCGAGGCGTCCGGGGGCGAGGCGGCGTTGCTTGCCCCGATCTTCTGTGCCGGTTTGGATCGCCTGCGCGAAGCGATCCTCGACCTGATGCCGCTTCGCCGGCGGGTGGCGGCCGTGCTCGAGATCACGGCGATGGCACAGGCGGTGGACACGTTTCTCGCCAAGGCACCGACCTTCGCCCGCGGGCGACCCAAGCGAGCCGGTCTCTAAGGGCCGAACAGCGTGGGGGGCTAACGCTGGCCGACTATCGCCTGCGAAGCGGCGCGTGCTTTCGGCCGATCAGCGGGAGGAGTTACCCGCCGAAGTTGACGGACGTTCCGTGTGACTTTCATCTTACCTCGATCGAGCAACGTGAGGCGACATCGCAACCACCCGGCTTTCCAGTCAGGGCCAAGTTGTCATCCCCGAATAGGTCAGGGATGCGCGGGACTGGCACATTGGCATGACCGTCGACATCGGGGAGCACGGTGACGCGATCATGCTGCGTCCGAGCAGGCCTCTAGCGGCTACGTCCCTCGACGAAGTGGCCGGTTTCCTCGGGTAATCTGGCCCGACGCTTACCATCGAGAAGATGAAGGAGGCGGTCCTCAAAGAGGCTCGGCGAAGAGCCGAGAGATGTTCGGCGTTGATACCAACCTCGTTGTGCACCTGTTTGTCGGTGATGACCTGGAGCAAGCAAAACGCAATATGGATCGGCAGCACGGTTCTGCTCGAGACGGAATGGATGTTGCGCAGCGCCGAAAATTTTAGCCCGGCAGCGATCCGGGGGGCGTTCGCTGACTATTCGGCCTTCCGAACGAGGTCATTGGCGACCCGCCCCTCGCGATCCAGGCCCTTACCCGGTACGGGGCGGACATGAGCTTCGCGGACGCGCTGCACAGTGCAGCGGCCACGCCCACCTCCAGTCTTGCCAACTTCGATAGGGCGTTACAAAGGGCCGCCGAGGGCATCATCGCAGGCTCGCCGCAGGTCTTGGCGCCGTGATCTGCGGAGCGAAATGACGCGGTGACATAAGCATTCTCAGAGCGGGACCAGCATCCGGGGTCAACAAGTACAACCGCCATAATGCACCCGGGCACAGAGCAATCGATCGAGTCCATCCCCTTTATTACAACCCTCTTTGGGGTTATATATAGGAATGCGAAAGACAAGGAGGTTCCTCATGGATGGCGACGACAATGACTTTGATGGGCGCGACCGGCGTGGTCGATGGGTCAAGGGCCACTGCCCCAATCGCAACGGGCGACCGCGCAAAAAACCGGTCATCAGCGACGCCGATGTCGGCTACTTCAAGCAACAGATGGTCGAAGCGACGGTTAAGGGCGAGAAATGCTGGCTGACCCGACACGAGTTGCTTCTGCATTCAATGTTTGATCAAGCGCTGAAGGGCAAAGTGTCGATGGCTCGAAAATTGTTCGATCGCTTCGAGAGCGTCGAAACGCTGTGGGCCGAAGCACAAGCCTTGCTGAAGCGCCTAGCGCAGCAGCTCCTCGAAAACTATGACGAGACTGGCAAGTTCGACGACAAGCTTCTGGACGAGTACGAGACACTTCGCCGAGGCTTGACTTATGACCGCGCGCCCCAGCCCGAACGAGCGCCTCGTCGCAAGGCGTATGCCGAGCCGCCAACCTGGCGGACCCGTCCCAAACCGCAAGCGGTACTCGCCCTCGAGCGGCAATGGGCCGAGGAAGAGGCCGAGGAGAAAGCGCGGGCGGCGGCACGATCCAAAACCAAAGCCAAAGCCGGCTCGACATGACGAGCCAACTCGAAAACGATTGAGTCTGAAGGTCGGCTGATGCACGGAGAATACGCATGGGTCTCATCGATCACGAAAAGCTCGAGCGCGTCGCTGTCGACGCGCTCGAACCTTATTCGGGCAATGCCCGCACGCACTCGAAGAAGCAGATCCATCAGCTCGCGCGCTCGATCGAGAAGTTTGGTTTTACCAACCCGGTGCTGATCGACGGGACCAATGGGATCATCGCCGGTCACGGCCGCGTTCTGGCCGCAAAATCGATGGGGCTAAAGGAGGTGCCGTGCCTCAGGCTCTCACACCTCACCGACGCTGATAAGCGGGCCTACATCTTGGCCGACAACAAGCTCGCTCAGAACGCGGGATGGGACAAGGAGCTGCTGGCGATCGAGCTGCAGAGCCTGATCGAGGTCGACTACGACGTCGAACTGACCGGCTTCACGGTCGGCGAAGCCGATGTCGTGATCGGCGAAGCGGCGCAGGCCTCGCCGGACGCGCGCGATGCCGAGGACAACACCATACCGGAACCTGCCGGACGCGCCGTCACGAGGCCGGGGGACATCTGGCTACTCGGCCGCCACCGGTTGATCTGCGGCGACGCCCAGGATGCTACCGCGTTCGCCCGGCTGCTCGACGGCGAGACCGTCGACGCGGTGTTCACCGATCCGCCCTACAACGTCCCGATCGACGGTAACGTCTCGGGTCTCGGCGAGGTGAAGCACCGCGAGTTCGCCTTCGCCACCGGCGAGATGAGCAAGCTGGCGTTCACGAGCTTCCTCACGACAACGCTCGGCCATACTGCGGTGGCCTGTCGCGACGGCGCCATCGCCTTCGTGTGCATGGACTGGCGGCACATGGGCGAGCTGATCGCCGCTGGTGGAGCCGTCTTCGATGAGCTGAAGAACGTTTGCGTCTGGAACAAGACCAACGGCGGCATGGGCTCGTTCTATCGCTCCAAGCACGAGATGGTGTTCGTGTTCAAGGTCGGCACTGCGCCGCATACGAACACCTTCGGGTTGGGCGAGGGGGGCCGCTACCGCACCAACGTCTGGGACTACGCCGGGGTCAACTCCATGGGCAAGCAGCGCATGGAGGAACTCGAGATGCACCCGACGGTAAAACCCGTCGCGCTGGTCGCTGACGCCTTGCTCGACGTGACCAAGCGTGGGGCGCGGGTGCTAGATCCGTTCGGCGGCTCGGGCTCGACGCTCATTGCCGCGGAGAAGACCGGTCGCGTCGCGCGCCTGATCGAATACGACGCGATCTACTGCGATGTCATCGTCCGTCGCTTCGAAGCCTACACCGGAAAGCAGGCCAAGCTCGCCGCCACGGGTCAAGCGTTCGAAGATGTCAGCACGCATCGAGCGACGTCCGCACCGGCACCGTCGTCAGTTTGAGAGGGGCGCGGCATCCCCGCCCCATCAGACCGAGCAACCATTGGCGAACTTGCGCCGCTGGGGCAATCTGGGGAACCTCCGATGCGCTCGCGGGGATCAGGCAGTCTTTCGACAAGTCACCCATCCGCGAGGCGTCGATCAGAGCTGTGTCGAATGGAAAGCCACGCCGCGCTTACTGCTGCCCACTAAGGCAAGCGGTCGGGGGCGCCGGAAACAGTTCAGCTGAGCGTCCGAGGGCCCAGTAGCCGATCAAGCCAAGCACCTCGTGCCAGACCCAGGCCGACAAATCCTCCACGGTGCCGGGCGTATCGTCGACCGGCCAGGGCACCACCGGAAAGTCGACCGCATGGAAGGCACCGATGGCGCGCGGCATGTGAACGGCCGAAGTCACCACCGCCCAGCACTCAGCATCGCGGGGAGCGACGAGGTCTTTGCTGTAGAGCGCATTCTCGTAGGTCGTGGTGGCGCGGCGATCAACCGCGGCCCGACGGGCATCCCTCATAGCCTCTTTCGCAACGGCAATTTCATTGTCGCCCGGCCCGCTCAGCACGATCGCCGCATCCGGAAAACGATCCGATAGGCCAACCGCCGCATGCACGCGCGTGGCCGAGCCGCCGAGGATGATGATGCCGTCGAGACGGGCGCCGTCGGGCAAACTCGGTCGAGCGATCCGATTCTCTAGTACACTGGCAAACGTCACGACTAACTTCGCTTCGAGGGTCGCCGCCAAGAAGGCGAGCGGGGCAAGCAACAGCCCCTCGGCGTGCCGCAGCTTCGCGTCGGTTCTGCCAATCGGGACTGTTGACCAGGAACGGCCGTCGAAACGCATGGATCAAGACCGCGAAAGAGCACTTCCTCCCGGCCAAAATCGATGAATCGAGAAAATCTTTGGTGAACGAGCGGCAGGATCGCGTCGAAGCCGCCAGACGCTGGGGCCAGCAGCACGTCAGTGACCACAGAATAAGGACGCCACCTTCTGCCATGGCCGGTTAGCGGTCGCGCTTCGGGACACATCGAAGCGACCGAAGCCGATACCTGAAACATAGCGCAATGCGCCAGTCGCGCTGCTTCATTCGCTGGACTTCCGGACCAAACGGAGCGTTGCTGTGCGCTGTCCAGAACGACGAAGTGATAGCTAATTCCAAGCGCCTCGCTGGCCGAGCGGGGCTTTCAGAGGTGCGGGCACCGTGCCCTGCAATTCTGAGCCCTGGAGCCACCCTATGAAACTGCAATCGAAAGCGCGTTCTGCACGCCCCAATACCATGAAGCGACGCTCCGAGAGACCGACAACGCGACAGCCTGAGCCATCCGAGGTGGAGATGAAGACGCCACACGTTAGCAAGCAGCAGCGCTGTATCGACATCCTCAAGCGGCCACAGGGCGCCATGCTGGCGGAACTAGCCGAAATCACGGGGTGGCAAGCACACTCGATCCGCGGGTTTCTGTCGGGCACGGTGAAGAAGAAACTCGGGCTCAATCTCGTGTCGTCAGAAGAACTCGGTTCGCGACGCTACGCCGTTTGTCAGCCCAAGCGGCCCGGCCGAAAATCAAAAACAACGTAGGCTGCGCAACGCGTTGGAATCGAAGTCATCCGAGCCGCGCACTGCGTCGCCTCAGTCCACATCTGTGGATGATGGCGCCCATGTCGTCGAAGCTTCTGCCGGAACAGCGTAAGAGAATCTCTGATGTGAGCTGAAATCGCAGATAGGCATCCGAGATGAAATCGCCGGACCAACTCGTCGCGTTCGTCGCACGCGGCCACGGTGTCGTGATCGAGCACAAGGGCGAAAATCGCACGATCCGTGTCCTTAACGGGCGCGGGGGAGAGCGAGCGGCGGCGACTCTCACGATCGACGCTTATGAAGCCTTCATGACCGAGGCGATGTCGCGGCTTGCAGCCGGGCACCCTCGGCACTTCACGGTCGACATAAAGCGGGACTTCTACGGTGGGACCTGGGTAGAGGTGCGGTCGGGGTTGTTCGGCCGAAATGTAGCCCGGCTCCGAATCTCTCCCCGCCACATTTCCGTCCTGCAAGGGCAATTGGAGGCCAATGCGCACGTTGTGGCAGCAAGCTAAGCGGGCTTGACAACCAGCGGCCTAAGACAAGGGCTACTGGCGCGGACTCTTCTGCAACCTTACGGCGAGAGTGTCGTCTTTGGCTTCGTTTCGTAAAGCCGCACTTGTCCTCAAGAAGTAGATGGTGGTCGTTACAGAATGCGTCCCTACCACCTGAAATCGTTCGATGTTCCTCACCCCACATCCTTGTGCTAAGTGCTTGTGCTAGCGCCGGAACATCGGTGCAGCTAGGAGTCGCATTGTAAGTAGGTCATCCCGCGCTCGACAATCCGAGCTTCGCATGGCCTGATCTTTTTGCCGTGTCGCCGGAATGCCGTCTCTAAACCTTGAGTGTCGTCCTATGCGCGTCGTCGACAGACCTTTGAGTGACGCTCTCGTTATGCCGCCAGTACGCGATTGGCTAGTGTTGACGACGCATCCTTCACGCGAGGAATATGCCACCCAGCACCTGGAGCGGCAGGGGTTCACAGTTTACTACCCGCGAATCATGAAGCGGGTCCGTCACGCACGTCGCGTCTACGACGCACCGCGCCCGCTGTTTCCCTCATATCTGTTCGTCGCTCACAGCCCGGCGGTTAGCCGCTGGCGCGTACTCATGTCGACCTACGGCGTGCGCTCGGTGGTGCGGAATGGCGACTTGCCGAGTTTGATCGGCAATGACTTCATCGAAGCGTTGCGCGCCCGCGAGGTCGAGGGCGTCCTGCGGCTACCCGAGAAGCCCTTCACCATCGGCCAAGAGATCCGGATCCAGGGCGGCGCGTTTGATGGACTAGTGGGCACTATCCTAGAGTTGCGAGAAAACCAAAGGATCGTCGTGCTAATGAACCTGTTGAACCAGAAGTCCAAGGTCCTGCTCAAGGCAGACGGCCTAAGCCCGATCTGATCGCTCATTCATTCGCCCTCCGAGGCCGCGCTGCTCGAATACGAACCGCAGCACCCACCTGCCCTCCTCCCTGTGTCGTTTCCGCCGTTCGATGCGTGAGTGCGCCGTGTTCGAAGGCAACAAGAGGCTAGGGCCGAAGAGCCGTCTCGAGTATTTCCACAGCCCCCTCGCCGACCAAGAGAGTTGCCAGTTTCCAGTGTTCATTCCCGCTGCCGTCAGCGGGATCGGCTGAGCGGGATGATCGACGAACGCAAGATCGGTCGGCGGAGGTATCCCCTGGCTTTTGCTCGCCCGCGCGACGGCCGCCAAGATCGCGCCCCCAGTTAGGTCGGTCACTCAACCGGCGAGGCCAGCCGCACTCCCGGGCCCTCTGCCTTGGTCTGTTCAATGATGACCACGCCGGCTGCCTCGAGCGCCTTCTGGATACGAAATAGCGTCCGTGCAGTGCCGGTCAACTCGAGTCCGGCGGCCTCGATTCGCTTGAGTGTCGCTAGTCCCACTTCGGAGCGCAGGGCCAGTTCTTGCTGACTCATGCCGAGCAGAGCGCGAGCGGCGCGTATTTGGGGCGGGCGAAGCATTCCGGAGTCATTAACGCGCATTCAAGTTGACTTTAAAGGCCGAAAACGATACCAAATAGCTCGTTTAGTAGCTCATGGAGATCGTAATGCGTACCAAATCCCAAGCCATGGTCACCCTTCCATCCGAACTCGCACGACACGCCTACCTGCGCTCCCGTCTGCTCGCCGAAATCCCGAACCTCGATGCAGATACCCTTGCCGACACGCTCGAAGGCATGACCGACCTGCACGAAATGGTGGCCGAGGTCATCCGGTCGGCGCTCGATGACGAGGCGCTGGCCAGCGGACTCAGCACCCGCCTTGCTGACATGAAGGCGCGGCTCGAGCGGCTCACCCAACGCGCCAAACGCAAGCGGGCGCTGGCCCTCAACGCCATGGAGGAAGCGCAGATTTCGAAGATCACGGAAGCGGACTTCACCGCCTCCCTGCGCCACGGCAGCGTGACACTCGAGGTCACCGCCGAGGAGCAGATCCCTCCGGACTACTGGCGACCGCAGCCGGCTAGGCTTGATCGCCAGGAGTTGCTTGTCGCTTTGAAGGCTGGAGCGGTGATCAACGGCGCCTACCTCGCTTCACCGCAGGCGCAGCTTAGCGTGAGGGCGAAGTGATGGCGTTCACCAGCAAGCAGGCCCGCGCCCTGAAGGCCAAGCTCGACCACAAGCACGTGAAAACGCGAGTTAGCAACGGCACGCCGATCGCTTACGTCGAAGGCTGGCACGTAATCGCCGAGGCCAATCGGATCTTCGGTTACGACTGCTGGGACCGAACCACGCTGTCCCCGACGTGTGTGTGGACCGAGCTGCAGAGGGGACTAACCGTCTGCTTCTACTCAACCCGGGTGCGCATCCGCGTTCGCGCCGGCGAAAGCAGCGTCATGCGGGATGGGATCGGCACCGGCATCGGCCGGTCGTCCTCTCCGGAGCAGGCCCATGAGATCGCGCTCAAGGCCGCCGAAACCGACGCTACCAAAAGGGCGCTCGCGACCTTCGGCAACCCTTTCGGGCTGGCGCTCTACGACAAAGAGCAAGCAGGGGTAGCTAAGCCGCACAATGGCAAGGGATCAGACCAACCAACGACATCGGCCGGATACGCTCTTACCATTCCCGGAGGGACAACCACGACGTATTCCGGATCATCCCAATTTATCGCCGCCGCGCTCGCCGAGATCCCCAAGGTGGCGACGCTTGATGCGCTTTACGCCTTCTGGGAAGCGAACGTTGCGAGCCTGACGCAGCTCCGTCGCGACGCCGTGTCCGAGTCCGAAGATCCCGTCTCAGGCATCATTGCAGCCTTGAAGGACCGAGCGCAGCAATTCGGCAAGGGGGAAGAAATCGACGACCAACAGGCGCGTCGGGTCGAGCACCACCCCGGAACCCACTTTGAGGCCGCGCGGTTGGCGTTCCCCAAGGAGCGGCGGGTCCGCGACAAGGCGCATCTCGCCTTCGTCGCCAAGCACCCCTGCGTTGTATGTGGGCGAAACCCGGTTCATGCCCATCATCTCCGTTTTGCACAGCCGCGGGCCATGGCTATGAAAGTATCCGATGAATTCACGGTGCCGCTGTGCGCAATCCACCACGACGAACTCCACCGTACTGGCGACGAGCGGGCTTGGTGGGCGCGGCACGGCATCATTGAGCCGCTGAAACTCGCCGCCAAGCTATGGGGCGCCTCACAGCGCGGGAGCCCAGCACCGATCCCGCTCGAAGCGCCCGAGCTCCCAACGACGCAGAGTGCCAGCCCCGAGGCTAACACGGCCGCCGAATGAGCCACCGTCGAACTCAACTGGGAGGGCCCAAGTGGCGTCCGAACGACAGATCCGCGCCAACCGGGCTAATGCGAACAAAAGCACCGGGCCCAAGACGATCGACGGAAAGGCCGTGAGCAGCCGGAACTCGGTGACGCATGGCCTCACCGCGCGGCAAGTTGTCATGGAATGGGAGGATCCGGCCGCATTCGAAACGTTGCGGCAATCGCTACACCAGGAGTTCCGCCCAGACCGGTCGACGGCATGTAGGCTCGTCGAACACCTTGCCGCGCTTCTGTGGCGCTTGCGCCGATCCGCGGCCTATGAATCCGCGCTGATTACTTGGATCTCACACCAACAGGCCGAGGCACATGACAGCCGCGGCGTAACGGTGGGGCCTGTTTTCCTCAGTAGCGATCGGCGCGGGCTTCACGAGTGGACCGCGCTCAGCGCCTCGCCCCAGGGCCAGGATCATCGTCGCACCGGACGGATGCTCGAGTCCGCCATGAGTCGAGCCGATTTGCTGTCGAAGCTAGGGCGTTATGAGGCCCATCTCATGCGTCAGGTCGCACAGACGATCGCCGAGCTGCGAAGGCTCGCTGGTTGAGCCGGCTACGGGCTGGATAGGTGGGCTGTCCCACTGGCATGGTGTTGAAGGTACCAAGCATAGGTCGAGCCTAGCCCGTCTTCCAGGCTGACCTTCGGTCGCCAGCCAAGCGCCTTCAGCTTGTCGCCGCTCATCAACTTGCGCGGCGTGCCATCGGGCTTCGCGGTGTCATTTCGGATCCGGCCCTCGTAGCCGACAACCTTGCCGACCATCTGCGCCAACTCCTGAATGGTCAGGTCCTCGCCGGACCCGACGTTGATATGCTCATCCTCGCTGTAGCCCCGCAGAATGGTGAGAAGGGCATCGGCGCAGTCGTCGACGTGCAGGAACTCGCGCCGTGGCGTGCCGGTGCCCCAGATCACGACCTCGGGGGCGCCGCAGACCTTCGCCTCATGGAATTTGCGGATCAGCGCCGGAATCACATGGCTCGTCGCAAGATCGACGTTATCGCCGGGTCCGTAGAGATTAGTCGGCATCGCCGCGACGAAGTCGCAATCATGCTGGCGGCGATAGGCCTGGCAGAGCTTGATCCCGGCAATCTTGGCTATAGCGTTCCATTAGTTTGTCGGCTCGAGCGTTCCGGTGAGCAGAGCCCTTTCGGCGATCGGCTGCGGCGCGTACTTTGCATAGATGCACGATGAGCCGAGGAACACGAGCTTGGCGACGCCGGCGTCGAAGGCGGCCTCGATCACACTGGTTTCGATCAGCAAGTTCTGCAGCAGGAAATCCGCCGGATAGGTATCGTTGGCGAGGATACCGCCCACCTTAGCGGCTGCGATGATCACCGCGTCAGGCCGCTCTTCGCACATCCAAAGATTAACATCGCGCCGGTCCGTGAGATCGAGCTTGGCTTTCGGCGCGATCAGCACCTCGCACGGCTCGGCCGACAACCGACGAACCAGCGCCGCACCGACCATACCGCGATGGCCAGCGACAAACACACGCTTCCCGCCGAGATCGAATCGCTCTAAGGGCCCTGTGCTTCTGTGCATGAAGCTTCTAGTCCTCCTGTTCGTAGCGCGTACGCCGGCATCTCAATCCCGGAAAACGAGCTCGCGATAGAGATTCTGTACCGCTGTGTTGCCGCCATCCTGCTCGAGCCGAGCAAGCCGCATGTCAGCTGCCATCATCTCCTTGACCATCTCCGCGAGCGTGGTCGTATGCCTCCAGCCGAGCTTGGTACGCGCCTTCGAGCAATCTCCGAGCAACAAATCGACCTCGGTCGGCCGAAAATAGGCCGGGTCGACGCGAACGACGACCTTGCCCGACTTGGCGTCTGTTCCGATCTCGTTGACGCCTTCGCCCGACCACACGATGCTGCGACCGATCTCCGCGAAGGCCAGCTCAACGAATTCTCGCACCGATTGCGTCTCGCCCGTTGCTAGCACGTAGTCATCCGCCTCATCTTGCTGGAGAATGCGCCACATGCCCTCGACGTAGTCGCGCGCATGGCCCCAGTCGCGCTTCGCATCGAGGTTGCCGAGATAGAGGCACTCCTGCAGACCGTGTTCGATGTGCGCGATGGCGCGCGTGATCTTGCGCGTCACGAACGTCTCGCCGCGGACAGGCCTCTCGTGGTTGAACAGGATGCCGTTCGACGCGTGGAAGCCGTAGGCCTCGCGGTAGTTCACCACGATCCAGTAAGCGTAGAGTTTCGCCGCCGCGTTCGGCGAGCGCGGGTAGAACGGCGTCGTCTCGCGTTGCGGGGTCTCCTGTACCTTGCCGTAAAGCTCGGAGGTCGAAGCCTGGTAGAAACGCGTCGCCTTCATGTCGAGAATGCGCATCGCCTCGAGCAGGCGAAGCGTTCCCAACGCGTCCGCATTGGCGGTGTACTCCGGCGTCTCGAAGCTCACCTGCACGTGGCTCTGTGCGGCGAGGTTGTAAATCTCGTCCGGGCGGATCTTCTGGATGAGACGGATAAGGTTCGTCGCGTCGGTCAGGTCGCCGTGGTGCAGATGAAACGAAGTATCGCGCTCGTGAGGATCGACGTAGAGCGCATCGACGCGGCTGGTATTGAATGACGATGAACGGCGCTTGATCCCGTGAACATCATATCCCTTCGAAAGAAGAAGGCGCGCGAGGTACGAGCCGTCCTGACCGGTGATGCCGGTTATACACTCAATACCGTCCTCCACTTGTCGTTCGATGCGTTGTTGCACGTCCATAGCCGACCGTGCGTTCTATGGCTTGACCAATACGTCCTGGACGACCCGTTCCCAAGCGGCAACAGCTTGCGAAAGATCAAAATGCGATTCAAATGTTGCTCGGGCACGTCGCCCTTGCTCCGCAGCAATTGCAGGGTTCTGTGCGAGTGCCTGGATGGTCGTGGCGAGCGCTGCGCCATCCCCCTGTGGGACGGTAGTGCCAAATTTGCTACGAGCGAGAAGCCTCGCGATCTCGCCATTGGCATCGCCGATGAAGATCGCGGCTCGACCGGCCGCTGCTATGCCGTAAATCTTGCTAGGCACGATCAACCCTTCGAGTTCGGGACGAAGCGTTACCAGATGCACGTCAGGAGCTGAGAGGCTTTGAGCTAGCAACTCTTCCGGCTGATATGGTTTGACGAGGACCGAAGTCACGCCCTCACGCTCCGCTGCGCGCTTCAATTCCTCAAACTGAGCTCCGCCGCCGATAAAGAGCCAACGAATGCGACGCTGTACGCTCCGGTTCAGCGACGTATCAGCTCCAATGGTCTCCGAATTCGCCCACGGCGATCGCTCGATCCGAAGGATTGCGTCCAGGAACGTCGCGTAATCATGGGCACGGCCGAGATTGCCCGAGTAACCGACGACAAAATCGCCGTCGAGGCCCCACGATCTTTTGAGCGAGTTAGATTCCCGTGACACTTGGTGGATCAGCGCACCGTTGGCCCAGTTCGGTACGATGCGGATGCGCTTACGCAAGACGCCGAGGCCGGCGACGTGATCCGCCATGCGATCGCCCAAGACGACGTTCATGGCGGCGCAGCGCAGAGAGAGATTGCGAGCGGACTTCAGCATGCTGAAAGCTAGCCGGCCAAGCCTGCGGCGGCCGATGCCAAGCGCGAGTGCCACTTCGGGAAAGATATCCTGCAGCCAATTTACCAGCCGCGCTCCACGCCAAGCCACGATCGGCCAGAGTACAACTGAGAGCATCGGCGGATCGGTCTTGACGATGACCACGTCACCACGGCGGACCAGACGGAACAAGGCCCATGCCGCGGATAGATAGAACGTGACGTAATCGACGGCACGCCCAACCAGCCAGTGCCTGCCAAATCCTGACGTGGCGACGCGATGGACTTCGACACTGTTCAAGGTCTCGCGCGCGGGCAGGCGGGTTTTCGGATTGTCATACCGCAGCCGCGACGTAATCACCGACACCCCGTGCCCGCGCAGTGCCAATGCGAACGCGATTCCCGAGAGCATCTGGCTCGTTGCCGAGTGGTCGGGATGAAAGAAGCGATTGATAAATATGATCCGCAACGGACTAATTCTCAGTTGCTTACACTCGACGAACCGCCCGGGTTCGCCTGAGGCAGATTAGTTTCAGTCATCCGGAACAGGTGCCTGGGTGTGGAAAACGGGGAACAAGGCAGCTGACCTTGCCCCTCAACGGGACGCTACGACGCGAGGTGCTCAACGCCGAGTGGTTCGCGACGACCCGTCAGGCCCAGGTCGTCATCAACACGCGGCTCCGCCAGTACAATCATATCCGCCCGCATCACGCGCTCGGCATGCGTCCACCGGTGCCCGAAACGTTACTAGAGAAACCGCAAATCAGCGGCCCAGACCAAGGGGGGAGGATCAGGCTAGACATCCCGACGACGAACGCAACGCACTACGACACGCATGCAAGGCCGGAAGAACAAAATGAAATTCACAGCATTAAGCTCCATTGGGCACCACCTGGACTAAACCCTCGGCCACAAGCTCCTCCAGCAGATCACGCGTGTCTAGTCTGCAAATCTCCGGATCGACATCGAACTCAGCCAACAGCGCACGGCACACCTCTGAAGCTGTCCTGGGCTTATCTAAGATCTCCCAAATGCGAGTCGCAGGACCATTAAGTCCGTAATACTTGCCGCGCGCAACGCTGAGCAAGGCCATCTCGTCAATGCCAAGGCTGGCGCTGACAATTTGCGAGTTCCGCGCGTATATCAGCTTAAGTTCGTCGTGCCCTGGTTTGATGCTTTCCATTTTTTGCTGCCTGGCCATCACGGTGTATCTTCCGCTAAAATTAGCGAGCTAGAACTCTCGAAAAAGCGAATTGTAGCTCGCGAGAACCTCCTCTGTCGTGCCTGATGTCACGACCGTTCCTTGACTTAGCAATACCGCGGCACTAGCCCACCGCAACGATGACTCGCGGTGAGCTATCACAACAACAGTTGTCGTTTCCAACTCCCTCTGAAGCTTGGCAATAATCCCGATTTCATCGCCAGGACTCAGTGCATTGGTTGCCTCATCAAGAACCAAAAGTTCCGGCTTGCGAAGTACCGCACTGGCCAAACGCAAACGTTGCCGCTGGCCACCCGATAGTCTCGCCCCGCGCTCTCCGACAATGGTGTTGAGACCCTCCGGCTGCGCTCGGACGAGGCTACCTGCCTGCACACACTCAAGGCTGTGCCAGATCTCCTCTTCTGTCGCTTCCCGCGCACCAACGATAAGATTGGCCCGGATCGTGTCATGAAATAGGCTTGCATCTTGGGGGACGTAAGCAACCCCGCCCCGCCAACCCGCCCGCCGTGCCGCAGAAATCGGCGTCCCATCAATCAGAAGCTCGCCCTCATCCGGAACCAGCAAGCCCGCGATTATGTCTGCAAGTGTCGATTTCCCCGAACCCGAAACACCCATAATCGCGAAAACCGAGCGCGCGGGAATGGTCAGCGATACCCTTCGTAATACTGGTCCGTGAGAGCTTTGTGGATAGGAAAAGCTTACGTCACGGAGTTCAATGCTCGAACCCACGCTGATCCGCTGCCCCTGTACGGCGGGGGCCTCCGCGACAATACGAGCAGAGGTCTCCTGCTGATGTAGACTGTTATAGGCTGGTAACAGACCCACCAACGTGCGAAGCGTCGTTTGTACTGTTGTGACCAGCGGCAGAAGCCGAGCGGATATCACAATCAAAAGGACCACTTCCATACTGGGCACGGCGATGACTCGAATGCCTACATAGACCAAAATAGCCAGGGCGGCCGCCCCTGCGAGATCCTGAAGAAGCTTTAGACGCGCACTGTTTTCCCCGATCGCAACTACTGAATGCCGATAGCGGTCTGAGATTTGACCGAAATCGTTCTCTAGCACGCACTCAATGCCAAACGCTTTCGCAAGCTTAACTCCGCTCATGCGAGAGCCCAAACTCTCATAGAGCCTCTGCATGGCCTCAAGAGAGGACTTGCCATGCCTGAAACCAGAAGCATGAAGCAGTCCAGTCGGGATGGCGAGTAACACGACCACCCCAGTAATTGTGGCGGTCAACATGGGTGACACAAGGAAAGCCATAGCTATTCCGGCGGCCATCATTACCAGCGCTGAACCAAACATGATAAAACTGAGCACTACGCTGCCAACACGCTCCACTAAGTCGGTCAGGGCATGGGTCTGCGTGGCGTGGCTGGCCGTGGTCAGATACAGCCAACTTGCGCGAGAAAATGCGACATAGACTCGCCGCCGCAGATGATCAACAAGGCCTGCGACATAGTGGACCGAGACTACGGCCGACACGTAGCCCAATAGCGAGCGGAGTCCTATGGCGGCAAAAAAAACAAGCAGCACGCCTTCCAATTGAAGCCAACCGCCTCCCGCGACCGCAATTCCAGCAAACGCGCCCGAAATGGCACTACCCGTTTCGCTCGCCGGGACTACTCCAATCGACACCAACAAGGGGATCAGGGATGCGTAGCTCATCACCTCCATTAGCCCATTCAAAAGCGTCAAAAGGACAAGCGCCAACAGCGTACAAGGTCGGAACGCTATCACGTTCTTCAAAAAATCGCGGCCTACCTCCCAATTCGTCGGACTGACGTTCATGGCATGATTGGCGCTTGTGGTCGCAACGTACGATGTACCCAACGCAGTAGCGCCAGCGGCCGTCCAACAATAGCATACAGAAGGCACCATTCCGCTCCGAGCCTCAGGGTGCCCAAGTCTTTGTGATTAGCGAGATGACGCAGCAGTGCGAAGCCACGAGAGCTCCACGTCTCGGCCAGCCGCACCTCGTCGAACAGTTTTATGACGTCGGGGAGAACGTAAGAAAATTGGAAATGTCGGCTTTCGCGATCCGGCGCCAGCAACGCCGCCTTAGCGCCACGAACGAGACTGCCAACGGCCTCTCGCTCGGAATTCTTGAAAATGCGGTACCGGCGCCCCATCAGCTCCTCAAGAAGGACCAGCACAAACTGTACACTCCTCTTGCAGCCTAGCGCCCGTGCGCAATCAAGCACTGCGCCGACCGCCTGCTGGTCGCGAGCCTCGAATAGACGCGTCAGATCTGCAATCCATTTCATGCGAAAACACATGTCCCCAGCCGCATGACAACAAAGATAGACGGCAAGATGTTCAGACCCGAGCGTGCAAACGGTCTCCCCACCGATGTTCATCCTTTCTGATTGGGCGAGGAGCTTGTCGAACGAAACCGAAAAGATATACGGATCACTTAATGGTCTATGGTGTAGCTCCACCGTGGTCCCGCGATCGAAATCAAAGAATTCGTAAGCATTAAGAAGGAGGTGAGCCATGCTCGCTGCCGATTGAGGCAGCCTCGATCCTGGCGTTATACGCACGTACCCATCGCGACCGAGAACACGTTCTGCTTCAGAATGGTCTTCGGGCGCGACCAAAAGATCTATATCGCTCGAATGCCTGACCTCTGGGCAGCCCTCATAGAGTTTCAATGCGAGGGGACAACCCTTAAGCACAATAACTGAGACCCCATTAGCTTCCAGTATTCGCACGATGCGGATGGTCTCTGCAGTTTGCCTCAAGAATGAAAGGGACTGATCCCGCGCAATCGCCTCTAGACGAATACGTAAGGGATCCGGTAGGCCGTCTACTTCCCCGCTGGTCACCTTTCGCGCCAACAATCCCAGCACACGATGACGCTCGCCAAGTTCAAGCAATTTGTCAAAATTCGTGTGTCGCGGAAGCACGATGCGCCCACGCTGCCCATCGGGGCCGCTACAAAGGACAATCTTGGCAAGCAAATCGAATTCGTGAGGTGTCCCCTCAGTGCGAATGAACCGGGGCAACACATCGACCTTCACGAATTAGCGCCCTTCGTCCAGCGAATGAAACGTCCCACCGCAACAGCATACGGCAAAGCCCCACTCAGACGATACATTTGGTTATCGTTGCGGCCATTCGGCGTTCGCGCCGGCCACTCGTCGAGACTCCGACGAAGGCGTTGCGTATCGATCAACTCAGATACATCTGGATCGGAGCAGAGAATGTCCACTTGTTCTCGCAGCTGTGGCAGCTGACGCGACATCTGCATGTGCCAATCAGCCTCGGGTTCGCCACGCATGCGATTGGATAGGATCGAATTTGGTAGTCGCCCCGCCATCACCCTGCGCGCGAGCCAGCGGGGCACTCCATTGCGCCAATACTGGTCCGGTGGCACACGGAGGCACCACTCGACGAGATGGCGATCACCCAATGGATCCCGGAAATCGATGCCGTAGAGTGCCCTCACCGAGTTCATCATCTCAGCAGCAACGTAATTGTTATTTGGCGCCAGATAGCGCGCTCTAAACTCGCGGTAGTCTCCAGTGGGTCGCTGCTCAAGAAATTCGCTCGCAAGCTCTCGTTGAAGATCAAATTTCTGCACCACCTCCGGCCTCAGGAACGAAAATCCTGTGAGGCCTGGATCAGAACTTCTGTGATGCTTAACCAGTCGATACAGCCTCCAAAGCCAGTCTGGGCCCAACGGCAAGGCTACTCGACTGACAATGGCCCTTGCAAAGGCGATCGGAGATGGCGCGGTAGCCATGAGTTCACGAAATAAGGCCACGAGGCGCCTCTCGCGAAGGTAGGCAGCAAAGACCTCACTTCCGTCCCAGCTCAGCGACAGATTGCCCATTCCGCCCCCCAGCAGGACCGTCGCCCCCATTTCCCTAGCCTGACGGAAAATCTGGTGCCGTATATTAAGGTAGCGGGGCAAGAGCGGAACGGCTGCGCCAACGGCTAAGAAGTCATTAAGACAAAAGTCCCAGGACTGACCAGAATGTCGAATGAAGTTGGAGCCAAGCCTCGGATGCATCGCTACGATTTCACGGACATATGGGCCTTCGTCCCCATAGTAACCCACACCGACGCGGCCATCCCAACCCTCCTCCGGAACGTACGTGAACGCTGGCAAGCGTTCATTACCATCGACAAATTGGAGCGCGGTAATTGCAACTGCTGAAGAATCCAGGCCCCCGGTAAGCTCACAAGCTACTTTGCCCGGAGTGGCCATTCTGGCCCTAACAGCTCTATCCAAGAGCTCACGGGTAGCCTCGACATACTCATGGTCAGATTTCAAGCGGACAAAAGGGGCCTGATGGTCCAACTGCCAATAGCGTTCAAATGTAATGTAGGCGCGACCTACGGTCACCATATGCGCCAAGGGAACGTGCTGAACGCCCTCATACATTCCCTCGTTCCCAGCGTAGGCAATATTGCTGAGGCTGCGGGCAATGACGGCCGGATTAATCCGCCGCTCAACATCGCCGAATGCAAATAGACCATGGACCGATGATGAAACGATCACCCGATCAGGTCGGCAATGGAGCGACAAAGGATAATACCCGACCCGAGAACGCGCCGCGAAGAGCTTCTGATCCGAACAGTCCCAGACGATCAGTGCAAAATCACCGTCGAGATGTTCTGGGAGCGACGAACCCCACCGCTCCCAGCCTCGCATCACGATCCAACTGTCGGATTTGCCAACCAGCCTGGCAGGACTGATGCTTAGTTTTGCCGCCAGCTCGGCCCTGTTCGAAACCCAACCATCGAACAGAAGAACAAATCGACCATCTCCACCCTCCATGGGCTGCTCGTCGCCGTCGCCGTCGCCTGGAGATGCATGCGCATAGACGAGAGCAACAGGGCCATAGATGGCGAGCTTTTGATATTCCTTGCCGTGCGACTTGAGGGAGGCGACAAAGCCTTCGAGGCTGCGCTTAGGTGGGATCGATCGGTCGCGAAAATAAATCGCCGCAATTCCGCTCATCTAGAACAAATCAGCTCTCGAACAAATCAGCGACGGCAGAGCAATCTCGAAAGACACGTGACGCATTTTTTTTACTATCACGACAAATAACCCACCCAACTACTCGATGCTGAGCTGAGCGCCAAGTAGTTTGTAAATTTCATCGACCGCGTCGCCTGCGGTCACAGGTCTTAGAGTTCTCGATCACGATTTATGGGAAGGCGTGTTACCACCAGTATCGGTTCTAAGGGCCGCCTTCTGAGCTTTTGTGACCTCACTGATGCTGGCATGTGAGATATGCGGGCGAACCCAGGACTTTCGCGGACCCTTCAGCATCCCGCCAGGGCTTTCATTACTTTTCGTGTTGTCCGATTTGTCGCGCAACATCCCCTACCCCCTATAAAAAAGCACCCTCTTGACCAGAGACTTATCAGTCATCTGAGTTCCTTTTTTATTCAATCAGAAACGCGACAAGTCCGCCAGCGACCTAGGGTTGTGTGCGCGTCTGCTAGTTGTTTTGAAGATGCTCGAGAAGGGTATCAACCTGCTCTTCCGCCTCGGTAATCCGCATGGACCTGTGAAACTCAAACATGCTGACTTGCGGGATGAGACGGCTCGCGAAGGTGAGGAACGCCCGTTCCGACCCGAACGCATCAATGAGGCTTGGTCGATAAACATTCTGCCGTAACATCATCATCGCACTAAACTTTGGCAGCGGGACCAACTCTGGAGAGCCCGATTCCGGCGACATCCAACGTAGCACATACAGATTCCGCAACGGAACATCATGCGTCTCGAACTGCCCCTTTACCTCCAGACGTAATTTGCTGTCATCAGGCGTGTCAATCTGCGCGACACTAGCCCCGAGCCCAGCCAAGGCGAGGGAGTCGGGCCACAATTTGAGCAAGGGGACACCCGGTACTGCTACGATCGCGCCAAAGCTATTCTCCCGAATGACCATCACGTCATCGGAGACTAGACGGTATCCTCGGCGCATCAGCATCGCAGCCAATGTAGACTTCCCTGCGCCCGAGTGGCCCAAAAATCCCGCGCAAACGCCATTGCGTTCGAAGGCGCTGGCATGAAGCGGAACAAGCCCGCGCTGATGCAAGATTGCGCCGAGCGCTGAGCCAAGCAGATAAAGGCGCACCGCTCCTGGGTCCGCCTGCGGCAGAGGATCAACGACAATATTCTGACCGTCTCGGGCAAGATATCGGCCGGTGCCCGCAATCTCAAATAGAGCGGACCGGCCCTTCACCTCATAACCGTCCACAACCCAGCAACCGGGCGATCCAGAGTCGCCAGCAACGTTCCCGATACGAATCGTAACATCCAGTGCTGATGGATTGACGGCCGATGGCAGCTCGGCAAGCTCAATGTCAGAATCAATTGTTAAGCCATGGACGCGGTAGTAATATGGCATTTACTCGAACCTTCTAGGTCGTGCGGTTTGTCCCTCGTCAACACCTCATGCGCAGCGGTATGGGCGTTACGGCTATCGCAAGATAGCTGCGTGTCAATCGGCGTCCAATGTTGACCCCGTATCGCCGTGCAATCTTGATGGAGCGGGCGTCGTCCACTCCGTCAAAATTGCATGCCGGTTCACACGCTGCGCTGCTTCGGTACGCGGGCTGGCGTGTCTGAGCGCCCTTCTCATCGAACGGGGCGTGCCTTCGCACATACGTTCCGACAATGGCCCCGAATTCGTCGCGTTTGCGGTACGCGAGTGGATCGCGGCGGTTGGCGCCAAGACGACCTACATCGCGCACGGAAGTCTATGGGAAAACGGCCACATCGAGTCGTTCAATGCCCGCCTGCGCGACGAACTGCTCAACGGTTAGATCTTCTATTCGTTGCGGGAGGCTCGGATCGCCATCGAAAGCTAGCGCAGGCACTTCAATGCGGCGAGGCCACATGGCTCGCTTGGCTATCAACCGCCAGCGCCCGAGGTGATCGTGCCGGCCTTTGCTGCATGGCCCGCTGCGTGGTCTCAGACCGCCCCGCCGCCCATGCAGCACCTAGCCGAAGGAGGCGCCATGAACTGACATTCCATCCGGACCACTCGATGGGATCCGGTCAGGTCCTCGCAGGCTCTGAGCATCTTCGAGCGTGCCGGGGCGCGTCGCGACTACCGGCGAAAGGCCGCGGCGACTACGAGTCTGCAATCGTTGCCCTGAGAGTAAGTTGCACACAATCAAGATTGTAGGTTCCACGAGGATCCTTCCAAAAAAAATAGGTCTTCATTTGGCTTTTTTTAATTGCGCAAAATAACGACGTGGGTCTTCATTCACGCGCGCAGACTGCACCTATAGGCCGGGGCGTCACCCCGCTATCGTCAGGCTCCAAGGGAGATTGAGTTGTATACGTGGCAATTGTTGCGTCGGTGGATTGACTACGATGAACTGCAGCGTGGGGCTGTGGTCGTGGCGACGTGGAAACTCTTGAAGGCCTATACGGAGCTTCGCACGCGGAGCATCGACGCCATTTTGGCAGAACTGTCGGCACCGCAGCCGTCAGAGGTTGCCCAAGGGCCCACGCCGGAATCAAGTTTTGACCCCCGCCGTGCTGCATGGGCGATTGACGTGGCTGCCCGTCATCTTCCCTGGCGTTCGGATTGCCTAGTCAAAACTCTTGCAGCATTCCGATGGCTGCGCCGCCATGGATTCGCTCCCCGACTTCATTTGGGCGTTCGGAAATCAGAACGACAACCAACCGTCCTAGAGGCCCACGCTTGGCTGACTCTCGGCGAAAGCGTCTTCATGGAAAGCGATGTCAACTTCATTGATCAATTTTCGCCGATCTGGCAGCCCACGAACATGGGTTAATCTCTGAGCCAATCGTTGATTACGGGGATGGGCTAAACGGCCATTGACTGCTGATTTACCATTCCACCGCCGTAAGGCCCACGATCAGTCGACAAGAGGCATTCCGGCTCTCGATCGATGACGGCACGTACCAGTCGCAAAGTCGCACTACGGATCTAGACCAGAAATGCCCGCGAACCGTCGCAACGAAGGTTTCTAGAGGCGGCGGTCAATGGCCAAGAGCTGCGTACGACCTGACCGCGTCGTCGTGACGGCATCACCGTGGCCGGCTCGCCGCAGTCTTCAGCTTTGCTAGTTTTTTTTATGGGGTGCACGAAATCCACCTTCGATAAAGGGTGGCTTCTCGCCACAATCGCGCAACCAGCGATAAAGCTGCATCATCTTCCTTGCTATACCATCCCAACTAAAGTCACGTTCCATCCAAGCACGCCCCCGCGCGCCCATAGCGCCGCGATCCTCAGGCGACAACGACATCGCGTCTCTCAGCGCCGCAGCCATCGCCTCTCTTCCATGATCAATCCACCAGCCACAACGATGGGTCGCCAAGCCTGCCCAAGGGGCGCCCTTGGTCGCTATCACGGGCGTACCGCATGCGAGGCTTTCAGCCACTGAGACTGCGAAGCTGTCGGCGCGTGTTGAGAGCGCAAACACGTCCGCCTGAGCCAAAAGTCGCCACTTCGACTCGCCATAACGCGGCCCGGAGATCTCAACGTGGCTGAGCCCCAGGTCCTGACATAAACGCGTGAGTTCCTCGCCATGGCCTTTCTCGCTCGGCCCCACGATAAGGAGGCGCCACTTGGGATAATCCAACTCAAGTGTAGCCCATGCCCGGATGAGCTGATCCAGACCTTTCAAGGGATGAACGCGCCCCAGCGAGATGACCGTGTGTATCTGTGGACCTGACTCATCGGTTGTGGGTCGAGGGATATCAATACCATACGGAATCATCGCAATGGGTTGTTTGAGCCCGAGAGCGCGGATCGCGTCGCATTCGGCCGCCGAAGTTGCGTGGAAGCAACTGACGTCGCGAAGTCCGGCACCTTGAACAGTTTGCCAGAACAGCTTCTTCTGGAGAGAGGAAAACTTCAGTGCTTCAGCGCCCAGCATTCCGTGAGGACTCAAAACCAGCGGTCGGTTGGATTCACGAGCAGCTCTCGCGGCGTAGATACTTGGTAATCTCCACAATCCATGGGCATGGAGCACGCTCGCCTTGGAGCATTTGAGCGCGCGACACATCGCGTGCGACATCCCGAGCTTATCTAAGAAAGGCGCCCAATCCAGATCTGGCTGAAAGCGCCGATCAATATATCCATCGACGTGATGCGAAGCAGTAGGCCCAAGCGAATAGAGCTCGACGCTTGTCCCCAATTTCGCCAGAGCACGGCAAAGGCGGGGCACGACGTAACTGGGGCCGGCCGCGTTCGCATCCAAAGAAGAAATCGTGTGAACACAATGCATGAACTGAGCGCGGAAGGATTAGGGTCCGGACTCTTTAGCACCACCACATGACAACGGCGGCAATGCAGAGGGCAGCCATGAAGTTCTTCACGTTTCGGTCGAAGCGCGTGGCGACGCTGGAAGCGATTTGCAGTAAGGTGGGCTGTCCGAAAGCGATCCGTGTGGACCAAGGAACGGAGTTCGTATCGCGAGATCTCGACTTGTGGGCCTATACCCACAACGTCGTACTGGACTTCTCCCGCCCCGGGAAGCCGACGGACAACGCCTTCATCGAGGCGTTCGATGGTCGCCTGCGTGCCGAGTGCCTCAACGCACACTGGTTCATGACGCTCACCGATGCGAGGGAGAAGCTAGAGGGCTGGCGTAGAGACTACAACGAGGCGAGACCGCATGGAGCGATCGGGAACAAGGTCCCGATGTCGCTGCTCAATCCCGCTGGCGATACCAGCCCGTCAGTGGCAACGAAGGCCGAAAACTCCAGCTTCGAATGAGGGCACGTTGGGGCTCAGACCACAGGACATGATGGTCGCCGGCTTCGACGCCCTCGCCATCATGCAAGCGGGCGGCTGGAAGTCGGCAAACGTGGTGTTGCGGTATGTGGAGAACGCCGCGACGAAAGAGTTGCATGAGCGCAGGTGGGAGCGACTTGGCGAACCACGGCTTGTGCGGTCATTTCGATGAACTCAGGGAACGCTCGATCCCGAGATGCGATCGACCCCTTCGCTAGGTACTGCAACGGTACACCAAGCGGCGTCTAAACGAATTGCCTCACGGGACAACGGCTTCCCGCCATCAAAAAGCACATAGTCCGCGCATGTCAGCAGTTGAGAAACGCTCCCGGCATTCCGGCCGGAAACCTCGCAGACAACGATCGGGCGGGCCTCAGCCAGCATTAACTTGGCGCCTTGCAGGACCTCTAGCTCAGCTCCTTCGACGTCAATTTTCAAGAGATCGGGTTTCGGGAGCCAAGTCGCCAGTTTGTCAACCGAAACTGCCATCACGGTCTGCGCCTCGGCGATGCCGCCAGTTTGGCTGTTGCCGTACTCCGCGAGATAATTAGAGGCTCGCGCTCGCCGCGCAATGTTAAATGAACGCAGCCCGAAATCCGCAGCTACGGCGACGGGGACGATCGTGAGCCTCGCGCTGGATTCACTCTGTAAGCCGGCGGTTCGTCGCAGAAGCTTGACCAGCACAACGTCAGGTTCAAACGAAAATATACTCCCCGAAGCACCGGCTCTCGCTGCGGCAGCGACGGAGAACAGTCCTATATTGGCTCCAATGTCCCACACCGTGCTTCCAGGCTTAACGAGGTCCTTGGCTAGCTGGAGGAGCGTAGGATCATATTTATCAACCGGCTTGAAAATGGCGCCTAGCCCCCCCGCCGACGACATCAAAATGGGCGAGCTGCCAAATTCCGCCGGGAGGCGACGGCGCACGGTCCAATCGCGGAAGAGGTCCTCCGCGATACGTCGCGGCCAAAATAACATGCCTACCTAATCCTCCTGCCTTCTCGCCGCAATTCGTATATCTTGAGCCGAATCGTCAAGAAGTACCAAGCTTTGTAGAACGCGTAGTAGAGACCTGCCGCACCGTCACGGAAGCCACCCCGAATGACATAGGCATAAAGGAGGTAGAACCAGGGATACCACCACTTTGCCAAGTGGCGATACTTGAAATTCTGGCGATCGGTCAGACGGCTCCAGTTCTCCGCCCCGCTTCGCTGCAACCGTAGCACACGATTCGCTTCCCATAGCGCATAGTCACGGTGGCGATCGATAAACTTCTCGATGCCGCGAAAATCGTTATGGTCGATGGGATCCTCGATCTCTCCAACAGCCCCCTCAATAATTGGGTGCTCATGAATTTCCATGTCGAGCTTCGACCAAGCATCCTCGTCGATCCGCTCGTAAAGTGCCTTGCCCACGCGGAACAAGGCCAATTTGCGCTGGGGCACGCCGTATCTTAACCTGCGGCCGAGGAAGTAATTCGTATAATTCAACCAGTATCCATCATATCGCTGACTTGCAGTGGCGGTTGCGACGGCGTCACAAAACCTGTCATCGACGAACTCGTCCGCATCAAGGAATAGCACCCAATCTGTTGACGGCGGGTGGTTGATCAGCAACCAGTTCCGCTTTTTGGGATATTGGCCGTTCCATCGGAACTCTATCACATCTGCGCCCTGCTCGAGAGCAATAGCCCGAGTTCTGTCGCTTGATTCGGAATCCACAACGACCACACGATTGAAACGCGCGAGTCGATTTAGGCACTCTGAGAGATTGGCCTCCTCGTTCTTCACGGGAACCACGACTGTGACAGGTATCGTGGTCAAGCAGCGGGATCCTCAAGCGACCGGGTCCGAACTTTAATCACCCGGGCCGGATTGCCGACTACGATTGCATCGTCTGCCACGTCTCTCATTGCTACGGCACGCGCCCCTACGATCGCCCGAGCCCCGATTGTGACACCTGGGCCGACGAACGCATCCGCGCAGATCCAAGCTTCGTCACCCACATGGATCGGGCGCTTTGTCAGAGGCATTGTCGGGTCATTATAATCATGAGAGCCGGCACAGATATGCGCGCCTTGCGAGACTGTCGTCCGCTCGCCGATTGTGATTGGGCCCAGAGCATAAAGGATGACTCGATCGCCCACTGCCGCATGTGTTCCGAAATCTAGGTTCCAAGGTATTGTGATCTTAACAGTCGGGTAGATATGGACTTCTCGGCCTATTTTTGCGCCAAAGAGTCGTAGCACGCCGCGCCGCCACCCCCACAGGTGTCGCGGCGTCCAGGAAAATAATGGCCCGCGTAGCAACTCCCATAGGGCGCGCCCAATAAGTTCGCGCGCTGTCCATTTTTGATTCAGTCGATTCGCAGCGATATCAAGCCAAGCCGGCCGCTGCCGTCGGATGACCACCCGATGCTCTCCGAATTTTTATCTCAACCAGCTGCATCCAAGACGGGAGTTTCGCAAAACTCCTACGTTCGGTGAGTTGAGGCGCGTTGTTTGTGCGCCATCACCTAATCGTATCTCGTCATCGCAGTGGCAAACTGGGCTTAACTCAGACGACGCAGTTCGGTCGGCTATCAGATGGGCAGCCCGCGACCATCCAACGATATAGCGACTCTTGAGAGCTAGCGATCCCCGGCCAAGCATAGTGGGTCGCAACATGCTCGTGCCCTCTTGCGCCAATTGCTGCAAGTTCGGTAGGAGATCGGATAAGCGTCTCGCATAACTTATCTGCGAGACTGGCCGGGTCGCTCTCGATCCGGATAGCAGCGCCAGCAACGAACCCATCGACTAAGTTGCAGGCCTCTGTCATTAGAACTGGCAAGGACCACGCCCAAGCTTCCAACACAGACATCGGCAAGCCTTCTGAATAGGATGGCAACACGAAGGCTTCGGCAGCTGCCAGCGCGGCCTCTTTTTGCGAACCGTATAGCGGGCCCGGCAGCACCACGTATTCTTCGAGACCGTTTCGCGAGATCGCTGCAGTTAGTTCAGCGAGGTGGCCACCGTCGTCCCATCCGGCGATCACCAAGTTCCATTCCTTTGCGACTTCCGGAGCATTCGCGCGGAGCGTCGCAAACGCCTCAACGAGTCCGACAACACCCTTCTTTTCGTGGATGCGACCGACGAAGAGCAGCACGCGTTTGTCTGGCCACCACTCGGGTGGCGAGGCTGAATTGCCGTTCGGAAGATCAATGCCGTTGCGGATGACTGCTACGGGATTCGTAAGGCCGTAGGCTCGAATCGCACCACACTCCGAATGACTCAGGGCATGAAAGCATGAGGCGCGCCGCATGTTTGCATCTTCATAGAGGTTGCTAGCCAGGCGTTTCTTCCAGACATTTTGACGGAGCGCCCAGGGGTCTAGCATTCCGTGGGGGGCAATTAGAGTGGGCGTCCCGCGTTTCGCGAGCCGAGCAACAAAACCCGAGAACGCCTGCCAAATACCGTGCTGATGCACGATGTCGAAATGCCTTCGAGATAGTTCCCGGTACAATTGTGGTGACAGGCCGATCCGGTTCGGTCCGAGCGCGTCGACCAAGATGGGCTCTATGGGAGTCCATTCGTGCAGATCCCGCTCCGAAAAATTATCTCGCAGGGCGATAACGGTGACCTCGTGCCCCGCAGCCGTCAGGTGCTGGGCAGGTCGCCGAGCCGCAGAACTGATTCCCCCAGCGGACCGCGAGATGCTGCCCAGAACCACTCCAATGGACAGAGGTTTCGCTCTGGACGGGTCAGGCAACTGCATCCAAGACCTTCGTCTGCAAATACCTTAGGATAATGCTGTCCCACGGCGCAATCGGACCACGTCTAGGTATGGAAAGCGCGCTTTCTACCGCCCGCTTTAAACCCGTTCCGAAGCGGTCGGGCCCCCAGTCAGCGATCGCGCTCGCAGCGGCGCGCCCCATAGCCGCGCGCTCTCGCGGCGTCAATTTGAGAAATTGAAGGAGGCTCCTTGTAATTTCGGAAACTTCGGTGCCGGTTAGAATTCCTGATACCCCGTGGTCTACAACGGAGCGCGCAGCTCCACATCGATTCGATACAATTACTGGCACGCCGGCCGCCATTGCCTCATTAATAACAAGCCCCCACTGCTCAACGGTTGAAACATGGGCGAAGGCTTCCGCAAGGCCATAGAATTCGGGAAGGTCTTCATAGCCGCGAAAGCCTGGCAAGTGAACATGCCGACTATCACCGCCCGCAACTATGGCCGACTCGATTGAAGCGCGTTCCGGACCGTCGCCCAATATTACAAGGTCGGGCGCATCCGCGACTTCTCTGCGTGCGGCGCAATATGCTGCGATGAGATTTGGCAGGTTCTTCTTTGTTACGAAGCGAGCCGATGCGAGGAGATAGGACTTTGGAAGGCCGTGCTTAAGGCGCGTTGCATCCGCTGAAGCACGAGCGACACCTGCACCGCGGCAAAAATGGTCATTGTCGACGGCGTTATAGCCGAAGTGGATTCGCTTCCGGTCTATGCCGAGGCGAGCCACGTATTCTGCGTGTGGCGAACCTCCCACGAGCGCCGCATCGAACTGCGACACCACCTTCCTCTTCACTAGTTCGCGCAGCAAAGACCTGGGGGCGTCATCGCTTTGTGATTCCGACATCACAATCACCGGAATGCGATGCTCTCGTCCGTGGGCGAGAGCCACTAGATTTTCAGGAGCAGTCCAACCGGACGCCGCGATTGCGTCAGGGCGGATAGTCGAAAGCTTCTCTCGAATTCGATTCGCCAATTCACCCGTTCTAGCACCGGCGTCATAGGCTTCCCTGCCATCGTAAATTCTGTGAACCGCATAGTAACCGACGTCAGTAGCCAGGAATTGCACAAATTCACCGGCATTGAGCGTTGAAATAACGTGAACTTCTCGGAAGTACTTCATCGCTCCGATATACCGCGCATTGTGGTAGGGCGCAATTTGAGCGGTGAAGATCGCAAGCCGCATCATGTCCTCATTATGGGATACTCGCCGCGGTCTTTGCGCAGCCATATCGATATGCCTTTGACCTTGCCGTGTGCGGCAACCACTTTTGGGCCCAGACCTTCATGGTTCCGCGTCACCTGACCGGCGGACCTGCATCAAGCCTTGGCGATGGTCCCCTTGCCGACTTCCGCACTCTTGGCTGAGCTCGGGAGAACCGCAACACAGCCATCGAGACAACCAGGATAAACGGCAGAGGTGACACAAACTCGGCTGTACTGTGAGTGATACCTTTCAGGCCTTCGGCCAGTAGAACGAGGTAGTAATACTGTCCCGCGAGTCCACCCACCCTGGCGTTCGAGTACAGATAACCGAAGACGAGACCGATTGCGCCAAAGACGAAGACACCTAAGAATGCAAAACTTCGGTACGAGTCTGAAAATCCTGTCCGAGTCGACCCGAATGAGGTCGCGCCCTCTTCAAGGCCGAGCCCAATGCGCCGGCTGAGGGAATCGGCCTTCAGGCTTTCTTTCAACTCGCGTCCAAGCAGGAACGCGGGGACATACTGATGAACAAGGCTATTCCAATATTCGGCCCCATATTCGACACTTCCAGTGCTGTTGATGTACCAAAAGTCATATTGGGCGAGGCCGATTTCGCTGGCTTTTCCTTGACCCAGATTGAAATAGTCGAAGCTCTGGTAGATTTCGTTGCTCGTTAATGCCTGCATTAACGACTGGCCCGCGCTAACTTTTTTTCGCAAAGCCTCAATTTGATTCAACAGAATTATGCCGACGAAGAGCGATAGCACTATAATCAATCGCGGTGGCGAGGTGCGTCTGGCTAGATACCAACTGCCTGCCGACAGCGCCATTAGATCAAATATCTGCTCCCGCCTCACTCCGCCGAGCACCGCCCACAGCAGGGGCAGCGCTGCCGTGATGGCAATGGCAAGCGATACAGGCGAGCGTGTCCGCGCGAATGTCAGCGTTGCAAGGCACAACCCCATTCCACTAGTGGTGGCCAATAGAGCGTATAGAGTGATAACGCCGGTCCACTGCTTACCCATGCCGGAAGTGTCAATTCCACCCATCAGAATGATGCTAATGTGACCAATTGCAGTCAGGGCACCTGCGGCGAGATGCAATCGGCCTTGGTCGTAGTTGGCGTAAATTTTGGTTGGTGAGCGCAAAATTCGACGCAGTTCAAGGTTTCGACCTACTTTGAAGCCCCAAGATAAGAAGAGGAAGCATCCGGTCAAATAAAGCCAGAAGAAGCCGCTTTGGTAGGTATTGTATGTGTTCGATTCGAGTTCGATTCCCTGTGGCACTATCCACGCAATCCCCAGCATGGCGGCTATCGTGGGAAACTCAAGAATTCCCTGCCCTGAGAGAATCCCACGGATCGCAATCCACGCTAGTGCCGTGCAAAGTATATAGAATTCAATTTGGAAATCGCCCTCAGTCACAATTTGTCTCGCACATCATGCGTGGCGCCGATCGGGGCCAAAACCGAACCTATCTTGTATGCGCTTATCGGAGCGAAGTCCTCGCCGCATTTCTGCCAGCTTAGCTCCGGTTGTACGCAAGGGCAGAGAGAAGGTAATCTGTGCGACACGTCTAGTCCAACTCGTACACCGAAAAGCGTCGATGTGCGCGCAACGCGCTTTCCCTTCGGGCAAATATCATGTCTATCTGGAATAGTGCCCGATCTGATGCCCGACGAAGTTGCCCGCATATATCGTAGGGAACGAAGCCGCGCGCATCCATGAATGCGACGACCTCGGGCATCAGCGGCGCTCCTTTATTATATTCCAGTAGCGCCACCTCCGCTAGCACCACTTCTGAATCGGACAGGGTTTCTTCCGCGCCTTGTAGCACCTCGAGTTCATAGCCCTGTACATCCAGCTTTAGGAGTAGCGGACGGGGTAGAGCAGCGACTTCCTGTATGTCGTCGAGCCGCTTCATTGGTAATGTCACTAGCCCTTTTTCTAGTTTCGTGACCTCCTCAAATACGGATGATCCTGTGCCCAGAGTATGGAAAGGCACCGCCTCCTGCTTCTTGGCACCGAAGAGTCCTATGCCGAACGTCGCCCGCTCCGATCCAAGCTGCTGTGCTACCACTCTCAGGTTGGCGGCCAAATCTGGCTGCGCCTCAAGCATATGAAATCTCGCTTCAGGGAAGATTTTCGCGGCGGCGCTCGTCCACTTGCCAACATTCGCACCGACGTCGACGATACCACCGGGCTTGAAACCGGCCTCTGAAAGATTTGCAAGACTACCAAACATTGAGAGTAGGCCGTTGCGAAAGCGGGTCTGTTCGTCGGCGACGGCGACCGCCTTGCGCAATAGTACTGCATGCATTGGCACCGGCAGCAGCCTCAACACGGACGTGACGACACGGCTTATCTCGCGCTTCAAGTCAAATCTCCGCCAAGAGCTGCAGTGCCGTAGTTGGGAGTGATCTATGAGCTTTGAAAGGTGCTACGATCTGAAAACTCGGCATTGAGAGGTCGAGTTGGAGAGAGCCAAGCGCCATCTCGAGCCTCAGAAAGTGTGCAACAGCATCTGTTCCGACGTTTGACGACTCGGCGGCCGGGGCCATAACTTCGGGCCTACCACCAAGTGCAGCAATATTGTCATCATTTACCAAATCTTGAACCTGGATCGGTGCTCTGCGAGGCTCCCCGTAACGGCCCTTCCGCTGCGGCGCGAAACATCGCTCGATACTTGGGCACAAGCGCCGACCAGCCAAACGTCTCACGAGCATAGGACCAGCGGCGGCGGTCGCCCTCGACGTCCTCACCAAAAAGGTGAGCGTATTCGGCTAAAAGCGAAGCGAGCCCACCTGGCACGGAGAAGTCTCCGTAGACGGCATGTGAGCCGTTGACGAACCTTCCGACCGGATAGTCATGACAGAACACAGGTACGCCTGCGCCGAGCGCCTCGATGTAGACGCGTCCGAAACCTTCCGCAAGTGAGCCGAGCACGAACACGTCAGCCGCAGCATACCAGATAGGGACCTCCGACGGAGGCACGGAACGTGCGACAACACTGTCCGCGCCGAGCTTTTCACTAGCGTCGGATACGATCGCGGCGCTGCCCTCGTCCATTGCACCAATCATCGCGAGAAGCGGGCGTGGCTCGGGCAACCTTGCCACCTCGTCCGCAACGTAACCCATTCGCTTATGCTGCTGAGCAATCCAGCCGACTGAGAGTATGATCTTACGATCTTCGGCAAGCCCTAACGAGCGGCGAGCGGCACGACGACTCTCGACTGAACGGTCGGGTGCTTCAGCTGGGACAGAGAAACCATAGGGGACGAGGATGTGTCTGAATTCGTCGTCGCCGTCCATTAGCGCGATGTCGCGGTAAGTTGGCGTGACCTGGTGCACGTAATCGGCCCAAGGGAACGGCCCCCGCATCGGCGCTCCGTTAGAATACATAAAGCGGTAAGGTACGCCCGTGACCATCCGCAGCGCGTTCAACCTCGGTGCGAGGTTCGCCTCGCTAGAAAAAACGACCTTCGGTTTGAACCTTCGGATTTTCGCGAGCACGGATGGGATACTCGAGATCTGTTCGATCGCATAGCCGTCGCGTCCGAGCAACCTTCCAATCGCTGGAGCGATGCGCCCTGTACGGGACATAGAAACGGCCCTCTCCTGGCGCGGCCCTGTTGTACCAGCGCCGATCACGAGGGTGACATCAAGCGATGGATCGTCCTTAAGTCCATTAAAGGCATCGGCGAAAAAGGTTTCGATCCCGCGGCCGAGCCGACCTACACCAGTACAGAGCATAAGTACGCGGATTCGCTCGGCATTGGCCGCTGTGCGGGACCTCTCGATAATCACCTAGAAAGCTCTCGGGCGAGTATCTCCTGCGTCTCCGGCGCAATCGGTAATGGGTATGCGTCGGGGCTCCATCCTTTGCGCGTCAGGTCCAGGGCACTCGGCAGGCTGAGAGCGTACAAAACGTGCTGAACTGCACGCCTAACGCCGCGAGGGATGTGATTAGTCTGCCGAATGTCGGGAAGCTCGGTGCCCTGCTCCCACACCTTAAGCTCCGGTGCATCATCGTCGACCAGGAAGCGCCGCCAGTCGCCCACGGACCACCGGTGCGCCTCGGGACGTGTCCAGTTCAAGCGGTTCTCCTTGTCCGCCATCATAATGGCGCGCAGACGGCAACGGCGCTCGAGCTGTTCTGGATCCCGATGGGGATAGTGCCGGATCGGGAGACGTCTTTTTGCCACCAAGCCAGCATTATAAGGAAACGAGACCATAACTGGCCAACGCATCGATGCACGGTAGCGGCATAGCCTCGGCTCCGAATAATCGCTCACCGTGTAATGGCGGCGCCGCTCAGCGATAGATTTTTCTCTGTCGGTCGCGATCGCCGCGGCGGACTTCAACCCCTCCGCTTCGGCCCGCGTCAGCTGAAAATCAAAATATTGATGGTATACTACGCCTTCTCTTGGCGAGACGCGCCTGGACACAAAGTCCTGTGGACGCACATGATGGAACTCATCCGCGTCGATCCTGACGAACCAGTCACCATCTCTGAGGTATTCCCGCGCCGTCTCAAAGAGTAGTCCGCGCACTCGATTTTCATTATAGTAGACTGGCACGCGCGCGATCGGTTTTACTCTTTCGTCACTTCTTGCCAATTCACGCACAATGTCCCAAGTGTCGTCGACACTGCCGGTATCGTAAACGTAGATGCGGTCTGCCCACTTGAGTGCGTGAACGAGGCATTCACGAATTATGTCACCCTCATCCCGCACGGGAAGCAATGCAACAAATCGTGAATCACTTCTCATCTCGGTCAAACCTCCGCATTTAGAAACCCGCGGACACCCCAGAAGCACCGACAACGCCCAAACGGGCGCTCATTTGCGTTCGCATTTAAACAGAATCGGGCCGAAGTTCATCTCCTGACTGATGCACAACAGGCCGCGATGCATCTTGGCTCCGCAAATTCCTGAGGTAAAGGTAGGTAGCTGATCTGATCGGCTTGCGCCGGGAAATTGCCCACGGAAGCTTACTCAGAAAACCTATCCAACCGGAGAACCAAGCCAAAGGATCACCCCTTCTGATGGCAATCTGAATAAACGTGGACACCAACTTCGCTAGCAGACTGGGCAGCACCACCCAAAGGGGCTCTTGCAGCACAACAATCAGGGCGTGATTTCGTACCGCATAATGATTCATAGCCCAATTATTTCGAGCGATTGCGCTCTGCGCGTGGAACATCCAAGCCTCATGACAAAGAACCACCTTGAAGCCATGATCATAAATGCAGTTTGACAAAAATGTTTCTCCTCCCGCTCTGAAAAAGGCGTCCGGAACAAAGCCCGCAACATCGTCGAACACGCGCCTCCTGAACAAGGCGAAACCGGTCTTGAATAAATGCACCTGCGCCGTTGCGGTCCTCGGCGGCGCCTCACACGGCCCCTGTATGTTGCATGTCGCAATCATGCAGCGATCGTCCTCGTCTAGAATTTTTTTTAGTCGGGCCAGGCAATCATTGCTCATGAATTTCGCATCGTCATCCATAACCATTATATAATTTCCACGGCAGTTTGCGATCGCAAGGTTAAGCGCTGGGAAAAAGCCGATGTTTTTATGAGTGTTGATAGCCCGAACCGCGTGATTCGCTGCCAGGCTTGAAGATCGATTGTCGGGAGGATTTAGAACGACAACTATGTCCAAAGCATCCCAATCCTGGGAGACACACGACCGAAGACACGCGTCGAGGAGTTCTGGCCTCCCGTGCGTGACGATGGCTACGGAAATCGTGGCTGCATTCGTCCCCCCCATCACGAAAAACCTCTCTCGGCCGCCCGGCCTCCGCGCCAGTTGCTGTTGGCCTTATTGCCCCAGCGGCGCACAATGTCTCTAGCAGGCTTCTCTACAAATACGTTTGCCAGATGAGCCGCAATCAAAGTCGCTGCGATAGTGAAAGCTATGCGTAATACTCCGGTCTCTTCGAGGAAATCTACCCTGGCAATCACCCATTGGACTATTCTATGAAGCAAGTATATTCCAAACGAAACCTCGCCAAGCCAAACGAATAAGGGAGTCCCGAGCAGTTTTCCTACTCTGCTTTCCGGCGCCACTGTCACGCCGAGAACCAAGGCGGCGCATATAGCGCATGTTGCTAGGTCGGAATACACAAGGCCCTGCGGGTACATGAGCGGTATGGTGAGAAACGCAGCTAAGTAATAGAGGGCTAAGATTGGCAAGGCCACACTAAAGGCTCGGACTAGGCGCGAGTTCGCAGCTGGGCCGAAGCAATAGGCCAGGAACACCCCTCCGAGGAACAGGTGGAGATAACGACGGATATCAATCACAC
>JAEUMD010000015.1 GCA_016793635.1 Hyphomicrobiaceae bacterium
GTTCGATTCCCCTCAGCTCCACCAATAAAATCAAGAACTTAGACGCTTCCCTCAAAAACTCGATCCAGTTGGGCACACACCGGGCACACACCGATTAGGTGATGTGTAGCGACGCCACGACGCACGTTGCGACATCACCGCACGCTCAGCCTTTGCCTTCGACATGCGCATGTCGCCGGCCATGGCGCGCACGGGCCTCGTGTGTGCGGGCATGGCGTTACGCGGCGACACCCGAGTGACCATCTGCCGACTGCCAGCGATCGGTGCGTGGGAGCGGGTCGGCACGATCAACGTTCGACCGGTATTGGAGGGATAAGATGCAGACAGCGATCTGCGAGAGGCGTCCATTTTGACCCCTCTCGGAAGTGGCGATGGATACAATTTCGCGGACTGGTCTCGTCCGCTTCTGCACAATTTGCGTCATGAGGAGGCATGACCCTTGGCCAACATCAGACCAAAGCAAATTTGCGCTCTACATCTAGTAGATAAGTGTATGGGGATGCCCTGCGCGCCTTTCTTCGAGCAAGGTAAGTTTTGATTGCAACGTCGGTCACAGTAATGGCTGCTCCCGATGCCAGTAACGCGGTGCCGGTGAAGCCACTAAAGTAAGCCATGGCCCCGCTAGCAGGAACAGAAATTGTGACAGCTCGTTGTATGCCGTCCCAAACAGACTGAATTGAATTGTCGCGAAGCTCATCTTTCAACGCTTCCAGCTTGGGTCGTATCCGCACTGCATACGTCTCTCTGACTTTTTCTCTTAACTCGATTGCGGTTTCGCAGCTTACCATCTTTGACGCAACGTCATCAAACTGGGCCGATAGTTCTGCAATCTGATTCGCTCTGTTTCGTTTGAATGCTAGCAGCTTATCTATATGACAGTTTGGATCTACACAGAGCGTCTCCAACGAGAAAGAAACAAGCGCACCCTTCTTGCTTTCAGACATTCCGTGCGGCGTTACATCATCGAGCAGGGTAGAAAGATGGACCCCCATTTGCGGCTCTTCGTTTGTCAGCGCTGCAAGATCGGTTTCTTTTGCGAGAAGGGCGGCAAGGGCGGCCATATATACATTCGCGAACCTACTATCAAACAAGAGCCATTCGCCTTCGTCATTCTCGCGATCCCGGATAAGTCTCATGTCCGATGACAAGGTTTCTTTATGTGGCGCTTCCTCGTCATCAAGCTCGCCCTTGCGAGAGCGGAGCTCTTCTGGGGACATCCGCGCCAATCCTGCACGCATGTAGAAATCCCTAAGTTCAACGGAAATCTTCTCCGGATGAATTCTTGCGCGGCGGAACTCGTCTCGGATGTTGTTGCCCACCTTTTGTGCGTGGATTAGCGAGTAAGCGTTTGGATCGTCGGTGGATCGGCCGAAGTTAAGACCATGTTGATCCATCAGTCTCACCACGCGCATACCGAGCGTATTGATTACTTCAGAGTGCAGATCGCAACGAAGCGGCTCAAGGAAGCCCTCTTGCCACAGAATCCTAGTGTCGCCTCGCTTGTAAGGATCCCTTATGGCGCGCGGCACGATAGTTCTCAAATCATCCCAAAAAAGAACTGCGGAGCGCAGCCATTTTGGGTCGGAGATGTCGATATATGGGTAATAGAGTGCAGAACCAAACATGCTCCCTCCCAAGTTCAAAAGGCGTGCAGTAGAGAATCGCCGTTCAAGCCCCGATCGATGTTCCGCTAACCTATCGGATACCCGACTAAGCACAAGGCGCTGACCAGGAAGCTGCTGATGGCAGCACCTGGCCCCGAGGACTCGTCGAGCCGACGGTCAGTGTCAGAGGCATCGCGTAGGCGTTCGTGGTTCGTGCCGCCGACGGTCGCGATCGGAGGGACAGCGGGAGCACCTGACACAGCCCCCGACGCCGGCACGTGACCCGGAGCGGAAGGAGATGAAAGTGGAGTGCGCATTCCGACGATGCAAGTGGAGCTTGTGCGGCCAGCAGGCTTCCGCAAGTGTCGATCGCGAGAGTCGCTTATCATTGGGCTGGTGCCAACTCTAGGGAGGCCGATATATTGCTCAGGTGGCTCAGGCAAGACCGACCGCACGTTGGTCGCAATTGCCGAATGGCCATCGTTGCAGTTCAACAGACACAGGCATTATGCTAGGCGGTTTTCTCAAAGGAGGATTGTCCGTGATTTCAGCGCCTACGACTCGGCGACAACTCTTGGCAGGCTCAGGTGGTGCGATTTTAGGGCTGCTAGCACCTAAGTGTGTAGTCGCACAGGAGCCATTCTCAGCGGCGTGGTTTGGCGTGCAACTCGCAGGAGCATTTGTTTCGATCCTGGGAGGCAAAATCATGAAGTCAGCCCTGCCCGGACTGCTCGGGGATGCCAACCTTGTGCCGCAGCTGGTCCAAGCTGTTCGAGACGTCGTTCGAGTTGAAATACGTTCTGCATTGACGGAACAAGAACTGCTCAGGCTGAGTGCCTTAGTTGAGGCAATAGCTCGTGATCTAGACCTTTACGACAACCTTAGCTCGAGCACTCGGTCACGTGACGTAGGCGTAATCGATAATGCTCTGACTAATGCTAGCGCCGCTATGTCTCTCTCAGCGAAGTACCCACTCCTTGGTGCTCACGTACTTTCGGCATCATTCAGCCTAAGGTTGATTGCGCTTCATGCGAAGGACAAGGCGCGTAAAGATAAAGGATGGATTGAGACCGCGAAAAGCGAGAACAAGGAAACCGCGTCGCGGCTTACCTCTTCAATTACTGAATACTCACGTTTGATGAAGCCAGACAATCGTCTAACGAAAGTCGATTGCGGGAGCCGGGAGGTGCCTATTTCTAGACACGCAGATGGTGGGACAAATACATTGTATCATTGCGGCTTTCAGATCGATGGTCGACCAAATGGAAATGAGCAATCGTATAATAGAAGTACGGCTGAGCGGAGGACTGAAGAAAGGCGCCAAAGCGTGCTTGCTCGGATTTCTGCTGAAGAGGCGAGGGGACAAAAAGAATTCGTTGAACCACTTAACGCCACTATTCAGAAGTGGGACGATGCGATCGTTCTTTGGGGTCGAAGCCGCTGATGCTTGAGTATGAGCTTCAATTTCTTACACTTTACAGGAATAGACGTCACAACACACGCAATGATGCGCACGAGGTTCCGGCAGCTCCTGGCCCCGAGCCGGAATCGACCTTTCGGCAGGTCCTGGGCAACTGCTGACAGTCTCCCAAGTGGTTGGCGCAAAGCAACAATTGATCCCGAGCGGCAAGGCCGCTAGACTATTCGATACGGTACAGGCAGGGATGCCGATGACCGTCAAGGGCGAGGGGCGAGCTTGAGGCTCGCCTTTTGCTTGTCCGCTCCCTTCCCTCGCCTCGGCAATCGGCGTCGGTTCTCGTTGGCGGCCCTGGGCTCGAAGCGCCTCTTGCAGCGGATGTCGGCGGCAGCGCGGATCGCGTGCGTGGCGCACATCGTCGTGGTCTTCGTCTGCATGCTCGCCGTCGCGGCGGCGGTCGATGCGTTGCAGGCGGCAGACTTGGCGGTGGATGGGCCGCTAGAGCGCTAACCGATCTGACGGAACCGCCTGCGGTTCCCCTGATCGGATGAAAGCGCTCTAGCACTAGGATTCTAGAGCATCTTTATCCAACCGCTCATCGCTATGGCGGTACCGTGCGGTCGGATGATGCTCAGGACGGCAAATCTAATTCTGGAAGATTTCGTCGAACCAGCTCTTCGTTTTCCGCGGCACCTTCCGACGCGGCTTTTTCGACAGCGAGCGGGGAGGTACGACGGTTGGCGAGGCTTCGACCGCTGCCGGTTCCGACCCGACGTTCGACGCCGCTTGCGCCAGTACCGGTGCGTTTCCGCCGACGACCACGAACGGCGCCCAATTGGAAGGATGCGCTGACGGTCCGCGGCGGTCGATCAGCGCGGCCATTGCACCCGACAAAGCTCGCGCCTGGCTCATTCCAGGCTCACGCGCCATGGCGTCGAATGCGGCGGTGACGAGCTGAACCGTCGAGTCTGAATCGACGGCCCAATGCGACACCAGCAGCGAACGCGCGCCAGCGTAGAAGAAGGCCCGCGCGAGGCCGGATAGTGCTTCGGCACCGACCTCGTCTCCGCTCGCCGTATTGCATGCCGAAAGCACCACCCAATCCGCATTGAGCCGGAGCCCCGCGACCTCTGAAGCAGTCAGCAGCCCGTCATCGGTTTCGCTCGGCGCGTCCGGCGGCGTCAACATCAGCGACGGCTCGGCCTTACCGTCGAGGAAGATCGCAGTCTCGCCAGCGAGCAGGCCGTGCGTCGCGAAGTGCACGATGCGCGCCTCCGCCAGCCGGCCGTCGAGCGACATCGATTTGACACCGGCCTCCGTCGCGGCGGCGCCGACGATGACGTCGGATGGCGTTGCGCGGGCATGCTCTGCGACGCGGCACAATTCGTCGGCGGTTTCGGGCAAGGGCCACTGGCTCCGCAAACTGGACGTGTCGCCTCGAGCTGAACGCAAGGTCGATGAGGTGACCGACTTGCGCAATGCACTCTTGGTGGTGGGCGCGGACGTCGCATGGAGAGACGCTGTCGCGTCCGCCGTCACGTCGTGCGCCATCACGCATGCTGGCGCTTCGAACGCTCGCCGATCCGTTCCGTCCGGCCCGACAAGAAGCGGATTTCCGATGCCGATGTAGGGCGCTCGACCGCGGGTTGCCTTCTGAACCTGCCGCAACGGCCCGAGGCTCGCAAGAGAAGGCAGAACGGTGATCGCCTGCTTTCGACCAAGCCAAGCGACCGTTTCGAGCTGGGACGCTGCATCGGTCAAACGGCGGCCGTCGGCCGTGGTCGTGAAACTCGCGTCCTCGGGAGGCGGTGCCGTAATCAAGACTTGCAGCGGAAGCGACGTCAGCGCACCCGAAGCAACGACGACGAGATCCTTGCCCGCGATGATTGCGCCGAGCTCGCCAAACAGAACGCGATAGAGTTCGTGCGCTCGCGAGAGATCGAACGGCAGAGGCTCGGTGTCGCCGGGCGCTGCGGCAACGCCGAGGCCGAGGAGCCGCGCGCACCGCTTCGCGCCCTCTCCGATCCACTCCGCGCGGTCGAGTCCACAGCGTAGATTGCGCACCACACTCACGAGCTCACGCTCCGTGATGGCCGCCCGCGACCAGTGAACGTCCTGGCTCGTGACAGCGAACACGTGCGTCGCATCGCGCGTGACGGTGAATTGTATCGCAACCTCTCCGGGGCCGATCAGCCGGCGCAAGGCTTCGAGTGACATTGGCATTGGCTGCGCCAACTCGTGATAGCGGGGAAAGCGCAGAGAGAGATCGCTGTCGAGCACGGCCAGTCGCCCGTCGATGGCCGCAAGGCGCGCACGAATCGTTGCTTCTTCAGCCGCGTCGCGCGTCGCCGTCGCCGAGAGCAATCGCGTCAGCCTCTTGTCGGCAGCGACCCACTCTGCGGCAAGGTCCTGCCTTTCGCGCGTCAATTTGCCGAGAGCCGGGTCGGCCGCGCCCGCGCGAGCACCTAGAGCTGCAAGGGCGGCGGCGGTCGACGTCATGGAATCGAACTGGGCCGTTTCGAGCGCCTTACCCGCATCGCGCTTGCCGCCGCTTCCCTCGCGCCACAACGCCTCGATCAATCCATGAAAAGCTCGCCGCTCCTCGTAAAGACTGCCACCACCGTCCCTGACAGGTGAGCGGCGTCGGGCCTCCACGGCCGCGGCGGTGGCGCGATCGAAGTAGCCGCGCGCCGCTGCGGATTTGCCGTCGCCAAGCTCCAGCGCGCCTGCCGCATTGAGGGTGGCGAGGAGATTGATGTGGCTCGCACCATAGACGCGCTCCAACGCCGACAAAGCGCGCACGAGCAGCGGGCGGGCCTCGCCGTAACGCCGAAGCGCGGTGTAGACCTGGGCAAGGTTCGCCGCGGGAATGGCGCTTTCGAAACTGTCTTTGCCGTATATCGCCTCGTACAACGACAACGCCGCGGTGAGAGCCTGTTCGGCCTCCGCGTACTTGCCCATGTCCAAAAAATAGCGCCCCATATTGTTGCGTTGGGTGGCGATCCGGGGATGTCGGGCCGGCAGCGCACTTTCGAACATCTGCAACGCGCGGTCGTAGTGCACCTTGGCCTCCGCGCCACGGCCACTCTCACGCAAGAGACCTGCTAGGTTGTCCTCGATGATACCGATCTGGACCGCATCCTTTCTCGGCTGCATATCGGAGATCGCGAGCGCGCGGCGCAGCATCGGCTCCGCCTCACTGCGCCGGCCGGCCTCGTTGAGAAGGACGCCGAGATTGCCTGCAGCACGGCCGACGCTCATGTGATCGCGACCGAGCGCCTCCTCCAGTAGCGAGAGCGCGCGCTTATTGAACCGCTCGGCCTCGGTCAGCCGCCCCAGGGTCATGTAGAGCATCGCGAGATTATCGGTGATGATGCCCTCGTTCGCCTTGTCACCTTGCTCGTGCAGCAGCGCGATCGATCGCTTGTAGGCATCCTCGGCCGTGGTGTGATCCGCGAGCGCGCGGCTTGCCCTGGCGAGATTGTTGAGTGCTCCAATTTTCGGATCGGAGCGGCCGGAGCGTGCCGGAATGTCGCCGCGCGACAATAGCGCGAGTGCAGATTCCGCGTATGATTTGGCGTCGCCGGCGCGACCTGCCTCCAATACCGAGCGGGACAGCGCATCGTAGATGGCGACGGCATTGGATGCCCCCTCCGCGCCGCGCTGCGCGAGGAGACTCAAGGCCGCTTTCGCACGGGCCTCTGCCGTTTCCCCTTGCTTCTTTTCTTCCAGCCGCTTGATCACTGCCTCGAGAACCTGAAGATAGGCTTGGCCGGTAATCTCGCCACGCGCTTCATAGATTCCGAGGGACCGGTTCAGAGCCGCGAGACTTTCGTCGTCCTTCTGGATCGCCCGGAGGACGAAGCCGAGGCTCGCGAGCAAATGCGCTGCGCCCGTCTGTTCGCCGGCACCTTCGCGCTCGGCCCGCGTGATGAGCCGCGAATAGGTATCGGCGAGGTGCTGCCCGCGCCCGGCTTTCATGTAGAAGGGCCCAAGCTCGATGAGCACGTTGCGGATGTCGGGATGAACCGCGGGATGCGCCCTGTCGTAGATCGAGAGCGCCTTCTCGAGCGGTTCGAGCGCATCCTCGGCGCGGCCGGCTCGCCGCATGATGAAGCCGAGGTTATGCAGCGCCACGCCGGTCTGTACGCTCTCGGCACCATTGCGAGCCGCGCTCAACCGGGCCGTCTCGGTCGCATCCGAGAGTGCTTCTTTGAACCGCCCGGCGCGCACATGCTCGTCCGCGCGGGCCTTCGCCTCGGCGTATGCACGCGCCGTCTCTTCCAGTGTTGCTTGTGCCGACGATGCTCCGGACTCTTGGGCATCAACCGGCGCTGGCAGCATCGCAATCGCTACAGAGAACGATGCGAGAATCGCGCAGAAGGCACGGCTCAATCGGGTCGGCATTCGATCGGGACCTCTCTTCGCCGAGACGATCACGTCTCATGACGCGGAACAGGTTCGATTTCAAGGCGCGGCATCGAGGCAAGTGCTGCCCGCGATCCAATCGCAGACGGCATCGCCTTGGGCCAATCCCTGCGGCCGTTTGATGTTCTAGGCGCCGCCGACAGTTCCGGTCATGCGAAACCGATTGACGAGCGCCAAGGCGAGCCACGCCCCGAGCAACGTGCAGATCATCTGACCGTTGAGGCTCAGATAGAGCATGGGATGATGCGTCTGCATCAGCGCTCCTTCCGGCCGCACCAACATGATCGCGTTTTCGACCAGAACGGCGCCGACGCCCGCTCCGAACAGGCCGCCGACGAAGGACACGATGATGCTCACAATCCAGCCCAGCACGCCGCGCCGGTTCGACCAGGCGTCGTGGAGCCCGACGGCGATCGCGGCAGCCACGAAGAGAAGGGCGAGCGACATCGCCCCGCCGACACTGCCCTTGGGAAATACGTCCAAGAATGCGAGTAGCGTGACGGTCAACAACGCAATCAATGTGATGATCTTCATGGTGTGCCAGCTTTCCGCGATTTCGCTTTCTTGGCGCGTGAGAGGGGGCCCTCGCAGGCGGCTTTCAACCGCCTTGAAATGCAGCCCCCAACTTCTTGTGCGAAACAGACCCGCTCTTGGTCAGCCCCTCGGCCGGCCGGCACTCAACGTAAGACGGACGGCATACCGCCCGCAATATCTCCCAAGACCGCCTAGCGGGGCTGCGCGGCCTCTCGGAGACCTTTGCGCCTTCAAGCCGCGACCGGGAACGGTTCGAACCGAGGCGGGGTACCTCGCACCCGACCCGATGAGATGCCATGATGCGGCCCCCGGAACCGAACGAACGAGTGTTCGCATTTGTACCGAGGAGACGGGATCGGCATGACCAGTAGCGACGACGAAGGAACAGGCGGTAGGCCGCGCCTCCCTCCCGGCCAGGTGGTGACGCGAAAGTTCCCCGTGATGACGGCCGGGACGCCGCGAACCGCTGGCAAGGACGAGTGGACGTTGACGCTCGACGGCCACGTCACCAATCCGGTGACGCTCGACTGGGCGGCGTTCTCATCTCTCCCGACGCGGGAGTTCGTGACGGACCTGCATTGCGTCACGAAGTGGTCGAAGCTCGATACGGTCTGGCGTGGGGTGGATATCGACGTTCTCGTCGAGCTTGCGAGACCCGATTCCCAATCCGCCTATGTCCTGGCAAAGGCCGATGGCGACTACTCGGCGAACCTCCGGCTGGTGGACTTGACCGGCGGACAAGCCATCGTCGCCACGCATTTCGACGGCCAGCCGCTTTCGCCGGAGCACGGTGGCCCTGCCCGCCTCGTCGCGCCTCGGCTCTACTTCTGGAAGAGCGCGAAGTGGTTGCGCGGACTCCACTTCAGCCCGTTCGACTACAAGGGCTACTGGGAGCGACTCGGCTACCACAACTACGGCGACCCGTGGAAGGAGCAGCGCTACAGGTAGCGCGACGGCGTTGCGCGGCGGACGGCGCAGAACCATTCGCCCTCGAGGTCCCACTCGATCAGGTGAGCTGCGGCGACGCCTCGTGATCCGCCATGGCGAGCGCCCGAATGCGCTTCGCACACGGCAAAAAACTACGTTCCGCAGTACGTCGTGTAATGCCCGAAGCTGCGAGGCGCAGGCTCGGCATAGCTCTCCGCACCTTCCTGCGCCTCGAACGGGTGGCTTAGAATCGCGAGCAGCCTATCGAACGCGGTCATGTCGCCTTCGCCTGCAGCGATGAGTGCTTCCTCGACCTTATGATTGCGCGGAATGTAGAGCGGGTTCACGAGATCCATCGCGGCCGCTCGGGCCTGGTTGTCGATGTCCTCTTCGCCGCAGCGGCGCAGGTAGCGAACGAGCCAGCCATCGAATGCCTTCGCCGGTTCGTTGAAGAGAGCCCGCGCTGGCGCCGCATCGCCACGCACTGCCTGGGCGAGCGACCGGAACAGCTTTGTGAAGTCGACGTTATCACCGTCCATCGCGGCATGGAGTTCGTTGACGAGGTCCAGGTCTGCCGGCCGCTCGTTCACCAGTCCGAGCTTGGCCCGCATACCGCGCAGCCATTCCTGCTGATAGTGAAACGGAAAGGCGCTCATCTCGTTGGTGAGTTGCCGGATCGCGTCCTCCGCGTCGTCAGCATTGACGAGTTCGATCAGCGTTTCCGCGAACCGCGTCAAATTCCACTGGGCGATCGTCGGCTGATTGCCATAAGCGTAGCGCCCAAATCGATCGATTGACGAGAACACCGCCTTTGGATCGTAGCTGTCGATGAAGGCGCACGGGCCGTAATCGATGGTCTCACCGGAGATGGTCATGTTGTCGGTATTCATCACGCCATGGACGAAGCCTACGAGGACCCAGCGCGCAACCAGAGCCGCCTGGGCATCGCGCACGCGGCGGAAGAACTCCAGATAGCGGTCGTTGCGGTCCGCGATATCGGGATAGTGCCGCGCGATCGCATAGTCCGCGAGCTGCCGCACCTTTTCGGTCTCGCGGCGCGCGGCGAAGAACTGGAACGTTCCGACGCGTAAATGCGACGCGGCGACTCGGGCCAGGACCGCGCCCTTCTCCGGACCGTTGCGCAGCACCTCTTCACCTGTCAGCGACACCGCCAGCGCGCGCGTCGTCGGAATGGCAAGTGCGTGCATCGCCTCACCGATCAGGTACTCGCGCAGAACGGGGCCGAGCACCGCCTTGCCGTCGCCACCGCGCGAGAACGGCGTGCGGCCTGAGCCCTTGAGATGTATGTCGCGCCGGCGTCCAGAGCGATCGATGACCTCGCCGACGAGTAGTGCGCGGCCATCGCCGAGTTGCGGCGAGAAGCCTCCGAACTGATGTCCCGCGTAGGCCAAGGCGATAGAGGCGGCACCTTCGGGCAGGGTCGCTCCCGTGAGCAGCGCGGCACCGCCAGGACCGGATAGCGCATCGGCATCTATTCCGAGCTCGTCTGCCAGTTCGCCATTCAATCGCAGCACAGTGGGTGCGGGTACGGCCGCACCGCTCCACGGAACATAGAAGCCTTCAAGGTCGCGGGCATAGCTGTTGTCGAACGCGATCTGGGGCGGCTGGTCTGTCATCGCCGGTCTCCTGCTTCTGCTGCGGAGGGCGGCCCGCCGGGGCCGCCCGTTTTTGCGTGTGGTCGTCACGCACGCTCGAGGTGCACATCCTCGGCGCCGAGTGCGGCGAGGAAGCGAACGGGATCGAGCCGGAAATCGGCATAGACCACGTTGCGCTGCGGATCGATCACCGTGAACCAGGGCGTACCGCCCGAGCGGTAGTCCGACATGAAGGTGGGATAGGGCTCGCCCGCACACGGCGTGTCGTGCCCGAAGGGAACCTTCAAGTTGTACTGCTCCTGGTTGACGCGAAGCTTGTCGAAGGTGTTGACCTCGGAGCCCTCGAACACCGTCTGGATCACAGCGAAGCCAAAACCTTTGTCCTTGAGCTTGTCGTGCAGGTATTTCAGCGTCGGAAACCCGCGTGAGTGGCAACCCGGGCACCAGTGCTGGAAGCAGTAGATAACTTTGTAGCCGTCACCGAGATCGGCGAGACGAAGAGGATTGCTCAGTGGCTTGCCCTCGGCATCGATCCAGTCGTTGACGCGCAGTTCTTTAGCCTCGTGATGAAGTCCTCCGAATTGCATGGCTCAACCTTTCATATCCTGGCATCCCGGTCCTTCGACGCGGGCCTGGGACAATGGGAAACGTGGTGGTGCCTACTCTGCAGCCGAACGCTTCGGCAGCACCCAGTTGCTCCGCGGGTAGTGGCACGTGTAGCCGCTCGGATAGCGCTCCAGGTAATCCTGGTGCTCGGGCTCCGCTTCCCAGAAGTCGCCCACCGGCCGCACCTCGGTCACCACCTTGCCCGGCCAAAGACGTGAAGCGTCGACGTCGGCGATGGTATCCTCGGCCACACGCTTCTGCTCCTCGGACGTGTAGTAGATGCCCGAGCGATAGCTCGGGCCGCGGTCGTTACCTTGCCGGTTCGGCGTCGTCGGATCGTGAATCTGGAAGAAGAACTCGAGCAGCTTGCGGAAGCTCGTCTTCTCCGGATCGAAATAGATCTCGATGCCCTCGGCATGCGTACCGTGGTTGCGGTAGGTGGCGTTCTTGACGTCACCGCCGGTGTAGCCCACGCGGGTCTTCTCGATACCTGGCAGCTTGCGGATGAGATCCTGCATGCCCCAGAAGCAGCCGCCGGCCAAAACAGCTCGCTCGGTCATCAGCTTTCCTCCACTTGATCGAGGTACGCACCGTACCCCTCTGCTTCCATCTGATCCTTCGGCACGAAACGCAGTGCCGCCGAGTTGATGCAGTAGCGCATGCCGCCCATCTCGCGTGGCCCATCGGGAAAGACGTGCCCGAGGTGGCTATCGCCATGGGCCGAGCGGACCTCCGTTCGGATCATGCCGTGCGAGATGTCGCGCAACTCGTTGACGTTCTCGGTGACGATCGGCTTCGAGAATGCCGGCCAGCCGCAACCCGAGTTGAACTTCGCAGACGAAGCGAACAGCGGCTCACCCGAGACGACATCGACGTAGATGCCCGGTTCGAAGTGATCGTCATACTCGCCGGTGAAGGGTCGCTCGGTACCGCTGCGCTGCGTCACCCGGAACTGCTCGGGCGAAAGGCGGGCGATGGCCTCGGCGGTCTTTTTGTATGTCATCGGGTCCTCCTTCTGTTGGCGCTGACGGCAATTTATGTATCGACGTGGCGGATGTGAAATAGCCGCGGACTATAGTTTCAATACCTTCCCTGGCGCAGGCTCACGCCCGCCAGTCGAAGGCGCGGGCAAGCTCCAGTATCTGGCGAACCTCGCGCGGATTGCCAGATCCAGAGACAGCCGAAAGCGTCACCTGCCGGAAAAGGTCGAGCCCCTCGACGGGGCGCAGCGTGATCCCGGGCACAACGGCGGAGCGCTCGGGAAGCGCGCAGACACCGACACCCTCGGCGACGAGTTGCTGCACCCAATCCTCGCGCTCGGATTGTATGCGCGGACGCATGACGATGTTCCTGTCCATGAAGTGCATGACGAGCTGGGACCGGAACTCGCAGTTGATGCGATCGATGTACGGCTCGCTCGCCATCTCCTCCGTCGCAACCAGATCGCGAGCGGCGAGCCGATGGCGCGCACCAACCGCCAGCATCAGCCGCTCCGAGAAGAGCGGCACGATCTCGAGCTTGCCGTTGGGCATCGGCGCGGACGGTAGTATGCAGAGGTTGTACTTCCCAGTGAGCACAGCGTCCTCGTTCTCGCCCGGCAGCATGGGATGGAGGTGCAGCTCGGCCGAGGGAAGCTGACCGACGACGTGGCCGAAGAACGGGGCGAAGGCTCCGGGCGAAATGGTCGAGGCGATGCCGACGAGTAGAAGCCGGCGGTGTCCCGCGACGGAGTTCTCGGCGACATGGTAGACGTTGCCGATCAATCCATCGATGCGCATGAACTCGACTTGCAGCTCACGCCCGAGCGCCGTCAGCCGCGTATCCTTGCCGTCGCGATAGACGAGCGGCGCGCCCAGCTCTTCCTCGAGCCGTTGAATGGACCGGGTGAGGCTTGGCTGGGAAATTCCGCTTTGCCGCGCCGCCTCTGTGAAATTGAGAGTTCCGGCGAGATTGAGGAAGTACTTTATCTGGCTCAGTTCCATATCACCCGATTCCCCGCGTCTCTCGATCAGCTTCGTGTCCGGACGGAACTGCTGCGGTCATTGGAAGCCGTGAACTAGAGAAAAATCGCAAACCTCGTGGAGACTAACGCCGACGGCCACAGCTTGCCATCCGCCCGGCAGCTGGGCGGATACCTCGGGACGCCATTGACTGCGATGGACTGCGGCCGCGATCCATCTCGGTCACCAATTGAACTCTGAACCGGAACTCTAATTTGGGAGCCGGGTGGGCTTCCCGCGTTTTCGAGGAAAACGAAGAGCGTGTCGACCACGGTCAATCGCGCTTTTGCGGGCATCGTCTGGACTCGAGAACGCAAGCAATCGACCAGCGTGCGAAGCCATCACAGCGGCCGTGCGCAGATGGCTCAGATTAGGGCTCAGTTGGCAGCTCAAGCGGCCCCTAGACAGATCCAACAGCAACAGATGTTCGCGCAGCACTGGCGCAGGCAGATGACGGCGCGGCCACGACGACGCCATCGCGTGAATTAAGTTTGAACGGTATCGTCATTGTCAGGCTGACGCCTTGGGCGCTTCGCCGCCGCTGCCCGTGTTCGCCCCCCCCCAACTGCCAAACAGGCTCCCGGAGCGCGGCCGACCGCACATCGATCTTTTCGCTATGGTCGACTGGGGGCCGAGCATCACCCGAGCATGAACCGCCTCAAGGAAACTTGAGCCGAGGCATGCCGCGCTGAGCGTGGACGAAGGGCCTCGTGTCGCCGGCCGTGCGCAGAGGCCGGGAAAGTGGCGGGCTTAAAGACGCTCGCTCACTGACCGGGACCGCTCTGCTCCGACCTGCGATGCGCTCAATCTCCGAACAGCGATGCGAACGGGCTGTAGGGTTCACTACTCGCCGTCGACGACCGCGAGCGGTGCTTGCGTCGCGACGAACTGGCTGGGCGGACCGGTTGCCCGTCGTCGGCCGACGCTTCCGAGCGCGGCGCGGGCGCGCTGGCGACCGAGACGGTGTGCCCCTCGAGCGCCGAGGCGACGCGGCTGTCGAGACCATAGATGTCGGACCGCGTGACGAGTTTTCCGTCGTCAACGACCTCGACCGTGAAATAGTTGATGTGAACAGGGATCGGCGTCGAAAGCGTCACTTGCTCTCCGCGCCGCTCCGATGCCTTGACCTGCTCCTTCGTCCAGCCCTTGTCGTGAGCAAGCAGCACTTCGGCCAAATGCATCGGGTTCTGCACGCGCATGCAGCCGTGACTGAACGCACGCACGGCGCCGCCGAACAGGTGTCTCTCCTGCGTATCGTGCATGTAGACGTCGTGCTTGTTGGGGAAGCGGAACTTGACGATGCCGAGCACGTTTCGCTGTCCGGCAGGCTGCGTGAAATCAAAGCTGCGGATATCCACTTTTTCCCAGTCGACACTGTCGGGATCGACCGGCCTGCCGCCGCGCGAGGCAATGAGGCCGTGCGCCCGGAGCACCGACGACGCCGGCGGCTTGAAGGAAAACCAGTTGCTACCGCTGTTGCGGAGCTTTGGGCCGAGCTCATGAGACTTGATTCCGGACGGCACGCCCCACGACGGGTGGAAAATGACGAACTGCATATCGGCGGAGAAGATCGGCGTCGGGCTCGACGTCTTGCCGACGACGATCCGTTCCGACAGAACGACCTTGCCGTTGTCGACCACGCGGGTGATCTGCTCCGTGATGCTGTTCCACACGTAGAACGCGCCCAACTCCGGCGGCATCCAGCGCCAGCGCTCCATGTTGACCACGAGTTGGCGTTCGGTCACGGCCGCCGGTTTCGCTTTCGAGCCGGGCGCCGCCTCTCCAGCCGCCCCGCCGGCCTCCTTGCGCAATGTGAGCAGTGCCTGACGCAGCTTCTCGAACTGTGGGTGCTTGGGATGGAGATCGCGCAGGTAGGCATCGGCCGCCGCGGCGGCGCCAATGCCCTGCAGCACGGTCTTCGGCTCGAACACGACGGGCTTCTGATCGAACTTCCTGCTGACCGTTGCGGGTTCGAGCCGGCCGCCGCGCGCGTGGCGGGCATAGGTGAGAACGGCGAGCGCCAGCTTCACCTCCGCTTCGGCGAGCATGTCGGGAGTCACTGGAGCTGATAGCGCGACCGGAAGATCGAACGCCTTGGCTTCGAGCCCCCAGTCTTCGGCGCGCGCGATCTCGGCGGCCGCCTGCGTGCCACGCTCCGTCAATCCGTCCTTACCGGTCCACACCGGCGACTTGTGCTCGCCGTAATAGGTAGCCGCAGCGGCGAGATCGTCCTTGTCGACGGACGACTGCTTCGTGGAAAATGCTGCGAGTTTCTCCCGGACCAGTACGACAACCGGATCAGCCTCTGCCGGCGCCGTTGCCTCGTCCAGGGGGACGGTGCCGCCCGGCGCGGCCGGTGCACCAGCATTCGACGGAGGCGGAGTGAGCGGGTCGGGCGCACCCGATTCCGGAACCGGTCCGCGATCGTTGTCGAGATCGACGGCGGCGTGCGACGAGCTCGATTGCGCCAAGGCGGGCAGCGCCGTCCCACCCTGCAACAACGCGCAGAGAATGGCGATCGTCGTCGCATTCAACCTGCCAAGGCTCATGCTCAACTCCACTGCATCGTTCGCGGGGCCCGATATGATCGATCACGACACATAGCCTTCAGATGAGCCGCGGCCAACCTTGGAATCGCCGCAACAGTCAGCCGGCGCTCCCGAAGCCCTGGCACCACCGCGAGCGCCCGCGTGGAACCGCTTGCATATCAATGGAAAAAGTTGAGCGTGGCAGGATGGCCCTGGCGGGCATGCTTCTGCAATCCCTTGGGTGCCAGGCCACCGCCGCGAGGGGCAAAACACCCGTTGGCAGACTCCGCGCCTGCAGTGCCCCTAACCATCAGTGCTCCGCGCTTCAATCGCCGACCGTCGGCAGGCGCGCCAGAAGCTCGGCCAAATGCTGCCGCATGGCCTTCGCGAACTCCCGCGGTATCGCCCCAAGCTCCCTGTGGCGCGCGACCAGCGTCAACGTCCGCGAGATGCGCGGCCCCGGCAATCGCATCGCATGCACCTTGCTCGGGGCGAGTTGCGCTTCGTGGATGCACAGCGGCGTCGAGATGGCAAACGCCCCGCCCCGGGCGACGCTCGCCGTCACGCCGAACGGCGTATCGAACTCCATCCCACGTTCTGGCTCGAAACCCAGCCGCCGCAAATGCCGCTCGATCTCGACCCCGGTCTGCGAACGAGCACTGAAGCGGACGAAGGGAGCGCGCTCGGCAAGTCGTTTCAAGTCGGTGACGCTGCGCACCGGCTCCATTCCCTTGGCAAGAAGCAGCACATAAGGCTCTCGGACCAGCTCGTAGCGTTCGAGCCCCGGCGTTTCCTGCAAATCGTCGACACCAATGAGCATGTCCAACCGCCGCGTCAGCAGCGCGCTGGCGTGAGCTGCCGTCAATCCCGACAGCACCGACACCTGATCCGCTTGCGCGCCGAGCCATTGCGCAACCTCGACGCTCAAGGCGCGGCCAAGCGAGTCGACGAGGCCGACACGGAGCTGTGGTACGCGACCCTGCGCGGCTCCCCGCAGCAAGGCCGGAATCTCCCGCGCATCCTCGATCAGCGCTGCCGCCCGCTGGCGGAGGAGGCCACCAGCGGGGGTCAGTGCCAACGGTCGGACAGCACGGTCGAAGAGTGCGGCGCCGCACTTGCGCTCCAACTCGGCGATGGCCAGCGAAACCGCGGGCTGTGTGACGCGGATCTGGCGTGCAGCCGCGGCCATACCGCCTGCCTCGCATACCGCGAGAAAGATCTCGAGCGACCTGAGGTCGAAGAGTGGATCGGTGCCGGCTTCGATCATTCGCGAAGTATAAGTCACGCTTATATTTTCATCCAGCCCGGCGTGGCGTCCACTCGCCGCGACCGTAAATGCCTCCTGACAGGCGGCGTGGCACCGGCAGCCGAGGAGCACAATGGCAGGCCAGAGCTATTCGATCTTCAGCGTCCTCCGCGAGGCGCTGCGCGGTCACTCGGGATGGGGACCCGCGTGGCGCGAAGCCGAACCCAAGCCGCGCTACGACGCGATCATTGTCGGCGGCGGCGGCCACGGGCTCGCTACAGCCTACTACCTCGCCCGGCACTACGGCATCCGCGATGTCGCAGTTCTCGAAAAGGGCTGGATCGGCTCGGGTAACGTCGGCCGCAACACAACCATCGTGCGCTCCAACTACCTTCTGCCGGGCAACATCCCATTCTACGAGACGAGCATGAAGCTCTGGGAGGGGCTCGAGCAGGATCTCAACTACAATGCGATGGTGTCGCAGCGCGGCATTCTCAACCTCTATCATTCCGACGCTCAGCGCGATGCCTACGCCCGCCGGGGCAATGCCATGCGGCTTCATGGTGTCGATGCCGAGCTGCTCGATTCAGCGCAGGTGCGTCGCATGTATCCCTGGCTCGACTACGATAACGCGCGCTTTCCAATCAAGGGCGGCTTGCTGCAGCGTCGTGCCGGCACCGTGCGCCACGACGCCGTGGCATGGGGCTACGCGCGCGCCGCGGACCGCCTCGGTGTCGATATCGTGCAGAATTGCGAAGTGACCGGCTTTCGCATCGAAGGTGGTCGCTGCACGGGCGTCGAGACGACTCGCGGGGCGATCGGAGCCGGCAAGGTCGGCTTGGCCTGTGCCGGAAATTCCTCGCGGGTCGCAGCCATGGCGGGGCTCACCCTGCCGATCGAAAGCCATGTCCTGCAAGCTTTCGTATCCGAAGCCGTCAAGCCGGTGATCGACGGCGTGATGACCTTCGGCGCCGGCCACTTCTACATCAGCCAATCCGACAAGGGTGGCCTCGTCTTCGGCGGCGATATCGACGGTTACAATTCCTACGCGCAGCGCGGCAACCTTCCTGTCGTCGAGGACGTGCTCGAGGGTGGCATGGCGCTGATGCCGCGTATCGGGCGCGTACGATTGCTGCGCTCCTGGGGCGGCATCATGGATATGTCGATGGATGGATCGCCGATCATAGACCGCACGCCCGTGGACGGTCTCTACCTCAATGCCGGTTGGTGCTACGGCGGCTTCAAGGCGACCCCCGCGTCCGGCCTCTGCTTCGCGCATCTGCTTGCGCGCGACGAACCGCATGCCGACGCGCGCGCCTACCGGCTCGACCGCTTCGCCAGCGGCCACATGATCGACGAGAAGGGTGTCGGCAACCAGCCGAACCTGCACTGAGAGGACGACGCATGCGCTTGGCTTGCCCCTGTTGTGGCGAACGCAGCCTCGACGAGTTCACGTTCCTCGGCGATGCGAGTGTGACGCGACCTGACCCTTCGGCCGACGATGCCGCTGGCGCCTTTCACGCCTATGCCTATCTGCGTCGCAACGCTGCCGGGCCAAGTGACGAGCTCTGGTTTCACAATACTGGTTGTCACGCGTGGCTCGTCGTGACGAGGGATACCCGCACGCACGAGATCCTAGGAGTCCGCCTGGCGCAGGACGTGGCACTCGCTCGTACTGGCAATCGCAAGGACGTAAGGGAGACCTCAGCATGAGCCGCGGGACATCCTACAGGCTGGCGAATGGCGGGGCGATCGACCGCTCACGGCCACTGAGCTTCTCCTTCGACGGGCACGACTACACGGGTTTTGCCGGCGACACACTCGCCTCCGCACTTCTCGCCAATGGCGTGCGGCTTGTCGCGCGATCGTTCAAGTATCACCGCCCGCGCGGCATCCTGTCGGCCGGTTCGGAGGAGCCGAACGCCCTCGTCGAACTTCGCGCAGGAGCACGGCGCGAGCCCAACACGCGCGCCACGACAGCCGAGCTGTATGACGGTCTCGATGCGCTCAGCCAGAACCGTTGGCCGTCGCTCGCCTTCGACATCCTGGCGGTGAATAGCCTCGCCTCGCCGATCTTCGTCGCAGGCTTCTACTACAAAACATTCATGTGGCCCGCAGCCTTCTGGGAAAAGCTCTACGAGCCGATGATCCGCCGTGCTGCTGGCCTCGGCCGCGCCGCCGACGCGCCCGATCCCGACACCTACGAAAAAGTCACGGCGTTCTGCGATGTGCTCGTCGTCGGTGGCGGCCCTGCTGGACTGACGGCGGCACGAGCCGCTGCACGCTCTGGCGCGCGCGTCGTCCTCGCGGATGAGAGCTTCGCGCTCGGTGGACGATTGCTCGCGGAACGCCGCACAATCGACCAGATGAGTGGCGTCGAATGGTGCTCTTCGATGACGAACGAGCTCGCCGCCTACGACAACGTTCGCCTATTGCCCCGCACCACTGTCTTCGGCGCCTACGACTCTGGCACTTATGGCGCGGTGGAGCGCGTGTCGGATCACGTCGCTGTGCCGCCGGACGGCACTCCGCGCCAACGGCTTTGGCGGATCGTCGCGAAGCGAACCATTGTGACAGCCGGCGCCACCGAGCGACCCATTGTTTTCGGCAACAACGACCGGCCCGGCGTGATGCTGGCCGGTGCCGTCCGCACCTATATCAATCGCTTCGGCGTAGCCCCAGGACGTCGCACCGTCGTCTTCGCCAACAACGATGACGGTTGCGCCACCATCGCCGATCTCGCTGCCGCCGGCATCGATGTCGCGGCACTGGTCGATACACGTTCGGCGACACCGCGGCATATTGCGGATCTCGCCGCGCGCCTCGGTGTCCGCGCCATCAACGGCGTCATTACCGATGTGGAGGGGCGCCACGGCGTCAAGCGCGCTCGTATCAGGACCACGGACGGAGCGTCTCTTGTCGTCGACTGTGATCTCGTCGCCGTCTCCGGCGGCTGGAATCCGAACATCCAGATGACGACGCATCTCAACGGCAAGCCACGCTGGAACGATGCGATTTCGGCGTTCACACCGGGAGACCTGCCGAAAGGGATGAGCGTCGCCGGCGCCGCCGCAGGTGAATTCTCCTTGACTGCCTGCCTGGCTCAAGGCACCCGCGCCGGCGCGGCCGCAGCCGCCGCGACCGGATTCGACGCGGAGCCCATCGACGTTCCAACGACTGGCGACGAGCACGTTGCCATCAGCGCCTTTTGGCATGTCGAGGGTTCGCGCCATAAAGCGCTCGTCGATTTCCAGAACGATGTTACCGCCGCCGACGTCGCGCTCGCGGAGCGCGAAGGCTTCCGATCTGTCGAGCACTTGAAGCGCTACACCACACTCGGCATGGCCACGGATCAGGGACGCACCGCGAACGTCAATGCGCTTGCGATACTCGCCAAACTTACAGGAAAATCGATTCCCGAAACCGGCATGACGACGGCGCGTCCGCCCTTTACGCCCGTCGCACTTGGCGCCTTCGCCGGACACCATCGCGGCCACGATTTCAAACCATCTCGCCTACCTCCGTCATACGATTGGACACGCGAGCAAGGCGGCATCCTCGTCGAAACCGGGCTTTGGATGAGACCCGCCTACTTTCCGCGTGCCGGGGAACGCGACTGGCTCGACACCGTGAAGCGCGAGGTCGAGACCGTGCGCCGCAAAGTCGGCATCTGCGATGTGTCGACCCTCGGCAAGATCGACGTGCAGGGACCGGATTCGATCGCGCTAATCGAACGGCTTTACATGAATGGCATGACGACACTGAAAGTCGGTCGTGCGCGCTACGGCGTCATGCTGCGAGAGGACGGCATGGTGATGGACGACGGGACGGTGGCGCGGCTCGGCGAGCATCACTACTTCATCACGACGACGACAGCGAACGCTGCCAAAGTGTATCAACACATGCAGCTTGCCCGCCAATGGCTCTGGCCGGAGCTCGATGTCGAACTCGCGTCGGCGACAGAGCAATGGGCCCAATATGCGGTGGCGGGTCCGCGCTCGCGCGATCTTCTCAGCTCGATCGTCGATCCCGTGTTCGATATCAGAGATGCAACCTTCCCCTATCTCGCCGCTGCCGAGCTCACCTGCTGCGGCGGTGTCAAGGCGCGGCTCTATCGACTCTCGTTCTCGGGCGAGCTTGCCTACGAAATTGCCGTTCCCGCCAGATATGGCGACGCGCTGTGGCGACGCCTCGTCGACGATGCACACGCCTTGGGCGGCTGCGCCTACGGAAGCGAAGCTCTCGGCGTCATGCGCATCGAGAAAGGGCACGTCAGCGGCCCGGAGCTCAACGGCACCACGACTCCGAGCGACATCGGTCTTGGCAGCATGGCGTCGAAGAAGAAGGATTACATCGGCCGCGTCCTGGGCGGACGTCTTGGCCTTACCGACGCGGAGCGACCAACGCTCGTCGGCTTCAAACCGCTAGACCGCGCGAAACGCCTGCGCGCAGGAGCGCACTTCATCGCCCGGAATGCCGAGGCGACCGCGGCCAACGACGAAGGCTACATGACTTCGGCCGCCTTCTCGCCGTCACTGGGTCACTGGATAGGGCTCGGTCTGCTTCGTCGGGGTCCACAGCGCCTGGGCGAAGTTGTACGCGCGTTCGATCCACTCAGGAACGAGGACAATCTCGTCGAAGTCGTATCGCCTGTCTTCATCGACCCAGAGGGAGCGCGCCTGCGTGCCTGAAGCCATGCTCATTGAAACCACTCCCTTCGCGCGCAACAAGCCGATTGCCGTTCCAGGACTCGTCGTCGCCTACCGGGATGGCGTGACTGTCGCGAGCATCGCCGCATACAGGGAAAAAGCCGTCGCGCTATCCGACCTGATTGAAGCAACCTACGGCGTGGCACTGCCCGCGCCCGGACGGCGTGTCTCTTCGAATGCGATAACTCTGCAATGGTCTGGTCCGGGCCAGTGGCTGGCGATCGCCGAACGCGGACAGCGCGGCGGCGCGGTTCGCGACCTCGAGGCAGAACTCAAACCCATCGTCGCCGGATTGGCCGCCGTCGTCGACCAGTCGGACGCCCGCGGTATCGTCGCGATCTCAGGAACGCGCGCGCTCAACGTGCTGGCCAAAGGCGTACCGATCGACCTGCACGAACGCGCGTTTGCGACAGGTGACGTCGCGAACACGCACGCGAGCCACATCGCGATCACGATCGCTCGGCTCGACGACACACCGACGTTTGAATTGACGATGTATCGCAGCTACGCGACGAGCTTCACCGATTGGCTCCGTTCCGCCACTGCCGAGTTCGTCCACACCCAACCGCGTTGATTGCTCACCGTACCAAGACATCAGCGATCGCGGCGGTAGACGATGATCGAAAGGTAGCTGATCGGCCGTTTTATCAGCGCGCCCGGCCCGTGCAGCTCGGCGGAATCGAACAGCAGGCTGTCGCCCGGAACGAGGTGGTAGCTCTGGTCGCCGTGCACGTACCCAACCTCGCCCGTCAACATGTAGATGAGCTCGATACCCTCGTGGCGGAACTCCGTATAGACCTCGGCATCGTCGGCGAGCGTAATGAGGTAAGGCTCGAACGCGATGTCGCCGCCGACCGATTGTCCGAGCAATTGATAATGATGCCCGACCTTGGTTCCGCGCCGCCGTATGGCAGTGCCGTTTCCTGCCTTAACAAAAGAACAGCCGCGACTCTTTTCATGCCCCCGCAACAAGTCGGTGAGCTGGAGATTGAGCGCGGATGCGATGTCTTGCAGCGTGCCGAGCGACGCTGAAATCTGGCCGTTCTCGATCTTCGAAAGCATGCCCGCCGAAATCGACGCTTCGCGCGCCAACTCGGTAACCGTGAGGCTCGCCGTTTTGCGGTAATCGCGCACCTGATTGCCGATGGCCTGTTCCAGGCTTCGCACAACCGGCGCGCCAGACACCGTCGCCAACGTCGGCTCTCCCCGCTCGGGCTTCGGCTTGGAGCGTTTCTCTCGCTTGCTCTTCGTCGTGATGCGGGACTTGGCCTTGCTTGCGGTCTCCCGATCCCCCGCCGCGCCAGTGGTCTTCTTCAAGTTTCTTCTCCGCGGTCGTAACAGCGTACATTCAGAGTTTACGCGGCGACGGGACGCGCGGGCAAGCCGCCAACATGTATGTAGACGCCCTCGCGATCCGGCAGACATCACCACGTCGGGAAAAGGAGAAGGAGAAGGAAAAGGAAAAGGCCCGGCATGCGGCCGCCGGGCCCTGATCGTAAGAACGTCGCAAAACAGCGGCGCGTGTCACTCTATATGTCGAGTGTATGATCGCGCTCCCATTGCGTCATGTGAGACGTATAGGAGTCCCATTCGGCGCGCTTCAGTTTCGCGTAGGACTTTACGAACTCTGGTCCGAGGAGTTCGCCCAGGACCTCGTCCTTCTCCAGGTTGCGGATCGCATCGAGTAGATTGAGCGGCAGCTTCGGTGCATCGGTGACGGTATGCCCCTCTTTGTACATATCGATGTCGAGGCGCTTGCCGGGATGGGCCTTCTTGTGCACGCCATCCAGCCCCGCGGCGATGATCACCGCTTGCATCAGATACGGGTTTGCGGCGCCATCCGGGAGGCGCAGCTCGAAGCGCCCCTTCCCCGGCACCCGCACCATGTGCGTTCTGTTGTTGCCGGTCCACGTCACCGAGTTCGGTGCCCACGTCGCGCCCGAGAGCGTGCGCGGCGCGTTGATGCGTTTGTAGGAGTTGACGGTAGGATTAGTGATGCCGGCGAGTGCCTCGGCGTGACGCATGATGCCGCCAAGGAAGTGATAGCCCTGCTGGGATAGGCCGATCTCGTCGGTCGGATCATAGAAGCGGTTGATCGAACCGCCCTTGTCCCAGACGGAGATGTGAGCGTGACAGCCGTTGCCCGTGAGACCGATAAATGGCTTTGGCATGAACGTGGCACGAAGCCCGTGCTTTTCTGCGATCGACTTAGCCATGAACTTGAAGAAGGCGTGGCGGTCCGCGGTCACCAGCACGTCATCGAAGTTCCAGTTCATCTCCCACTGGCCGTTGGCGTCCTCATGATCGTTCTGGTACGGCCCCCAACCGAGCTCGAGCATGCAATCGCAGATTTCGGAGATCACGTCGTAGCGTCGCATCAGTGCCTGCTGATCGTAGCAGGACTTCGGCGCAGTATCCGCGTCATCAGAGATCATCGTGCCGCACGGCTTGGTGAGAAAGAACTCACATTCGACACCGGTCTTGACGTAGAGATCTTCCTTCGCCGCCTTGGCGATTACGTTCTTCAGCACGACGCGCGGCGCCTGCGAGACGTGCCGCTCGTCCATAACACAGTCGGCCGGGACCCAGGCGACATCACGCCGCCAAGGGAGCTGAACCACCGCGTTCGCGTCCGGCATTGCGAAGAGATCAGGACCGGCCGGCGTCAGGTCGAGCCATGTGGCAAACCCGGCAAAGCCCGCACCATCTTTCTGCATGTCGGCGATGGCCGCGGCGGGAACGAGCTTGGCACGCTGGCTGCCGAAGAGATCGGTGAAGGAGATCATGAAGTAGCGGATCGAACGCTCTTTCGCGTATGCGGCGAGATCGAGCGGCGCGCCGGCCGGTTGCGCAGCGGTCGTGTCGTGGGTCTGCATGGTCTGCGTCATCGGCGGTTCCTCTTTGAGTGACTTGCGGCGCCTGGGCCAGAGCCAGAACTTCCCCATCGTTCATCAACCGATCGAAAGCAGGTCGGACTTCAGAGCCCGGCCTGCATGCCCGGAATCCAATTCGTTCCCGCCAGCGGCACTCGAGCCATCGCCGCGGCCTCGATGGTCAGCGCGCAGAGATCCTCGGGCTCGAGGTTGTGGATATTGTTGTGACCTGCCGCCCTCGCCACGGTTTGGATCTCGAGCGTCATGACCTTGAGGTAGTTGGCGAGCCGCCGCCCCGCGAGCACCGGATCGAGTCGCGCGGCGAGTTCTGGATCCTGCGTCGAGATGCCGGCTGGATCGCGCCCTTCGTGCCAATCGTCGTAACAGCCCGAGGTGGTGCCAAGCTTGTTGTATTCGGCCTCGAAACGCGGATCGTTGTCGCCGAGTGCGACGAGTGCCGCGATGCCGATCGAGACCGCATCGGCACCGAGAGCAAGAGCCTTCGCCGCGTCGGCACCGGTGCGAATACCGCCCGACACGATGAGCTGCACCTTGCGATGCATTCCGAGATCCTGCAGCGCCTGCACGGCGGGGCGAATGCACGCGAGTGTCGGAATGCCGACGTGCTCGATGAACACTTCCTGCGTCGCCGCCGTGCCGCCCTGCATACCGTCGATGACGACGACATCGGCGCCGGCCTTCACCGCCAGCGTGACGTCGTAGTAAGGCCGCGTCGCGCCGATCTTCACGTAGATCGGCTTTTCCCAATCCGTGATCTCACGCAGCTCCAGGATCTTGATCTCGAGGTCGTCCGGCCCAGTCCAATCAGGATGCCGGCACGCGGAGCGCTGATCGATGCCCTTCGGCAGGTTGCGCATCTCGGCGACACGGTCGGAGATCTTTTGGCCGAGCAGCATGCCACCACCGCCCGGCTTGGCACCCTGGCCGATCACCACCTCGATGGCATCGGCCTTGCGCAAGTCGTCGGGGTTCATGCCGTATCGCGAGGGCAGATACTGGTAGACGAGCGTCTTCGACTGGCCGCGCTCCTCCGGAGTCATGCCGCCGTCGCCCGTGGTCGTCGATGTGCCCGCGAGCGAAGCACCGCGCCCGAGCGCTTCTTTCGCCTGCGCCGAAAGCGCGCCAAAGCTCATACCGGCGATGGTGATCGGAATCTTGAGCTCGATCGGCTTCTTCGCGAAGCGTGTACCGAGCGTCACGCTGGTCGAGCACTTCTCGCGATAGCCTTCGAGCGGATATCGCGACACCGATGCACCGAGGAACAGCAAATCATCGAAGTGCGGCACGCGACGCTTCGCACCCCCGCCTCGAATGTCGTAGATGCCGGTGGCCGCGGCGCGCCGGATTTCGGACATCGTGTAATCGTCGAAGGCCCACGACTTGCGCGGCGTGGTCGGCGGGTTGTGGTACGTCATCAGTAGGCGTCCGCGTTGTCGATGTTGAAGTTGTAGAGCTTGCGCGCCGAGCCGTAGCGCTTGAACTCGCTGGTCGCGACACCGCTGACGCCGGCCTTGTCGAGCAGCGCTGCGAGTTGCTCGTGATGCTCGGCTCGCATTTCCTTTTCGATGCAGTCCGCGCCGAGGCTCTGGACGCCACCGCGTACATAGAGCCGGGCCTCGTAGATCGAGTCGCCGAGGGCGTCGCCGGCGTCGCCGAGCACGACGAGGCTGCCGGACTGCGCCATGAACGCCGACATGTGGCCGATGCTGCCCTTTACGACGATATCGATGCCCTTCATCGAGATGCCGCAGCGCGAGGACGCATTGCCTTCGACGACAAGAAGCCCGCCGCGGCCTGTCGCTCCCGCATATTGACTGGCGTCGCCTTTGACGACGACTTTTCCCGACATCATATTCTCGGCGACACCCGGTCCGGCCGAACCGTAAACGGTGATCGTCGCCTTCTTGTTCATGCCTGCGCAGTAGTAACCGACGCTGCCGCGGACATCGATGTCCAGCGGGGCATCGACACCGACGGCGACAGCATGCGATCCGCGCGGATTGAGTATCTCCCACCGCGTATCATTTGCACCATCGCCCTGCCGGTGAAGCTCGGCGTTGAGTTCCCTCAGCGGGCTCGCCGCGAGATCGTAGGTTCTGAGCTTGACGTGATCGCCCATGCTTCTTCAGCGCTCCCAGAAATAGACGGTCGCCGGCTCGGGCTCCCAGACGCGCGCCTTCTCGATGCCGGGCAATCCGACGAGGGCACGGTATTCCGAACCGAATGCGACCCATGAGTCCGTCTCCGCCATCACGGCGGGCTTGCACGCTATCGGATCGCGGATGACGCCGAACCCGCTCTTGGTTCCGACGACGAAATTGAAGAAGCCGTCGAGGTCGTCGAGGCTCTTCTCCAAAGCCTCTCCGAGGTTCATCCCTTGCTGCATCTTGCTCGTAAGATAAGCCGCCGCGACTTCGCTATCGTTGTCGGTTTCGAACGTGATGCCATTGCGCTTCAGCTCACGCCGCAAGCTGTTGTGGTTCGACAGCGAACCATTGTGTACGAGGCACTGGTCTGGGCCGGTTGAAAACGGGTGGGCGCCGAGCGTCGTCACCGCCGACTCCGTCGCCATGCGCGTGTGACCGATGGCGTGCGTTCCGCTCATCGAGCCGAGGCCGAACCGCGCGGCGACGCCAGTCGGGTAACCGACCTCCTTGTAGATCTCGATCGACTGACCGACGCTCATCACGCGGATTCCGGGACGGTTCGCACGCAACTCCGCGCGTACCGCGTCGACCGTTTCCGCGGGAACCGTGAGGACCGCGTGCGTCGACGTTACGCGTAGCTCCGGTTCGCTCGCGGCGACGCGCCGCACTGCATCGGAAAGGCCGGCGAAATCCTGCTCAGGCGAAGCCGATTGCAGCGTGATCTTGGCGTTGCCTGCGGTGGGAGCGCCATAGACGGCGAAGCCTGCCGAGTCCGGCCCGCGCTCGCACATCGTCGAGAGCATCGTCGCGACCAAGCCGCCGAGCTTCGGCTCGAGCGCGGCATCCTTGAGAAACAATCCGACGATCCCACACATGCCCGCTTGCGCCCTTCAGCTTCCGTTCGAGTGGCCGAAAGCTAGCAGATAGCGAACCGACACGTCAACTGCCGCGAAAATTTATTTCCTGTTAGGCAATTTCTCGTGGGCGATAAGACGGCTATAATCGGTGCGCACATCGCCACCAGGGCGCTCAGTCGGGGGAGCAGAAACATGCATCGGATGGGCCACGAACGAGGAGCTGTATTGGTTCGCGCGCTTGCCGCAGACGATGAGCCGTGGTGGCGCGAGCTGTGGACCGCGTACAATCACTTCTACGACACGGACGTGCCGGAGTTCGTGACCGCACGCACGCTGAAGCGGCTGCTCGATCCCGGCTCGGCGCTCGTCGGCCGCGTCGCCCTGCTGAACGGCGAAGTGGTCGGCTTCAGCGCTTCGGTCATTCACGAGGCCACATGGGACATCCGTCCCGTGTGCTACCTCGAAGACCTATTCGTGTCGGAAGTTGCTCGTGGCTTTGGCGTGGGCCGCGCTCTCATCGACGACCTGCTCGACCTCGCTCGCCAAAGCAACTGGGGCAGGCTCTACTGGCATACGCGATCGGACAACTGGACCGCGCGGCGGCTCTACGACCACTACGTCCCAGCCGACGACTTCGTGCGGTATCGCCTGATCCTGTAGGCATTGGCCATAGCCTCCCCACCACACACGAGACGTCTCCGATAGGCCGGCATCGGCGAACCCGGCACTGGCGAAAAGGCACGGCAAGCCTTAAACCCGAGCCCAGGAACACGATGTAACGTCACCTCCGCCGGCGCTTGTGCGCCGATACACTCGTGGGATGAACAGGCATGAATTACGTCCTCGCCATCATTGCAGGACTCATCGGAGCAGTGCTCGGTTGGGTCGCCGCCGCGGCACTCGCGATCGGCGTCGGCAGCATGCTCGGAGCGTCCAACTTCGAAGGCGCGCTCGGTATGCAGGCCGTGTTTGGAATAGGCCCGATCGGTGGCGTGATCGGCCTTGTCGTCGGCATTTGGCTCGCGTTGCGCAAAGGCGGCCAGACCCACACAGGAGCGATCGCCTGGCGCTTTCCGATCGTCATCGCAGCGATCGCCTGCATTGTCGCTGGCGCGTTCTGGTATTTCTACGAGACGCGCCCGCTGCTTGCCTCGTCGGGAAATGCAGCACCGCGGCTCGACTTCGAAATTCGGCTGCCGCCCGGCGTCGATTTCGCCGCACCGGCCGAAGCGATACGTGTCGAGCTCAGCACCGAGCAGAACCGCATGCCAGGAACTATTCGAGACAAGTCCGCACGTAAGGACGGCGACCGTACGGTGGCCACCGGATCAGTCGAGCTCGCCTACCGCTCGGGTTGGAGGTTGCTCGAACTCAAGACGGAACCGGGGCAGCCCGCCCGGATCTTCGATCTCAAGCTTCCAGCGAGGCCGCGCCACATGAAAGACTTCGGCCCGTGGCGACGCGTCGATCTCTTGGCGCAAGGCAATCAGCAGCCGCAACCGGCAGGGCCTGCGGAAGCCTATGAGCTGCGCTCGCGTGTCGTCTATCCGGAAGCCGAGTACGCCGAAGAGAGCCGGCAGAAATCTCACTGAGCACCGCGCGACCTCATTCTGTCGCGCCCCCGCGCACTTGCCGTAGCCCGAGCGATGGCGATATCCCTTCGCGCGGCGGCACAACCGTGTGGCGTGCTCCGTCATGCGCCGCGGCACGAGGAGACGACAATGACGTTCAAAGAGGACGGTGCAATCGCCATCGCGGCACTCGAGTCGTTCGCGGCGCGCGCAATCGCCGGCGAAGGTCCCGTGATAAACCAGCCGCGGATCGACGAGCTGGCCCGCCGCCTCGACCTCGACCGCCTCATGACCGAAGGCGGTCTCACCGGTGAAACCCTGCGCCTGTTCCTAGACACGTATCTCGCCGCCTCGACGCGACTTCATCATCCCGCGTACATGGCCCATCAGGTCGCTGTGCCGTTAGCGACGAGTGCGATTGCCGCACTTGTCGATGGTTTCACCAACAACGCCATGGCGATCTACGAGATGGGCCCTGCTGCGGCGACGGTGGAGCGCGCCGTCATCGATTGGATGTTGCGCAAGATCGGTTGGGTTCCGGAGCCAGCGCAAAGGGTGACGGATCGTTCTCAAGCGAGTGGCGGCGGCGTGCTCACGCATGGCGGATCGCTTGCCAATCTGACCGCGCTATTGGCCGCGCGAGCACGTATCGCACCCGATGCCTGGGAGAATGGGACGCCGGAGGGCCTCGTGATCGTCGCGACGGCGGGATCGCACTACTCCGTTGCGCGCGCCGCCGGCATCATGGGGCTTGGTCAGAAGGCAGTTCGACACGCGCCGACCGACGCGCTCGGGCGGATCGACCCCACGAAATTACCCGCGTTCCTCGCTTCTCTCCGCCGTGAGGGAGTGACGCCATTCGCCGTCGTCGCCAATGCCTGCGCCACTGCGCTCGGCCTCTACGATCCCCTGCGCGAGATAGCACAGGTGTGTCGTGCCGAGTGTGTTTGGCTGCACATAGACGGCGCGCACGGCGCCTCGGCGCTCGTCTCGCCGAAACTGCGTCACCTGCTCGACGGTGTGGAGCTGGCCGATTCCCTCATCTGGGATGCACACAAGATGCTGCGAACGTCGATCCTCTGCGCCGCGGTACTGGTGAGAGATCGTCGCGATCTCGATCAAGCGTTCCGCGAGGAAGCGAGCTACCTCTTTCACGACAAGGACCAGCCGGGTATCGACTTCATCCATCGCACCGTCGAGTGCACGAAATCGGCGCTCGGCCTCAAGGTGTTCTGCGCCCTCGCATCCGGCGGGGAAGGCGCGATCGCGGCAGGGATCGAGCGCCAGACTGAACTCGCCCACGAAGCAGCGTCCTTGCTCCGTGCAGAGCCGGGGATCGAGGTAGCGGTGGAACCGCAATCGAACATCGTTTGCTTCCGCCTCGACGGGCCGGACGATCTACAGATCGAGCTGCGGCGGCGGCTCACCGAGGCGGGTGACTTCTACATCTCGACCACGGAAGCGATGGGTCGCCGCTGGTTGCGTCTCGCCTTGATGAACCCCGCGACCGGCCTCGCCGACGTCGAGCACCTCGTCGCGAGCCTCAGGGAGCATCTCGCAGGAACACTGACGGACGACATCGGTTAATTGATGAAAATCCCGCGCCGCGAAAAAGATGTTTACTGAGGAACCCGGCGCAAAAGCCCAACGTCATTTGTGGCGATGCACGACGGGCGCGCGACGAACTTGGCACAAAATGCAATGTCCAGCTGATTTCGCCCATCCATGCGGCGCAAAACCTGCTGACGAACGCTTCGCGTCCCGCTAGGAATAGGCGCGGGGGAGAGGGCGCGTTCCCGCTTCCAAGCAATTGCGATTGGGCTCGCTTCGTCGTTTCCGAGGTCGTTTCTTGCGTGGTTTCAAGCTGGCCGCGGTGGCCCTTCTGGCAAGCCTGGCATTTGGATGCGCGTCGCCACCCGACCGCAGTGTCGTGCCGCTCGCCTTGCTCGATTCCGCGCAGATCGAAGGCATGGCAGACGTTCGCGGTTGGGGTGATCAGCCACACGCCAACCAGCGGTTCAAGGGCGAGGAGATCACCGCACTTCGCGCCAAGTACAAGGCCAAGGCCGCAACGGAAAAGACGTTGCAAGGCCACATCCTCACGCTTTCCGGCGGCGGCGAGAATGGTGCCTTCGGAGCGGGACTTCTGGTCGGATGGAGCGAGCGCGGCGACCGGCCGGACTTCGACCTTGTCACGGGCGTCAGCGCGGGAGCCTTGATTGCTCCGTTCGCCTATCTCGGCAAGGATTACGATTCCCAACTGAGCCGGCTCTTCACCGAGTTCGGCAGCGACGACATTTTCGAGGCCAACATCGTCGCCGGCCTTCTCGGCGGCACGGCAATCGCGAGCAACGCGCCTCTGAAACGGCTGATCGACCAGTTCGTCGACCACGAGATGATGCGCCGGCTGGCGGAAGAGCGCCGGCGCGGGCGCGTGCTGCTCGTCGGCACCACGAACCTGGATGCGGAGCGCCCCGTCTTCTGGGACATCGGCAAGATCGCCGAGAAAGGCGATGAGCAGTCGCTCAAGCTGATCCGCTCCGTGCTGCTTGCTTCTGCCGCCATACCGGGCGTGTTCCCGCCGGTGCGGATTCCCGTCGTCACCGCCAATGGTCAGCATTACGAGGAACTGCACGTCGATGGTGGACCGACGCGCCAGGTATTCCTCTCCCCGTCCGATTTCAGCTTTCGCGAGCTCGACAAGGCAATCGGCCGCAAGGTGACCCGCCATCTCTACATCATCCGCAACGGCAAGCTCGGACCGGAGTGGGGCAAGTCGAGCGAGTCGGCGCTCTCGATCGGCCAGCGTTCGCTTTACGCCACGACGAAGTATCAAGCCCTCGGCGATCTAGCACGCATTCATGCGAAGGCAACCGCAGACGGCTTGTCGTATCGCCTCGCCGCCATCCCTGACGAATTCAATGCTCCGCTGCCGAAGCCCTTCAACCGCGAATACATGCGCAAGCTCTACGCCGAAGGTTACCGCATGGCGCGCGAGGGCTACCCTTGGATGCACGCACCGCCCGGCATCTCCGTCGCGACGAACAACTGAACGCCGCGCGACCGTGAGCGGACGGAGAGAACGCCTCGTCCGTACCGGGCTGCGCATCCGCCGCGTCGAAACATCCACATCGCTTCAAAAGCAAAATGGCCCGCGATCGGGGGGCGAGATCGCGGGCCGGAGCCGTGCCGGTCACGTTGGGAGGGGGGGGGAGGAAGGGACGGCGACACGACGTATGACAAGCTTAGCGACGCCGCGCGGGTCCGCAATTCATTCCGAAAATCCTGATTTCGAAATTCTGAATGGGCGTCCTAGAGCATCATCCGACCGCACGGAATCGCGATAGCGATGAGCGGTCGGATAAAGATGCTCTAGAACCCCAGTGCTAGAGCGCTTTCATCCGATCAGGGGAACCGCAGGCGGCTCCGTCAGATCGGATAGCGCTCTAGAGCATCATCCGACCGCACGGAATCGCGGTAGCGATGAGCGGTCGGATAAAGATGCTCTGGAATCGCGCTGCTAGAGCGCTTTCATTCGATCAGGGGAACCGCAGGCGGTTCCGTCAGATTGGATAGCGCCCTAGAGCAACATCCGACCGCACGGAATCGCGGTAGCGATGAGCGGTCGGATTAAGATGCTCTAAAATCGCGCTGCTAGAGCGCTTTCATCCGATCAGGGGAACCCCGGGCGGTTCCGTCAGATCGGATAGCGCTCTAGACACCGCAACGGATAGCGCCTTCCGCAAGTGGTTTCCGGGTCGAACGCCCCCCCTGGGCCGATGAGCGGGCGGAAGAGCTGCCCCCGGCTGTCATCACGATATGATGAAACAGAACTCGCGCCCAATCGACGGGCTCTTGCGCTCTGAACCTTGAGATCAAGATGTGAGCTACCGCCAGGCGAGCACGATCGGCGAAATCTGAAGCTTGGCGGCCTCGGGATTGGGGTGAACTCGTGCCTGCCCCACGAAGCCGATGGACGCCAGAACTCCCTCGATCGCGACGGGTTGGTCCTTGCTCAGTTGCAGGCGTCGCTCGTTGACGATCAATTTGCCGTTCACCCAAACCTTCAAGCTGCCGTCCTTCGCACCCGGCGCGTCGACGACCAGCTCCTGCTCGACGGTATTCCAGCGGCCGCGTCCGAACACCTTGTCGCGCGTCGAGAACGAACGGCCGTTCGCCGCTTGTATGGCGGGCGCGCGAGCGTGGATTTCCGAGGTGCCTTCCCGTTGCCACTTGGTGCGCACCCGCAGCCCTGCCGCGGAAGGCGCCGCCGGATTGCTACCGGCCTCGTTTCCGTAAAAGCCGGGAAGATACCCGCCCGGGCCGAAATCGAAATTATCGGGCATCCATACGCTGTAACGCAGGCACGCCGAACGCGCGCCGTCGCTTGCGGGATGCCAGGCGAAATCTAGGCCCGACTCTCCCTGGTTGCCCGGCGTGCTCGCCGAAAGCGAAACTTCCATGGCGACGGGCGAAGGCCCGTGGCCGACCTCGACGATGCGGGCATTCTGCATGATGCCGACCTCGCCGGCGCCAGCACGCGCCTGCAGCTCGATCGTCGTCAACGGCCGGCCGTCGTTGGCGTTGAGATCGAAGATGGCGGTGCGCTCGTAGCTTTCCATGCATCCGGGCACCGACCTTTCCTGGAGCATGTAAGCCGCCGAAGAATAGACTGCGAGCAGCAACACCACACCACCCGCGCCGAGCTTGACGATCGTATCGACCGACGTTTTCCGCGACATTCCATCTTCCTTGCTACGCGACGCATGCCGAAGGGCCGGCGCCTTGGCCGGCTGCTCTCCGCAACATGACTCTAGCAAGGAATTCTTAGCGGAAGGCTTAGAGTGCCATTCGCCAAACCCGCGGCGACACCGCGTTAGCGCCAGGGCTGCACCGCTTCGGCACGCGCCGAAAGCAAACCTGTACCGCGCGAACTGAAAGCGGCAGGAGCGGTCCGCCCGGACACCGCTCCCACCGCACCGCTGCCAAGCGATCTCAAAGTGGACGGGCCTCGATTGAACGCGCGCCGATCACCGCGACGCTTTCGCGTTCCCATCGAATTGTCGCCCTTCGATTTCGAACTTATCAACACCGCATGAAGCGACGCTTGACGGCACCATCTCAGTTCTCGGCAAACCCAATTCAAATTTTATCGATTTCTCTTGCGGAATGGCCATGCGCGCCAAACCCGACGCATGTCCTCATGATACGTCCGGGAGGCGAAGACCGCAGAGCACTCGCGGCCTTCGCCGGAGCATCGGAGCAGCGATCACTCGCAGCGATGGTGCATGACTCACGTCAGGCGAGAATTTTGCCGGGATTGAGAATTCCGTCCGGATCGAGCGCGGCCTTGATCGCGCGCATAGCAGCGATGCCACCCACGCCGGCCTCCTTCTCGAGATAGGTGATCTTGCCCTGGCCGATGCCATGCTCACCGGTGCACGTACCGTCCATCGCAATGGCGCGCTCGGCCAGTCGCCGCAGCATCTCGTCGAGTGCCGCCATCTCCCGCGCGTCGTCCGTATCGACTACGGGCGTCGCGTGGAAGTTCCCGTCACCGACATGACCAACGATGGGGCAGACGAGCCCGAGACGACGGATGTCGTCCTCCGTCTCGGCGATGCACGCCGCAAGCTTCGAGATCGGCACGCAGACGTCGGTCGCAAGAGTCTTTCGGCCCGGCCAAGCGGACTTCGTCGCCCAATACGCATCGTGGCGCGCCTTCCAGAGACGTCGCCGCTCCTCCTCGGCCTCGGCGGCCTCGAAACCTTGCGCACCGTTCGCTTCGGCGATGGAACGGAAAGCTTCGACCTGCTCGGCGACGCCCGTACCGCTTCCGTGGAATTCGACGAACAACGTCGGCGCTTCGGCGAGCGAAAGCTTGGAATGCAGATTGACCGCACGGATCTGCAACGGGTCGAGCAGCTCGATACGGGCGAGACCGAGCCCGATCTGGATCGCTTCGATCGTCGCCGACGCCGCCCCCGCGAGCGCGCCGAACGGCACGACCGCCGCGACGATGCGCTCGGGAATGCCGTAAAGTCGCAGCGTCAGCTCGGTGATGATGCCGAGCGTTCCCTCCGAGCCGACGAGCAAGCGTGTGAGGTCGTAACCTGCCGCGGACTTGCGCGCCCGCCCGCCCGTCTTGACGATCGTGCCGTTCGCCATCACCGCGGTGACCGACACCACGTTCTCGCGCATGGTGCCGTAGCGAACCGCGTTGGTGCCGGAGGCGCGGGTCGCCGCCATGCCGCCGAGCGTCGCGTGCTCGGCGCCAGGATCGACGGGAAAGAATAGCCCCATGTCACGCAGGTGCGTATTGAGCTGCACGCGCGTCACGCCCGCTTCGACCGTCGCATCGAGATCACCGTGGTTCACCGCCAGGATCGCCGTCATGCGCGAAAGGTCGAGTGAGATGCCGCCGAACGGCGCGTTGACATGTCCTTCGAGCGAGGACCCGGCGCCGAAGGCGATCACCGGCACACGATGCTCCCGCGCCACCCGCACCACCTCGACAACATCCGCCGTCGAGCGCGCGAAAACGACGGCGTCGGGTGGCTGGTTCGGCAGGAACGTGATGGTATTGGCATGCTGTTCTCGCATCGCCATTCCCGTCTCGACCTGCCCGGGCATGATCTGCCGGAGAACGCCGATGGCATTTTGAACGGCGTGTTTTGAAAGCTCGACCATCACTTCTCCCCGACTTCGCATCGCGCCCGCCGGGCACAGAAGTTTCCTTTATTCGAACAGAATATCTGCCCCGTTCCAACGCAGAATCGTCTTTTTTCCTGCAAACCGACCGACTACGGTGCACACAGCCGAAAAGCCTTTCGCGCTCGTACCCTGGAGGGAGATCCCACCGTGCTCAGAAGTTTCAAAATGCTGCTGGCGACGGCGATTGCCGTTCTGCTCGCGCTACCCGCGTCCGCGCAGCGCGGACCGAAGGATTGGGTTCTGCTCGGTGAGCAGACCGTCGGCTTCCGCGTCGACCGTGATGTCATCAACGTCGGCAATGGCGGGGCGCGCTTCTCGGAGCTGCGCATCGTCGCCGAGCGCAACGACGTGCACCTGATGGCGCTGCGCCTCGTCTATCAAAACGGTTTCGCAGAGGACTTCCGCGTCGACAAGCTCCTGCGCCCGGGTACGGACGCCATGCCAGTGGACCTGCGCGGCGAGCGCAGCTTCCTCCGTCAGATCGAGCTCACCTATCGCGCCCGCCCGAGCTTCGAGGGCCGCGCCGTGGTCAAGGTCTATGGTGAGTTGCGTGGCGGCTTCGGTGGTGGGCCAGCGATGGCCAAGCCGTTCGACGTCATCGAGAGCCAGCGCGTCGATCGCGACGACCGTGTCGTCACCTTCGATGTCGGCCGCCGCGAGGGGCGCTTCAGCGCGCTCCGCTTCCGCGCCGACGACGGTAGCGTCCGCATCAAGTCCGTCCGCATCGTCTTCGGCAATGGCGAGAACCAGATCGTGACCGTCGAGGATCGCCTGGAGCAGGGCGACCAAACTCGGGTCATCGATCTCGCCGGCGAGCGTCGCTTCATCCGTCGCGTCGATGTCGAGGCTCACGCGGGTCGCGACAGCCGTGGCGGTGCCCGCCTGACGCTGCTCGGCCAGCAGGGTGACGGACGGCCCGACGACCGCGGCCCGCCCCCGCAGCCCGTCCGTGAGGAGTGGGTCACGCTCGGCACGCAGAAAGCCGCGATGTTCGAGGCCGACCACGACACGTTCAAGGTCGGCCGCGAAGCCGGTACGTTCCGCGCCATTCGCGCCTACGTGGAAAAGCAGGAAGTGCGCTTCTACGGCATGACCATCCGCTACGGCAATGGCGAGACCGAGGATGTTCCGCTCAACGGCGTCATTCGGCCGGGCGAGTACTCAAAGGCGTTCGACCTCAGGGGACGTGACCGCTTCATCGAGAGCATCACGTTCAAGTACCGCTCGAAGCTCAGCTTCAAGGGCAGCGGCCGCGTCGAGATCCAGGGCCTCAAACACGGCCCCTACCGCGATCGGGACGACGACCGCGGTCGTGATCGCGGCCGCGACCGCGACCGGCGCTGAAGCGCTCGCACGTGATCGGTTCGGGCGAGCCCTCGCGGGATTGCCCGAACCCCTCGTTTAACGCATCGGGCCGGCCAATATCGCGCATCGGGATGGCCAACAGCTTTGAAGGGCAATAAGCGAGAGTCAGTTGGTTTGTGGGCAAGTCCCGCGTGCGCCGACATCGAACAACGAAGCCGACATCGAGTGAAGCTGACAAACAGAAAGGGCGCCCGGCGGGCGCCCTTTTTGCAAATCTGAATTGTCGCGAACCGAGCCGCGCGGGCGGGGCTATCTCAGCCCTTCGCCTCTTCCTCGGCCGGAACCTCGCCGGCGGTCGCCTCGGCGATCAGGCGCTGCGCCTGACCGACCCAGTCGTCCTTCTCGATGCGGCCACCGAGCTGCAACGCCTCGTCGACGTTGGCGATGTCGTCGTCCGAAAGGTTGGCGACCTGCTCGAGCTTGATGAGGTTGAGCTGCTTCAGGCGCGCGAACATATCCGCGTCGATACCCGTGATCTTCGTCAGATCCTCGGCCTCGCCCTTCGGCTTCTTGAAGCCCTTCCACGCGGCGTTGAGGCGACGCGCACGCGCGTCGGTGCGCTCGACGATGCGCGCGGACTTACCGCGGCGGCCACGCAGGTAGTAGAGCTTCGCGCGGCGGACACGGCCACGGCGGATGACTTCGATGGCAGTGACGAACGGCGAGTAGATCGGGAATACGCGCTCCACGCCCTCGCCATAGGAAATCTTGCGGACGGTGAAGCTCTCGTTGATGCCGGCGCCGGAGCGCGAAATGCAAACGCCCTCGTACGCCTGGTTGCGGGTCGTGTTACCCTCGACCACCTTGACGAGAACCTTGAGCGTGTCGCCGGGGCCGAACTCCGGCACACCGCGCTTCGCAGTAATGGCCTTGATCTGCTCGAGCTCGAGCTCCTGAATGATGTTCATTGTTTCGGTCCTTGATTGTCCATCAAAGCAGAGGAGCCACGTGACGCATCCAGGCTTTCGGCCTGGATGGGCGCGGCTCGTGCGGCCCCTTTTTCGGGGCGTCCCAGCTCGTGGGGAATTCGAGTGCGCTGCTCATAGCCGAAACGAGCGGCGATGTCGAGCCGGGCATGCGGCGGACACTCTGGGTTGCATCTGCGCCCGGAAATCGGCCGCTTGAGCGCTTTTCCCTGTCTTTCTGGTGCCTCCGCGGCGCGGGCTAAAATCGCGGATGGACGCGGCCGACCGACGCAGATAACACGGTTTTTCAGCAACGAGGCTTCTTCGTCCATGCTCGAGACCGCCGCAAGCGCGCCGCGCCAGGCCAATCTGGAGAATGTCGCCGAACGGCTCGCCCGGGAGGCGCCCGCGCTCGTGCTGGCTCCCCTCGAAGCACGTCTGGTCGCCGCGAACCGCGCCGGAGCCGATGTGCTCGGTGTCCCTGCTCCCCTCCCCTTCGTCGCCGAAATCGCCATCGCCTCAGCGCCCACTTCGCCGTCCAAGCGGAGCCGCGGACGCAAGGATGGCGCCAGCGCGACAGCGGAAAGGCCGGCCCCGACCAATACCGGGCATCCGCTCGACAGTGCCATGCCGGCGCTCGTCCAGCTCCGCCGGATCGCGGGGCGCGGCATGGCCGCTGGCGAGCCTCGGATTGAACCCCTGGTCTTCTGGACACCGGCCGGCGCGGCGAGACTTCTCTGCCGCGTGCGCCCGATCGAAGCGGCCGCGCACTCCTCGCGCCTTCTGATGCTGATCGAGCCGCTGGATGCGGGGTTCACGCCATTGCCGCCCGTCGCCATGACGGATGGAGAACAACACTCCGTCACCCATCGCAGATCGACGCGCGCGCGGCCCCGACCCGATGCTTTCGACTGGCCGGTGGAAACCGACGAGACCGAAACTCGCGAGGCCGGAGCCACCGAGGCCGGCACCACCGAAGCCGGCGCCGATACGCCACAAGTCCTCAGCGATGATCCCCCGCCGGAAAACATTGCCGACGCCCCGCCCGCCGCGACCCGGCAGGCCCCGATTGCAGGGCCATCGCTCCCTCGCACCGATGCCGAGATCCTGAAGGCCATCGCCGGCCAGATCCTCGCCGCAAGCAGCGGTGCGGGTGCCGGTTCACCGGGAGGCGTGTCACCGCCTGCCGGCGGCGGGTCGGGAGACGGAAACGACGAGAGCCGGGTAGCCCCCACGGCCCCAGTCCCGGCCGGCGACAAGGCCGCGCATGGCGAAGATACGACTGAGAACGGCCCTGCGACGGGCGGGGATGGCCACGAAGAAGCATCACGCTCGCGCGCGGCCGCTCCGGCAACCCAAGCCGAACACGACCTCTTCGACGAGGCCGATGCCATCTCGCAGCCCGAAGCCGCCGAACTCGATGCGCCGCCACGCGCGGTCTCGGCCCGCCGCGCCCTGACGCGACGCCTCGCGCACGAGCTGAAATCGCCGCTGAGTGCCATCGCCGCCGCATCCGAGATCATGAAAGACCAGCGTTTCGGCGCCATCGGCGACGAGCGTTATCTGCGCTACGCACGCGACATTCACGAAAGCGCACGCCACGCCCTCGACGTGATCCAACGCATGCTCGGCACCCACGTCGGCGGCGACGCCACACCGGAGCTGGCGTTCGTCAATCTCGACCTCAATGGCCTCGTCTCGTCGCTCGTATCCGCGATGGGACCGATCGCAACCGACGCGGGAATTCGTCTCGCACCGGAACTCGCCCCCGGCCTGCCCCTGATTGTCGCCGACACGACGTCCCTACGCCAGATCGTTCATAACCTTCTCGGCAACGCCCTGAAGTTCACGCCGCGCGGCGGCATCGTCACCGTCTCGACGCGGGCGGCGATCGATGGCCCTTTGTATCTGGAAATCGCGGACACGGGCCCCGGCATGTCGGCTGAGGAGATCGCCCGCATGCTCGACGACACCGCAACGGCCGAGATCGCTCCGCGCAAGGGCGGGGGTCTCGGCATCGGCCTGCCACTGGTTCGCGCGCTGGCGGCGTCGAATGGCGCAGAGTTGGGGCTCGCACCACGCGCTTCGGGCGGCCTCGTTGCGACGATCGCGTTTCCAAAAAGCCGTCAGGTGCTGGTATAGCGAACGTGCGGGCGCGGGCGATGCCGTGTCTCCCGCTTCTTGCCGGCCACCCGCCAAAGGTGCCGGCCGCGCAAATCTCTTGAGCCCCGACGCGGAACTCGATCGGAATGAACGTCAGCGCAGAGCAGAATACGCAGCGCCCGCAGCCCGGAAAATCGGCCGAGAGCGCACTTTCAAGCCTGCTGCAAGCCTGGCGCGCACGCGCGCGGACCTCACCGCTATGGCTCACCCTCGTGGGGCTCATCCTGGTCGTGGTCGCGCTTCCGGTTGCGACGACGCTCTGGCTGGCGCTCTCGCCAGCTGACAATATCTGGCCGCATCTGATCTCGACGGTGTTACCGGCTTCGACGCTGCAAACACTACTGCTAATGCTCGGCGCAGGAACGCTGACACTGGTCACGGGCGCCGCCGCCGCATGGCTGGTGACGATGCACCGTTTTCCGGGGCGTGCGTTGATCGACCGGCTACTCGTCATCCCGCTGGCGATGCCGACGTATATCGTCGCTTATTGTTATGTCGAGCTTCTCGATTTCTCGGGCCCGGTACAGAGCACGGTGCGCTGGCTCGGCGGTTGGCATTCATCGCGCGACTACTGGTTTCCCGACATCCGCTCGCTACCGGGCGCCATCTTCGTCATGGCCTCAGTGCTCTACCCCTATGTCTACCTCTCCGCCCGCGCGACATTCGTGCAGCAATCGGTCTGCGCACTTGAAGTTGCCCGCACGCTCGGACGCACACCACTCCAGGTGTTGTTCGCGGTGGCGCTGCCGCTCGCGCGCCCGGCCCTCGCAGCCGGTGTCGCGCTGGTACTCATGGAATGCCTGAACGATCTCGGCGCCGTCCAATATCTCGGCGTGCAAACGCTTTCGCAGAGCATCTACGCCACTTGGCTGCAGCAGTCGAACCTTGGTGGCGCCGCGCAGATCGCTTCCGTGCTTCTGGGACTCATCGTCTGCCTCTTCGCTCTTGAGCACGTTGCGCGCGGCCGCGCTAAAGTTCATCACACCACGGGCCGCTACCGCTCGATCCCGTTCCAGGATCTGACGGGATGGCGTGGATACGCCGCGTCGGTGTTCGCGGCCATGCCGTTCGTGATCGGCTTCCTGCTGCCCTTTCTGCAACTCGCACGGCATGCCTTCACCTATGCGGGCAAGAGCCTCGAACTCGGCTTCTACAGTGCCGCAGCCAACAGCCTGATGCTCTCCGCCGCGACGGCCATTACCGCCGTCTCTCTCGCGCTCGTCCTCGCCTATGCCCAGCGCGTCGAACCGAACCCCTTCACGCGCACGGCGATCCGGATCGCGTCGCTCGGCTACGCAATACCAGGAACCGTGCTCGCGCTCGGGCTGCTGATCCCGCTCGCCGGAATCGACAATTCCATCGACGCCTTCATGCGCCGGACGGTTGGCATCTCGACCGGCCTCCTGCTTTCGGGCACCGTCGCCGCACTCGTGCTGGCTTATACGATCCGCTTTCTCGCGGTTTCCCTCGGCTCGATCGAATCCGGCCTCGAACAGATTTCTCCCAACCTCGACGCCGCGTCACGCGCACTCGGCGAAACGGCCCTCTCGACACTTGGCCGCGTGCACCTGCCGCTGCTGCTTCCCGCGCTCGGTGCCGCCGGGCTTCTCGTCTTCGTCGACTCGATGAAGGAGCTTCCGGCAACTCTGCTGCTGCGCCCCTTCAACTTCGACACGCTCGCGACCCACGTCTACTCGTTTGCGGCGCTCGAGCAATTCGAGGAGGCCGCACTCGGCGCGCTCGCGATCGTCGTCGCCGGCCTCGTGCCCGTGCTGTTGCTGCACAAGGCCGTTGCCGGCGGCCGCGCTGGCGCCGAGTGAGATTTCGCCGCCCGCTCAAGGTCGCATCGTCCAGCCGTTTCCGGCAAACGAACCTGTTGGCGCTGACCCTCGTCAGCCCAAGCGTTGACCAACTGCAATGATCTGCCGACCGGCACGTCGCAAACTTTTCCTGTCTGAACCTCAGGCCGCGCCAATGCTTCGCAGAGTTGCCAAGGCTAAGCGAAGTTCCCGCCCAGCGGCCGCACCACACAGGAGACGGCGATGGACCTCAAGGCACTTTTCCTCAACACCGATCCGCTGGCCATGATCGCGCTCGGCGGGCTGGTTTCGGTGCTCGTCGTCACCGTCGCGCTCGCGGCGTTCGTGCTGGCGAAGCTGCCGAAGCGCGGCGAGCGCAGCAGCTAACCGACGGATTTGCGCTTCGAGAAGCCGGGATCCTCAGATGATCTCGTCCTCGTCCATCAGCGGCTCCGCGGCCTCGCGGCCGCGGGGTTTGCTGCCCATCTCCTCGGCCCAGGCGAGATGGAATACGGCGTCGCCCATGTTGACCACCGGCAGCGTCGTGGCGCCGATGATGATACCGCGATGTGGGGCGCGCACCTCGGCGTCGAGTTCCTCGAACGGATTGGCGACGTAACCGACGACCTCCTGCGCTGCGACGGCATCGCCGATGCGCCGAGTCGTCCGCCAAACGCCGCCCTCCGGCGCGCGCACCCAGCAAGACGAGTTGGCGATGATTGGCGTCTGGCCGGGAGGCCTGTCGGCCCGCTTTGACTTGGGCGGCAGCTCCAGCATTCCCGCCTCGAGCATCACGCCCGCAACGCCGTCGACGCCCGCCTTGATCGCGAACTCGTCGAACCGCAACCCTTCGCCGCCTTCGTAAACGAGCACGTCACAGCCGACGTCGCGCGCCGCACGCCGCAGTGAACCGCTACGCTCAGGACTGTCGAGCACCACTTGCGCGCCGAAGGCCATGGCGAGTTCGCGAACCCGGGATCGCTTCTTCAACGCACAGCGGATCTGCGGCAGGTTGATGCGGTGCACCGCCGCCGTGTGAAGGTCGATGCCGACTTCCGAGCGTTTAACCACCTCCATGAGGAACAGGTTCGCGAGCCTCGCGGCGAGCGACCCGTTTGGCGACCCGGGGAACGAGCGGTTGAGATCACGCCGGTCGGGCAGGTAGCGCGAACGGCCAATGAAGCCATAGGCGTTGACCACCGGTACGCACAGCAGCGTGCCGTGGATATTGGCGGGAGAGAGGGTACGCAGAATGCGGCGGATGATCTCGACACCGTTCAGCTCGTCGCCATGCACCGCGCCAGAGATGAAAAGCGTGATTCCAGGGTTCGCGCCATGCAGAACGTGCACCGGTAGCGTGACGGGTGTGTGGTTGGACAACCGCGACACCGGCAGATCGACGAGCCGGCGTTCACCCGGCGCCACGACCTGACCTCCGATGCGGAAAGGCTGTCTCAAGGTCGTCCCCTTGGGTGCGATCGGTTGAGCGGCGAGGCGCCCTGCGCTTCGGTAGAAAGCGTGAATCGCAGTCTAACCCATACAGTAGAGAGCAATTCACGGGATTGTTGAATGGGCACGGCGCTCGTCGAACTCGCGAACCGCGCTCCCGGCCATCGGCCCGGGGCGTGCAAGCTTCTGAAACGCCGTGATCGTGCGCGGATCGGCTGTGGCAATGATGCCCTGACGTGACACTCGAACGCAACTGCGGCCCACCGTTGTCCCTTGATGCCCGCGCGATACCAAATCACGTCGATCAAAGACATGGGTCTGGATGCGGGGGATAGCAGGGCGGAACAAGGGCCATTGCCGCTTGCGCGCCCCTGGACACGCGCCTAATAAGAGATGGCTCTGAGCGTTTCAGTTCATGCGGCCCGCCCGGAGGCGCTTGCGGCCCTTTTCCTGTCGCCGATACGTCTCGAGCAGCCAAAGACTTCGTCCAATCGCAGCAGGACACATGAAGCGCCCCGACAGGAAAAAGCGGCATCGCCTAACCGTCGCTGCGACAGTAGTGTCGTTCGTCGGCATAGGTCTCGCGACGCCCTTCGTCATCTCGGGTATGAGCCCTGACCTGTCGTTCCATTCGGCGGCTGTGATTGCGGCGACCCGCGACAGCTTCACGCTCACCTCGCCGATCGCACTCGGCCCGCTTTCCAATTTCCGTCTCGATCGCGGCACGGTTTCACTCGTGCCCTATGGGCCCGGCGATGTTCTGACGGGCGCGACGGCAGTCGCCCTGCTCACCAGCGGCAAGGCCAAGCTCAAGGTCGACGATGCGACCGTGAGCTTGGACCTCCGCACCATCGTTCATGCCGACGAGGACGGTGCCGACACGTTCGGTGTGGCGCCCGTGCTGTCCGCGCTTCTCAACATGCAGTTCGCGGAGCTGGCACTCGACAATTCCGATGTTCGGATCACGCGCGCCGACGGCTCTGTCGAAGTCCTCTCGCATGTGAAGCTCAACGCCACCCGCCAGCGCAACGGCCGGATGAAGATCGCCGGACGCTTTGATTTTCGCGGACGTACGCTCGAGGTCGGCGTCACTCTGAACACGAAATCAACCGCCGAGAACGTTGCCGGCGCACCGGCCGCCTTCCCCGTGGAGGTTTCTCTCAAGGGTGATCTCGTCCACCTGCAGTGCGCGGGCTCGATGTCCGTCGTCGATACCCCTCAGCTCACCGCCGATACCGCCGAGCTGTCCATTACGAGCGTTCGGGACGTTGCCTCCTGGTTCGGCAGCGACTGGAGCGGCGGGCAGGGTCTCGGCAAGTTCAGTGCGAAGGGCCCGCTGGAGTGGACACCGCGCGGCATTTCGTTTTCGCAAGCGCACGTCGAGATCGATGGAAATGTCGCTGAAGGCGCGCTGGCCCTCAAGTTCGCGCAGCAGCGTGCCGGCATAGACGCGACACTGGATTTTGAAGCGCTCGACCTCAAGCCCTACCTCACTCCGGCCGGAAAACAGGTCAGCGCGACGCCATTCGATCTCGCACACATCCTGCCACGCCATTTCACCGACCGGCCGCTGATGCCGATCCTCCAGGACATCGACGCCGACCTCCGGATCTCCGCCGGCAAGGTTCTGGCCAGTGGTACTAGTTTCGGCAAAGCGGCAGCGTCGCTGTCGCTGAAGGACGGCGTGATGCTGACCGACCTCGCCGAGCTGGAGGTGGGCAAGTCCGGCCGCTGCACGGGCCAGCTCTCGCTGACCGTCAGCGGCGAGAACGCCCAGTACCGCCTCAAGGGCAAAGTCGACGCCATCGACATCGCCTCCATCACCGGGACGATCTGGCCGCATACGCCGGTGTCTGGCGTCGGCGAGATGTCGGTGGACCTGTCCGCCTCAGGCTACGACCGGTCCACCCTCATGCAAAGCGCGGTCGGCAAGGTCGGGCTGAAGCTTCCTGCCTCCGGACAGCTCGGCATCGACGTCAAGACGCTCGCGGCGACGGCACGCGCCAACGAATTGCAGGGTTGGGGGGGCGCTGCCCGCGGCCAGACGCCGGTGGACAGCCTCTCGGCTCAACTCGTGCTCGAAGGCGGTCGCTTGTGGGCCGAGAAGGCCACCGCGAAATTCGGCGATGCCACGTTGACCGCTCTGGGCAGCGTCCATCTCGATGGCGGCCTCGCCGACATGCAGATTTGGATCACGCATCCGAACAAGCCGGAAGCTGCCACCGCGCCCGCGGTTGCGCTGAAACCCGTCGCTGGCGCGTCATCCCCGCCGGCATCCTCGGCGCCACCAGCAGCCCCAGCCAACACCGTTGAAGCGTCAGCGGCCGAGGCGGCAAACTCGGGTGCCGGCCTGCGCATTCGCGGCCCGCTGCATGCGCCGTCCATACGCTACATGCGGCTTTCCGAGCGCACCGACGCCGAACGCGCACCACCGAACTTGACCGGCGCTCCCGCCATCTCTGGCCGTCCCGGCGCCGCACCACCCAAATCGCTCGCACCAAGCTCCACTGCCCCATCGAAGCCTGCGCTACAACTGCCCGAGCGAGCCGCGGCGATCGAGCCCGCCAACGTTCCACTAGAGCCCGCATCGGCCGTTATCCCGGAGGACATGCGACCGGCCCCCATGCCCTCCATAGTCGCGCCCATAGCTCCAGATCGCGAAGCTGCACTGCCGATGCGAGACGGCCACGACGAGCCCGCCATACCGGAAGCAGAAACGGCACCTCTTGCAGCCCCGCCGTCAGCCGCTGAAGCGGCACCTTTCCCGTCGACGGCGCCCGTCACCGACGAACCGAGCCGAGAAGCGGCCGTCACTCCGGTAACTCCCCCCGCCGCCCCTGTCGCTGCCTCCGAACCCGCGCCGGCAGGTCCGGCGGCGCCATCGGCGGCTGCAACAGAACCCGAGCGCGACGCCGCACTCTCCACTGGCACCGATCCCGCGGCACACGCGCCTGCGGGAACCCCGGATGGTCAGCCCGTTTCGGCTTCGCCTCATGCCGCAGAACCGGCGACCGAGCCGCCGAAATCCTCCGACTGATCGCGGCCCGGTTTTCGCCAACAGCCGCAACATCGTTGCCTGAGCGACAGCATTCCGCCACGCAAGAGTGGCATGCCTCGCGTAGCCTTACCGTTTCTACTTTCATTCCACGGAGTTCCACAGATGACGTCGAGCACGCTGAGGTCCAACAGACCCAACTCCGCGCCGCGCCGCTCGCGCGCCATTGTCGCCGTGGTTGGCTCGCTGGCTTTGAGCGCTGGCCTCATGCACGCCGCACCATCGGCCTCGGCACAACAACAGCAGTCCGCCCCCGCCGATCCGCCCCCAACGGCACACATTCCGGCGGCAGAGGCCCCCGCCGCGACGGCGCAGCAGAACGGCACGCCGCCGACCTCGAACGCACCCGACTTGTCATCTCCCCGTGAAGCGGCGGTCGCACCGGACACAACACCCGCTCCTATCGTGGCGGCACCGGTTTCGCAGCAGGAGGCAGCACCCGCGGATAGGGAAACTCCGTCGTCCCGCCCGGCTGAAGCCAACGTCACAAGATCACAAACGCCGCCGGAAGCACCGCATCCAGAACCTGCAAAACAGACAGACGCAGTCGCCGTGCCGGCGACGCCTGCACCCGTGGCGCCGGCCGCCGCCTCTCCGGCGCCCGCTACCCCCGTGGCAGCAACACCTCCCGCCGCACCAGCGAAGCCCCGGCTGAGGATCGCAGCCGGGTCCGGCGCCTATGCCGATGCCTACGAGAAACTGGTGCTCGCACCGTTCGCGGCCGCGACGTCGGTCGAAGTGATCGCCACGGCCGGCACCGGAAACCTCGACGTCGTTGCACTCGACGCGGCGGACCTCGAGGCGAAGTGTGCCAGCGGCGAACTACGCGAACTGCCGGCAGACCTTGCAGCAAGCGATGCGGTGGCCGACGTGCCGAGCCGCTGTGGCATCGCGACGTTCGCCTGGGCCTCGGTGTTCATTTTCGACCCGGAACGTTATGCCAAGCGCGCCCCACGCACGCTGAAGGACGTCTTCAACATTCGTGGCTACCCGGGCAAGCGCGCCCTGCCGCGCAATGGCCGCGGGCTGCTGGAAGCTGCGCTCGTTGCGGACGGCGTCGCCGCCTCCGAGATCTACGCTCGCCTCGCAACTCCCGAGGGTCGCCAGCAGGCGCTCGCCGCCGTCGCCCGTCTCGGCTCCGACATCGAGTGGTTCGACAAGGCCGACGACGCGCTCGAACTGCTGCGCGCCGGCAAAGCAACGATCGCGCTCACGTCCAACAGCCGCGCATTTTTCGACTCGGTGCGGCGCGGCCCACTGGAAATCATCTGGGACGGACAGGTTTACGACGTCGAGTATCTCGCCATCCCGAAGTCGACCGCCAATGCCGAAGCGGCAGAAAGCTTCCTGGCATTCGCCACCGCGCCTGAACGCCTTGCGGCCATCGCACGGCAGATCCCCTACGGGCCAATGCGCCAACAGGCCGTCGCGAGCGTGCGCTCTCACGCCATCACCGGCAACGATCTTCAGCCGTTCTTACCGACCACCGCAGCCAATCTTGCGTCCGCCGTGCGCTTCGATCCCGCATGGTGGCGTGACAACGCGGCGAGCGTGGCGAGCATGGTCGCGGAGGCCTCCCGCCCGGATTCTTCTGGAACGGCGCCGCCGCTGCCGACACGTCAGACACAGCGGTGACGTGACGGCATTTGCCAACGAGGGCTATCGATCTTACGGACCCACTCTCACCAGCTCCGGCGCGGACCGTTGTCAATGTGGAAGTAGCCCATCGGATAGCGTTTGAGTCCGCCGACCTCGGGCCGGCCCTCGAGATAGGCGAGGAGGCGCGTCTGGCTGTTGGCGGCGACGCGGAAATCTATCGCCTGGCAGCTCAGGTGGAACGACTGCTCAGCCCCACCGACGCGGCGGTTGCGCTCGGGGTCGCGGAACGTCGAGAGGATCTGGACTTCGCCAAAGCGCTCGGCGACATCGTAGATCACGTCGAGCAGATCAACCGGCAGACAGCGCTCCGGTGTGTGCGCTTGGAAATGAACCTTCTCGACGCGAGGCGAGCCGCGTCCGAGGATACGCGGACGGAGCTTCGCAGCGGCCGTTCCCCGCTCCTCCTTCTGCACCTTCCGTTCGCCAGGCCTGACGACGAGGACCGATTGCTCCGGCCGCTCCGCATCCGCCGAGGCACGATCCGTCTGTCCCAGTGCTGCCGCCGCCGAGGGAAGTGAGCCGATCGAAGCGAGCCGCAGCAGGGGCTTCTTGCCGATATCGGGGCCGAAGGTGTCCGAGCGAAGCCCGATCTCAGCCTCCGCCGTTGCATGCACATCGGCCGTTTCGGCAGCGGCACTTTCCGCCGGCCGGTTGACCAGCGCGGCGAGCGCATTCGGCTTGATGTGGGAGGCGAGTAGCGCAAGGCGTTGCAGACCGGTGATGCGGGGTATGCGCTCAGACTCTGCCGGCACTGGCGCAGCGGGCGCAACGGCGGCCCTGGCCTCGCCGACGCTCTGGCCGACGACATGACCGTGGGCGATGACGATCGACTGCAAGGCGAAGCTCGCCGCAAGAAGCAGACTGATGCCGATGATCGCGGAGCGCTCGAACGAAACGATGCTGGCAAGCGCGCTCTTCGGCGCGTGCTCTGCGTCGGAACTGGTTCTCTCTGTGCTGGGGCGCTCGTAAGGCACGTCTGCCGACCCTCTGTCAGCCGATGGATTGGACGCAGCACTACGATCGAGGGTCATTCTCCGCGCGCGAAGTTAAGCCGCCGTTAAGCGCGGTTCCTTTTTGCCACACTGAACAGGATTTTATTCGCGATCAGCGAACAACCCGTGTGATGGATTCGCCTATGTTCCGCTCGGCCCGTGCAAGGTCGGCGCTGGCGAGTCCCACGCCAGCTTTGGTCCGCCGCCACAGGACGTCGTTGGCGCTTGCTACCCATTCTTCGCGCACCAGATAGTCGAGCTCGCGCTCGGTTATGCCACCGCCGAGATCCGCGCCGAGATCCGACAGGGATTGCGCGTCGCCGAGCAGGTCCATGACGCGGCTGCCGTAACGTCTCAGCAGCACGTGGAGCGGCTCGCGAGCGATGCCCCGACGTTCCGCCTCGGCCCGGCGCGCGAACGCTCGGAAATCAGCATTCTCGATGTCTCCGCCCGGCAGAACCGCCCCTCGCGTCCATGCCGGTCCGATGGCACGGGTGAAATGCGGTGCGATCCGCTCGAGAACCGCCTCGGCGAGCCGCCGGTAAGTCGTCAGCTTGCCGCCGACAACTGTCAGCAGCGCCGGTCCCCCTTCAAGCGCTTCGAGCTCGAGACGGTAATCACGCGTGACTGCGGAGAGATTGGAGCTGCGGTCGTCGTAGAGCGGGCGGACACCGGCGAAGCGCCAAACGATGTCGGTACGGCTCAGCGGCGCGGCCAGAAAGCGGTTGGCGACGGCGAGCAGATAGTCTTCCTCCTCCGCGCTCGGCGAGACCGATACGGGATCGCCCTCGAACGGCACGTCCGTCGTGCCGATCAGCGTGAAGCGTCGTGCGAACGGCAGCAGAAAGACGACGCGCCCATCGGGGGACTGCAAGAGGTAAGCGTCGTCCGCCCCCGCGATGCGCGGCACGACGATGTGGCTACCTTTGACGAGGCGCACCGGAATAGCGGCTGGCGGAAAGCCTGGCCGGCGGATCGCATCGGCGGCGACGAGGCCTGCCCATGGACCGGCGGCGTTCACCAGCACGTCGGCGGCCACTTCGCGCGTTGGGCCGCCGCCCCGGTCTTCGAGCACCAGCCGCCATGCCCGCCCCTCGGCGCGTGCGGCCGCGAGTGCCGTGCGTGTCGCCACCACGGCGCCGCGCTCGGCCGCAGCCTTGGCGACGGTCACGACGAGCCGCGCGTCATCGGCCCAACAGTCGGCGTAATGGAAACCGTGCCGTAACGTGGGATTGAGCGGCCGGCCGGCCGGATCGCGGTTGAGGTCGAGCACTCCGGAGGCCGGCATGCGATGGCGCGTTGCCAGGTGGTCGTAGAGAAACAAGCCGGCGCGCATGAGTAAGCGCGAGCGCATGCCGGGCACGTGCGGGACGATGAAACGCATCGGCCACACGATGTGCGGAGCATTCGCAAGCAGAACTTCGCGCTCTTCGAGGGATTCTCGGACGAGGCGGAACTCGTAGTGCTCGAGATAACGAAGCCCGCCGTGGATCAGCTTGGAGCTGGCCGACGACGTCCCCTGAGCGAGATCGCCCTGCTCGACCAGCAACACGTCGAGCCCGCGGCCGGCGGCGTCAGCGGCGATTCCGCAGCCGTTGATGCCACCGCCGATAACGGCGAGGTCGAAGCGGCGGGCGTTGCGAAGCGGGCTGGCCATGGGTGCAGATCATAGCGCACCGCCGGTTAAGGCATCACGCCCGATGTGTAGCCTTCGGTGCCCACCCTAGGCAGATACCCGCGACTATGCCCGGCCTCACTTGCGCCGCCAGTGCCACCTGCGGATGTGGTGGTAATGCTCGGCATGGCCGCCGCGCATGCGGGCGAGCAGCTCGCGCTGCGCCAGCGTGGAACGCGGCGTCACGGCCGAGGCCAGAACCAGCACGAGGAGCCCGACAGCCGCTCCCATTGCTCCCGCCATCGCGGGCTTGATGCCCCACCAGTTGGCCACCCTCCGCGCCTCGGCATGCAGCGTCGCCAAGGCCGCCGCCCGCTCCTCGTCCGCCGCCGCGGCGAACGCATCGCGCGCCGTCTCGTAGTCGGCGATGGCGCCGAAGCCGGCGTTGGAGAGCGCACTCCATGTCTCGTAGAACTGGGGCGCGAAATAGCGCGTCGCGACGATGTAGTAGGCCGCCAGCGAAACGCCCGCGACGATGGCGAGGAATGCGCCAGCCGGCGTGGCGCGTGACCACCAGATGGCCGCCAGCACAGAGGGCGCCAGTCCGGCCGCGGCGAGTGACAGGCCCCAGGCGAGGAGCTCGGTGAGGTCGGCAGGCTCGGTGGACGCCCAGAACGCGGCGAGCGGCACGACGAACACCGCCAGCGCACGCGCGAGCATCGCCGCTGCCCCGCTACTAGGTGCGGCGTCGAGCGAAGCATCCTCCGGCTCGCTCCCGCGTCCTGCGAGTTCATGGCGCAAGGTCACCACCAGCCATGTCGCCGCGGCGAGCGCGGCCAGCGCGACGACGACGGCGATCGAAATAGTCACCGCTATCGGCAGTCCCGATAGGCCGGGCAGCGCGAACAGCGCAGCGGCCTGATCCACTTCTATCTCGTGCAGTCGCAGAACCGTCGGGGGATCGGCGAGCGCGGCGCACGCCGCGGTGACGGCATCGGCGGAGACGGCATTGGCGCCGCAAACCTTGACGAGCCCGAGCCGGCCCAATTCGAGCAGCCAGGGATCGAGCGCGGCGGGATCACGCCCGACGAGGCCTGAGAGAATGCCGAGCCTGATGCTGGCGGCCGCGGGAGCCAGTGCCAGTGCCGCAAGCAAAACGAGCACAGCCGAGAGCGCGACCGTCAGGCGAGCGCGGTACCCTGTCGCCGCTAATGCCGGCCGCGAAAGAACGCGCGGCAAGCTTGCCAGTCCAAGCGCGACCGACAGCGACAGCAGCAGTGCACCGATCGGCGTAATCGCGTTGAAGGGCGTCAGATAGGCTTTGAGCGAGACGGGATCGGCAAGCTCCTTCTCGAGCAGCCTGAGTTCCAGGTCCGAGATCGCCTGCAAGGTCGTGCCGAACGTCAGTTGGGGAATCGGGACGCCGCCCGCGCCGAGGGCGGGCAGCATCACCGGAAGTGCGAGGGCGGCAGCGATCAGCGGAAACAGCATGGCTTGAAGTCGCGTCATGCCACGCGAGCTTGCAGCGAGCCCTGCCAGCAGAACCGCGAGCGCGGCGAGCGCCAGAGCCTCGGGCCGGCCCAGCCCCGACACGACCGAAAGCGCAGTGCCGAGCGCGCCGATCTCGGCCGCCAGCAGCACGCCAGAAACAGCCATGAGCACGAGCGCTGCGGCGATCCGTGCGGAAAGCCCGAAGCGCTCTGCAATAAGGTGGAGCGGACCGCGAAGACCGCAGCGTTGCAAGTGCGGCACGACGAGCGCACCGCCAAGCAGCAGCCCGCCCGAAAGCCCGGCGATCAACGCCAAGCCATCCTGGCCGAGCGCAGCGAGTACACCGGTGAAGCCGAGCAGTACGGCACCTGAAAGCAGATCTGAGCCGGTGGCGAGCGCGCCGGTCAGCGGCGAAAAACCCGGTCCCAAGCGCCCGCGCGATCTCGCGCCGTTCTGGCTTTCCATTGTCCCGTCTCCGATGCCGATCAGCCGTCGAGCCCGTGGTCGGCGTCGATCCGGCCCTGGCGGCGCACGAGCAGGAGGAGCAGGAGCGCTGTGAAGATGAGCACGCCCTGCTCGCCGAGATAGAAGCCGAACGGAATGCCGAGTATTGCCAGCACCTCGAGTTGCTGGGCCACGAGCGGCAGCAGGAGTGCGACGACCGCCCAGAGCGCGGCTGCGAGCCAAGCCGCGCGGCGCGTGCGGCGCCAATAGCTCGGGCCGGGAGGCACGTTGCTCGCAGGAGCCGCCGCAGACTTCGTGTCCTTCATCCGATGCCTCCGAGGCCGGGCTTTCGATGACCGGGGCTGGCCCGGCAGCGGCAACTTCCCGTCCAAGCCGCGCACCATTAGAGCGCGTCGCACACCTCGTGCAACATGCGCCGAAGCCACACGTGCCCCTCGTCGTCGTCGAAGCTCTCGTGCCACACCATGTAGACCGGCAACCTGAAGATGCCGTCGGGTACGTCGTGCATCTCGACCGCGAACCAGCGCGAGCATTGGCGCGCGATCCGCCGGGGCAGCACGCCGACGATGTTGCTCGTTTCGACCACCGCAGGAATGGTGGTGAAGCATGGCACCTGATAGGCGACACGGCGCGCCATGCCGAGTGTGCTCAGCCGTTCCGTGATCGGCGACGGGCTGCTGTCCGAGTTCCACGCCAACCCGACGTGGCACAGAGTCTGGAAGAGTTCGCGCGTAACGCCCGCATGCAGTTGCGGGTGCCCGCGTCGCGATATCAACACCAGCGGATCGTTGATGACCTCAGTTGCGCGAAAACCCGGCGTCTCTGGTACCTCGTAGTCGAAGGCGAGCGACGTCTCGCCGATCCGCAGTTCCGCCAGGGCCGCCTTGGCGCGATGGCTTGCAATGCGGAATTTGATGCGCGATTTGTCACCGAAACGACGGGCAAGCGCCGGCGTCACGATCGCGTCGAATCCGAACGGAAGCCCGATGACGAACGTACGCTCGTCGCGTTCGGGCGCGAACGCTCCAGGCGCTCGCACCGAGGCGCGCAGCATGTCGAGGGCTTCACGCACCTTCTCGTACATAGCCTGTGCGGCCGGTGTCGGCCGCATGCCGCGCCCCGTCCGCTCGAACAGTGGGTCGCCGCCTGTCGCGTCGCGAAGTCGAGAAAGCGCGTGTGAAACGGCGGATTGCGTCATGCCAAGGCGCTTGCCGGCCTTGGTGAGGCTGCCCTCGCACATGATGGCATCGAAGATGGCCAGCAGATTGAGATCCAGCCGGCCGCCCGATTCATCCGCCATTCCGATGCTTCCGTCCCTGGCTGAACCGATCGCCCACGGCCGGCTTTGAGGATCGCTGCAAGCCTAGTCTTATTCCTGCAGGCATGCCTCGAACCCGATCCGATCAGACTAGTCTGCCCTCCATTCAGGCAGTTTGTCTATTCTGACGTACAAAGCTTATCTCGAAATGGCAAAAAATCACGCGGCTGAACCAGAACGCCGAATTGCCGAGGGACGGCTGAGCCGCGCATCCATCAACGTCGCGCCGCCGCAAGTGCCGCCGCGGCTCCCGTCATGATGTAGCGAACATCGCTTTGCAGCGTGCAGAGGCGAAAGCCCTCGGCGAAACGCCGGCGCGCGGTTTCGGGACCATCGGTATGGACGGCAGGTATTCGGCCATGCCGGTTAGCCGACGCGCAGACCTTGGCGATCGCCGCGACGATCTCGGGATCGTCCGGCGTCATGCTCGGCGCAGCACCATAGGAGAGCGAAAGGTCACCCGGACCGACGTAGATTCCGTCCAGCCCCTCGACGCGCACGATCTCATCGACGTTCTCGACTCCGGCGCGGGTCTCGATCATGGCGAGCAGCATCACCTCGCGGTCGGCGCTCTTCCAATAGTCCCGGCCGGCGTACTGCACCGCACGGTTCGGCCCCATGGAGCGGTATCCGAGCGGGGGATAGCGGCACGCACCGACGAATGCGCGAGCCTCCTCTGCCGAGTTCACCATCGGGCAAATGACGCCATGAGCGCCGGCGTCGAGCAGCTTCATCAGCAACGCCGGATCGTTCCACGGCACGCGGACCATCGGCATCACCGGCGCCGTCGAGATCGCTTGCAGCATGGTGAAGGCGGTGGCGTAGTCGATGGCGCCGTGTTGCAGATCGACCGTAACCGCGTCGAAGCCGAGCTCTGCGAGGACCTCTGCGACATAGCTCGAGCCGATCGAGCACCACGCGTTGAGAGCGGTCCCGCCCCCCTCCAGCCGTCTCTTGACCGAATTCTCGCGCGCCACGGTGCCCCCGCCATCACGCCGGAGCGACCCCGAAAAAGCGCAGGGGCGATGCACTGGCATCGCCCCTTGCTTGTCTCCCCAGACTCGGGACCGCTTTAGATTTTTTTTGCCGCTCCAGCCTGGCCCTGCACTGGAGTCGCACGGAAATTGGCCAACATGCGACACTCTGTCAAGCAAAGAGATTGCTTGACGAATCCCATTACGGCACATTGCCAAACACGCGGTGCACGAAGCATTTTCCGGACGTTCCGCGCCTCGAGGACTGCTTCGGCGGCGGCCCGCCCCGTGTACAAGGGAGGGGTACCGCAAAACCAGCTTCGAGACCGCACCATGACCTCCGCGATTCTCGCGATTGACCAGGGCACCACGTCGAGCCGGGCGATCATGTTCGCCGCCGACCTGTCGAGCCGGGGCATGGCCCAGCAGGAGATCGCCCAGCACTACCCAGCGTCTGGTCACGTGGAGCACGACCCCGAAGAAATATGGTCGACGACTCTGGCGACGGCGCGCGGCGCCATGCAACGCGCGGAACTCGGCGCGAGCGACGTTGCCGCCATCGGCATCACCAACCAGCGCGAGACCACGATCCTTTGGGACCGACGCACCGGCAGGCCGATCCACCGCGCGCTCGTCTGGCAGGATCGCCGCACTGCGCCGCTCTGCCGCCGACTGGCCGAGGACGGCCTGGAGCCGATACTTGCCGCACGCACGGGCCTGCGTCTCGATCCCTACTTCTCGGCGAGCAAGATCGCCTGGCTGCTCGACAACGTCGATGGCGCGCGCGCCGCCGCGGAAGCTGGGCACATCGCCTTCGGCACAGTCGACACGTGGCTGCTCCACAAGCTGACCGGGGGCCGCGTCCACGCCACTGACGCCACCAATGCGGCGCGCACGGCGCTGCTCGACATCCACACCGGTACATGGGACGAAACGCTGCTCGAGGCGTTCGCCATTCCGCGCTCGGTACTACCCGAGGTCCGCGACTGCAACGCAGATTTCGGCGTCAGCGAGCCAGCGCTGCTCGGCGGCGCTATCGCCATTCGCGGTATAGCCGGTGACCAGCAGGCCGCGACCATGGGGCAAGCGTGCTTCCGGCCCGGCATGATGAAGGCCACTTACGGCACGGGTTGCTTCGCGTTGCTCAATACCGGCAGCGAGGCGGTTGCGTCCGGACAGAAATTGCTGACGACCATCGCCTATCAGCTCGACGGGCGGCGCACCTACGCGCTCGAAGGCGCGATCTTCATCGCCGGCGCGGCGGTGCAGTGGCTGCGCGATGGCCTGCATCTCATCACGACCGCGGCAGAAACCGGCCCTCTCGCCGCCGCTGCTGATCCGTCGCAGCAGGTTGTGTTCGTGCCGGCGTTCGTCGGGCTCGGCGCACCTTATTGGCACCCCGAAGCGCGTGGCGCTCTGTTCGGTCTCACCCGCGCCACCGGCGCGCGTGAACTGGCCCGCTCCGTACTCGACGCCACCGCATTTCAGACACGCGACCTGCTCGAGGCGATGCGAGCGGACTGGCGTGGCGCTGTCGACGGCGTGCTGCGCGTCGACGGCGGCATGGTCGCGTCCGATCAAGTCCTGCAGAGCCTCTCCGATGCGCTGGCGGCACCTGTCGAACGGCCGACCGTGCTGGAGACGACGGCACTCGGCGCGGCATGGCTGGCCGGCTGGCGCGCTGGTGTGCTGCCGGACATGGATGGGTTCTCCGATCTCTGGCGCCTGGACCGCCGCTTCGAACCCTTGCTCGGCGAACCTGACCGCGCCGCTGCCTACCGTCGCTGGAAGCGTGCCGTCGCGGCGGTGATCGCTTTCGCTGAGGAAAGCAATTGACCGCACCCCCACAGAGCGTCCGCACTGCGGCTGGCCGCAACCGCTGTCCGTCAGGCCGCTGCGGCAGCGGGTTGAACGAGGGCATCCTGACCAGTTGCCGGGCCGCGGACTGAGTACTGCGATAATCCATCGATTTCGCAAGCCGTCTGGAGATCGCAGCGACGGGTGCGCCCACTCCGCGCCGGCCCGGCCCGCGGCAACCATCCGACCCTTGGACGCGTTTATCGTCAGGTGTCGGCCGAACGTCATGAATTCTTCATATCCTCTGGAAATTCCTTCGGCCGTCCCTTATGTTAGTAACACTCGACAATGCTCGTAATGAGCACAACGAGTGGGCGCCGGACCACCCGGCTTTTGTTAGGCCTAACATATGCTCAATCAGAGCATTTTGGATTGCTGGAGCGGCAGACGCGACCCGCCGGACAACCGGACACGGTGCGTCGGCCAAGGCCACAGCGAAACGTTCCGGGCGCGCGGCGGGCAGCCGTTCGCGGGTTCGGGAAAGAAGGGTGGACAGAGATGACCATTGCCAACACCGTCGCTTCGGGCAACGCATGCCCTCCTGCCGCCGGCGCCATTCCCGCGCTCAACGCGACCGCCGCGCGCGACCTGCCTGTATTCGACGCGGCCCTCGCCGCCGAGATGGCCCCGCTCTACGAGCGCGTGCGCCACGTGGTGACGCCGATGGAGTGGCCGCACTACGCGCCGCTCATCAAGGCGATCAACGACCTGAAGAAAGAGCGCAACGCCGTCATCCTCGCGCATAACTACATGACGCCGGAGATCTTCCACTGCGTCGGCGATTTCCGTGGCGACAGCCTTCAGCTCGCCAAGGAAGCCGCGCGTACCGATGCCGATGTCATCGTGCAGGCCGGTGTGCACTTCATGGCCGAGACCTCGAAGTTGCTGTCGCCCGACAAGACGGTGCTGATCCCCGACCCCAAAGCGGGCTGCTCGCTTGCCGAGTCGATTACGGCCGCCGACGTGCGCCTGCTGCGCGAAGCCTATCCCGGTGTTCCGATCGTCACCTACGTCAACACCTCCGCCGCGGTGAAGGCCGAGTGCGACATTACCTGCACGTCGTCGAATGCGGTGAAGATCGTCGAGAGCCTCGGCGCGCCGCGTGTGCTGCTCATTCCCGACGAGTACCTGGCGAAATACGTGCAGACCAAAACCAAGGTCGAGATCATCGCCTGGAAGGGGCACTGCGAGGTGCACGAGCGCTTCACCGCGGAAGAGCTCGAAGCCTATCGCGAAGCCGACCCGGCGACGCGCATCATCGCACACCCCGAGTGCCCGCCCGACGTCATCAAGGTCGCTGACTTCACGGGCTCGACGGCCGCGATGATCGACTGGGTGAAGACCAAGCAGCCGCGCAAAGTCGTGCTCGTCACCGAGTGCTCGATGGCGTCGAATGTCGCCGCCGAAGCGCCGAACGTCGAGTTCGTGCGGCCGTGCAACCTGTGCCCGCACATGAAGCGCATCAGCCTCGAGAAGATCTACGACTCGCTGCGCTTCATGCAGCACGAGGTGCATGTCGATCCGCAGGTCGCCGAACGCGCGCGCCGCGCTGTCGAGCGCATGGTGAACGCCGCCATCTGAGGACTGGTGGCGCGGGGCCGAACGCTCCGCGCCTCTCCCCCGCGATCAACCTTGGCCGGCAGGCTGGAGACGACCGATGAGAGCTGACGATCTGCGCCTCGACGAGGTGACGTTCCGTCCCGCAAAGGCGAACCAAACGCCCGGCGACATCGTCATCGTCGGTGCCGGCCTCGCCGGCCTCTTCACCGCGCTCAAGCTGGCGCCTGTGCCGGTCACCGTCGTAGCTGCAGCACCACTCGGCGAGGGGGCCTCCAGCGTCTGGGCACAGGGTGGCATCGCCGCCGCGGTCGGCGAAGGCGACACAGCCGAGCGCCACGCCGCCGATACCATCGCGGCAGGTGCGGGCATCGTCGACGAAGCCATCGCACATCTCGTCGCCTCGGAAGCGAGCGGCCGTATCGCCGATCTGCTGCGCTATGGCGTGCCCTTCGATCGCGACCTCGAAGGCCATTTCGTGTTGTCGCGTGAGGCGGCGCATTCGCGTCATCGCGTAGTTCGCGTGGCGGGAGACCGTGCCGGTGCCGCGATCATGCAGGCACTTATCGCCGAAGTCCGCCGCACACCTTCGATCCGACTGCTCGAAGGATACGAGGCCGTCGATCTCATCACCAGCGGCAAGGGCGTCGAGGGCCTCCGGCTGAAGCGGAATGCGGCACGCGGCAACGGCATCTACGAGTTGCTTCCGGCTCGCGTCGTCGTGTTGGCGACGGGCGGCATCGGCGCGCTCTACCGCACCACCACGAACCCGGCCTATGCCCGCGGCGAAGCTCTGGCTTTCGCGGCGCGTGCCGGCGCGACCATCGCCGACGCCGAGATGGTGCAGTTCCATCCGACCGCGCTCGACGTCGGTGCCGATCCCGCGCCGCTCGCGTCGGAAGCACTGCGTGGAGAAGGCGCGCATCTCGTCAACGCCGATGGGCGCCGCTTCATGGTCGACGTGCATCGCGATGCCGAGCTTGCACCGCGCGACATCGTCGCCCGCGCCGTCGCGACCGAAATCGCCGCAGGTGGCCGAGTCTTCCTCGATTGCCGCGAGGCAATCGGCGCACGGTTCCCCGCGCTATTCCCGACCGTCTATGCGCATTGCCGGGCCGCCGGCATCGACCCCGTGGCGGAACCCATTCCTGTCGCGCCGGCCGAGCACTATCACATGGGCGGTATCGCCACCGATGATCGCGGGCGGACCAGCGTCGCCGGCCTCTGGGCGATCGGCGAAGTCGCCTCCACCGGACTGCACGGCGCCAATCGCCTCGCGTCGAACTCGCTGCTGGAAGCTGTCGTCTTTGGCGCGCGCGCAGCCGACGACATCCGCGCCACCGTCGGCGATGGCAGGGACCTGCGCGCGGCAGCGTTGCATCCCGTTGGCGGCGAAGCACAGCTCGATCTGGAGCTGCATGACTCGATCGTCGGTGAGCTTCGCGACGCGATGTCAAACGATGTCGGCGTCGTGCGCAACCGCCGCGGGCTGACCAGCGCGCTCATTCGCCTCGCGGATCTCGCCGAGCAGGCGGAGGGAGATACGCAGCTCGCCAACATGCTGCTCGCGGCGCGTCTCGTCACTGGCTCTGCACTGCTGCGGACCGAGAGCCGCGGCGGGCATTTCCGCTCCGACTTTCCCGAAGCCGATCCGCGTCAGGCCCACCGCAGCTTCATCTCCGTCGCAACTCTCCGGGAGATCGAAGCGGGGGTGGCGGCGAGCGCCGTGGCGCGCATCTCTGAAACTTATCTAGCCTGTGATGCGGACCAGCCGTGCGCACCATGACGACGAGAGAGAGCGCCGTCCCGCCGATGACAGCTCCCGTACAGATGTTGGCCGTCACCCGCCTCGCTCCGCTGCCGGGCGTGATCGTTCGGCGCGCCGTGCAGGAGGCCCTTGCCGAGGATCTCGGCCTCGTCGGCGACGTGACGACCAACGCTACGATTCCCGCCGATGTCCAAGCGCGCGCGGTGATCGCTGCGCGCAAGGCGGGCGTCGTCTCGGGCATCGACCTCGCCATCGCCGCATTCCGCGAGATGGATGAGCGCGTCGCCGTCTCCGTAAAACTCGCGGATGGCACGGCGGTCGCGGCCGGAGATGTGATCGCCGAGATCTCCGGCCCAGCACGCGCGATCCTGACCGGCGAGCGCGTCGCGCTGAACTTCATGGGCCGTATGTCGGGCATCGCGACACTGACACAACGCTATGTGGACGCCATCGCCGGAACCCGAGCGCGAATCGTCGATACCCGCAAGACGACGCCCGGCCTCAGGGCCTTCGAGAAATACGCCGTGCGGTGCGGCGGTGGCGCTAACCACCGCATCGGCCTGTTCGACGCCGTTCTCATCAAGGACAATCACATTGCCGCGGCCGGTGGCGTTGGCGCGGCTGTCGCGGCGGCGCGGCGGAACGCCGGCCACATGGTCAAGATCGAGGTCGAAGTCGATACGCTCGACCAGCTCGAGGTGGTGCTGGGATTTTCAGTCGATGCCGTACTGCTCGACAACATGTCGCCGGACACGTTGCGCAAGGCGGTCGCGATGATCGGCGGGCGGGCGCTCGCGGAGGCATCGGGCGGCGTCAATCTCGAAACCGTCCGCGCCATCGCCGAGACCGGCGTCGATCTCATCTCGGTCGGCGCCCTGACGCATTCCGCCCCGGTACTCGATCTCGGGCTCGACTTCCTCGACTGATCCTCGATCGGACCGGCTGTCGGGTGTTGGCGAAGCAGCGCGGTCTTGCCACACTTGGCAGTGTATATTGCCTGGGCAGAGCATGGCGCGCCCGTATGTGGTGCAGTTGGAGGACGCCCCGTTGAACGCCGTCAAGATCATCGCATTCGTTGGCGTCGCCATGATCGTCAGCGGACTACTCGGCGGCCTCACAGCGGGATTCAAGAACCGCGACGCCTCGTCCTGGGCCGCCTACTGCTTCCTGTTCCCGCCGACGCTTCTGCTACTTCTCCTGCTGCCGAAGAATACGGGACCTCTGCCGCGCCGGCCCCCGATCGATGCCGAGGACCATCACGACTGGTGAGCGCGTTATGGGGTATCCCATACGACGACAGGCTCACCAGCTAACGTCGTCGCCGGCGTCACCAACATTCGCTCCACCACCCGCAATCGCCCGTGCAGCGTAACCGACACCGACCAGATAAAGCCCTGACGCGGGCGCGACCACTCCGCACGTACTACGATCACGCGCGGCCAGCGCTCGCGCCATGTCGGACGGGCGCCATTTGCCTTCCCCCACGTACTTGAGGCTGCCGACCATCGAGCGCACCTGATGGTGCAGGAACGACCTCGCCGATGCAGCGATCTCGATCTCGTCGCCCGACGCCGTGACATCGAGTTGATCGAGCGTGCGCAATGGCGAGTTGGCTTGGCACTGGGCGGCGCGAAACGTCGTGAAATCGTGACGTCCGATCAGGTGCAGCGCAGCTTCGGCCATGGCACCGGCGTCGAGGGGCGTCGAAACCCACCAGACCCGCTCGCGATCGAGCACCGGCGGCGCGCGCCGGTTGAGGATGCGATAGAGATAGTGACGCGACGTCGCTGAGAAACGTGCGTCGAAATCGGCCGCCGCCTCAGCGCATGCGACGACTGCCACCGGATGCGGCCTCAGATGGAAGTTGACCGCGGCGGCGATGCGAAACGGATCGCGCGGGCGTTCAAGATCGAAATGCGCAACCTGACCGGTGGCGTGCACGCCTGCGTCGGTGCGGCCTGCAGCCCGCAGTGTGACGCGCTCGCCCGAAAAGGCGTGGATGGCCTCTTCCAACGCCCCCTGCACCGAAACGCCTTCGGCTTGGCGCTGCCAGCCGACGAATGGCGTGCCGTCGTATTCGATGGTGATGCGATAGCGCGGCATCCGCAGGCGTCCGACGAACTCAAATAGAAAAACGGCGCAGCTTCGGCCGCGCCGCACTCCTATCCTCGACCGGGCTTGGCCACAAGCCGCCGCGCTGTCCGGGTGCCCTGTGCATCCTCGCTAGAACTTGAGCGCGCGAGACGGAAGTGATGCACTCTCATGGGTTAGCGTGACTCTCGCCCCCGTCAACGCACGCCGCGTCCCGGCATTCCGCCGCCGTAGTGCTGGCCGCCATCGCCATTGCCGCGATGGCCGCGACGGCCGTAGCCGTAATAGCCCCCGACGCCATAGACGTTGCGCGGCGGCGCCTCTTCCTTCGTCTCGGAGCCGTAATTGTAGTTGTAGCGCCGCTCGGTGACGGTGGTTTCGTTGAAGCCGAGGCTCAGCGGCGTGATGCCGCCCGGATTGATGATGACGCGCTCGGTCGGCGGCAGCGGGCGGAAAACGCGAACGCCTTCCTCGATGGTGACGACGGCGCCGTAGAACGGGCGCGTCTCGATCCGCGTCGTGCCGTTGGCGAAAGCGGCGCTGGCGCCAACGGCAAGTGCCGCGACTGCGGCCGCCACGGGAAACATGACCTGCAGGGTACGCATGGAACTAGCCTCCTCACGGGGTCACCGAACACCGGCCCGCCCGAATTGAGGAAAGAGTTTAGCTCTCGTCTGCAGCGACCGATAGGACTTCGTAAACCATGATTAACATTGGGGCGCCCGCCGGCGCGAAGCCGCACGCACGTGTCGGCCGTGCTGATTGCCGTCATCGGTATTTCGCGGCGCTGATGAACTGGCTGAAGGCTTCGCACCAAACGACCACCGTCGTGTATGAGCCGACGTCGACACCTGCCGGCACCGGTACCAGGAACCCATCGAAGGTCTTGACGTCGCCGACGCGGGCCGACTTCTCCTTCACTTTTAGGAAGCCTTCCTTCGTGTCGACGAACTCGGGCGCGAGATAGAGCTTGTAGTCGGGGCCGGGTGCGAGCCGCCCTTCGTGAGCGATCATGTCGGGCAGAATGCGCACGTCGCCCTCGCCCCAATGGACGAAATCGCTGCCCTTCAAATTGCGATCGAAGCGCCCCTTGTAGACGGCCGCCGCGTGCGTGGCCTGAAGGGCCGCCTTGTCGGGGCCGGGCGGCGCGGTCAGGATCGGCAGCGCGTAGACGCCGAGCGCAAAGCCGGCTGCGAGCATGAACGCATGGGTCGCGAGCAGGATAATCGAGCGCATCGTCACCTCCGTGTTTCGTCCCGAAGTAGCCTAACCCACTTGGCGGGAATTACGCGTCGGGCCACCCATAACTTCGCTGCAAACCTTCGTGAGCCGAGGCGGTGCAATCGCGCGCTGCACTACTCGAATATCCGCCACATCGCGGCTTTCCGGTCGCTGACTGAGTGCCGTTCTCGATATCGGGCGCGACCTTTTGCTCGTCTCAGGCGATGCGCGTGCCCGACGGGAGCGCAAGCCCGCGCAGCAGCTCGGCCGTTGCGACCGGGCGGCGCCCGGCGCGCTGCACGAGCACAGGCCGGATGGCGCCGTCACCGCAGGCGATGGTCAGCTCGCCGTCCAGCACCTCGCCCGGAGCGCCGCGACCTCCCGCGAGCGACGATTTGAGAACCTTGATACGCTCCGGCCGGCCATCGACCATGACCTCGAACCATGCGCCCGGCGATGGTGAAAGCCCACGTATGCGATTGTGGACCTCGCTCGCCGATTGGGCGAAGTCGATCCGCGCCTCGGCCTTGTCGATCTTGGCGGCGTAAGTGACGCCTTCGGAGGGCTGCGCAAGCGCAACCGCCGTTCCGCTTTCCAGCGCCGCGAGCGTTTCCACCAGCAGCGGTGCACCGAGCAACGCGAGCCGGTCGTGCAGCTCGCCGGCCGTCTCGTCTGGCGAAATCGGCGTGCGCGCCGTCATGAGAACCGGCCCCGTGTCGAGCCCGGCTTCCATCTGCATGGTCATGACGCCCGTCTCGGCGTCGCCCGCCATGATGGCGCGCTGGATCGGAGCCGCCCCGCGCCATCGTGGCAGCAGCGAGGCGTGGAGATTGATGCAGCCGAGGCGTGGCGCGGCCAGAACCGGGCGCGGCAGGAGGAGACCGTAGGCGACGACCACGGCAACGTCGACGCCGTGCGCGGCGAACGCCTGCTGTTCCGCCTCGCCCTTGAGGCTCACCGGGGTCAAAACAGGGAGTCCGTGCTCGATGGCGAAGGCATGCACAGGAGAGGGAGTTTCGGCGAGACCTCGACGCCCCGCCGGCCGCGGTGGCTGGGTATACACGCAGCGGACGCGATGACCGGCCGCAAGCAGTGCGCCGAGCATTGGCACGGAGAATTCGGGCGTGCCCATGAACACGATGTCGAGGCTCAAGCTGCCCTCCCCGAGCAGTCGCCCATGCCGGCGGGCGATCAGATCTTGGCGGAGCGGAGCTGCTTCTTGAACCGCCGAACCACGATGTCCCGCTTCAGGCGCGAAAGGAAATCGATGATAAGGCGGCCGTCGAGATGATCGACCTCGTGCTGGATCGCCGTTGCCAGCAACCCCGCGGCGTCGAGCTCCTGCGACTTGCCGTAACGATCCACGTAGCGAACGCGCACCGTCGATGGCCGGTCGATGTCGACCAGGACGTCGGGGATCGACAGGCACCCTTCCTCATACGGCGCGAGCGTGTCGCCGAGGGATACGATCTCGGGATTGATCATGACGAGCGGGTTGCGCGGCTCGTCCTTGTCGGAAACGTCGAGTACGACGAGACGGCGCGGCACGGCGACCTGGATCGCGGCGAGGCCGATGCCAGGAGCGGCGTACATGGTTTCGAGCATAGAGTCGGCGAGCTGGCGCACCTCGTCGTCGACGCGCTCGATGGGGGCCGATTGCGTACGGAGGAGGGGATCGGGTAGCGTTATGATAGGTAGCTTCGCCATGCCGCTGAGATAAGCGCAGAGAAACGGCCGGTCAACCTGGCAAACACAGCGGGCGAGCCCGACGACTGCGGGATGAAACGCTGACATTGTTTGCGAGCGATGCGGCAGTCTCGCACCACCACGGCGGCCCCGGCGGTGGAGAAGATCAACTTGGCGCGTGTCCTGCCCACGGCTCGACCTTGATGGACACCCGGCACGATGCCATCAAGGACGAACTCACCCGCGCGTTCTGGCAGCGCAGGTGAAAGGCGAACCGGGGAGTGCCCTTGCTCAAACGTCGAGAGTTCCTTTTTGCTGCGGCGGGCCTTCTGTCGATCCCCGGCGGCAGTCTCGCGGCGGCTGGGCGAAAGCCCGACGTGCCTGCTCGGGCTCCAGGCGAGCCGAGCCTGCGCGAGTTGATCGCCGCGGCCCGCTCCTGGGGCTACCAATTGCAGGAGTACGACCTCTCGACCTTGGAAGCGTCGAACGTCGACCTGCTGGTCATAGACCTATCGATCGCCGGACCGGGCCGCGACCGGCTGACCTCCACCGTGGTTCGCCGGCTGAAGCGCAAGCCCGATGGCAGCCGCCGCATCGTCCTTTGCTACCTCAGTATCGGCGAGGCGGAGGAGTATCGCGACTACTGGCGCAAGGATTGGATCGAGACAGACGCCGAACTTGCCGAGGTGGCACCAGCCGATCCCACGTCGAAGGCCGATCAAAAGGGCTCCGACCGCAAAAACAAGGCGGATACGCCGACGGGTCGCCATTCGCCTCGCGGAGGTGAAGCACACGGCGATGCCAGCAAACCGGGGCGCCGCGTCACCGACAAGGCACCGGTTTGGCTCAGCACTGAGAACGAGAGCTGGTCAGGCAATTTCGCCGTGCACTACTGGGACCCAGGCTGGCAATCCCTCATCGTCGGCAGACCGGGCTGCTACCTCGAGCGCATACTCGACGCGGGGTTCGACGGCGTCTATCTCGATCGCGTCGATGCGTTCTACGAACATGAGGACGAGCGAACCGACGCGGCCGAGGAGATGGTTGCATTCGTCGCCCGCATCGCGCGCGAGGCTAGAGCGCGCGTGCCAGGCTTTCTGATAGTTCCCCAAAACGGAGAGGAGCTGCTCACGAAGCGCGGTTATGTCGGCACGATCGACGCCATCGCCAAGGAAGATCTGCTTTACGGCAGCCCGGCGGAGGGCATCGCCAACAGCTCGGCCCAGATCTACAACAGCTCGCGTTGGCTATCGCTGGCACAGCAGAGTTCGAAGCCCGTACTCGTGATCGAGTATCTGTCCGCTCCGGACGAGATCGAAAAGGCACGCGCCGAGCTCGCGAAACGGGGTTTCGTCGCCACGTTCGGACCGCGTATGCTGGACCGAATTTCCCCGCAGGCGACAGCGGTGAAGGCGAAATCCGCGCAGTAACCTCAACGGTCGCCCGCACGGCCCAACGAGCCATTCTCGCCGCTGTCCCCGGCAAGTCCTTGAAGTACGGCAAGTCCTCGAAGGTCCGGCCGATTGGATGGCATCCATTGGCTTGTCAGGGACGCCCCGTCCTCGATGCACCCCGATTGTGACGCGGGCGATCGTAAACTCAACTCTCGGTCGGCTCCTTACGCCGCGCGCCCGGCACTGGCGGCGGTTCGGGTGGCGCTATGCCCGCGAGCTTTGCCAGCGATGCCGCGATACCCGGAGGGAGCGTCGAGAAATCGGGCTGGGGTTGCGGCGGGCGCACGCGTGGTGGTGAGGGACGTGGCTTCGAGGCCGTCCGGGCGGGTTGCGCATTTGGCGGCACCGCAGGCGGCACAGCCGGTTGCGCCACCGGGGGGATGGTCGGCGGTGTGGTGCGCGGCTCGTTGGGCCTTTCCGCAGCAGGTGGCGGGCTCGGCTCGTTGGCGTGTGGCGGGCTGGACTGGCCATTGGCCGCGCCCGCCGTTGTTGACGGAGGAACGGGCGGCGGCTGGATCGGGGGAGCGCTCGCCATCACGGCTGAAGCAGAGGGAGGCGGAGCGTTGGGCGCAGTCCAGCCCTCCGGCTTAGCCGGCGTATTCGCGAACGGTTGGCCTGTCTCGTGCGGCAACCCCTGCGGCGCCGAGACGCGCGCTTGCGGCATCGCCTGCGGTTGCGCGAAGGGCGGCGGTGCCACCGGCGGCGGCATCGGCTGAGCCGGCGGCCGGAGGGGCTCGGTGCGCTGCGCCGGCGGTTCGGGCTGACGTTGCGGCATCGGCCGCTGCCGTGTCCGCAGCGTGGGGGGAGTTGCCTGCGCAGGCGCGCCCGCTTCGGCGGCAAGCGGAGGCGGTGTACCGCGCGGCCGCTCGGCCTGTCCGCGGGGTGGCGAGGCGCCATTGGCGTCCGGGTGGCCGGCGCCGTTGAGCGGTGACGGCATTGGCGTCCCGGCGTCGCGCGACTCCGGCATGGCACCAGGCGAGGCCGCGGCTTCCGCCTGATTGACGCCGCTGGTAGCCGCCGCCTGCGCCTCGGCCTCACGCTTGCGCTTCTTACGCGAGGAGCGCTGCTTGGTTTTGAAGAAGCCGTGCGTCTGTAGCTTGCGCTCTGACTTACGAATGATGCGCAAGAGCTGCGTCACGTCGCGATCGGCCATCGGCTCGCCGTAGTAGAAGCCCTGCGCGAACTCGCAGCCGATGGCGCGCAGGAACACGACGTCGTCAGGGGCCTCGATGCCCTCCGCTATCGCCTTCTTGCCGAGCTCGTGCGCCAGCGCCACCATCGCGCGCACGACGCTGGACCCCGCCTCGTTTCCGCCGGTACCGCTACGCACGAGCGAGCGATCGATCTTGAACGTCTCGCAGGCCAGGCGCTGGAGGTAGGTGAGCGAGGAGTAACCCGCGCCGAAATCGTCGAGGACCACCTCGGCCCCCGCCCCGCGAACGAGATCAAGTATGGAAACCGCGTGTTCGGGGTTCTCCATGACGATCGCTTCGGAAACCTCGAGCCGCAGCGTGCCTTTTGCGATCATCGTCACCGCGAGCAGGTGGCGCACTTCCTGGGCGAGCTCCGAGCGCAGCATCTCCGTGCTCGCGACATCGACGTTGACGAACAGATGATCCTCCGGACGCGGCAGTTCCTTTTGCCACTGCGCCGCAGCCTCTACCGCGCGCGAGAGCGCCATCGAGCCGATCTTGCGAACGTACTCTGCGTCGGCGGCGGAGGTGAGGATGGCGGCGGGGTTGAGCATGCCCAGCTTGGGATGCTCGAAGCGGATCATCGCTTCGAAGCCCGCCAGCTCCTCCGTCGGCAGGTAGACGATCGGCTGGAACAGCATCTTGAGCTGGCCCTTGTCTACGGCCTTGCGCACCATCCCCTCGATGCCCGAATCGTCCTCGACCTCGCCACGCAGCTCCGGCCTGAAGATTTCGATCCGGTCGGTTCCGCCACGCTTGGCTCGGAACATCGCGATCTCGGCTTCGCGCAGGAAATCCTCCGACGAGGTCTCGCCACCTTCGTAGACGGCGATGCCGAGCGAAACCGTCAGCACCACTTCCTGGCTGGCGATGTGGATGGGCGAGCGCAGGCTGCGGCGCACCCGCTCCGCAAGGGCCGCGAGTTCACGCGACTCCTGCTCCTCCACGAACAGGATCGCGAACTGATCGCCACCGACTCGCGCCAGCGTGTCAAACGGGCCGAGGTGACGTTGCAGGCGTCGCGCGACGGTGATGAGAACGCTGTCGCCGACGTTGAGACCAAGCGTTGCGTTGACGCTTTTGAACTTGTCGATGTCGATGAAGAATACCGTCGGCCGCACGCGGGAATCCGACTTGCTGCGCGCCATGACGGTTGCCAGCCGGTCGAGCAGCAGCGAGCGGTTTGGCACGCCGGTGAGACTGCAACGCACAGCGTCGTGAAGCAGCCGCTCGTGCGCGATCTTCACGTCGGTGACATCACGCATCAGGCCGATGCAGCGCACCGTCCGGCGGTCGCTGGTCGGCACCGATGCGGCCTCGAGCTCGAACCACCTGTAGGTGTTGTCGGCGTGGCGCATACGGAAATCGGCGCGGATTTTGCCGCCGGCGCGTTCCTGCACGCTCCACAACATCAGGCGGAAGCGCTCGCGATCGGCCGAGTGGACGTGCTGGAGAAACTCGTCGACCTTGACGTTGAGCTCGCCCGCGTTCAGCCCGAGGAGCTCCTCGACCAGCGTGCCCGTCTTGATCTCGTCGCGCCGGCTCGACCATTCCCAAACCGCAGAGCGCGCGCCATCGACGGCAATGGCGCGCAACTGGCTGTCTCCTGCCGAAAGTCCAGCGACTGGATCGATGGAGCGGAATGCGAACTGTGTCACCGTGAACGCAATCAGCAGCACCACCATCACGAGGCCGGCCATCAGCGCGGAAACAAACACGTCTCCGGGCAAGCGCCCCGTCAGCGTCACCGCGGCAAGGAAGATCCAGATGAGGAACAGTATCCAAGTCGGCACGAGATGCAGCGCGCGGTCCTGGCCGCGTATTGCGAGGAACAGCGTCACGACGGCGCCGATGCCGCCGATCCCGACGAACGAGATGCGCGCGAATGTCGCCGCTAGCCGCGGGTCGATGGCCGCTACGGCGACAAGCGAAAGCTGCCCGAGTATCCACACTAGTGATAGTAAGCGGATGAGACCATGGCTCAGCCGCAGCCGCAGGAAGGCGTGCAGAAACATCACCAAGCTTGCGGCCATCGAGGCTTCCGCCGCCGCGCGATAGATGGCGTTGTCCTCCGGCTTCATGTTGAACAGCTTATGGAAAAAGCCGAACTCCACGCACAGGTAGGTGAGCACGCACCACGAGAACAGCGCCGCAGCGGGGAAGATGATCTTGTGGTTCGCGGCGAATATCGACGTCAGGAAGATCGCCGCGAGCACAGTCAGGCCGAGCATGACGCCGTTGAAGAGCTGGCGGTCGCGCGCTTTGATTTCGTACTCAAGCGGTTTCCAGAGGAAGACACGCGGGAAGCTCTCGGTGGCGAGCTCGACGACGTAGGTGATGGTCTGGCCGGGCTCCAGCGTCAGCGCGAAGATGTCGGCGCGGTCGGAGCGTACGCGGCTTGGAACGAAGCCCATCGACGGCGTCACGGCTTCGAGACGGCGGGCGTCGAGATCGGGCCAGACGATGCCGGACCCGGACGCGGTGTAGCGGTCTGCGGTCAGCCAGCGTTCGATCGGTTTGTCGCTCGGGTTGCTCAGCGCGAATACGAGCCAGCGCGGGTTGGTGCCGGACGTCGCCGCGCGAACCGACATGCGGCCGCGCACGCCATCGCTACTCGCCGCCGTCTCGATCGTCAGGCTGTCACCGCGACCGTCATAGGCTTCGCCGAGCGGCGTGATCTCGACGCGATCCTGATCGGCCTGCACGGTGATCGCGTTGAGTGCCAACGCAGGACGCACGTGCACCGTGCAGGCGAGCGCGAACAGCACGGTGAACAACGCCATCAGACCAGCCGCCGGGCACGATCCATGCCAACGTCGCAATGTGCGGATGGCCGGGCTCATGCGCCGCCTCCCCCGCGCCCGGCGTCGTCCGCCAGCAGCGCGTAGAGCAGGTGATCCTCCCAGCGACCGCAAATCTTGAGATAACGCCGAGCCAAACCCTCGCGCACGAAGCCCGCGCGCTCGAGCACGCGGATCGATGCCGTGTTGGCAGGCATCACAGCGGCATCGATCCGGTGCAGCTTCAAAGTGTCGAAAGCGAATGGGACGACGGCTCCGACCGCTGCCGCCATGTATCCCTTGCCGACATGCTCGGCGCCCAGCCAGTAGCCGAGCGTGGCCGACTGGGTGACACCGCGGCGCACGTTCGAAAGAGTGAGCCCGCCGACGAGTCGGTAACCGCCGGCGAAAATGAAAAGTCCGTAGCCGAGATCGTCGCGAGATTCGCGCGCGTAGTGGCGCACGCGGCGGCGGAATGCGGCGCGCGTCAGCTCGTCGAGCGCCCAGAGCGGCTCCCACGGCGCAAGATGCCCGCGGCTGGCGGAGCGCAGCTCGGACCAAGCGGGGTAATCCGCCATGGCGGCAGAGCGCAACGTGATGCCCCTGCCGGCGAGAACCGGCCCCGGATCCTGAACGATGCTTGCCCCCAGCAGCACCCGTGGGCCTCCTCAGGCAATCCGGCGGAACTGGCCGGCGAGACGTTCGGCATGCTCGGCGGACGACTTGCCCGCACCGACGACGGCGACAGCGGCGGCGCCCTCATGCAGGCGGCGTGCAAAATTGCGCACGTCGCCTTCGCCGACCGCGTCGACCTCCGCGATCAGCTCCTCGGGCGCGAGTACGCGGCCGTGAGCGATGACGTGTCGTGCCATCTGCTCGGCGCGCGCCGAAGAGCTTTCCAGGCTCATCAGAAGGCCGGCTTTGAGCTGCGCTTTGGCCCGCGCAAGTTCGGCTGGCGTCGGTCCGGATTGGGCGACGGCCTCGAGCTCTTTCACCACGACGTCGCTCAACTGCGTGATCATCTCCGACCCGGTCGCCGAATAAATGGAAAAAAGCCCGGCATCGGCCAGGGCCCACGCCGACGAGTAGATCGTGTAGCAGAGGCCGCGCTTCTCGCGGACCTCCTGGAACAGCCGGGACGACATGCCCCCACCGAACAGGCCGGAAAACACCTGCGCCGCGAAATAGTCGTCGGCGAAGTAGGACGGCCCCTCGAAACCAAGCAGCAGATGGCTCTGCTCGAAACGTCGCTTGTAGGAGCGCGCACCCCCTTCGTAGCGCGCCGGCACCGAATCCGGAGCCTTGCGACGAGCAAGCCCTCCGAATAGGGCTTCAGCGTGGCGGACCAATTGATCGTGGCGGACAGAACCCGCCGCAGAGATCACCATGCGCTCGGGCACGTAATGGCGGTCGAGAAACGATTGCAGCGTCGCCGGGTCGATCCCCTTGATGCTCGCCGTCGTGCCGAGGATCGTGCGCCCCACGGGCTGGCCGGGAAACGCGGCCTCTGCCAACAGGTCGTAGCCGATATCCTCGGGATCGTCGCGCGTTGCGGCGATCTCCAGCAAGATCACGTCGCGCTCGCGCTCGAGTTCCTGCGGGTCGAACTGCGACTCCTGCAGGATGTCCGCCAGCACCTCCAGAGCGACCGTCTCGTCACCCTTGAGCACCCGCGCGAAATAGGCCGTCTGCTCGAGGCTGGTCGATGCGTTGAGCTCGCCGCCGACGCTTTCGATCTCCTCGGCGATCTGGCGAGCCGTGCGCTTTTTCGTACCCTTGAACGCCATGTGCTCGAGCAAGTGCGAGATGCCGTGCTCGCTCTCCACTTCGTCGCGCGCACCGGCGGCCACCCACACGCCGAGCGAAACGGTTTCGAGGTGGTTCATCGCGTGCGAGACGACGCGGATGCCGTTGGCGAGCGTGGAAACCTCGGTACTCATGCGCCGCCTTTCGCGGTTTGGCCCTCGCGCACGGCGCGGGCGCGGCTTTCGACGAAGCGCTCGACGGTGGCGAGATCGTTGGCCAGCCGCTCGAACCGCTCGGGCGCCGACATCAAGCCGGCGAGGCGCGGCGGAAGGCCCGGACGCGAACCCGTGATCGCCTCCATCGCATCGGGGAATTTCGCCGGGTGTGCGGTCGAGAGCACGACGCGCGGAACCCCGCGGCCAGCCTTGTGAACCGAGGACGCGGCGACGTAGGCGCAGGCCGTATGCGGGTCCATGAGGTAGCCGCTCGTCGCGGCGACGTGGCGAATGGCTTGCGCCACGTCCGCCTCGCTCGCCGCACGCGCCGAAAATTCTTGGCTGAGGCCCATGGCCACCCGACCCGTATCGAACCGGCGCGACTGCGCCAGCGAGGCGAACGCGTTTCGCACGTAGGCATCGTCACGCCCCGAAGCCTCGAACAGGTAGCGCTCGAAGTTCGAGGAGATCTGGATGTCCATCGACGGCGACGACGTCGCGACGACGTCGCGCATCTCGTAAGTACCTGTCTCGAGGGTGCGCGGCAGGATATCGTTCTCGTTGGATGCGATCACGAGATCGGCCACGGGCAATCCCATCTGTTTCGCCACGTATCCCGCGAAGATGTCGCCGAAGTTGCCAGTCGGCACGGTGAATGCGACGGAACGGTGCGGCGCGCCGAGCGCCACGGCGGCGACGAAGTAATACGTCACCTGCGCGACGATGCGCGCCCAGTTGATCGAGTTGACGCCCGCAAGCGCCACGGAATCGCGGAAGGCGTGGTCGTTGAACATGGCTTTGACCAGCGCCTGGCAATCGTCGAACGTACCGTCGATGGCGACGGCGTGCACGTTCGTCTCGGTCGGCGTCGTCATCATGCGACGCTGCACGTCCGACACCCGGCCGTCCGGGAACAGGATCACAACGTCGACGCGCTTCGACGTGCGGAAAGCTTCGATCGCCGCACCACCCGTGTCACCGGAGGTGGCGCCGACGATCGTCACGCGCTGGCCCCGCTTCTCGAGGACGTGGTCCATCAGCCGCGCCAGCATTTGCATGGCGACGTCCTTGAACGCCAGTGTCGGTCCGTGGAACAGCTCGAGCACGAATGTCTGCGCATCGAGCTGCACCAGCGGCGTCACCGCGGCGTGGCCGAAGGTTGCATAGGCGTCCGCCGCCATCTCGCCCAGCACCCGCGTCGGCAATTCCTCGCCCGAGAAACGACCGATGATCTCGGCGGCGACTTCGGCGAAGGGCCGGCCGGCGAATCCGGCGATCGTCGCCGCATCGAGCGCCGGCCAGGATTCGGGCACATAGAGTCCGCCGTCACGCGCGAGGCCGGCCAGCAACACGTCCTCGAACCCGAGCCGCGGAGCACCGCCGCGCGTGGAGATGTATGAAACGGAGGTCAAGGTCGGCAATTCTCCAGACAGCTGTGGACCCTCGCCGCCATGGTCGGCGAGGCGTGGTATGCGCCACGGAGCAAGAGAAGCTCGCCAAGTTTGCAAGCTTGCCCCGACCGACGCGAGAACCGCCGAACGATCAGCGATGAAGGTGCCGGACGCGACCTCCACGCCCGGCTCGGCCGAACACAACACGACCGAACCGGCGTATTCGAGCCACGAGGCAACCCGCGCAGGAAACCCGTTTTGGACGGATCACTCCAGCGTCTTTGATCGGCGCTCCCTGCGCCGCGGTCAAGGCCGTTGATAGGCGAGATGCGGCGCTCTTGTCGTGCCTCAGGCGGCGCGGCGCCGGCCCCGCGAAACCGCATACGCCACATAGACGCCAATCAGCGTCAGCGCGAGCCCGTACCAGGTCAGCGCATATTCGAGATGCCGGTTCGTGAGGTTGATCGCACCGAGTTCAGGCTTGGGTGCATCCGCCCCACCCGCCGCCGTCTCTGCTTCGACGAGAACCGCCGCGACCGGAGTGCCGGCACCGAGGGCCTGGATCATTCCTGCAGAGTCGTAGGAGTACCACTGATTGTGCTCGGGATTGCTGCCACCAGAAAACGTGCCCGTGCGGCCAATGCGGGTGCGTCCGACGATTTCAACCACACCCTCGGGATTGCCCGCGGCCCGCATCTCGCGCGCCTTGCGGTGCTCCGGCACGACGCCGCGGATGACGAGAACGCGGCCGGCAGGCTGGGCACCAGGAGCCGCCGGGAGAGGAGTGGATAATTCGAGCGGAGTAACGACGCTCCAGGCCGGGCCAATTTTGCCCGGTGCCCAGACATGGAACTCGTGGACGTGATCGAACCGCCCCGACACGCTGACGCGGCGGAATTCCGCCTCTTCGAAAGGCTGCTTACCCTGGATGACGTCCGCCAGTACCTCGCCGAGTGGTTTCGGTGCCGCTTTCGCGCCCGCCTCGACGCGCGCGATCAGCGCCTCTTTCCAGGCCAGGCGGCGCATCTGCCAGGTACCGAGAGAGAGCAGAATAGCGAGCCCGATAAGTGTCAGCACAGTCGGCCACAGCAAGCTGCCGCGCGGCCCGTCTGCCTTCATCTCTGGATTCATGAGCGAGGTTACTCCAACGCCACGCCCGCGCGGGGCCACCCCTGCCACGTTTGGGATCGCCAACGGAGCGATCGCCGCGTCGGCCGCTATTTCACTAGTCGGCCTTCCTCGGCCTTGTTGCGGAATTGGAGCGCGATCAGCGTCGCCTTGAGGAAACGTAGCAGGCCGACCGCGAGCAGCGGCGTGACGAGGCCCCACAGCACGATGTGCACCCAGAGCGCCGGCTCGTAGGTGAATTCGACCCAGAGCGCTGCTCCGAGCACCACGAAGCCGAGAATGAAGATCGCAAAGATCGCCGGGCCGTCGCCGGTGTCGATGAACTTGTAGCTCAGGCCGCAGGACGAGCAGCTCTCGCGCAGGTTCAGCACCTGTGTGAACAGTGGCCCCTTTCCGCAGCGGGGGCAGTGCGCCTTGAGGCCGCTGACGATGACGGGCACGGACATGTGATGATTTGCAGGAGTGGTCATGCTGGCACCATCAGCGAAAGCCGTGTCGCGTGCAATGCGAGGTTTGGACACACTTGTTTGCGCCGCCGATTCACGTGCTCGCGAGAAAACTCGCACGATCGGGGCGCCGCCGCCGATTCACGCGCTCACAAGAGCCCGCACGATCGGGGCCAAACACGATAGCCCGCGAATGCGGGCTCAGCGGCCAACGGCCGCCGGCGCAAGTGCGCCGCACCTGAACAAGAGTGCCGCCGCCGATTCACGCGCTCGCAAGGGCTCGCACGATCAGGGCGCGGAACCAGCGGCCGAAGGCCGCTCAGGCCGCGACTGCGGCCCGGCGCAAGTGCGCCGCACCTGAACAAGAGCACCGCCACCGATCAAAGCAAACGGCCGGCACAGGGATGCGCCGGCCGTCGCAGTCGTCATTCGACCAGTCGTCAGTGACCGGCACCCGCGTGCGCGCCCGCGCCCCAGACGTAGATGGCGGCGAACAGGAACAGCCAGACCACGTCGACGAAGTGCCAGTACCAGGCAGCCGCCTCGAAGCCGAAATGCTGCTTCGGCGTGAAGTGCCCCTTGAGCGCGCGGATCAGGCAGACGAACAGGAAGATCGTGCCGATGATGACGTGCGCGCCGTGGAAACCGGTCGCCATGAAGAACGTCGAGCCGTAGATGTGGCCGGCGAAGTTGAACGCGGCGTGGCCATACTCGAATGCCTGCAGCGCCGTGAACAGCATGCCGAGCAGAACGGTGAGAACGAGACCCCAGACAAGGCCCGTGCGGTCGTTCTTCAACAGTGCATGGTGAGCCCACGTCACGGTGCAGCCCGAGAGCAGCAGGATGAGCGTGTTGACCAGCGGCAGGCCCCACGGATCGAACGTGCTCTTGAAAGCGTCGACCGGCTGCGGCGGCCAGTGCCCACCCGTCAGCGCGTTACGTTCAACCATACCGATCTGCGTGGCGACGTTGGCCGGCTGGTAGAGCCCCGACGGGAACAGCGAGGCATCGAAGTAAGCCCAGAACCAGGCGACGAAGAACATCACTTCGGAAGCGATGAACAGGATCATGCCGTAACGCAGGTGCAGCTGCACGACCGGGGTGTGGTCACCCTTATGCGCTTCGATGACGACATCGCGCCACCACATGTAGGCGACGGCGACGAGACCGGCCATGCCGACGGCGAACAGCCAAGGCCCCTTCATGCCGAACAGGCCGGCGCCGCCACCGGTCGAGCGCATCCACACGATTGCGCCGACGGCGGTCAACAGCGCCGACAAGGACGCGAAAAGCGGCCATGGGCTCGGATCGACCAGATGGTAATCGTGGTTCTTAGCGTGTGTGTCGGCCATTGAAGTCTCCGTTCCCCAGCCTTGTCGTTGTCCCCAGTATTGTCTCGTAGTTCATCCGTATCGCCCGTGCGGCTCACTGGCCGGCCCGCAGCGAGACGGGCATTTCAATTCGCGGTCAACTCTTGCCTCCCGGGTGCGGCGCGACGGAACCGGCCGGCGCCACATCCCGCCGAGACGCCGCGGCGTGCGGCTCCTCGATGGGATGGAAGGTATAGGATAACGTGATCTCCGACAGCTTCTTCGCATCGGGATCGTTCAAGATCGCCGGATCGACGAAGAACATCACCGGCATATCGGCGGACTGCCCAGGCTCCAGCACCTGCTCGGTGAAGCAGAAGCACTCTACCTTGTTGAAGTAGGCGCCGGCCGACTCCGGCGCGACGTTGAAGCTCGCAGTGCCCTTGGTGCGGCGGCTCGAGATGTTGGTCGCGCCGTAGTGCGCGACGACGTTCTCGCCGAGGCGCACTTCCACCGTTCGCTGCTTCGGCTGGAAGTCCCACGGAAGTGCGCGCGCGGTGTTGGCGTCGAAGCGGACGACAATCGTGCGGTCGACGATGGCACTCGAGGCCTTCGCCGCCACCTGCGGCGTGCCACCATAGCCGGTGACCTGACAGAACATGCGATAGAGCGGCACCGCGGCGTAGGCCATGCCGGCCATGACGACGACGACGACGCCAAGGCGGGCCGCGACGCGGCGATGACGGGCCGCCATCTCGCGCTCCGCGGCCATACGGTCGGCGACAGCGCCGTTCGCCGCCGTGCCCACGCCAGTTGCCTTGTCGCCTGGGATCGTCACGCGCTTCTCCCTACAACGGCCGGTTCATGACGTTGCCGCCGAGCCGGACGATGGTCGCCGCGTAGAACAAAACGACGAGGAATCCGAGGGCAAGAGCGATCGCGAGCGAGCGCAGGCGTTGGCGCCGCCGCGCTTCCTCACTGTCCGCACCAGCCGGCATGCGGCTCATCGGCTTGCTCCCTTCCTTGCCCGACATCACATCAGCGCCTTGTGCACGATCTGCTCGACCAGCAGCACGGCGAACAGTGCGAAGAGATAGAAAATCGAGAAGCCAAACAGCTTCTTCGCCGCCGTATCGGCCTCGCGGCCCTCGGTGATGCGGCGCACATCGAACGCGAGCCACAGGAATACCGCGCCGAGCGCAACGGACGTGACGAGATAGGCGATACCGCCAAGGCCGATGAAGTAGGGCGAGACCGCGAGCGGAACGAGCAGCAGCGAGTAGATCACGATCTGCCTGCGGGTCTCCGCCGGACCGGCCACCACCGGAAGCATCGGCACGCCGACGCGCTCGTAGTCGCGGCAACGGTAGAGCGCAAGCGCCCAGAAGTGCGGCGGCGTCCACATGAAGATGATGAGAAACAGCACGATGCTCTCGATCGAGACCGAGCCTGAAACAGCGGCCCAGCCGACCATGGGCGGGAAAGCGCCGGCGGCGCCGCCGATGACGATGTTCTGCGGGGTCCGTCGCTTCAGCCACATCGTGTAGATGAACACGTAGAATGCGATGGTGAAGGCCAGCAGGCCGCCCGCGACCCAGTTCACCAGCACGCCGAGCGTGAGAACGGAACCGGCGGCCAGCACGATGCCGAACGTCAGCGCCTCGTCCGCCGTTACCCGCCCACGTGGGATCGGGCGCGACGCTGTCCGCGCCATACGGCCATCGATGTCGGCGTCGTACCACATGTTGAGCGCACCGGAGGCGCCGCCGCCCACCGCGATCATCAGCAGCGCGATGGCGCCGAGCACGGGATGGATGCCACCCGGTGCGGCGACCATGCCGACCAGCGCGGTGAACACGACGAGCGACATCACGCGCGGCTTCAGCAGCGCCAGATAATCGCCGACGGTCGGCTCGTTGAGGAGCGCCCGTTCGCCGGCACTTGCTTCCAGAGTTGCACCCGACATGCGTTGCGTTTCCGTACCCGGTTTCTTGTTGTCACTGTCACGCTGTCTCCAGCGTGGCTGCTCATCGCAGCAAATAGTCCGTCACAGCCGTCAGCGGCACCAGCAGGCCGAGCGCCCGCTCGGCTATCAGCACCGCGAGCAGCGCCACCACGTAGACGCTGTTGTGGCGGTAGAATATCCAAGCCGCCGCCTGCGCCGTAGCGTCCGTCGCCCGTGCCAGCCGCACCGCTTCGGCCGTCATCGCTACGCCACCGAGCGACGCAACGACGAGCCATGCGAGGCCTGTCGTTCCGAACGCGAGCGGCAGAAACGCGAGCAGCGCGTGTGCGGCGGTGAAGCCGACCATCATGCGCCGCGTGCGCGCCGAACCCGCCACCACCGGCATCATCGGCACACCGGCGTTGGAATAATCCGCCGAGCGCACCAACGCCTGAGACCACACGTGAGGCGGCGTCCACGGCACGAGGAAAGCGAATAGCGCCACCGCCTCGAGCGAAACGCCTCCCGTCGCCGCCGCCCAACCGGTGAGAGGCGTCAATATACTGGCGAGGCCACCGCCGACGACGACGTTGAGCGGCGTCGCCCGCTTCAGCCACATCGTGTAGACGACCCCGTAGAAGAGGATCGTCAGCGCAAGCATCGCGGCGGCAGCCGGCCCCGAGACCGTGGCCATGGCGACCAGCCCCGACGCGATCAACGCGAGCGCGAACGCCAGCGCCTCCGCGGGCTTTACGCGCCCTGCAGGGATCGGCCGGCTTGCGGTGCGGACCATGCGGGCATCGAGATCGCGCTCGAACCACATGTTCAGCACCGCCGACCCGCCACCACCGAGCGCGATGGCGACCATCGCGACCAGAGCAACCGACAAAGTCGTGGAACCGGGCGCGGCGAGCAGTCCGGCCAGTGCCGTGAGCACCACCACCGACATCGGTCGCGGCTTCAGCAGAGCGACGAAATCGGCAACACGGCCGGCCGTATGGCCGCCTGCGGTCCGCGCATTCATCGTCATCCTGAAGCCTGCTCCGGTCATGTCGGGAGCGTCACCCTCGTTCGTCACAGTTGCGGACCACATCCAACGCGGGGACCGCCCGTCGATTTCGGACGGCCCCCAACGCACGGGTGGCGCCCGACTGGCGGGCTGTGCCGGCCGGCGGCGCTAAGAGCCCCCGGCCGCGTGTTCTCTCTGCCGTTTTCTCTCTGCCGCCCCTGCGGCTGCCCGGCTACGTCACGAAAACCGCTCCGCGCCGAGATCGCCGCTTTGGCGTGCCGAGCCCCGCCGGACCGACGATGGGCGAAACCTTGCAGGCCTCGCCCATCGTGACCTTGCGGAGCGCAGCGATCAGTGGTGATCGCCACCAGTGATGCGCGGCAGCGTCTCGTACTGGTGGAACGGCGGCGGCGAAGACAGCGTCCACTCGAGCGTGGTGGCGCCGACGCCCCACGGATTCTCGCCGACCTTCTGCTTGCGAGCCAGAGCCACGAACACGCCGATGAAGAAGAACAGCGTGCCGAGAGCCGTGATGTAGCTGCCGTACGACGAGACCTTGTTCCAGAAGGCGAGGCCATCCGGATAGTCGGCGTAGCGGCGTGGCATGCCGGCGAGACCGAGGAAGTGCTGCGGGAAGAACAGAATGTTGGCACCGACGAACGTGGTCCAGAAGTGCAGCTTGCCCCAGAAGTCGGAGTACATGTAGCCGGTCATCTTCGGGAACCAGTAGTAGTAGGCCGCGAAGATCGAGAACACGGCGCCGAGCGACAGCACGTAATGGAAGTGCGCGACGACGTAGTAGGTGTCGTGCAGGTAGCGATCGACGCCGGCGTTGGCCAGCATGACGCCGGTGACGCCACCAACTGTGAACAGGAAGATGAAGCCCAGCGCCCAGATCATGGGCAGGCGGAACTGGATCGAGCCGCCCCACATCGTTGCGATCCACGAGAAGATCTTCACGCCCGTGGGAACCGCGATCACCATGGTGGCGAACACGAAGTAGGCCTGCGTGTTGACGCTGATGCCCGACGTGTACATGTGGTGCGCCCACACGATGAAACCGACGAGACCGATCGCGACCATGGCGTAGGCCATGCCGAGATAGCCGAACACGGGCTTGCGAGAGAACGTCGAGACGATCTGGCTGATCATGCCGAAGCCCGGGAGAATGAGGATGTAGACCTCCGGGTGGGCGAAGAACCAGAACAGATGCTGGTAGAGGATCGGGTCACCACCGCCGGACGGCGTGAAGAACGTGGTGCCGAAGTTGCGATCCGTCAGCATCATGGTGATGGCGCCGGCGAACACCGGCAGCGACAGCAGCAGCAGGAACGCGGTCACGAGCACCGACCACACGAACAGCGGCATCTTGTGCAGCGTCATGCCGGGCGCGCGCATGTTGAAGATGGTGGTGATGAAGTTGATCGCGCCGAGGATCGACGAGGCGCCGGCCACGTGCATCGAAAGGATGCCGAAGTCCATCGCCGGGCCGGGCTGGCCGGTGGTCGCGAGCGGCGGATACAGCGTCCAGCCGCCGCCGATGCCGTTCATGCCGGGCGGACCCTCGACGAACAGCGACATCAGCAGCAGCGCGAAAGCCATCGGCAGCAGCCAGAACGAGATGTTGTTCATGCGCGGGAAGGCCATGTCCGGCGCGCCGATCATCAGCGGGACGAACCAGTTGCCGAAGCCGCCCATGGTCGCCGGCATGACCATGAAGAACACCATGATGATGCCGTGCGCGGTCACGAACACGTTGAACATGTGCGGGTTCGCGAACACCTGCATGCCGGGCTCCTCGAGCTCCATGCGCATGCCGACACTGAGCATACCGCCGATCACGCCAGCAACCATGGCGAAGATCAGGTACATCGTGCCGATGTCTTTGTGGTTGGTCGAAAACAGCCAGCGCCGCAGCCCCGTCGGGGTGTGGTCGTCGTGGCCGTGAGCGGCATGTGCAGTGCTACCCATCTGGCGTTGCCCTTCGCTTTCAAGTGCGTCTGAAACTGCGCGATTTTTATTCGTGCCGTGCGGCAGTAGCCGCAGGCGGAGAGCCGGCGTGTTAGCGCCGGCTCAAGACATTAACGGGCGGCGGGAGCCGAAGCGTTGGCGACCTGCTTGCCGGCATCCTCGATGGCGACCTGCTCGATGATCTGCTTGGCGCGCTTCTTGTCCTTCGCCTTCATCGCGGCCGACCAATCCGCGAAGACCTGATCGGTCACGACGCGAACGGCGATCGGCATGAACGCATGGTCCTTGCCGCAGAGCTCCGAGCACTGGCCGTAGTACACGCCGGTCTTCTCGGCGCGGAACCAGGTCGCGTTGATGCGGCCCGGCACGGCGTCGGTCTTCGAGCCGAACGATGGAATGGTCCAGTTGTGCAGAACGTCGCCTGCCGTCACGAGAACGTGGACGTTCTTGTTGACCGGCACGATCACCTCGTTGTCGACGGCGAGGTTGCGCGGAGCATTGATGCCCTTCGTCTTGAGCTCCGCGATCTCTTCGGGCTGCAGCATGAGGCTATCGAAGGAGAACCCGCCCTGGTCGGGATACTCGTGCGACCAGTACCACTGGTAGCCCGTCGCCTTGATGGTGAGATCCGGCTTGGGATAGGCATACTGGAGGTTCAGAAGGCGGAACGAGGGAACCGCGATGACCACCAGAATCATGATCGGGATGACCGTCCAGGCGATCTCGATCATCGTGTTGTGAGCGGTCTTCGACGGCGTCGGGTTGGCGCTCTCACGGAAGCGGACCATGACGTAGAGCATCAGGATCAGCACGAACACGGTGATCGTGATGATGATGCCGTTCACCATGTCGTGGAAGCTGTGGATCGCATGGGCGACCGGCGTCACTGCGTCCTGCATGCCGATCTGGCGGTCAACGGGCTGGCCGGCTGCCGCGAGGACGTCGCCGGCGCTGGCGACCGCCAGCATCGCAGTCGCGAGCGCGGCTGCTGCCATAGCTGCGGCGGAACGAGCCGAGCCAAGCAATCGTCTGATCATTCCATGCTCCCCAAATCTACGCCCGGGCGACGCCGGGCCGTTTCTTGAACCTTGGCGGAAACCCGAAGGCGCCGCACTTCACATTCCTGCCGATCGACCCCATCTCGACTACTGTCCGCGTTCCTAGCGGGCTGCGCCATTATTCCGGCGCATACGCTCGGTAGCGAAAAGTCAAGACAGGCGGGTGGTGCCCGCTCGATCGCCCGTAATCCTATCAGCGTGCCATCAAGACGCCGAGCTACCCATTCCACGCCACCGCGCCCCCCTTGGCCGTGGCGACCAGCCGTAGCCGCGATGCTTGATCGCGCCAGCCACCGCCCGGAACAGGCCGCGACAAAACGGAATAGCCGTGCTTTGACCAGAGCACAAGCCACGCGCTTGTCTCAAGTCAAACTCTGTGCGGCATTTGAACGCGACGCAACCTTTGTTGCATCACCACGCCACCCAACCGCCACGATGCTTGAAGCAGCTTCAAAATTTGGCCGTTTTGATCGCAGACAGCCGCAGCGTGCTGGCGCTGGACACGGCGAGGAGTTAACCCTTCGGCCATGCCGGTTTGATTTCGCGGTTGGGACGGAGATGCCGTCGCACCGTGTGCCAGGCGGGTCAGCATGCTGCCACTGCTTGAATGCTTGAGGGAATCACTTGCTCCACAACCCGCATCACCGCCGCCACACCCGCACCGACATGAGGCCCGGGCCCTTCGCGCCTGCCAAGGTGTATCACTCGGTCGCCCGCGTGCTCCAATCCATCGCCGCCACTGCGGCCATGGTCGTCGTTGCACTCGGGCTTTCACTGTCGGCGGCAGTGGCGCAGCCGGCCCCCGAGGGCACGGTGAAGGCGCAGCATGGCGACTGGCAGGTCGTATGCAAAGCACCACCGCCAGGGTCCAGCAAGGAAGTTTGCGCGCTCGTACAAAGCGTTACGGCCGAAGACCGCAACAATGTAGGATTGACGGTCTATTTCCAGAAATTCTCGAACGGAACCAAGGTGCTGCGCGTATTCGCGCCGCTTGGGGTGCTGCTACCGCCGGGGCTCGGCCTCAAGATCGACAACAAGGACGTCGGCCACGCGCCTTTCCTAAGGTGTCACAGCTTCGCCTGTTACGCGCAGGTGGTTGCCGAGGACAAGCTCATCGATCAGCTGAAGACTGGAAAATCGGCGATTTTCATCATCTTCCAGACCGAGGAAGCCGGCATCGGCATTCCCATTTCGCTGGCCGGCTTCAAAGAAGCCCTGCCGGCGCTGGAATAGGACGGCTCGGCTGAGTAGAAAACACTCTGAGCCGCCAATGAAAACTCGAAACGTTGCCTGTTCTTCTGGGTTCGAACAACTCTTCGAGCGGCCCATTCGCGTGCCGAGCAAGAAAGCAGCGGTTCGAAAACAGTGAACGGCCGATGCCCGGTTGCCCGGCGGCATCGACCGTCCCGACTGTGACCGAATGCGGTCTGCCGTCCGATCGCGCGCGTCACGCAACCCGGCGCCGCTCCTCCTTCTCCCGGATCGGCAGCTTCTTCTCGGCCTGCGGCTCGGGGAAGCTCAGGTAATCGCGGGCGCGCGGCTTGATGCTGCCCTTCGACTCCGCCACCGGCGCCGACATGAGCTGCGCCCACGACGTCATCATTTTCTGCGAGCATTCGGCATACTGCTGGAATGCCGTCTGCCAGAATATCGTCTGCTCCTTGACGAGGTCCTGGGGTGTCCGGCATGCAGCGACGCGCCCCGGCAGCTCGAGATAGGCCTGGGCGCGGCGGCTCATAAGCCCCTGGCACTCGAGTTGGCAGCGCGCGACGTTACGCATGTACTGATCGAGCGCGACGTTGGGAGCTGCATTACCCGGTCCGGCACCATGAAAGAACGACTGGAAAAAGCCTAAGCCTGTGAACGGAGATCCGTTTTCAGACATCGCCGCGTCTCCTCCTGTTTCTTGACTTAATGCGCTTGCCGCTGCCGCTTACCGCCGAAATTTCAAGGCGGTTGGCGCGCCCCTCAATGGGCGCGAAGCGGTGCGCGGTTCAGCAATCATCTATTTATAGCAGAAAACTCGACCATTCCACTTGATCTGTTGCAATTGCGAGACGCAATTGCCAGCACGCGAAAAACAGAACGCCACATTCCCCGGTTTAAGACAAAAAACAGCATCCTGGAGTTGATGGAAAGTCATTTTGCACACGCCAAGGTAGAAATTATATGCGCGGCATAGTTGTTAATTGACCGCCTACCGAGCTTAACCGTACATATACTATCAGTTGTATGTTCATTTATACGGCGCGAGTTCGTTGTGTCTGCGTTCGCGATTGCGCTTCAACGGGTTATTGCCCACCAAGCCCTGACATCGCGCCGCTCTCCGCGGGCGAACACATTGCGCTGGCCCATGTGCATCACTTGCATTGCGGTCTTCGCAGTCCTTCAATCCCTCGCCCTTGCCCCCTTCCAAGCGGCGCGCGCGGCGGAGCAGGACCGGCCGACCGCCCCCACTTGGATCGAAACCTGGAGTGGGGCCGATATCGCCGGAGGTGCCTGGTCGCTCTATGGCGGCGCGACCGTCGCGCCGTTCGCGTCACTCGAACGGAACGGGCTGCGCCTGCGCGCTGCGGGCGGCTATGGCCAATACCGCTACGACGGCCGGCCAACCGGATCGACTAATCCGGCCCTGCACCGTTACGCCGCCCAGGTCTCATCCGCGGAAGCACTGATCGGCTGGCAGACGCAGCTTGGCCCGCTGACCGCCAAGGCATTCGTCGGCATCGCCTCTCTGACCCACGAAGTCGACCCCGGCATCACATCGGCGCTGGCTGTCGTCGGAGAGGATTACGGCGTCAAGGGCGCCCTCGAGCTTTGGCTCAACCTCGGCAGCTCGGCGTGGGTGTCGCTCGACGCCAGTTGGACGGCGGCGCACGAGACATACGGGAGCCGGCTCCGTCTCGGCCACCGCGTCACTCCCGCACTGTCCGCTGGCCTCGAAGCCGCGCTGAACGGCCATGCGGTCGATACCGACTCCACCAACCTGTTGCCCCATGAGCGGCCGAAGCCTGCGGGTCGCGCCGGCCTCTTTGCACGCTACGAGTGGAGTGGCGGCGAAGTGTCCCTGTCAGCCGGCCTCGCCGGCAATACCTTCGAGGTCGCCGACGATCTCGCGCTCGACAACGGCTATGCCACCGTCAATTGGTTGACCCACTACTGAGACTGACCGGCTGCGTCACGGTGCTCCGGCGGCGGTACTACCCAGCGCCTGTGCCGCGCCTGCACTGGCCAAGGCCAAGTCCCACCATCCATAATTGCAAAGTGATTCGTCCGCCGTTCGCGGCTTCGCAACGGTGCCTCTTGTTGTGCGCGTTCCAAGGGGCTGCGGCGCCGTTTCCGATCCCGCAGGATCGGCTCTCGTGCACCATCTGGGAACGCGATGCGCTTCAATGTCGCCAAATCGCGGGCGCGCAATGCCCGCAACGAGCTTGCCATGTTGCTTCTCGCCAGCATGGCCGTCGTTGCGGCGCTGACCTATGCGGTGACGCGCGGAACCGGCGCGCTCGACGTCGCACTCGGCCTCGAAAAATCACTGCTCATCGTTCTCGTCACGGCGGCGGCGCTGATGGCGAGCGCGCTCGTGTGGCGGGCAATCGTGGTGGCGCGCGATTTCTCGCGCAGCTCGCGTCTCGAGAACTCGGAATTGCGCAGCAGCCTCGCCACCGCCGAGGCGGTCATGAAGGCCGAGCCGCAGATCCTTTTGCTTTGGGATCAGGAGCAGGAGCCCCGCATCGTCGCGCAGACACTGACGAACGTCGTCGGCCTGCCACAGCGCAAGGACGACATTCTGCGCTTCGCGCAGTGGCTCGAGCCGCGCTCGGCAAGCCTGCTGAAAACCAGCCTCGACGAGCTGTTCCAGCAGGGGCGTTCGTTCAATATCATCGTGCGCACGGCCGCCGCCGACCATATCGAGGCGGAAGGTCGAGCGGCCGGCGGGCGCGCGGTTCTGCGCCTGCGCGATGTCGCTGGCTACAAGCGCGATCTCGCCCGCATCATCGACCAGCACCAGTGGCTGGCCCGCGACATCCGCTCCATGCGGGCTCTGCTCAACGCACTACCGATGCCGGTTTGGCTTAAGACGCGCGACGGCCGCCTCTCGTGGGTCAATCAAGCCTATGTGCGCGCGGTCGAGTCGCCGAGCGACGACGAAGTGCTCTCGCGCCAGATCGAGCTCATGGACTCGCGTGAGCGCAACCGCGCGATGGGCGCGATCGCCAAGGGCCAGGAGTTCCGCTCGCGCCTCCAACTCGTGATCGGCTCGGAGCGCAAGGCTCACGACGTCATCATGCTGCCGACCGAGGATACGATCGCGGGCGCCGCCATCGACGTCGCCGCCATCAAGACCGCCGAGGACGAGCTACAGCGCCAGATCCAGGCCTACGACCGTACACTCGACCACGTCGCCACCGCCGTCGCGATCTTCGATCGCGAGTTCCGCCTCGCGTTCTACAACGTCGCGTTCCGCTCGCTCTGGTCGCTCGAGGACGAATGGCTCGCCTCGCGGCCGCTCGCCGGCAGCCTGATCGACCGCCTGCACGAGCGCGGCCTGCTTCCCGACATGCCGAACTATCTCAAGTGGAAGTCGACGTTCCTCGCGATCCATTCCACCGGCGAGCCGTTCCGCGATCTCTGGCTTCTGCCCGGTGATCGCATCGTCGAGGTCATGGCCGAACTGCGCCCGGACGGCGGCGTGACCTATCTCTTCTCCGACGAAACCAAGCGCCTCGTTCTCGAAAGCGATTACAACGCGCTCATCAGCGTGCAACGCGAAACGCTCGACAGCCTCAAGGAAGGCGTCGCCGTGTTCGCCACCGACGGGCACGTGAAGCTGCACAACTCCGCCTTCGCAACCATCTGGAACCTGTCCCGCGATCAGCTCGGCAAGAAGCCGTACATCGACGAGGTGATCGGGGCGGCCTGCGCCATCGACGACGAGCAGAAGGCATGGCTTCGCATCCGTCAGGTCGTGACCTCATTCCTTGACACGCGCCCGCAGATCGCTGGTCAGATCATCCGGGCCGAAGGCTCCGTCATCGACTTCGCTACCACTCCGCTGCCCGATGGCGGCACGCTCGTCACCTTCGTCGACGTGACCGTTTCGAAACGCTACGAGCGCGCCCTGCTCGAGCGAAACGAAGCGCTCGTTCTGGCTGACAAGCTGCGGAACCAGTTCATCAGCCACATCTCCTACGAGCTGCGGACGCCGCTCACCACCATCATCGGCTTCAGCGATCTTCTGGCGAGCCGTGCGTTCGGCCCGCTCAACACGCGCCAGAGCGAGTACGTCGACGGCATCTCGCAATCGTCGAAGTCGCTACTCGCCATCATCGACGACATTCTCGACCTCGCCACCATCGATGCCGGATCGCTGAAACTCGAGCTTGGCCCGGTCGATGTCGCGGACGTCATCGACGACGCAATTCTCGGCGTGCGCGACCGCGCGGCGCGCGCTGCCCTGACCATCGACATCGGCATCGAAGAGAGTGTCACCACCTTCAATGCCGACGAGCGGCGCGTCCGGCAGGTGCTCTACAATCTGATCTCGAACGCCGTCGGCTTCTCGCGCGAAGGCGGTACGATCCGCATCACCTGCTGGCGCGAAGGAGCGTCCACTGTGTTCGAGGTTGAAGACGAGGGCGTCGGCATTCCCGCCGAGCAGCAGAAGCGCGTGTTCGACCGCTTCGTCAGCCGTAGCCACGGCTCGAAGCATCGCGGCACCGGCCTTGGCCTTTCGCTGGCGAAGAGCCTGGTCGAACTGCACGGCGGCACGCTGGAGCTCTACTCGGAAGCGGGGAAGGGGACCCGCGTCACGGTGCGTTTCCCCGAGATCGATTCCGCCGAGGGCCGCGACGACGACGATGTCGGCGACGAGCCCGGCCGCGCCATCGCCGGGCGCCGCACGACGGCCTGACGACCTGACGACCTGACGACCTGACGACCTGACGGCAAACGCGCGCGCGCGCACAGGCAATCCAGAGTGCTCTTCACGCTATCGATGGAAGCACTCGGCGCTTCCACCTCACCGATCGTAGCCTAGAGCGCTATCCGACCGCTCATTGCCATGGCAATTCCGTGCGGTCGGGTGACGCAACACTAGCTCGAAAGGCCGCCGGCAAGGGTCGGCACGTCGAGCAGCGAGAAGCCATAGTGCTTCAGCCAGCGCATGTCGGCGTTGAAGAACGCACGCAGATCGGTCAAGCCGTATTTCAGCATCGCCATGCGATCGATGCCCATGCCGAAGGCGTAACCCTGGTAGCGCGTCGGATCGATGCCGCAGTTCTCGAGCACCTTCGGATGCACCATGCCGCAGCCGCCGATCTCGAGCCATTTCCCCGGCTTGCCGATGGCATCGGCGGCGATGTCGATTTCGGCAGACGGTTCGGTGAAGGGAAAGTACGACGAGCGGAAACGCATCTTCACCTCGTCGACCTCGAAGAACGCCTTGCACATCTCCTCGAGCGTCCACTTGAGGTGGCCCATGTGCGTCGTCTCATCGATGACGAGCGCCTCGATCTGGTGGAACATCGGCGTATGTGTCTGGTCGCTGTCGCAGCGGTAGACGCGACCCGGCGCGATGATGCGGATCGGCGGCTTCTGGTTGAGCATCGTGCGGATCTGCACCGGGCTCGTGTGCGTGCGCAGCACCATGCGCTCGCCCTTCTCGTTCGGCGAGAAATAGAACGTGTCGTGGTCCTGGCGCGAGGGATGCTCGGGCGGAATGTTGAGCTTCGTAAAGTTGTAGTCGTCGGTCTCGATGTCGGGACCTTCGGCGACGGAAAACCCCATATCGGCGAAAATTTCGGCGAGTTCGTCCATCACCTGGCTGACGGGGTGGATGCGACCTTCGCTCTCCGGACCTGGACGCACGGGCAGCGTGATATCGGCGCGTTCCGTCGCCAGGCGTGCCTCGAGCGCCGCTTCCTCGAGCACCGCCTTGCGCGCCTCGATCGCATCGGTGATGCGCGCCTTCACTGTGTTGACCGCCTGGCCGAAGTTCTTCCTCTCGTCCGGCGCCATCTTGCCGAGCGTCTGCATCAACTCGGGGATGCGGCCCTTCTTACCGAGCGCCGCGACCCGCACTCGGTCGAGATCGTCGAGGGTCCCTGCCGCCGCGATGCCGGCGGCAAGCTCGGTTTCGAGCGCGGTGAGATCGGTGCTGGACATGGCTGGCTCCACGGTTGGACGCGGCCGACTTACGACGCGGTGCGCCGGAGCACAAGGGCTCCGGACCGCGTCGCCGGGCATGCATGCGGAATGCGCGCACGCCAGGGTCGAGTCTTGCGTCGCGGGTCTTTGCAACGAAAAAGCCCGCCGCGCTGCGATGAGCGCCGGCGGGCCTTCGACTGTCGGCGCCGATTTTGGGATCAGGCGGCCTTCTTGACGGCGGCGGCGGCCTGATCGACCAGTGCCTTGAAGCCCGAGGCATCGCGAACGGCGATGTCGGCCAGCACCTTGCGGTCGATGGTGATGCCGGCCTTGTTCAGACCGTCGATGAAACGGGCATAGGTCATGCCGTTGCCGCTCGCCTCGCGCACCGCGGCATTGATGCGCTGGATCCACAGCGAGCGGAAGTTGCGCTTCTTCGCCTTGCGATCGCGATAGGCGTACTGCATCGCCTTCTCGACCGCCTGCTTGGCGATGCGGATGGTGTTCTTGCGCCGGCCGTAATAGCCCTTGGCGGCCTTGATGACTTTCTTGTGCTTGGCGTGGGCGGTAACGCCGCGCTTGACGCGTGCCATGGTCGTGCTCCGCTTGAAACTTGGTCTCTAATGTCGATTGGGACGTGCCGGATCGCAGATCTCGTCGCGAGCGTTCGATCGCCCGCGCTCGCGGATCAGCGGTTGTACGGCATGTACTTCTTGACGATCTTGGCGTCGCTATCGTTGAGCACCATCGTCCCGCGAGCATCGCGGATGAACTTGGCGGTGCGCTTGATCATGCCGTGGCGCTTGCCGGCGGCGGCGACCTTGACCTTGCCCGTGGCGGTGAACTTGAAGCGCTTTTTGGCGCCGCTCTTGGTCTTCTGCTTGGGCATTTTGCTCTCCTTGCAGTTCGTGTGCGCGCCGTCTCGCCCGATCGAAAAATGAGATCGCGCGGCCTCCCTTGTGTCCGGAACGGCTGTGCCGCCCGGCCTCGCGCATCGATGCGGGGAAGTCCCGCGCCTCAGCCCGAGGAGAGGTGCTTTGAACGGCTTTCGCTGATGGATCAAAGCATTAAGAGCCGACACGGCATGCCCCGCCGGACGGCTCGAGGAGTGGTGTATAGCTGTAAGTCCTTGCCCGTGCAAGGGCTTGGCCGTCGCGTTGCCCTCCAGCGCCCGCGTCAGACGGGGCCACGGGTTCGGAAGGCTCCCCGAGGCCCTATCAACACTGAGAGCGTTGACGCCGGGGGGGAGAGCCAGCCGGCCGTTCGCGGACAATCAACAAACGGCAACAAAAAAGGCCGGCGGGTCGTCTCCCGCCAGCCTCTTTCGATCCGCTTCGAATTATCAGCGCGGTGTCATTCCGCGCAGAGCGTGTAGCGGGTTTCGCTGTTGTGCTGGGTATTGTCGACTCGAATATTGAACGTACCCGTGAACGAATCCGTGAAGCTGAAGCGGCACGTCGCGGTCATGTTCGCCACATCCTCGCAGACGGAGTTGCCGAGGTCGTCGGTCACGGAGAGCGTTACCTTCGTGTTTTCCGAGGTGAGCTGCATCGCCGCGCGCCTGTCCCAGATCGACTCCTTATAGGACGAGGTCAGCTCGGCCCAATCATACCCGGGCACTTGCCCACCGATGCATGCGGTCGAGTGGTTCACACTGGCCGCCTGCGCCGCCGAGACACCAAACGAGAGGGCAGCAGCAACTGCGGCTGCGGACACGAAGCTTTTTACGGTTTTATTCATCTGAAGTGACTCGCTGCTGCGTTGGACATACGCAGTACTTAGCGCGTGTCCCTTCAAAATGCGCTTAAACGTCGACACTCGTATTTATCGATAGTTTCGCAAAATTGGAGCCCGCAGATTCATCGGTTCTTAACCAAGATTCGCGCCGGAGAATTTGTATAAATTTATACGATCGACATTGGGAAAATTAAAAAGGGGATCGCGTACAACTGCTCTCGATCAGCGCACTTGCTTTCGGAGACAACGACAATGAAGTTGAACAAGAAGATCTGGGGCCGGTTTAAGTCCGACGATCGCGGCAACATCGCGATCATGTTCGGCGCAGCGGTAACCCCGATGGTCATGTTCGTCGGCGGCGCCATCGATTTCGGTCAGGCCTACACCATCAAGGGCCAGATCCAGCGCGCTTCGGACGCTGCGGTTCTCGCGGCAGCGGCCATGTCTCCTGACACCACCGATGCCGATCGCACGGCGCGGGCCGAGCAGGTGTTCAAGGCCAATACCTGGAAGTACCCCGACATCAAGACCGAGATTTCGTTCGGCGAGATCTCGGCCACGATCAAAGCCAGCTACAAGATGCCGACGAGCTTCCTCAAGATCGCCAGCATCGACATTCTCGACGTAACGACGACGGCATCGGGCTCTGGCAAGGTCGGCGAGCCGGGCCGCGCGTGCATCCTCGCGCTCGATCCCGACGCCACGTACGGCCTCAAGTCACAGGGTACGCCGAACATCGACTACACCGGCTGCTGGGCGCACACCAACTCGACGACCGCAACGGCGATCGATGGCGGCGGCTCTGCACAGGTCGTCGGCGAGGGCCACAGCGCCGTCGGCGGCGTCACCAGCGCGGCGAAATCTGTCTATAGCCCCGTGCCGGAAGCCCAGGCGGCCTATATCGCCGACCCTTACGCCACAATCGGCGCCTATGAGACTCCCTATTCCTTGTACACACCGACCTTCGTCCCGCCGGTTATCGCTACCACCTGCAAGGCGAGCAACCTGAACCTCAAGAAGGGCACGTTCACGCTCTCGCCGGGCCGCTACTGCGGTGGCATCCACATGCAGGCTCAGGCGAAGGTCACGTTCGAGGCCGGCGTCTACATCATCGACGGCGGTAATTTCACCACGCAGTCCGGATCCAGCATCACCGGCAGCAACGTCATGTTCTACTTCAACGGCACGGGCGCCACGGCCACCGTCATCGGCGGCGGCACCGTGGACCTCAAGGGTCGCCAGAGTGGCAGCAGCTACGAAGGCTTCCTGTTCATCCAGAACCCGAGCGCTGCCCGTGGCGAAACGAGCAACATCCAGGGCGGCGGCACCTTCAACCTCGAGGGCGTGATCTACATGCCGACGCAGAACATGCTCATCACCGGCAACGGCGACGCCAATGCCTCGTCCAAGTTCTTCTCGATCGTGGCGAAGAGCTTCGAGTTCCGCGGCAACGGCATCTTCCGCCTGAAGCCTCACGACCCGGCGAGCAACATGCCCGACATCATGCCCAAGGTGACGCCGAAGGTGGAATCGTTGAAATTGGACTCCTGAAGCCGCGACCAAGTCCAACTCAAAAGCCCGAGAGGAACCGCGCGTTCCCCTCGGGTTTTTTCTTTTTCAGCGTGTGATTGGTCGGCAGGGCGGCGCACTGCTCCTTCATCGAGCGGCGCGAACACACGAACGGTGATGAATGCAGGGGCTCTCGACGAGCTAGATGGATATCGAGCGCCGTTCCATCAAAGGCGTGGGACCCTGAGGCGCCGTCTGTTGAGATGGAAGCACGCAGCGACTTCACCGCACAACGTTAAGGCATGCTTAGCGCGTCGCTTCCATTGCAATGGATGGATAAATCTGCGCGGTGGCCGCAACGGCCAGAACAGGTCCGCCGAAGCCAGCCGCGCGTTGCTTTCGTCGCTGTTTCAGCGCGGCGCGAGCACCATGACCATCTGACGGCCTTCGAGGCGCGGCTCGCTCTCGACCTTGGCGATTCCCTCGACCTCGGCCTTCACGCGCTGGAGCACCGCCATGCCGAGCTCCTGGTGAGCCATCTCGCGGCCGCGGAAGCGCAGCGTGACTTTGACCTTGTCGCCTTCCTCGAAGAACCGGCGAATGGCGCGCAGCTTCACGTCGTAGTCGTGATCGTCGATCGCAGGACGCATCTTGATCTCTTTGATCTCGACGATCTTCTGCTTCTTGCGGGCCTCGGCAGCCTTTTTCTGCTGCTCGAACTTGAACTTGCCGAAGTCCATGATCTTACAGACCGGCGGCTCGGCGTCGGGTGAAATCTCGACCAGGTCGAGACCGGCCGTGGTTGCCCGCTCCATGGCGTCGAACCGGCTGACGACGCCGACGTTATCGCCATTCTCATCGATAAGCCTGACCTCTCGGGCCCTGATCGCCTCATTGATCCTCGGGCCGGATTGCTCGCGCTCGGGCTGAGCTCGCATTGGACGACGGATGTTGGTCTCTCCTTCTATGACCTCGGACGACGAGTGAACGCTGATATTGCTACGGAATCGCAGGACCTGCCAATGCCGACGCAAGCGCAATCCGGCACCGTTCGGTGAAAATCCGGCCGTCGATGAACGAGCGGTTCGCGCTCGTTGCAGGAAAGCCGCAGTTCGGAAGGCCGCTTGAACCCGAAGCTTAACGCCAACAGCCGCGCTCCAGCCTTGGGGGGCCAGGACCACGGTGGCGGTGTCGTGGCGCAACAAGACGGAAAAAGGCCCCGTAAGTCAAGCCGTCGTGCGGCCACTGGTTAGCTGACACGGGTTGCTGCGGAATATGCCGCGGCAAGCTCTGTTTCCAGCAATTCGTCATAAACAGTGAGTGTCCGCTCGCACATCTGCCGCAGCGAGAAGCGTTCGATGACGTGGCGGCGGGCGCGACCACCGATTTCAGCCCGGGCCGTATCGTCGAGCGCCAGCCCGGCAGCAATCGCACGGGCAAGCGCGGCCGGATCACCCGGCGGCACGAGCCATCCGGTCATGGCCCCGGCGCCGGCCCGCTCCGCCGTCAACACCGTTTCCGGCGGTGCGCCGATGTCCGTCGCGATGACCGGGCAGCCCATGACTTGCGATTCCGTCGCGGCTCTGCCGAACGCTTCCGGCTCGGTCGACGCGACGACGCCGATCCAGGCGGTGGCGAAAGCAGCCGGGATATCACTGACATGGCCGACGAGATGTACCGAGCCGGCGAGTCCCGCTTCCTCGATCGCCGCCGCAAGCCCGGCGCGGTACTCGTCGCGTCCCTGAGCGTCGCCGGCGAGCACGAATGCCGCCTCCCGGGCGAGCGTGGCATTGTCGCGGGCCAGAAGGCGCGCCGCCTCGATGACGACACGCTGTCCTTTCCAACCGGTCAGGCGCGCCGCATGCAGCACGATGCGTTTGCCCGGAGCGATGCCCCAGGCCGTCCGCAAGCTTGCGGCACGCTCCTCGGGGATCGCCGCGGGATCGAAAACGGAGGCATCGACGCCGCGATGGACGACACGCAACCTCTCGCGCGGCGTACCGTAACGTCCGTGCACGAGGTCGGCGGTGTAGTTCGAGTTTGCGATCACGAGGTCGCCGCGCGCCATCACCGAGTTGTAGAGCTTCTTGATCGCGAGCTTCTCGCTATAGGCACCGTGATAGGTGGTGACGAACGCTCGCCCGGTTCGCCGCGCGGCGGCGAGCGCGCTCCACGCCGGGGCGCGGCTGCGCGCGTGGACGAGATCGACACCCTCACGTAAGACGATGCCGGCAATGGCGCGGGCATTGGCCCACAACCGAAGAGGGTTCTTCGCCGCTGCCGGAAAGACGACGAGCTCGCCTCCAACGCGCGTCACGTCGGCGGCCATCCGCCCGCCCTCGGTCAGCACGATCGCGCGACCGCCCGCCTTTACGATCGCCTCTGCGATTTCGACCGTCGTGCGCTCGGCGCCGCCGGTATCGAGCTCGGGAATGATCTGCAGTATGGTCGGGCGCTTCGAGGCCGGGCGGACCGAAGCGGGGCGCTCATGGGCCAAGGGCTAGCTCCGTCAGGAAGGACGAGGTGTCATAGGATGGGCGCGACCGAACCGCAATTCCTGAACGTCGGCGAGGAAAGCCGCACGCGCCGGATCGCAACACTGGTTCAGCCCGGGCGCGCACCCGGCGGCGCTGGCCTCGTATGGCTGCCGGGACTCAAGTCCGACATGATCTCGACCAAGGCATCGGCACTGGCGGATTGGTCGCGCGAGCGCGGTATCGCCTGTACGCGGTTCGACTACTCAGGACACGGGCGCTCGAGCGGCCACTTCGAGGATGCCACCATTGGCGATTGGCTGGAGGAAGCACGCGCGGTTTTCATCGAGCTGACCCGAGGCCCGCAGATTCTCGTCGGCTCGTCGACCGGCGGCCACATCGCACTGCTTCTGCTGCGTGACCTGATGCGGCGCGACCCCGCCGCGGCGGCTCGCATCAAGGCGCTGGTGCTGATCGCCCCGGCGTGGGATCTGACCGAAGAGCTGATGTGGAACGAGTTCCCGGCCGATGCCCGGCGCGAATTGATGGAGAAGGGCGTCTACTACCGGCCTTCGGACTATGGCGAGCCCTACGCCATCACGCGGCAGTTCATCGAGGAGGGCCGCAACCACCTGTTCCGCGCCGAGCCGTTCGATCCGGGCCGGCCGATCGTCATCCTCCAGGGTGCCATGGACGTCGATGTACCGCTGCAGCACGTGCGGCGGCTGGCCGGTTTCATCTCAGGGGGATGGGCAAAGCTGATCGAGGTTGCCGACGGCGAGCACCGCATGTCCCGGCCTCAAGACCTCGAGCTTCTGTTCCAAGAAATCGCCGCGCTGTTGACGTGATCGCTCAATCGATCATCGTCAGGAATTCCTGGCGCGTGATCGGGTTGTCGCGGAACACGCCGAGCATTCGGCTCGTCACGAGGTCCGTACCCGGCTTGTGGACGCCCCGCGTCGTCATGCAATGATGCTCGGCCTTGAGCACCACGGCGACGCCTTGCGGCTTCAGCACGTGATCGATCGCGTTGGCGATCTGGGCCGTCATTTTCTCCTGGATCTGCAGCCGCTTGGCGTAGACCTCGACGACCCTTGCGAGCTTGGAGATGCCGACCACACGGCCGTTCGGAATATAGGCGACCCAGGCCTTGCCGATGATCGGCGCCATGTGGTGCTCGCAGTGGCTCTCGAAGCGGATGCCGCGCAGCGCGATCATCTCGTCGTAGCCCTCGATCTCCTCGAACGTCTTGTTGAGGATGTCCTCGGGGTCGAGCGCGTAGCCACCGAAATATTCCTTGTAGGCCCGAACGACGCGGGATGGCGTCTCGTGCAAGCCATCGCGGGCCGGGTCCTCACCGACGAAACGCAGGATGGTGCGGATAGCCTCCTCGGCCTCGGCGAGGCTCGGGCGCTCGAACGACGCCGTCTCCTTCACGATAGAAGGATTGGCGGCGACCTGGGTTGAGCGACGGGCCCGTTTATCCATGGCAGGAGCGATCTCTCGAATACTGAAGGGACACCGGAAGTGGTGTGATTACGGCGGCGATCAAGGGTTGGTTCAACTTCGCCCCGCCGAAAACGCCGGGTGGCGAGATCCAGGGCCGGGGACGGACGAAGGCGAAGTCTCCACTTCGACGTGGTAGCCTCGCCGCGAAGAAATGAACTTTAGTATGGCAGATAACCCGAAGCCGAGGCCAGCGCAATCCCGGCGGAACGGCCTGTAATTCCCGAACGAAATCGGCCGAGCGGGTGCGGCACGTGCGCGCGTCGCGCCTCAGTCCTCCGTCTCGCCCTCGTCCGCCAGATCGGACCATTCGGCTACCCGCGCGAGCTGCTCGTAATCGTCGTATTCGTAGCTGAAGCCTGGGCGCCGGCGCGCGGAATACGGGGTCGATGCATCGTCGAAGCGTGCGATGAGGTCGCTCAATCCTTCCGTCTGAGCGGCGGCAAGTTCCGCGACGGGGGCGCCGATCTGGCGTTCTTCGCCCGGCGGTGTGCCTCCCGTGATGCGAATGTAGCTGAGCCCCGAAACCTCGCGCGTTTCGATTCCGGCGAACCCGCCGGCGATGGCGATCGCGGCCTCGAGCGGGAGCTGCGGCGAACGGCCCGCGGCGACGGCCTTGTCGCTCGGCGGCGTGCCGGTCTTGTAGTCGGTGATGACGATGCCCGAACCCGAGACGTCCAGCCGGTCGGCACGGGCCGTCAGCTCGAACGGGCCCGCCGGGCCGTCGAGCACCATGCGCCCGGAAATCTCAGCGAGCACGCTGCCACCCGCCAAACGCCGCGCCGGCTCCGTCCCGGCGAACCACGCGGCGAACCGCTCGAAACGCGGCAGCCAGAACGCGGCGATGCGCGGATTGGCGAGATAGGGCGCAAGCTTCTCGCGTGCGATCGCCACCAGTGCTCCGCGCGTATCGGCGGGCAGTTCGCGTGGATGGCGGCGGGCGAGCTCTGCGAGGATATCGTGGATGATCGCTCCCTTGAGGCTCGCGTCCGGCACGGTCCCGAGCGGCGAGAGCGGATCGAGCGCCAGGATGTGCTGAGCATAGATCGCGTAAGGGTTGGCGATCCATGTCTCGACACCGGAGACCGAGAGCCGGCGCGGCCGCTTGGCGACGTCGGGACACGGCTCGGGCGGCGCGCAGGGTTGTCGCTGCGCAATGGCATCGCGCGTGCGCGCCCAGCCGAGCCATGGTTTCTCCATGGCGATCGCGTCACGCATCTTGAGGCCATCGAGCAGCGCGACGATGCGCATGAGCCAGCGCGAGGGCACCGTCGGCACGCCGTCTATCTTCTCGGCACGGGTGAGATAGACGCGCTCGGCACCGAGCAGCGAGGTGAAATCGTGCGCGGCGTAACCGATCATCTCCTCGGGCGAGGGGAGGCCGAGCTCCCGCCGCATAGGCCGGTTGAGCCACGGCCCAGGCTCGGCCGCCTCGGGCCATGTCCCGTCGTTGAGCGAGCCGAGAATGACGACGTCGGGCTGCTGAAGGCGCGCCTCGAACGGGCCCCAGATGAACAGCCGCGGATGCAGTGGCACCTTCGGACGGATGTTCTCGCGTGCGATCAAGCTGCGATAGAGATCCGCGTAGTCGGCGGCGGCGATGTCCAGTTGTGGCAAGTCTGGCGACACGAACCCGGCGAACAGGCGTGCGGCGGCATCGCCCGCGTCACCGCGATACAGCTCCGCGAAGTAACGGCCGCGATTTCCCTCGTTCTCTTCCTCGCCCGGCGCGAGCGGCTTCACCTCGCCGTCAGGAAGCCGCGCCACCGCCTCGGCCGCTGCGATATGCGCCGCCGCGAGCGTTCCGAGCAGATGCGCCTCGCGCGTGGCGTAGAGTGCCGTCAATGGTGCGAACGCCGACTTGAGGCGAATGACGAGATCGCGCGCGCCCTCCCAATCCTCCTTCCAGAGCCGGCGTACCGGCCGTTCCCTTCGCTCCCGGTTCGCGACATCGGCCGCCGCCTGTTCGAGTGCCGCCTCAACGCCGTCGAGACCCTGCCCGAGATATTCCGTACGGAAGGCCGCGAGCTCGAGCGCGCGGGCGGCGCGACGAACTTCGAACGCGCCAAGACCGAAACGCGTCAGTGGATGTTTCAACAGAGCCATCAGCGCGGCGGGCGCGAAAGAGCTGTCGACGGCTTCTATGACCAGGTCGAGGAACGCGCCCGGCACGGTCTTGCCGAAAGGGCGACCGGCGGAATCGTCGACGCGAATACCCCAGCTTTCGAGCCGTGCCGCGACACGGCGCGCCAACAGTCGATCGGGTGAGACGAGCGCCGCCGTTCGCCCCGGCACCTCCAGCGCCTCGCGCAGAATAAGCGCGACGGCCTCTGCTTCGTCCTGCGCGGCCGGAGCGTCGATGAGGCTGATGCCGGAAAGGCCAGCGCGCAAGCGATCACGATCGACCGTCGACGCATAGTCGTGCCAGGCCGCCGTCGTGCTGGCCGGGCGCATCGCCTCGGCGACGAAGGAGAGGCGGTCCGACTGCGCTGGTGTCGGCTCTGCGCCGGGTAGGACGCGCACGTCGGCGCGATCGACGCCAAGCCGGTCGAGCAGCGTCTTCATGCCGTGCTGGGGATGCTCGAAATGGCGCGGGGCCGCGGCTTTCTCGTCGGTCGGACGGATCGCGCGCCAGGATACTTCGTCGAGATGCATGTCGAGCGCGGGCAGCACGATAAAGCCGTTGTCGAGGCCGGCGACAGCGCGCATCAGCGCCGCGGTAGCGGGAATCGAGCCCGTCACGCCCGCGACGATGACCGGCGACTTCGGCGGGCTTTCGATGAGCCGCCGCGTTTCGAGCTCGAGCGACCGATTGCGGCCCGCGGCGGGTGACGCGAGAGCCCGCTCGGCGAGATGCGCCGGCCAGAAGGCAGTGATGATCTCGAGAAAATCGAGTGTCTTCTTCCAGTGCTCCGAATACGTGTCCGGCACCAGCTCCGCCATGCGGCCGAGACTGACGCCTTCGGTCTCGACCATATCCATCAAACGGCCGAGCTCGTCGGCGAGGAGCGACGCCTGCGCCGGCGTCGATCTGCCGACACCCGCGAACTCACCCAGTTCACCGGTGGGATCGAGCGTCTCCGCCACCGCCGAACGCATCTTCTCCGACCACGCGAGCACGAGCTGCGTCAGCACCAAGCGACGCTCGAGCGCACTGATCGCGGGGAGCGCATCGGTGTCGTCAATCGCCATCGTGGTCAGGCCCGCGAGACCAGACAGTAGCGTCAACTCGTCGTCACCGTCACCGATCGCGCGAATGCGCGGCATCAGCACGGCGCGGCGACCGCTATGCTTCAACATCGCGTCTTGAAGCGCGCGCGTCGCGCGGCGTGTCGGCAGCAGCAGCGTCACGTCGGCGAGCGACATCGGATCGTCACTCGCGGCCGCAGCGCCGAGCGCACCCGACAGCATGGCCTCGGCGAGTGCATCGAGGAACGGCCGCCCCGGCGGCACCGTGAAGATGTTTGCCGCGCCCGATCGCGACGCGTTATCTGTGAACCCTGTCATGCCCGCTCCGGCTCCCCTTCGGCGAGGCGGCGTTCCGCTTCGGCGAGCGCCGCGGGCGTACCGACGTGCATCCAGAACCCGTCCAGAACCACGCCCCAGAGCCGGCCCTTGGCAAGTGCAGCATTCCACGGCCCGTTGAGAGAGAACACGTCATCGTCGAAACCGGCCAACAAGCGGGGGTGCGCGACCGAAACGCCGGCGAACACGAACTCCGACGTGCCGCCCGTTGGCCGTCGCGAAAGCCGCCCAGCATGGTCCATGCTGAAATCACCCGCGCCGTCGTATCCGAGGCAGCGCCGACGGTCTGCGAGCAATAGCAGCGCGTCCATACGCGCGTCGTCCCAGGCGTCGATGAGCGTCGCGATGTTGGACGGCCCGCTCTCGAGCCATACCGTATCGGAGTTGTGAACGACGAACGGCCCTTGCCCGAGCCGCGGCAGCGCGCGGCGCACGCCGCCGCCGGTATCGAGCAGAAGCGTGCGCTCGTCCGAGATCTCGATCGATGGGTTCGTACGCCCGGCGAGATGCGCCTCGATCTGGTCGGCAAGGTAATGCACGTTGACGATGGCGCGCGTAATGCCCGCGTCGGCGAGGCGATCGAGCGCATGATCGAGGAGGGCGCGCCCTCCGAGCCGCACGAGCGGCTTCGGCGTGACATCTGTCAGCGGACGCATGCGCGTGCCGAGACCGGCGGCGAGCACAAACGCGGTGTTCGGTCGGCCCATCGGCTCGGCATCCTCGGCTTCGAGCGGCGCGGGTTCGTCGCTGTCCCGCCGCCCTGCTGCAATTCAAGCGGCATTCCGGCCGCGCCACCGGTCAGCCCCGCAAAGGCATGACATGGCGATCATAGATCGCGCGGAGGTCCGCCAGCTCCGGATGGGCGAGCGACCGAGCGAGATATCCCCAGATACGCGGCATGTGGACAAGGTAGCCGCGCTTGCCGTCACGGACGGCGAGCCGCGCGAAAATGCCGAGGATCTTGGTGTTGCGCTGCGCGCCGAGCGCGGAATAGGCGAAGTGGAATCCGGTCTCGTCGAAATCGGGCTCGGCCTGACGCACAGCTGCGCAATAGGCTTCGAGCAATGAGGTTTCGAGTCCCGAGGAGACATCGAGGCGCGCGTCCTGAAGCAGAGACACGAGGTCGTAGGCGAGCGGTCCTTGCATGGCATCCTGAAAATCGATGACGCCAACGCGCTTGATGCCGTTCTCGCCCGGCCGCCAGATCAGGTTCGGCGAATGGTAATCACGCAGCACCCACCCGCGGGGTAGGGCCGAGAGACGCGCGATCAGCTCCGCCCACGCTCCGAGCAGCTCGGCGCGGGCCTCCGCCGGCATGGGCCGGCCGGCCGCGAACGGATAGAGCCAATCGGTGAGCAGCTCGACCTCGATACCCATCGCGCCGGTATCGTAGAGCGGCAACCGCCACTCCCCGCCGCCGCGCACGGGCATCGGCCGGTCGGCGGGCACCGTGCGCAGCCGCACCAGCACGTCGACGGCGGCGCGCCATAGCTCTGCTTGTGAGGCACCGTTGCCCAGCGCCTGACCGAAAACGCCATCGCCGAGGTGCTCGAGCACCAGCAGGCCGGCATCGAGGTCGGCCGCGTAGATCTCCGGCGCGGCGAGGCCTGCTTCACGCAGCGCGTCGGCGATGGCGACGAACGGGCGAACTTCCTCGGCGAGGTGGGCGATGCGGCTGTAGGGAAGGCCATCGCGGATGGCCGGACCGTCGGCCTGTCGCGGCCAGTCCATCAGCACGGCGCGCCCTTTGGCTGGTGCGGTGAGCAGCGCATAGCGGCGCGGCGAGGCGTCGCCCTGGAGGTAGTCGACGCCGGCGCCGTCTCCCGCCCAGCCCGACCGATCGACGAGCGTCGCCGCGAGGTAGAGCCGGCGCGCGCGCTCCGCCATGGCGCCGCTGCCGCTGATCTCGACATCGCGGCGGGCGGCATCGCGGCCGCCATTCGCGGTTTCCGCATCTGCAAGTCGCAGCGTGAGGCGTGCTGCCGGAAGCCTGCCGCCGCCATTGCCCGGCCACTCGACCAGGGCGACACCGCGCTCCAGCGCATGATCGAGCCCGAGCTCGTCGAGCTCGGAGGGATCGCCCAGCCGGTAAAGATCGAGGTGCGCGACGGCGAGGCGCGGCGTCTCGTAAGTCTGCACCAGGGTGAACGTCGGGCTCGGAATCTCCTCTTCGGGATTGCCAGCCAGCTTGCGGATCAGCGCCCGCGCAAACGTCGTCTTGCCGGCACCGAGATCCCCTTCGAGCGCCACGAGGTCGCCGGGACGGAGCTGGGCCGCGAGCATCTCTGCGAGACGGCCGAGGCCGGATTCGGTGAGCGCGGAGAGGCGGAAAATCTCGGACATCCTCGATCCCGGTGGGAATGCACCCGGCGGTGCGGCGGCCGGACGATTGCCTGGAAAGCGAACTTGCGCAATACCCTGCGGCGGTACGGGGCGGCGGTACGGGCGGGCGGCCTGAGCCGCTACCGTCGAGCCCGAGCGAAGCCTTCAGTCCTCCGCAGCATTTGGAGACGCACGCCATGAAGTATGCGACGCCATGCCTCGCCTCCATTGCTGCCGTCTTGTGCGCAGCCGCCGCGTTTGCCGGGCAAGAGGGCACAAGGCCCGCTCCGGGCGAGATGCCTCATTCGCCTGCGGGGCACGCGATGCCGATGCCCGGCGCGGGAGATATGCCTGCTGCGGGAGCGGGCGCCCCCACGCCGCAGCCTTCTGACGAGCGTCAGGAAATCCGCATCTCGGCCGGGGAACGCGATTTCGTCCTGAACGAGATGAGGAATTTTCTCCTGAACGTGCAGGGCGTCGTCGCAGCACTGGCCGATGACAAGCCGGCCGAGGTGGCCAAGCAAGCTCGCGCCTCCGGCATGGGCCATCGGGGCCACGTTCCGCGCTCGCTGATGATGAAACTGCCCCAAGAGTGGCGGATGCTCGGCATGGATACCCATGGCCGCTTCGATGCCCTGGCGCTGGAGGCGGAGGGGCTCGCAGACCGTAAGCAGATGACGGCGCAGCTCGCGGCGATCCTCGCCAACTGCAACGGCTGCCACGCCGCTTACCGCCTCGTCTCCGAATAACGCTGTCTCTTGGCGAGCGAGGCAGACCGCGCCATGCTGAATTTTTCCGTTCCCGTGATGCTGGCCATCGGCCTGTCTCTGGCCATGGCCGCCATGGCGTTCTGGACGTGGTTTTATCACGACAGCAAGCATCGCGATCTCGACGACTGGATCGACTACGGCTTCAGCCGCGAAACCTTGCGGCATGTGCTCATCTACTACCGGTCGATGGGCATCTCCATGCTGATATTCTACGTCCTGTTCGTGGGAAGCTGCCTGACGCTGCAGGCCGACGGCCTCGACATCTTCGTCGACCAGGGCAAGAGCCCGATACACGCAGGGCCGTTGAGCACCGCCTTCTTCGCCCTCGATCTGGTGCTGCGTGGCGGCTTCTTCGACATCATGGAGCACTTCGAGCTCTCCGTGACAGTGGTCGCCATGAACCGCGCTCTGCGCTGGTTCGTCTGGTACTGCTTCGTCTTCCGCATCTATTACGGCCTGACGCTGATCCGCATCGTCGTCTCGTTCGCCTGGATCTGGGCCAAGGTCTATGCCGTAAAACGCAAGCAGGACGCGAATCTGGACCGTTGACGCAGCTGGCATCGCCACATCTGCCTCCAAGCCTCCTGCCGCCCACCGTGTCACTGGCGCTCGCTGCGTTGCATGGACACACCTAGGCTATTCGCGCCTCGCCAAGTCACATGCCGATGGGGTTTGCTGCGCCCTCGCTCAGGCGTTAAGAACGCACCCGAACACCGCCCTGCCCGTACCTGTTGCGGCCCGGCCGGAAACAGGCCCAGCATTCCGAACGGGGCCGCGCGCCGCCCTCTAAACGAAAAGAACGCCGACCGATGAAATTCACGCTCTCCTGGCTCAAGGATCACCTAGAAACGTCGGCTTCCCTCGACGAGATCGCCACCCGCCTGTCGGCCATCGGGCTCGAGGTCGAGAGTGTCACCGATCCCGCCGCGGAGCTTGCCGCGTTCACGATCGCTCGCGTCCTGGAAGCGAAGCAGCATCCCAATGCAGACCGGCTGCGCGTGTTGCAGGTCGAGATCGAGCCCGGCAAGCCGCCGATGGAGGTCGTCTGCGGCGCGCCGAACGCGCGGGCCGGCATGCTCGCTGTGTTCGCGCCTCTCGGCACTTACATCCCTGGCTCCGGCATCACGCTCGAGAAGAAGCCCGTCCGCGGTGTCGTCTCCAACGGCATGATGTGCTCTGCGGCAGAGCTCCAGCTCTCGACCGAAAGCGAAGGCATCATCGAAGTCGAGGACGTGCACGCCGACAAGGTCGGCACGCGTTACGTCGCGGCGATCGGCCTCGACGATCCCGTCATCGAGGTGAAGCTGACACCGAACCGCCCCGACTGCACCGGCGTGCGCGGCATCGCCCGCGATCTCGCGGCGGCAGGGCTCGGCACGCTCAAGGCCTGGCAAGACATCGCCGCCGTCGAGGGCGACAAGGCGAGCCCGGTCGAGGTCATCGTCGACGCCTCGGCGCGCGACACCGGCGCCTGCCCCGTGTTCGCCGGACGTTACGTCTCGGGCGTATCGAACGGCCCCTCGCCCGACTGGATCCAGCAACGCTTGAAGGCCATCGGCCAGCGCCCGATCAACGCGCTCGTCGATGTCACCAACTACATCAGCAACGATCTCGGCCGCCCGCTCCACGTCTACGACGCCGACAAGCTCACCGGCGCCGTTCGCGCACGCCTCGGCAACGCCGGCGAGAGCTTCATGGGCCTCGATGGCAAGGACTACGCGGTCGATGAGACCATGTGCGTGATCGCCGACGACAACGGTCCCCTCGGTCTCGGCGGCATCATGGGCGGCGAAGCCTCCGGCGCCACCGAGGCGACGCGCAACGTGCTGATCGAGAGCGCGTGGTTCGATCCCGTCCGCACCGCCATCACCGGCCGTAAGACCGGCCTCGTCACCGACGCCCGCTACCGCTTCGAGCGCGGCGTCGATCCCCAATCCGTAATGCCCGGTCTGGACCTCGCGACCGACATGATCCTGTCGATCTGCGGCGGCACGCCATCGCGCGCCACACTCGCCGGAGCGGTTCCCGACACCAGCCGCACGATCACCTTCGATCCCGCGCGCGTCGCTGAGATGACCGGCTGCGACATCCCGGAAGCCGAGGTGCGGCGGACGCTCTCCGCGCTCGGGTTCCAGCTTTCCGCCCCCGCCAAGGGCAAGTCCAAAGACAAGGCCGCGCCGATCACCGTCGGTGTACCGAGCTGGCGGCCCGACGTTCACGGCTCGGCCGATCTCGTCGAGGAGGTGATCCGCATCGCCGGTCTCGACACGATCCCCTCGACGCCGCTGCCGCGCCTCTCGGGCGTCGCGCGGCCGGTGCTGACGGAGCGCCAGCGCCGCGTGCGCCGTGCCCGACGCGCCCTCGCCGCGCGCGGCCTGGTCGAAGCCATCACGTGGTCGTTTATCCCGAAATCCGAGGCGGAGATGCTCGGCGGCGGTGCAGCGGCGCTCGATCTGTCGAATCCGATCTCGGTCGATATGTCGTCGATGCGACCGAGCCTGCTCGCCGGCCTGCTGACCGCTGCAAAGCGTAACCGCAACCGCGGCATCGACGACGTCGCGTTGTTCGAGGTAGGTCAGGCTTATCGCGGCGCCGCGCCCGCGGATCAATACACCTCGGCCGCCGGCGTTCGCACCGGCAGCGCCGCGCTGACTGGCGCGGGCCGCCACTGGTCGGCGAAGGAGGCGGCGGTCGGTGTGTTCGACGCCAAAGCCGACGCCATCGCCGTGCTCGGGGCACTCGGCTTCGACGCCTCGAAAGCGCAGGTCACGCGCGATGCCGCGCCGACCTATCACCCGGGCCGCTCCGGCACGCTGAAGCTCGGGCCGAAGGTCGTGCTGGCACAGTTCGGCGAAATCCACCCTCGCATCACCGCAGCGCTCGGCCTCGACGGTCCGGTCGTCGCGTTCGAGGTGTTCCTGGAGGCCCTTCCGCCGGAGAAGCGCAAGGGGCGCGCCAAGCCGCAGCTCGCAGAGAGCAACCTGATGGCGCTGACGCGCGACTTTGCCTTCGTCCTCGACGCCAAGGTTCCCGCAGGCGACGTGGTGCGCGCCGCGCTCGGCGCCGACAAGGCGCTGATCCGCTCGATCAACGTTTTCGACGTGTTCGAGGGCGGCAAGCTCGCCGAGGAGGGCCGTAAGTCGCTGGCCATCGAGGTGACCCTTCAGCCGGGCGAGCAGGCCCTGACCGACAAGGAAATCGACGCCGTCTCGCAGAAGGTGATTGCGGCCGTCGCCAAGGCGACGGGCGGCGAAATCCGGAGCTGACGGAACGCCCGTTGCGGCGACGCCGGCGGCGGTTCAACTTGCATGATCAACGAGGGCGGTACCGGCGCGGTGCCGCCTTCGGCGTTTCGACGGACGGCGAGCATTGATCGAGGCGGAAACGAACGCGCCCCGCCCGGCGAACTGCCCACGCCCGAACGCGAACGCGCCGAACAAACGGCATCGTCCTGCAAGAATGGAGGAGAGCCGCGACCTCACCGAAAGTGTTATTGACGGACAAGCGTGGAAGCGAGGGCCGCGTCCGATGCTCCGCGCATCGTCAACAAGATCAGAGCCACGAAAGGTGAGCCGATGCCGAAACCGAACAGCCATCCCGCGGATCCCGCGCTCCCCGCAACCGACAAGCCGGGCCTGCACCAGATCGTGATCGTCGGCGGCGGCGCCGGCGGCCTCGAGCTCGCGACACGTCTCGGCGACAAACTCGGACGGCGCGGCAAGGCCGGCATCACGCTGATCGACAAGGCGCGCACCCACATATGGAAGCCGTTGCTGCATGAAATCGCCGCCGGCAGCATGGACGTCGGCCGCCACGAGCTCGACTATCTGGCGCAGGCCCACTGGCACGGCTTCCGCTATCGCTATGGCGAACTCGTCGGCATCGATCGCGACCAGAAGCTCGTGCACCTCGCCGCGACGTTCGACGAGGATGGCCGCGAGATCACGCCGAAACGCTCATTCCCCTACGACACGCTGGTGCTCGCACTCGGCTCGATCTCCAACGATTTCGGCACGCCGGGCGTGAAAGAGCACGCCATCATGCTCGACACGCCTGAGGCCGCAGAGCGCTTCAACCGCCGGCTGGTCAACTCGTTCATTCACGCACACGCGCAGCCAGGACCCATCCGGGATGGCCAGCTCCACGTCACCATCATCGGCGCCGGGGCCACCGGCACCGAGCTTTCCGCCGAGCTGCACCGTACCGCGCGCGGCGTCGTCGCCTACGGTCTCGACCGCATCGACCCGGAGAAGGACATCAAGATCACGCTGATCGAGGCGGCGCCGCGCATCGTGCCGGCGCTGCCCGAGCGTCTTTCGCAAGCGACCGCGAAAATCCTCACCGATCTCGGCGTAGACTTGCGCACCGGCGCGCGCGTCACGGAGGTGACGGCTGAAGGCGTGAAGCTCGCGACGGGCGACTTCATCGCGTCCGAACTGGTCGTCTGGGCTGCTGGCGTCAAGGCACCCGATGTGCTCGCCGGTCTCGGCGGCCTGGAGACCAGCCGCGCCAACCAGATCGTCGTGCGCGATACGCTGCAATCGACCCGCGACGATGCCATCTTCGCGCTCGGTGATTGCGCCTACCTGGTGCCGCCCGGCGAGACGGCGCCGATCCCGCCGCGTGCGCAAGCAGCACACCAGATGGCGTCCCACCTCCTCGCCAACATCCCGCGCCGTATTCGCGGCGAGCCGCTGAAGCCGTTCCAATACCGCGACTTCGGCTCGCTCGTATCACTCGGCCACTACTCGACGGTCGGCAGCCTCATGGGCTTCGTCTCCGGGCGCAGCATGATGATCGAAGGCATGTTCGCCAAGCTCATGTATCGCTCGCTCTACAAGATGCACGAGGTTGCGCTGCACGGCTTCCTGAAGGTCGGCCTCGATACGTTGTCGCGCATGCTGACGCGCCGCACGGAGCCGCACGTCAAGTTGCACTGATTGCGCCCCGCCCTCCTATTTGATGATGCGATCGGTAGTGGTGGACGCGGTCCGCGCGTCCACCTCATCCGAAGCTTGCACGGGCGATCTCGACGGCGATCGGGATCGTCGCGAAGCTCATCAAGGTCTGTAACGTCACGATCGTCGCGGCCAGCGGCGCGTCGCCGCCCATCTGGCGCGCCAGCGCGTAGGATGACGTCGCGGTCGCGCACGAGCCATAGATCAGCGCCACGCCGGCCGGCACCGCGCCCAAGCCCTGCCACATCGACAAAAGGTAGATCGCGAGCGGAAATACCGCCATCTTACCGACAGTGGCGACAGCGATAGGGGCGAGCTTGTCGCCGACCCCGTCGAGCCTGATGCCCGCACCGATCGACAGCAGCACCAGCGGCAGCGCCGCCCTGCCGAGCAAGTCGGTCATGTCGTGCAGCACGCCGATCTTGCCGAGGCCGAGAGCGTTGACGACGAGGCCGGTGCCGACGGCGATCAACAGCGGATTGCGCACGATGTCGCGGACAATCGCGCGGCCGAGGCTCGGCTGAGTCGACTGCGACTGATGCAACAACACGATGGCGACGACGACGGCGACATTGGTGACAGGAATGAGGATCGACGACGCGAGATAGGCGCTGGCCTGTCCGATGGGGCCAAACAGGCGCTCGGTCACCGCCAGGGCGATGAACGTGTTGTGGCGCGAGGCACCCTGAACCACTGAGCTCGCAACCGGACCGGCAAATCCTGCCAATCGCGACGCGACGACGGCGAACACGAATGCAGCCACGAAACCACCGACGATCACGGCCGCATAGGGACCGATGAACTCGGAGGAAAGCTGCATCGTCGAGATCTTGCTGTAGAGCAGCGAGGGAAGCAGTACCCAATAGGCGAGGCGATCGGCGCCCGCCCAGAATTCCGGCTGCTCGACGACCGTCCTGCGGATAGCATGGCCGAGGACGATCAGTGCGAACACCGGCGCGATGGCCGCGATGATGGAAAGCATCGGGCGCCTCGTCGGTCAGGGCATCGCCAGATCGATAGGGGCCGCATGCCATTCAAGGCGTGCGGCCCCCGCAGCTATATCCCACGACGGGGCGCGTAGACTGCCCCGTCTCGGAGATGGAGGTGCTTTAGGCTCCGCCGCCACGGCGCAGGATCGCGAGAAGCTCAGGCGTCGGGAAGCTGTCGGCGGGCAGCTTGTACTTGATCTGCATCTCTTTCACCGCCGTGCGCGTCTTGGCACCCGCCAGGCCGTCGATGTTGCCGACGTCGAAACCGCGCGCGACGAGCAGCCGCTGCAGCTCCTTCGTCTCATCGCCGCTCAGCTCGACGACGTTGCCGTTACCGATCGCCATCTCAGGTGCACCGGCGACCCGCGTGGCTAGATAGGCGGCGGTGGTCGCGTAGTTGAGCGATTGGTTCCATTGCAGGTAGACGCCGAAGTTCTCATAAGCCAGGAACGCCGGGCCGTTGCGTCCCATCGGCAGCAGCAGAGACGCCGGCATCGCGTCGGCCGGCAGGGCCGCGCGATTGCGCGCCTTGACTCCCCACTTCACCCACTGCGAGCGGGGATGCTTGACCGCGAGATCCGCCTCCTTCCACGGCAGCTCGCCGGAGAGTGTGACCTCCTCGATCCACGGCTCTCCCGCGCGCCAGCCGAGGTGTTTCATGTAGTTCGCCGTCGAGCCGATGATATCGGCATCCGAGCGGAACAGGTTTGGATGCTTGTCGCCGTCGTAATCGATCGCGTACTCGAAGTAGCGCGTCGGCAGGAACTGGGTCTGGCCGAGCTCACCCGCCCACGAGCCGATCATCTCCGCTGGCTCGAGGTCGCCGCGGTCGATGATCTTCAGCGCCGCCTTCAGCTCCTCGCGGAACATCTCGCCGCGCCGGCAGTCGTAGGCGAGAGTTGCGAGCGAGCGCAGAACCGGGAGGTTGCCCATTCCCGCGCCGAAGTCGCTCTCGAGCGCCCAGAACCCGGTGATGACCTCGGCCGGCACGCCGAACTCTTTTTCCGCGCGCTCGAACGCCGCCTTGTTGGCGGAGATCTTGCGCTTGCTCGAAGCGACCCGGTTCGGCGTCGCGAGACGCTTCTGGAACGAGACGAACCCCTGAGCGAAGAAGCCCTGCTTGCGATCGCGCGCAATCACACCCTGGTCGAGTGTCATGCCGTCGAGCACGCGGCCCACGGTGCGCGCGCTGATACCGTCCTTGCGCGCCTCGGCCTTGAACTTGTCGAGCCAGGACTCGAAGCTGCCCGTGTTCTGGCAGGTGCGCGGGTTCTCCTTGAAATTGGCGGGCGGTGGCCCGGCGGCCTCGGACGAGCCCGCCGCCGTAAGCACCGCGAGCACGGTGAACGTCGCCGCGCCAATTCCAGCTTTCAATCGCATCACGCTTCTTCTCCAGTCCGATCCATTCGCGGGCTGCAGCGCCGCCGCATCGCTGCTCTCGGCACGGCCAGTCCTATTAGAATTCCATGTTCGCCCGCGCCGCGCCGGCACCGACGTGCGATCGCGAGCCGGAGCCGATGGCACGGTGATCCACGAGACGGCAGCCGAGCGTCAAGCCCTGGAGCACATCATTCCGGCCCCTGGCGGCCAAGTTTTGGCGCTTTCCGGATAATTTCGCACCCCGAACGCTGACCGGGGGCCGGATAACGGGGCACTCGCCTGACACTCCGCAAACGAAAATCGCCGCGGGCCAGCGGCCGCGCGGCGATCTCATATCGGGCGTCACCCGCAAAGTTCGGGGCTCAGCGGCCGCCGAAGTCGCGGCGGAACTGCTCCATCATCTCGGTGAGGCCCTGCGGCCCCTTGGCCCAGAACGACATCGCGCTGGCCCAGTTCTTCTGCCACATCTCGGCGGCCTGCATCCACATCTGGAACGGCGCCATCGACATGCCCGGCATGCTGCCCATACCGCTCAGCGCGCCCATGTCGAAACCCTTGGTGAAGTCCGGCATGTTCTTCATGAAGTCCGACGACATATTCATCGCCGACGACGGATCGCGGAGCTGCTGCTTCCACACGTCCATCACCTGCTCCATCATCTGCAGTTGCATGCGCGAGGCATTCTGCAGCTGCTGACGGGTGGCGGAGACGATCTCATCCGGCATGCCCATCGCGCGGGTCGCGGCCGACATCTGATCGAAAACTTTGGCCGAATAACGCTCGTTCGCGGCGGCCATGTCGTTGCGCCAGTCGTTCAGCGCGTCGAATGCCGTGTTGATCGCGCGGCGGGCTTCGTCATTCATTTCTTTGCCCATGTGGGACCCCGGGTTGTATGCCATGGCGACGACTTTCTCCCTGTTGCGCATCTGCCGCTGTCAACGTTTCGTATGGGCCATCGGTTCAGGAGGCGTCAAGCGGTATCGATGAATATCTTTGTGCCAATATTTGCGTGACGTGGGTATGTCAGGCGACCTCGCCGGCTGGGTCGCTCACCGGAACAGACCCGAAACCTGGCGCCCCACCACCGGACCGCCCGCGGCAAGCTGTCTACCCGGCAAGCGCCGACAAAGCGCCCCTTTCGCGGTTCTTCGGCCAGTGCTAAGAGCCGCGCATGACCGACACATCGCTGATCCGCAACTTTTCCATCATCGCCCACATCGACCACGGCAAATCGACGCTTTCCGACCGGCTGATCCAGCTCTGCGGAAACGTTTCAGACCGTGAGATGAAGGAGCAAATCCTCGACTCGATGGACATCGAGCGCGAGCGCGGAATCACGATCAAGGCGCAGACGGTGCGTCTCGACTACAAGTACAAGGATGGCAAGACCTATCAGCTCAACCTGATGGATACGCCCGGCCACGTCGATTTCGCCTACGAGGTGTCGCGGTCGCTGGCCGCCTGCGAAGGCGCGATCCTGGTTGTCGATGCGAGCCAGGGCGTCGAGGCGCAGACCCTCGCCAACGTTTATACCGCCCTCGACAACAACCTCGAGATCCTGCCCGTCCTCAACAAGGTGGACCTGCCGGCCGCCGACGCCGATCGCGTGAAGAAGCAGATCGAGGACGTGATCGGCCTCGATGCATCGAACGCGGTGCCGATCTCGGCGAAGACGGGCCTTAACGTCGCCGCCGTGCTCGAAGCCATCGTCGAGCGGTTGCCGCCACCCAAGGGTGAGCGCGCGAAGCCGCTGAAGGCCATGCTGGTGGATAGCTGGTACGACGCCTATCTCGGCGTCGTCGTGCTCGTACGGGTCGTCGAAGGCGTGCTGAAGAAGGGACAGAAGGTCAAGCTGATGTCCACCGGCGCCGTGCACCCGATCGAGCGCGTCGGCGTGTTCCGCCCCAAGCAGGAGATGCTGGAGGAGCTCGGACCGGGCGAGGTCGGGTTCTTCACCGCCGCGATCAAGGAAGTCGCGGACACGCGCGTCGGCGATACCGTAACGGACGAGCGCAATCCGACCTCAGAGCCACTGCCGGGCTTCAAGCCGGCGCAACCGGTCGTGTTCTGCGGCCTCTTCCCTGTCGATGCCGCCGACTTCACCGACTTGCGTGAGGCGATGGCCAAGCTGCGCCTCAACGACGCGAGCTTCTCGTTCGAGACGGAAAGCTCCGCGGCGCTCGGCTTCGGCTTCCGCTGTGGCTTCCTCGGCCTCTTGCACCTCGAGATCATCACCGAGCGGCTCGAGCGCGAATTCAATCTCGACCTCATCACAACGGCGCCGTCGGTCGTCTATCACGTGCACCTGAATAACGGCACGATGCTCGAGATGCACAACCCGGCCGACATGCCGGACCCCTCGCAGATCGACCGCATCGAGGAGCCGTGGATTTCGGCGACCATCATGGTGCCGGACGACTATCTCGGCGCGGTGCTGAAGCTCTGCCAGGACCGGCGCGGGCGGCAGAAGAACCTCACCTACGCGGGCAGCCGCGCGATGCTCGTCTATGAGCTGCCCTTGAACGAGGTGGTTTTCGATTTCTACGACCGCCTCAAATCGGTGTCGCGGGGCTATGCCTCGTTCGACTACACGATCATCGGTTACGAGTCGGAAGACCTGGTGAAGCTCTCGATCCTGGTCAACGCGGAGCCTGTCGACGCGCTCTCCATCATCGTCCACCGCACCCGCGCGGAAGCCCGCGGCCGCGTCATGTGCGAGAAGCTCAAGGAGCTGATCCCGCCGCACATGTTCGTCATTCCGATCCAGGCGGCGATAGGCGGGCGCATCATCGCGCGCGAAACGATCAAGGCGCTGCGCAAGGACGTGCTGGCGAAGTGCTACGGCGGCGACATCACCCGCAAGCGCAAGCTGCTCGAGAAGCAGAAGGCCGGCAAAAAGAAGATGCGCCAGTTCGGCAAGGTCGAGATCCCGCAGGAAGCCTTCATCAACGCCCTGAAGATGGAGGAGTGAGGGGATGACGCCTCGTGCCTCCCTCTATTCGGAGAGGCATTCAATCATCGCTGGGTGAATACGCTGGCGTGTCGCTTGGCGAATACGGCGCTCCGTGACCTGACTTAAGCAAGCGGGCCTCTCGCGCTGCATGGACAGCATGAGAGGCCCGATTTGCTATTCATACTTGGTCGCTTCGGCAGAAGACCTACATAGAGCACTAACCTTTGCCGGGATGACGGCAAGCGGAACCCGGTACTCGAGCCACACCGCTCGTTCGCGGCGGTCGTCACGCATTCGCTCCCGCCCTCAATAGCTCTGCTGCACCTTGCTCTTGTGCTGGTCGTAGCGCATCGCCTTGCGCGATCTGCCCCAGTTCTCCTCGTCGAGGTTGTTGGCGGCTTCGGTCTGCTTCTTCTGCAACGATTCCAGCGCGCCGACCGCAGCCGCGGGAGCGGCGTTGGCACCGCTGCCGAGCAGCGCGCGCTGATCCTTGAGGTAGAGCGCGTTGCCCTCGAGCAGCTTCTTCGCGCCGGCCACGTCGCCCTTGTCGCGCAGCTCCACCGCCTTCTCGCTCGTCTCCGTCGCGATCTGCGTCGTCACCTGTGTCATCACCGCCTTGTTGGTGCCCTGCTCGATCTCCTTTTCGTCGCGCGAGAAGCGGCCCTTCGCCTGCACGTCGGCGTGGGCGCGGCTACCGGTATCGAGATCGAGATAATCCACCGTCACGCTGGCGATTTCGGCATCACCCGGCGTGCCGCGCTCGGGCTGCTCCAGCTCGACCACAACATAGCGCTCGTTGTCGCCCTGGAGCTGGTTGAGCTTCATGCGGATGCGGTTGCCTTCGATCGCCGCCTCGCGGCCGAGCACGCGCGTCGGCCGGAACCCCGTCCGGCACTCGATGATGATTTCGATATCCTGCGCCGTCACCGAAAGGGCATCGCCGAACTCGGCGTTGAAGATCTTGACGAGGTCGGACGCCTTCTCGACGAACGCATGATTGCCGTCGCTCGACGCCGCAAGGCGCTGCATCAGGTCTTCGTTGTAGTCGAGACCGAGGCCGATGGTGGTGACGGAGATGCCCTTGGAGCCGAGCTCGCGGCCGAGCTCGCCGAGTTCGCGCGGCGTCGAGGGGCCGACGTTGGCGAGACCGTCCGACATCAGGATCACGCGGTTGACGCGCCGTGCAGAGAGGTTGCGTTTCACCTCCTCGCTTCCCGCCACGACGCCCGCGTGCAACGCCGTGCGGCCGTCCGCCGTGAGCTTGGCGATGATCGATTTGAGATCGTTCTCGGCTCCAAGCCGCTCGGCCTTGCGAAGTACGTCGACGTTATGGTTGTAGGCGACGAGCGAGACGATATCTTCCGCCGCGAGGCGTCCGAGTGCCATCTCTGCCGCTTCTTTCGCCGCGTTGATGCGGTCTCCCGCCATCGAGCCCGAGCGGTCGAGAACAAGCGCCACGTTCACCGGCGTGCGCCGCTCGCCCTTGGCCGGCGCGCCCTTGATCGACAGCCGCAGGTAGACCTTGCCCGACTTGCCGACCGGCATGACGCTCTGGCCGAGATCGGCGTCGACGGTGACGGACGCGGCCGCTGCCGGGCTCGATCCGGCGGCAACGACGGCGAACGGTAGCATCGCGGCAAGGCCGATCCAGCGCCAGGCATCGGCAAGTCCACGAAGGCAGCGGAGATGATGCGACGCGGCGGGGGCGGATTCGATCATGATGGAGATATCTCCTTTGTCCAATGACGAAGGAGGGTAAGGCCGGGTTCTGGCGGAAGCGGGCTCGCACGGGGGCGAAAATAAGGAGAGGACGAGCGGCGTGTGAAGCGCGCCACTCGCTGGGTCTTGCAGCGAGGAATGCGGCGAGCGCGCGCTATTTCACGATCTCGCGCTCGTAGATGCCCCAGAGCTTCTTCTGCTCGACATAGCCGCGATAGCTGCCGACCGTGACCTTGCACCAGAGCCCGTCGCAACCCTGCACGTCGGCGATGACGCCCGCTTCGACGATGGCGACGGGTGGCGATCTCTCACTGTCGCTCGCGCGCAGAGGCACCTGGAGCGCGGGCTTGCCCTCCTTGACCTCCCACGGCAGCACCAGGGCCGTGCGCCGGCCGGAAAGCAGTGATTGGAGAATCCAGCCGACCGTACCCTCCGAATCGCGCACCTTGCGCCACGTCTCGAATTCTTCGATGACCTCGATCGGCAATCCGGCGCGCCGGTAGACCCATGCGGTCGGGTAATCCGTGCCCGGTCCTTGCCGCAGGTTGACGCGATCCGATTTGAGGCTGACGTAGCGCGGCAGCGGCAACCCGCTCGCCCCGGTGGACGGACCGGTCTGAGCCAGCACCTGCATCGCGCCAAGGCCCGCCAGCGCTAGCATCGCCGCCAGTGAGCGTGTGACGCTGCGCGCCACCGCCACATTGGACGAACCCATTTTTCTTGCCGAAATGCCCGCCTGCGAGGTCGCCAAGCCCAGCCCCATTCCCCTACCGTCTCGTTCGCGCCGCCCGGGAACGTCGCCCCGTCCCATGGCAGCCCTTCAAATCCGCGCGTCTAGACTGTATTCGCTACTTTGTCATCGTCGAGGCCATCTGTTAGACACGTCCTGCCGATCATGCAGGTTCGCGGGCGCCGCGGCGCCAACGCCTGTTCCCACCGCGATTTTCCACTCACCGTCCGCCGTCGAGCGAAGAGAACCGGATTTCCCATGCCGCAGACACCCAAGAAGCCGCTGGTCATCGTCACGCGCAAGCTGCCCGACGTGGTCGAGACCCGCATGCGCGAGCTTTTCGACGCACGCCTGAACGTCGATGACCATCACATGAGCCAGGCCGAGCTGGTCGCTGCCGTCAAGGAAGCCGACGTCCTCGTACCGACGGTGACGGACCGCATCGACCGCGCCGTCATCAGCCAGGCCGGGCCGAACCTGCGCCTCATCGCCAACTTCGGCACCGGCGTCGACAATGTCGACCTCGACACCGCGCGAAACCGCTCCATCGCCGTCACCAACACGCCGGGTGTCCTGACGGAGGACACCGCCGACATGACGATGGCGCTGATCCTCGCAGTGCCGCGCCGACTGGCGGAGGCGACGACCTACCTGAAGGACCCGCGTCACCATTGGGCCGGGTGGTCGCCGACCTGGATGCTCGGCCACCGCATCTACGGCAAGCGCCTCGGCATCATCGGCATGGGCCGCATCGGCACCGCCGTCGCGCGCCGCGCCAAGGCGTTCGGATTGCAGATCCACTATCACAACCGCCGCCGCGTCGCGGAGGATGTCGAGCGCGAGTTGGAGGCAACCTATTGGGACAGCCTCGACCAGATGCTGGCCCGCATGGACATCGTCTCCGTCAACTGCCCGCATACGCCCGCGACCTACCATCTCCTTTCGGCACGCCGCCTGAAGCTGCTGAAGCCGACGGCCTACATCGTCAACACGGCGCGCGGCGAGGTGATCGACGAGAACGAGCTCGCACGCATCATCGAAGCCGGTGCCATCGCTGGCGCGGGTCTCGACGTGTTCGAGCACGAACCTGCAATCAATCCCAAACTGCTGGCGTCGGATCGCGTGGTGGCGCTGCCGCACATGGGCTCGGCCACGATCGAGGGCCGCATCGACATGGGCGAGAAGGTCATCATCAACATCAAGGCGTTCGTCGACGGCCACAACCCGCCGGACCGCGTCCACGCCGCGATGTTCTGAGACGATCACGCGAAATCGGGCTCGATGTGCCAAGCGGGACATCGGCCCGAACCCACTCCTTTTAGAACCGTGTGACGGCGAGCGAATTCAAGCTTCGCGTCGCCTGAAACACGGATCAACGAAGGAGCACGAACTATGATTGTAAAGCTCGCATTGGCCGTCCCGGTGGCGGCGCTGACGTTTTTCACCATTGCCACGGGTATGGTTGCGACCAGCGGTAGCGCCGAGGCCTGTCGCCGTCTGCCGGGCCCAGCCCATCGCTTCGACTGCTCTCAAATGTCGACGCCCAGGCCGGACCGGCCGAACCAGCAGCGAAATTGACCTGCCGTCTACGTCATCCAACCCAGACATGGGTGATCGCGTGGATGCGAGGGACTGGGTTCCCTGTCGATCCGCGCATCGGCAATCAAGGGAGCAAATTGATGACCTTAAGGTTTCCGTTCGCCGTCCCGGCAGCAGCACTCGCAGTTCTTGGCCTGACGACAGGGATGGCCGCAACATTCGCCACAGCCGAAGCGGGAAGCTGTCGTCGCGTTGGCGTTTATCCGAACGATAGCGTCGTCTGTGAACAGATGTCGACGCCCAGGCCGGACCGGCCGAACCAGCAGCGCAGGTGAGGTCAATACGCGTGGAGGAGCTGTCGCGAGCACTGTCTGCGGAGGCTTTGACGCGATGAGGCCGTGGTTTTCGCGAGTCGGTGGAGAACCGTGAAATCCGAGAACTGGAGCGCTTTCATGCGATCAAGGGAACCGCTCGTGGTTCGGTGTGAAGGGATTGCGCTCCAGGCTGGTATCGGCCGTAATCTCCAACTTCTAATCGCCGACGAGGCCAAACAAGCCAACGGCCGGACTTCGATCAAGTCCGGCCGTCAATGTTTTGGTCGTCGCCGTCCGCTCAGGTCGTGGCGTTCTGGCGAAGCGCCGCCGCGAGTGCAGCGGACGCGAGGCGCGCGGCCGGCGGATCAGCACGACTGGTCAGGATGATCGGAACCTTGGCGCCGACCACGACGCCGCCGAGGCACGCGCCCATGAAGCGGATCATCATCTTCATCAGCGCGTTGCCGCAGACGATCTCCGGCACCACCAGAATGTCTGCTTCGCCGGCAACGGGAGAGCCCTTGATGCCCTTGATCTGCACGGCCTCGGGCGAAACTGCGAGATCGAAGGCCAGCGGACCGTCGACATCGGCGTCCGCAACGTTCTCCTTCGCCCACTTTGTCAGCTCGACCGACTCGCCGGTCGACGGAATCTTGGGCGAGACGACTTCCGTCGCCGACAGCAGCGCCACCTTCGGACGCTGATTGCCGAGCGCCTTCGCCAGCGCCACGGTGTAGCGGATGATGGCCTTCTTCTGCTCGACGTCGGGAGCGGGATTGAGGGCACCGTCGGAAAGAATGATGGAGCCCGCGCGTCCCGGCAGGGTCAGATGCGCGATGTGCGCCAGCGGCTGGCCCATGCGCAGACCCGCTTCCTTGTTCAGCACGGCCTTCATGAAGCTGTCGGTGTGGAGATGGCCCTTCATCAGGGCATCGACCGATCCACGCCCGGCGGCGAACGCGCCTGCGAGCGCCGCGGCATCCTCGCCATCCGCCTCGATCACCTCGTAGATGCCGATGTCCCAGCCGATTTGATCGGCGGCACGGCGAATTTCATCGAGATTGCCGACGAGCACCGGTTCGATCACGCCGGCAACCGTCGCATCGCGCGCGCTTTCCATCGCGACGGCATTGACGGCATTGACGATCGCCGTGCGCACGGGTCGCGCTCCGCGCGCGGCCGTCAGCAGGCTTTGTGGACACTCGATGACTTCACCGCCCAGCATGCATTTCCCCCATTCCCCGAACTGTTTTGGTTGAGGCGTCAGAGCTACCGAATGCGAGTGGCTGCTGCAATTCGACATTCGCTATCTGCTCGGCGGGAGACATATAATTATGCTCATAAAAAATCTAAACGAACACTCACAACACTCTGATTATGCATTATTTAATCTCACATTTCCGCCGCTTTGACGTCACGGGAACGCCGCTTGCGCGGATACGATCGTCGCGGGGATGAGAAACCGATTCCGGGGGAGGTGCTTCGATCAACCGTGACCGGCCCGCGCTGAAGGCGACGGTCAGGTCACGCCAGCGCGGAGCGCCAGATGACGACGAAGGATTGTGACCGAGCGGGGGGCCTGCTCGCCGCGACAGTGATAGCACTCACCATGGCTTGCCCGATGCCAAGCTCGGCCGCCGACAAGGGCGCCGCGCCAACGCGCCGTGCAAGTTCGGAACCGCTCTATGAGGAGCCCGCTGCACCGGCATGGCGCGGCCTCTACTGGGGCATGAGTTTCGGCTACGGCTTCGGCGATTCGGAACAGAGTTACAACCGCAACGACAACCACGGCATCGCCTCGACCGAGCCGACAGGTGGGCTCGGCGCGCTCACCGTCGGCTACAATTGGATGTGGTCGCCGCGCATCCTGCTCGGCATCGAAGGCGATATCGGCCTCATGGATGTCAGCGCCGACGACAAGATCGTCTATGACGGGCACATCTACAAGACGAGCTACGGGCCGTGGTGGGGCACGCTGCGCGGCCGCGCCGGCTACTTCGTCACGCCCGGCACGCTGCTCTACGCCACCGCCGGCTGGGCATTCATGGATGTCGACGAAATATCGATCGGCAATACGCCGGGCGAAACGGCCGTCAACGAAGACTTCAAATCCGGTGTCGTGCTGGGCGCCGGCGTGGAACAGGCACTGATGCCGGGTGTCACCGCCAAACTCGAGTACCTGCACATGGACTTCGGCACCTACGAAGGCTATTCGGCCAACCGCGAGGACTATTCGTTCGACAATCGCCTCGATCTCATCCGCGTCGGACTGAATTTCAAATTCTGAGGCTGTGCCGCGAGGGTGCGATCGGTCGAGATTGAAGCGCTCCGCGCATCGATCGAAAACGTGGGTCGCACCCGTCGCTTAGTTTGAGAGTGAACATCCCTCGACGTTGATGGATCGACAAAGCCATTCCATCCAAGTCGATAGCGCTCTAGCGTTCCGCGCCGCCGGTGGCACTCACGTTGCCGCGCAGACGGCGCTCTCTTCTGCGGCGGCGTGAATCGAGAGGTCGCGGATCGTCGGGTTCTGCCCGGAGAGTGCATTATCCGGGTCCCATGCGATGTTGACGCCCTCGAAACGGCTGGCCTTGGCGTCGTAGATGAGCAGCCGTCCCGCCAGCCCCTCGCCCGTTCCCGTGATCTCCTTCAGCACCTCGGTCGCCTGCAGCGTGCCGACCACACCGACCACGGCGCCGAGCACGCCCACCTCAGCACAATTTGCAACTGTGCCTGGGGGCGGCGCCTCGGGAAAGAGACAGCGGTAGCTCGGATACGGCTTGCCGTCCGGTCCCGTCTCGTGCGGCTTGAAGGTCGTCACGTACCCGTCGAACGGGCCGACCGCCGCGAACACCAGCGTTCGCTTCGCTAGATAGCAGGCGTCGGAGACGAGGTAGCGCGTCGCGAAGTTATCGGAGCCGTCACAGACGATGTCGTAGCGCGAGATGATGTCGATAGCGTTCATGGCATCGAGGCGGGCGTTGTACGTCTCGACCGTGACGTTGGGATTGAGGCGGGTCACCGCCTCGCGCGCGCTCTCGACTTTCGGCACGCCGACGTGCGGCGTGTCGTGCACGATCTGCCGCTGGAGGTTGTCGAGCGAAACCGTATCGTCGTCGATGATGCCAAGGGTGCCGACGCCCGCCGCGGCGAGATACATGATGAGCGGCGAGCCGAGACCGCCCGCGCCGACGATCAAGACGCGCGCCGCCTTGAGTCGTTGCTGACCCTGGCCGCCGACCTCCTTCAGGACGAGGTGGCGCTTGTAGCGCTGGATCTCCTCTGGCGTGAGCATATTTGTTGTTGCTCCCTTCGGTCGCAGTCCGGCGCGCGCGCCGGGCCACGCTCGTGGCCTGATCCGCTGCGCGGATGGTTGTCTCACTCGTCGCAATCCGAACCCTGCACGCAGCCACAGTCATGGCTCGCAGAACGCGCGAATACCATACCCTCGGGTTGCATATCCGCAGCGCGCGGTAGCCGATGACCTCGGCACCCGTCGTGCCACTTCAGCGCGAGCGCATATATCAACCCGCGGCAGGCGGCTCGGCGAACAGGTCCGTCGAGAGATAGCGGTCGGCCGACGACGGCGCGAACGTGACGATCGTCTTTCCCGCCATCTGCTCACGGCCCGCGACAGTGAGCGCCGCGGCAATGTTGGCACCTGTCGAGATGCCGCCCGGTATGCCCTCGACGCGCGCGACGAGGCGCGCCACCTCGAAGGCCATCTCGTTCGGCACGGTGATGACCTCGTCGATCAGGTCGCGTGCAAGGATCGACGGCACGAAGCCGGCGCCGATGCCCTGGATCTTGTGCGGCCCCTTCTCGCCCTTGGACAGCATCGGGCTTGCCGCGGGCTCGACCGCGATCACCTGCAGGCTCGGATTGCGGGATTTGAGCACGCGGCCGCACCCCGTGAGCGTGCCGCCCGTGCCGACGCCGACGACGAGCGCGTCCACCTTGCCGCCGGTATCCTTCCAGATCTCTTCCGCGGTCGTCTTCTCGTGCACCAGCGGGTTGGCCGGATTGTCGAACTGCGCTGGAATGACCGCACCCGGAATGGACTTGGCCAGTTCCTCCGCGCGCTTCAACGCGCCCGGCATTCCCTCCGCCGCCGGAGACAGCACGAGCTCCGCCCCGAGGTGCGCGAGCAGCTTGCGCCGCTCCATCGACATCGACTCCGGCATCACCAGGATCATCCTGTAGCCGCGCGCCGCCGCGACGAACGCGAGGGCGATGCCGGTGTTGCCCGATGTCGGCTCGACCAGCGTCGATTGCCCGGGCACGATGCGGCCGAGGCTTTCGAGGGTATCGATCATCGAAACGCCGATGCGGTCCTTCACGCTCGACAACGGGTTGAAGAATTCGAGCTTCAACAGCACTTCGGCTTTCGCCCCGGCCGCCTTGCACAGTTTCGAAAGTCGCACCAGCGGCGTGTGCCCGATCGTTTCCGTGATGTCGTCGTAGACCCGGCCCCGGCCAAAGCTTCCGGTCGCGGCGAGCGTCTTGATCTCGGGCAACTGATCCATGAGCCGTTCCTGACCTTGTGCTGTTGGCGAGTGGCGGGGCGGGGCCCCGCATTGCCTGTCTTTTTGGCAGCAAACGTTGCCCGGCTCAAGGCGGGACGCGAGAATTCGCAACGCCCTGAACCCGGCGCCGCTGGTCAACGTGTGCTCTGGATTTCGAGGAGTGAAGGGGGCTATCGCGAGCGGCGGGAAGTGGACTCGCCAGCCGGTTGAGCGGTGGGCTGAACGCTGCTCGACGCAACGCCCGTGGAACCGAACCCGCCCGCGCCTCGCCGCGTCTCGCTCGCCTCGGCCTTCTCGATCAGCCGGGCACGCGCCACGGTCGCGATCACCAGCTGCGCGATGCGCTCGCCACGCCGGATCGTGAACGGCTCCCTGCCGAGGTTGACCAGCAGCACCTTCACCTCGCCGCGGTAGTCGCTGTCTATGGTGCCAGGACTGTTCAGCACGGTGACGCCATGCTTGACCGCGAGGCCGGAGCGCGGGCGCACCTGTGCCTCGGTTCCCCGCGGCAGTTCCAGCACGAGGCCCGTCGGCACGAGATCGCGCGAGCCCGGCGCGAGCGTCAGCGGCTCGTCGTCGGGAAGGGCCGCGACGAGATCGAGCCCCGCCGCTTCCTCGCTCTGGTAGGCCGGCAGCGCAAGCCCGTCGAAATGCGCGAGGCGCACGACGCCGACCATGAGACCATCTCCGGTACTGTCGGCAACCGCGCCCGCATCGCCACCCCGGCCCGCCCCCGGCGCCCGCCCGCTCATTGCGCTGCCTCCCGCCGCTGCGCCACATGCTCGGCGATGCGGGCAACCAACCGTGCCGCCACCTCCGCCTTGCTCATCAGCGGCCAGCTCTCGACCCCATCGCGCGCGACGAGATGCACGGTGTTCGCGTCTCCACCCATCACGCCCGACGCTGGCGAAACGTCGTTGGCGACGATCCAGTCGGCGCCCTTCGACTTCAGCTTCCTCGCCGCATACTCCGTCACGTTCTCGGTCTCCGCGGCGAAGCCGATCACCAGCGGCGGACGCGACGGCCCCTTGCCGGATGCGATCGTCTTGAGGATGTCGGGGTTCTCGACCAGTGACAGCGACGGGGCACGAGCTCCCGCCGTCTTCTTGATCTTCTGCTCACCGGCATTGGCGACGCGCCAGTCGGCGACCGCGGCGGCGAAAATGCCGACATCGGCCGGCAATGCACGGGTAACAGCTTCCAGCAGCTCGGCCGCCGTTTGCACGCGCACCACGTCGACACCTGCGGGATCGGGGATCGTCACCGGACCCGACACCAGCGTGACGCGAGCCCCGGCTTTCGCGGCAGCGGCGGCGACGGCATGGCCCTGCTTGCCGGAGGAGCGGTTGGCAATGTAGCGCACGGGATCGATCGGCTCGTGGGTCGGCCCACTGGTGACGAGGACGTGCAGCCCGGCGAGCGGTCCCTCCCTCGCGGCTCCAGCCGGCGAGCCCGCCAGCATCTCCTCGATTGCCGCCACCAGCTCCGGTACCTCGGGCAACCGGCCCGGCCCCGTCTCGCCACGCTCTGCCATCTCACCGACGCGCGGCTCGATGATGCGAATTCCATCCGCCTCGAGCTGTCGCACGTTCCGCTGCGTCGCCGGGTGCATCCACATGCGCGGATTCATGGCCGGCGCCACCAGCACCGGCTTGTCCGTCGCCATCAGCACCGTGCTCGCGAGGTCGTCGGCATGTCCGCCGGCCATCTTCGCCAGCAGGTCGGCGGTTGCCGGCGCGACGACGATCAGATCAGCCTCGCGCGACAGCCGGATATGGCCGATCTCACGCTCGGCATCGAGATCGAACAGGTTGGTGAAGACGGGCTCGTTGGACAGCGCGCCGACGGAGAGCGGCGTCACGAACTGCTCTCCCGCGCGGGTCAGCACCACGCGCACGCCGATGCCGCGCTCTTTCAAGCGCCGGATGAGGTCGAGGCACTTATAGGCCGCGATGCCGCCGCCGATGATGAGGACGATGCGCTTTTTCACGTCTCGAACCCTGCTCTCCGGGCCGCGCCGCATTCTCCGTCAAGTCGGGAGACAAGGGGCGAAGGACTCCGGCGTTTCTTTCGGGTCGAGGTTTAGCACATCGGCCGGGGAAGCGTGCGGTCCGCCGCGAACGGGGTAACCCAAAGCTGCAGCCGGTTTGCGGATCATCGCGAGACCGTGCCGAGCCCTCCGCGCCCAAGCCCGAGCGCAGCGCGCGCCTGCGCGACGCGGCGGCGAAATCAGGCCACGCCGTCCATGCGCATGTCGAGCCCGGCTTCCGCCATGTGCCGCTTGGCCTCCCCGATCGAATGGGTGCCGAAGTGGAAGATGGAGGCGGCGAGCACCGCGCTCGCGTGGCCCTTGGCAACACCGTCGACCAGATGATCCAGGTTGCCGACGCCGCCCGAGGCGATCACCGGCACGCTGACGGCATCCGAGATGGCGCGCGTCAGCGCCAGGTCGAAGCCGGCCTTGGTGCCGTCGCGGTCCATGCTGGTGAGCAGGATTTCACCCGCACCGAGCGCCACGACTTCCTTTGCATAGTCGATGGCATCGATGCCGGTGGGTTTGCGGCCGCCGTGCGTGAAGATTTCCCAGCGCGCGGGCTCGCCCTCGCCCGAGACCTTCTTGGCGTCGATGGCGACGACGATGCACTGCGCGCCGAACTTCTCGCTCGCCTCTTTCACGAACTGCCGGTTGAACACGGCCGCCGTGTTGATCGAGACCTTGTCGGCGCCGGCCTCGAGCAGCTTGCGGATGTCGTCCGTGGTGCGCACGCCACCGCCGACGGTGAGCGGCATGAAGCAGCGCTCGGCCGTCGCCTCGACGATGTGGAAGATCGTGTCGCGGTTCTCGTGGCTGGCGGTGATGTCGAGGAAGCACAATTCGTCGGCGCCGGCCGCGTCATAGGCGGCGGCGGCTTCCACGGGGTCGCCCGCGTCGATCAGATCGACGAAGTTGACGCCCTTGACGACACGCCCGTCCTTCACGTCCAGGCAGGGTATGATGCGGATTTTCAAGGTCATGGGCGTGGATTAGCAGGGGGAAGGGGGCGGGGGCAAGGTCAGCCTCAAGACCGCCCATTGATTTGGGAATTCGACGTTCTTCAATCCCATTGCTATCGACATTGGAACATCAAGCTTGCAGAGATTTCCCCTTGTCCAGCTTGTTCCGCACGTTGCCCCCATCTGATCACTCTCTTCTCACAATCCGCTCGGAGGAGTGCTCACGCCCCGCGCCAACCCGCCCGCTGGCGGTCGGCGGGCGGATGTGCTAGAGGCACGCCCAAGCATTATTGCGCCGCACAACCGGCCGGCGGCTCCCCTCCATTGCAGGCGAGGAGCGGCGGGCCGAGTGGCGTGCCCGGAAGGCCGCTTGCAACCCCGCGCCCGCAAGGCGCGTCCGTAAATCTGTCGTGCCCGCCTTGTAGATGCTCCGGTGCCCGAGAGGCTCCGGCGCGCCTGCCCGGCTTTCCCGTTACCAGAACGGCCAGCGGGCGACCCGCCACTGGCCGAACCAGCACCGGGCCGGCGACTTCCGCGCCCCGACTTGAAGCAGGCCCAACAGGCAGGCCCAGAGCCCGAAAAGCAGGCCCGAGCCCGAACTGAACACCGCGCGCGAGGCAACCCGCCCGCACGCCGCCGATCCGCTCCACACATCACCCGAGAACCGCACGCCATGCAGCTCCGCAACATCGCCATTATCGCCCACGTCGACCACGGCAAGACGACGCTGGTCGATCAACTCCTCAAACAATCCGGCGCCTTCCGCGACAACCAGAAGGTCGCCGAGCGCGCGATGGATTCCAACGACATCGAGCGCGAGCGCGGCATCACCATCCTCGCCAAGTGCACCAGCGTCGTCTGGCACGACGTGCGCATCAACATCGTCGATACGCCCGGCCACGCCGACTTCGGCGGCGAGGTGGAGCGCATCCTGAACATGGTCGATGGCGTCGTGGTGCTGGTGGATGCCTCCGAGGGCCCGCTGCCGCAGACCAAGTTCGTCGTCTCGAAGGCGCTGAAACTCGGCATGCGCCCGATCGTCGCCATCAACAAGATCGACCGCCCGGACGAGCGCCACCTCGACGTGCTGAACGAGATCTTCGACCTGTTCGCCAACCTCGACGCCACCGACGAGCAGCTGGACTTCCCGGTGCTCTACGGGTCCGGGCGCAACGGCTGGATGGCGCTCGATCCCGCCGGCCCGCAGGAAGACCTCGCGCCGATGTTCGATCTCATCGTCAGCCACGTGCCGCCGCCGAAGGTGGACGGGGGCCCGCTGCGCATTCTCGCCACCACACTCGAGGCCGATCCGTTCCTTGGACGCATCCTCACCGGGCGCATCCGCTCCGGCACCATCAAGCCGAACCAGCCGCTGAAGGCGCTGTCACGCGACGGCAAGACCATCGAGAGCTTCCGCGTGCAGAAGGTGCTGGCCTTCCGCGGCCTCGAGCGCACGAGCGTCGATCTGGCGGAAGCGGGCGACATCGTCGCCGTCGCCGGCATGACGGAAGCGACCGTCGCCGATACGCTGTGTGACACGAGCGTCACCGAGCCGCTGCCCGCGCAGCCGATCGACCCGCCGACGCTCTCCATGACCTTCCGCATCAACGACGGTCCGTTCGCCGGCCAGGAGGGCGACAAGGTCCAGAGCCGCGTCATCCGCGAGCGCCTGCTCAAGGAAGCCGAGCGTAACATCGCGATCCGCGTCGAGGAGAACGCCGACAAGGACAGCTTCAACGTCTCCGGCCGCGGCGAGCTTCAGCTCGCGATCCTGATCGAAAACATGCGCCGCGAGGGCTTCGAGCTCACCGTGTCGCGTCCCCGTGTCGTCTACAAGATGGACGAGGAGACGGGCGAGCGCATGGAGCCGATCGAGGAAGTCATCATCGACGTGGACGAGGAGCATTCCGGCGCCGTCGTTTCCAAACTGTCGGAGCGCCGAGCCGACCTGATGGAGATGCGCCCCTCGGGCGGCGGCCGCCAGCGCCTCGTCTTCTACGCGCCGACGCGCGGCCTGCTCGGTTATCAGAGCGAGCTGCTCTCGGATACGCGCGGCACCGCGGTGATGAACCGCCTGTTCCACGCCTATGCGCCCTACAAGGGCGAGATCCAGGGCCGTCGCACGGGCGTGCTCATCTCGAATGCGGTCGGCGACGCGACGGCCTATTCGCTGTTCTACCTGCAGGAGCGCGGACCGATCATGATCGCGCCCGGCACGCGCGTCTACGAGGGCATGATCGTCGGCCAGCACACGCGCGACAACGATCTGATCGTCAACGTCGTCGAGAACAAGAAGCTGACCAACATCCGCGCCGCCGGCAAGGACGACGCTCTGACGCTCACGCCGCCCATGCGACTGAGCCTTGAGCGCGCGCTCTCCTACATCGCCGACGACGAGCTGGTCGAGGTGACGCCGGATTCGATCCGCCTGCGCAAGCGCTGGCTCGACCCGAACGAGCGCAAGAAGCAGGAGCGCAAACGCGAGGGCGAGGCCGCCTGATAGGCCGTAGCTCGGGGACCATGGAATTGAAGCGGGGCGCCTCAGCCGGGGCGCCCCGCTTTCGTCTTTCGGGACTCCACGGAGAGGCGGTTCCCGCCAAACCCTGGCACGATCGTCGCCGGTTCCAGAGCGCGAGGCCACACGACGTTCGGATCGGGGTCGGAACGGCGCGCGAGCGCCCTTCGACGCCCGTTATCGACGGGCACGGCCGCTGGAAATCGGCCGAGGCACCGCAACTTCTCGAAGCCCAGCTCTTGAACCACGATAAAGATACGTTATATCGTTTCAATTGTGAGCTTTCCGCTATCAAGGAGACGACTTTCCATGAAACAGATCCTGATGATCTCGGCCGCTGTCCTTGCGCTCGGCAGCACCAGCGCCCTTGCCGATCAGAAGCCGTCCGCCGAGGAGGTCGCCAAGATCACGGCGGTGCTCGCAGACCTCGGCTGCAAGGACCCCGAGGAGATCGAGAAGGAAGACGAAGGCCACTTCGAGATCGAAGATGCCAACTGCAAGGCGGGCCAGTTCGACATCAAGCTCGACAAGGACTTCAAGGTGATCTCGATGTCGCGCGATTGATCGCGAAAATCGCAGAACCGGGAGCAGTGCCGGGCGTATCCGTCGGCGGAGTTCGAACCGCCGACGGCGGGGCGTGAGCGCTCAATAAGACCCCAATCGAACACCATCGCTTTATGTGCGGTACCGGCGTTGCACCAAGACCGATCTGGCTTTGCGCCCAATCATTGACCCGACGATACCGAAGCCTGCAACATGCTGGCATGCAAAACCGGGCACCCGCCGATCAGACGTTCGACATCCCCGAATTCCTGGCTCGGCGCGAGCTTCCGGCGTTCGGGCTCGGCGCGGGCGAGACGCTGTTCTTCAAGGGTGACACCGCTGGCGGCATGTACGTCGTCCTTGCCGGACGCATCGACATCCTGATCTTCGGCCGGCTGCTCGATCAGGTCGGGCGCGGCGGCATCATCGGCGAAATGGCGCTCGTCGATTGCACCCACCGTAGCGCCGCGGCGCTGGCACAGACGGACGCTGAACTCGTCGCCATCGATCGGCAACAGTTTCTCGCGCTCATCGCAGAGGAACCGCGTTTCGCGCTTTCCGTGCTCGCCGTCATGTCGGCACGTCTACGGCATGTCTCGAAATTGTTCGGCGAGGCCCGGCAGAACGAGACGCACGGCCCACGGCATTGACCCCGCTACTTCGGGTCCGGAATCGTCTTCAGGAAGCGCGCGAGATCTTCCGTCATATGGTGGACGTGGCACGGCGGTGACTTCCACGTCTTGATCTTCGCCTGCGCGGGATGATCCATATAGCTCGAATGCACGAGAACCGTGGTCATGCCGAGATCGTGCGCCGCGACGAGATTGTGCGGCATATCCTCGAACATCGCTGCCTGCTCCGGCGATACGCCGTGCGCGCGGATCATCTTGTCGTAGGACTCGCGCTGTTCCTTCGGCACATACCCGGTCGCGACGATGTCGCAGATGTCCTCGAAGAGATGCAGAACGCCGAGCTTGCCGGCAACGTTCTCCGCGTGGCGGCGAGAGCCCGCCGTGAAGATCAGCTTGCGCCCGGGAAGCCGCTCGATCTCGGCGGCGAGTTCGGGATGCTCGGGAACCGGCGATAGATCGATGTCGTGCACGTACTCCAGGAAGGCATCGGGGTGCATGTTGTGTTCGCGCATCAGCCCGGCGAGCGTCGTGCCGTACTGCCGATAGTAATGCTTCTGCAGATAGCGCGCGTGCTCCCAGGGCAGGTCGAGGTAGCGCTGGATGAACTCACCCATGCGCTGATCGATCTGTGCGAACAGATTGCAGTCCGCCGGGTAGAGCGTGTTGTCGAGATCGAAGATCCAGATGCGCGTGGCATCGAACGCGCGCGGCGCGGCGTCTGCACCAGACACCCCGCCACGTTTCTCGTCGTTTCCACTCGGCATGGCAGGACCACGCCTAGACAGCGCGCTTCGCCGCGGAGGCCGGCTTGCCGACGCGGCGACCGACCAGCGTGCCGACGCCATGCTCGGTGAGCAGCTCCAGCAATACGCAATGCGGCACGCGACCGTCGATGATGACGACGGCTTCGACGCCCGCCTCCACGACCTCGATGCAACCCTCGATCTTCGGGATCATGCCGCCCGAGATCGTGCCGTCGCGGATGAGCGCGCGCGCTTGATCGACCGAAAGGTCCGAGATCAGCTTCATGTCCTTGTCGAGAACGCCCGCGACGTCGGTCAATAGCAGCAGGCGTTTCGCCTTCATGCGCGCGGCGAGCGCGGAAGCGAACGTGTCGGCGTTGATGTTGAGCGTCTGCCCCTCGCGATCCTGACCGATTGGCGCAACCACCGGAATAAGATCGGATTTCGAGATCACGTCGATGATGTGCGGATTGACCTCGACCGGATCACCGACATAGCCGATGTCCACCGCCTGCATCTGGTTCGATTCCGGATGCGGCATCTCGGTGATCTTCTTGGCGACCATCAGGTTCGCATCCTTGCCGCAGATGCCGACCGCCTTGCCGCCCTGCCGGTTGATCGCCGAGACGATCTCCTTGTTGATGGCACCGGCGAGAACCATCTCGACGATCTCGACCGTCGGCTTGTCGGTCTTCCGCAGGCCATGCACGAACTCGCTCTTGATCTCGAGCTTCTTCAGCATGTTGGCGATCTGCGGCCCACCGCCATGCACGACCACCGGGTTGATGCCCGATTGCTTGAGGTAGACGACGTCCTTGGCGAAAGCGTCCGCCAGTGCCTGATCTCCCATCGCATTGCCGCCGAACTTGATGACAACCGTCTGCTCGTCGTAACGGATCATGTGCGGCAAAGCCTCGGCGAGGATGCGCGCCTTCAGCGGCGCGGTGACGCCGGTGGTGTCGACATCGGTCGACGGCCTCTCGGTCGCGTGCAGCTTGGTCATGGTCCTGTCCTGGGCGAGGTGTGGAGCCTGCTCGACGATAACGGGCAGACCGGTCGGGCGTGGGCCTTCCGGCGGCACGGTTATATCGCGTCCGCCCCCGGCCTCAACGAGTTTTGGCGCGGCGGCGCTTTTCGCAAGGCCCGCAGCGACGCGCCGTTTCAGTCCGCACAATACCGACCGGAAATAGGGCGTTCGCTCCCGGGCTCCATTCGAGCCGAGGGCAGCGCAAGTTGCCGCCCTGACCGGAAGCAACCTACCCCCGCGCCTGGCTCGCCAGTGAGAGCAGCAGCCGTTCGGCAACCACCTCCTCAAGCGCCGACGTGAGGCGCGCGGATTTGAGCGCGTCCGCCGTCGCGGCGATTGCGCGATCGAGCGCGGAAACCGTCCAGCGGCGGAGCTGCGCCGTGAACGCATCGCGCGCCTTGAAGTGCAGCGGCGGGCGCAGTTGGCGCAGGGCTTCGTCGAGCCCCGCGCCCCTGTCCATTTCCGCTCGGATACGGTGCAAGCGATGCAGGTGGCGCAACAGCGCCAGGATCACCATCTGCGCGCTCTCGCCCGAATTCACCGCCCGCGACAGCTCGTTGACGGCGCCGGCCGCGTCGCCGCCCGCCGCGGCATTGACGATGCGATCCACCGCAAGCTCGGCGGCGTCGCCTACAATGGCGTCCACGTCGTCCGCGTCGATCGTGCCGCCGCCGTGCGCCTTGCCCTGGGCGTAGAGCGCCAGCTTCTCGACCTCGGCACGCGATAACGCGCGGTCAGCGCCGAGCCGGCTGACCAGCAGAGCGCGCGCGTCGGGTGCGATGGCGAGGCCCGCAGCGTCCAGCACCTCGCGAACGACACCTTCGAGATCGCGAGCTTCGTCCGCATAGCACGCAACTGACGCGGCGACGGCGGACTTCTCGAACGCTGCGCGCAGCGTGTCGGTCGCCTTGAGGTTGCCGGCCTCGACCACCAGCACCCCCGCGAGATCGCCGGCCTCGACCAGCTCCTTCAGCATGGTGGCGTTGATGATGCGGCCTGTGGTGACGCGCACGACCTTGCGTCCGCCGAACATCGGCAAGGTACGCAATTCCACGCCGAGCCGGTCGCGGTCACCGTCGAGATCGGCGTCGTCGAGCCGGATCAGCTCTCCTGGCGGGCTTTCACGCTCGGCGAGCAAGCGGGCGAGCTTGTGCGCGCGTTCGGAGACGAGGCCCGGATCGGTGCCGTGAAACAGAAAGGCGGAGAGCTGCCGATCAGGGTCCGCGAGGAAACGCTGAACTGACTGCGGTTTGATGGCGACCATGCCCGCTCCCGGATGGCGCAGCGCTCTGCGACGCGGTGACGCCTCGGCGGCGCGGCCCGCAGAAGCGGCTAGGCCGCGTTGGAGAGGAATGCGGCGAGGCGCGTCTTGAGATCCTGGGCGACGGTGGTCGCGACGCGGTCCTCCGCGTCCTGGCGGGCGCGAATGTTCGAGAAGACCGAGTTGAAGCGCTCGAAGCCTGCACGTCCGGCGCTCTTGCCTTGCAGCACGACCTGCTTATCTGCCACGCGGATCAGACGGAAATCGGCATCGATCGAGTAGACCGAACCCGACGCGTCGCCGCTGACTTTGACCAGCGTGGAGCTGACCGACTCACGCAGCACCAGCTCAAGCCGGTAAGCGGGTGTCGCGGCACCGCCGCCGCCCGTGGTCTGGAATACGATCTCGTTGCGGATGCGCTGGCCGACGCGGCCCGGAACCGGCGCCACCTCAACCGCGGCAAGACGTTCCGAAACATCGGCACCGCCGATCGCGGCCGTGCCATATAGCGGGCGGAAGCCACCGTCTGAGCAGGCGGAAACGAGCGTGGAAACAGTCATCAGCGCGAGAACCGCCGCGAGCGGTGCGCGGTGCGCGCGCTGCCCCTCGACGCCGGAACGAGCGGCGTTTCCGGCTCTGTCACTCCGCCTACTAGCCGACCACATTCACGATCCTCTGCGGCACAACGATGATCTTCTTGACCTGCCGCCCCTCGAGCGCCCGAACGACCGATTCAAGCCGCAATGCGGCTGCCTCGACCTCGTCCTTGCTGGCGGTGCGCGAGATGGTCATCTCGTCACGCCGCTTGCCGTTCACCTGTACGGCAACGGTCACGCTATCGTCAACGAGCAAGCCCGGATCGGCCTCCGGCCAGGGTTCTTTGGCGAGCAAGGTGTTGTAACCGAGCCGCGTCCAGCATTCTTCAGCGAGATGAGGCATCATCGGGGCGAACATCTTCACGAGAAGTTCGGTTGCTTCGCGAATGCTCCAGCCGAAGTTGTCCTCAGACTTGCTCAATACTGCCGAAAGTGTGTTCGTCAGCTCGTAGAGCTGAGCGACGGCAACGTTGAAGCGCAGGCCCTCGATATTGCGGCCGACGCCATCCAGCGCCTTGTGCGCGGCGCGCCGAAGCGCCTGCCCCTCGGGTCCCGCTTCGCCCGAACTCGCCAACCCGGCCGCCGGCACTTTTTCGGCCGCCTCGTTCACCACGCGCCAGATGCGCTGGACGAAGCGTCCGGCCGCCGAGATGCCCTCGTCCGTCCAGATCACGTCGCGCTCGGGCGGGCTGTCGGAAAGCATGAACCAGCGCGCGCAGTCGGCGCCGTAGTGGCCGATGATCTCATCGGGATCGACCAGGTTCTTCTTCGACTTCGACATCTTCTCGATAGAGCCGATGACGGCGGGCTTGCCGGTCGCGATCTCGACCGCCGAGCGGCCCGCGCCTTCGCCCTCGAAACGCACGTCGGTCGGCAGTAGCCAAGCCCCTTCCGCCGACTTGTAGGTCTCGTGAGTCACCATGCCCTGGGTGAACAGCGCCGCGAACGGCTCGCGCAGGTTCTTCGAAGAGTGGCCCGCGTCCGAGACCGCACGGAAGAAGAAGCGCGAGTAGAGCAGATGCAGAATCGCGTGCTCGATACCGCCGATGTACTGGTCGACCGGCAGCCAGTAGGCGGCCGCCTCTCGGTCGATCGGCGCGGTGGCGTGTGGCGCGGTGAAGCGCGCGTAATACCAGGAGGAATCGACGAACGTGTCCATCGTGTCCGTCTCGCGCCGCGCCGGCTTGCCGCACGCCGGGCAATCGACGTTCTTCCAGGTCGGATGGCGCTCGAGCGGATTACCCGGCTTGTCGAAGCTGGCGTCGTCGGGAAGGCGCACCGGCAGATCCGCGGCCTTGACGGGCACCACACCGCAGCTCGCGCAGTGGATCACGGGAATTGGGCAGCCCCAGTAGCGCTGCCGCGAAATGCCCCAGTCGCGCAGCCGGAAATTGACCTTGCGCTCACCCACCGGCTTGCTGCCGAGCTTTGCTTTCTCCAGGCGCTTCGCCACCTCCTCGAACGCGGCCTTGGTGTCGAGGCCATCGAGGTAGCGCGAATTGATCATGGTGCCGTCGCCGTCATAGGCCTTGTCCTTGACGATGAACGTCGCGGCGTCCTCGCCGGGAGGCAGGATCACCGGCACCACGGGCAGATCGTAAAGCTGCGCGAAATCGAGGTCGCGCTGGTCGCCCGAGGGGCAAGCGAAGATCGCGCCCGTGCCATATTCCATCAAGACGAAGTTGGCGACGTAGACCGGCAGCTTCCATGCGGGATCGAGAGGGTGGATGGCCCGGATGCCGGTATCGAAGCCCTTCTTCTCCGCCGTCTCGAGATCCGCCACCGAGGTGCCCATGCGCCGGCACTCCTCGCAGAAGGCGGCGAGATCGGCATTCTTCTCCGCCGCCGCCTTGGCGAGCGGATGATCGGCGGCAACGGCGAGGAAGGACGCGCCGAACAGCGTATCCGGGCGCGTCGTATAGACCTCGAGCTCGTCGATGCCTTGCGGCGCAGTCGCCGCGTCGAGCGCCCAGCGCACGGAGAGACCTTCAGAGCGGCCGATCCAGTTCGCCTGCATCAGGCGCACCTTCTCCGGCCACTTGTCGAGCGTGCCGAGCGCTTCCAGCAGCTCCTCGGAATATGCGGTGATCTTGAAAAACCACTGCGTCAGCTCGCGCTGCTCGACGAGCGCACCGGAGCGCCAGCCGCGACCGTCGATCACCTGCTCGTTGGCGAGCACCGTATGATCGACCGGGTCCCAGTTCACCTTCGAGGATTTGCGGTAGGCGAGGCCCTTGTTCAGCAGGTCCAGGAACAGCTTCTGCTGATGCTTGTAGTAGTCGGGGGAGCAGGTCGCGATCTCGCGGTCCCAATCGATGGCGAGACCCATCGACTTCAACTGCCCCTTCATCGTGTCGATGTTGGCGTAGGTCCACTGCGCCGGATGCGACTTGCGCTCCATGGCCGCATTCTCGGCCGGCATGCCGAACGCATCCCAGCCCATCGGGTGCAGCACGTTGAAGCCGCGTGCTCGCTTATAGCGCGCGAACACGTCGCCCATGGTGTAGTTGCGGACGTGGCCCATGTGGATGCGCCCCGAGGGGTAGGGGAACATCTCCAGCACGTAGCACTTCGGACCCTTCATCTCTCGGGCGCGGAAGATCTGCGCCCCGTCCCAGGCCTGCTGCCAGTGCTTCTCGCGCTCGGGCGCGTTGTATCTCTCGATGGCCATGGCCGACCGTGTCCAGTTCCGCTTGTTCTCGATGCGTCTTGCGGCGTAATGAGCGCGAAAGGCGGCCCCGGTCAAGGCAGGCACGGGGACGCGGACGGGGAGACGGCACGGCATGGACGAAACGGGCACCGGGGCGGAGGGCGTAGCGGCCCGGCTGGCGGAGATCGGCAAGCGGATCGAGACGGCGGCGAAAGGTGCCGGGCGCGAGCCTGCTTCGGTTCGCCTCATAGCCGTCTCCAAGACATTCGACGCCGATGACATCCGGCCGGCGATCGCGGCGGGCCAGCGCGCTTTCGGCGAGAACCGGGTGCAGGAGGCCAAGGGCAAGTGGCCGGCGCTGATGGCGGAGACGCCGGGCCTGGAGCTGCACCTCATCGGCCCGCTGCAATCCAACAAGGCGGCGGAGGCGGTGGCGCTGTTCGATTGCATCCACACCGTCGACCGCGAGAAGATCGCCCGCGCCATCGCGCACGAGATCGAACGGCAGGGGCGGCGGCCGGAGCTGCTGGTTCAGGTCAATACCGGCGAGGAACCGCAGAAGGCGGGCGTAGCCCCGCGGGATGTCCCGGCCTTCCTGGCGCTCTGCCGCGAGTTCGGGCTCACGATCTCGGGGCTGATGTGCATCCCGCCCGTGGACGAGGAGCCGGCGGTGCACTTCGCGTTCCTCGCCAAGCTCGCACGGGAAGCCGGCTTGCAGCGCCTCTCGATGGGCATGAGCGACGATTTCGAGACCGCGATCGAGTTTGGAGCGACGGACGTCCGCGTCGGCAGCGCGATCTTCGGGCACCGCGGTTAGGGCGACGCCCCTTACCGCGATGTACCAACGGCCGGCGCACAGCAGGCTGTGATCGCGTGCTCCGTCCCGACACGAGTAGTGCTGCGAAACTGTTATCGCGGCGACATCTGGCGGGATCGGCCTAGCTTTCCCCAGCATTCGGGGCTGCCTTGCCTCATTCCCTCCGCATCGCCTGCTAGGCTCGGATGACGTGATTCGCGCGCTTCTCGGCCCCTCGTCTCCTGCGTCCCGAGCTATTGGCCGCGCCCAGGCCACCCGCCCAGGCCACCCGAAGGAGACCGCCACATGACCGACAGCTCTGCCGCCGTGATAGCGCGCGAGGCCGAGGCCGCCGCCAACGAGGCCGCGCGTGACGCCCGCGCTGAGGTTATCGCGCGTTCGGGCAATGCACCCGCCGCCGACGAGGCACCGACTCGGCGCGACCGCAAGCTCGCCGAGGAAAGCAAGAACAAGGACGGCTGGCTGAAATTCGTCGCCGACATCTGGATCACCAACCTCAACTCGGTGGAGTTCGGCGTCTACAAGCACGCCCGCAACCGCGCCAAGTCGCGCCAGTTCACCAAGGACATGGACGTTTTCGGCGAGATCATCGAGAACGGCGAACGCACCGGACTGCTGGCCTACCGCAAGGATCTCTGGAAGGACAAGCAAGGCACCGACAAGCGCCTCGTGGTGAAGCTGTTCTCGGAAAACCTCAACTGGCGCGCGACGATGGACCTGATGCTGGCGCGTTCGCTGGCACAGACGTTCGGTGCCCGCGGATTGCCCGTCACCACCTACTCGATCAACACGACCGACGACAATTACGTCATCTATCTCGAGCGCTCGGCCAACAAATGGCCGCTGCTGCCCGAGTACTTCTCGTTCTTCCTGATCGACGATTCCGGAAACCCGGATTTCTACGTCCTGCGCCGCGACGTCATCAATCTCGGGGGCGACTACACGCTCTACGATCAGAAGGGCGAGATCGTCGGCTATCTCGACGGCCATGTGCTGACGCTCGGCGGCTACTGGACTTGCCACGTGAAGCAGGGCGTCGCCGATCGCCGCTTGATGACCGTGATGAAAATGCTGGTGTCGATGATCCTGTTCAACGGCGGATGCCGGCGGCACATGAAGCAGCTTTACCGCGACGTGAAGAGTGGCCGCTTGGAAGCGACGATCGAGCGCCAGGAGAACGACCTCTACATGAACCCGCGGCGCGTGCGCTAAGCGCAGTCGCTCCTGCTCTCGGGTGCAAGCGGCATGAGCCTTTCCAGGCTCGTGCGCGAGGTCACGTTCACTTTGCGTCAGGCGCTAAACGGGCGAAGCCGCGTACCGTTGCTCGGCGTCACCGCCCGCCGCAGGCCTGCGTGAGCGAGGAGCCGGTCCGCACGCTATCGCGAGGCCGGCTGGCCAGCCGGCCCTCGGCACTGTGCATCCGGACGCGAAACCTCTCGGAAAAACAATGGCCTCCCTGACAGAGCCCAATTATTAGGCGCGAACTCGATATATCATGATTAACTATTAAGCTGTCGATGCGCTGTGCTGGCGTGTTCGTTGCGCAAAGTCGATTGTTATTAATGCCTATTTTACTGACCCCTTGAGTTGGCATAAATCTTGGTCATGTCGCACTCTCATGCGGCAATCCGCCATTCCAGGCAGCATTCTGCACAAAAATTAGTCTTTACTACTTTGGGGGGAACGAACGGCATGGAAAAACTTCAGGCCGGCACGGACGTCTTCTTTCTGCTGATGGGCGCCATACTCGTGTTCGCGATGCACGGCGGCTTCGCGTTTCTCGAGGTCGGAACGGTTCGCCACAAGAACCAGGTCAACGCACTCGTGAAAATCCTGGTCGACTTCGCGGTCTCGACGGTCGCCTACTTCTTCATCGGATACTGGATCGCCTACGGCGTGACCTTCTTCGTCGGAGCGGCGGGCCTCTCCGGTGGCGCGGAGGGCTTCCTCCCGAACGGCTTCAGCCTCGTCAAATTCTTCTTCCTCTGCACCTTCGCGGCGGCGATTCCGGCGATCGTCTCCGGCGGCATCGCCGAGCGCGCCAACTTCGGCCCGCAGGTCGCGGCGACGGCGCTGATCGTGGGCGTCGCCTACCCGCTGATCGAGGGCACGGTTTGGAACTCGAATTTCGGCATCCAGGACACGCTTTTCAAAGGCATGCTCGGCGGCGCCTTCCGCGATTTCGCTGGCTCCATCGTTGTGCATGCCTTCGGCGGGTGGGTAGCGCTCGGCGCGGTGCTGCGGCTCGGCGAGCGGGTCGGCCGCTATGATCGCGGCGGAATTGCCGGCATTCCGCCGTCGTCCATCCCGTGGCTCGCCATGGGTTCGTGGATGCTTTGCGTCGGCTGGTTCGGCTTCAACGTCATGAGCTCGCAGAGTGTCACCGGCATATCCGGCCTCGTCGCCATGAACTCTCTAATGGCGATGGCCGGGGGCATTCTCTCGGCCCTTTTCGCCGGCCGCAACGATCCTGGCTTCGTCCATAACGGTGCTCTGGCAGGCCTCGTCGCCGTATGCGCCGGGTCCGACATCATGCATCCGATCGGGGCGCTGGCGACGGGAGCCGTCGCCGGTTTCCTGTTCGTGCAGATGTTCCAGGTGGCGAGCAACCGCTGGAAGATCGACGACGTGCTCGGCGTATGGCCGCTGCACGGGCTATGCGGACTGTGGGGCGGCATTGCCGCCGGCATCTTCGGCCTCGAGGCCATGGGCGGGCTCGGCGGCGTCTCGCTCGCCTCGCAGGTTGTCGGCAGCGTCGGCGGCGCCGCATTCGGATTGCTCTGCGGCTCGGTGATCTACACGCTTGTGGACATGGCGCTCGGGCTGCGCATGAGCGACGCCGACCAGCGCCGTGGCGCCGACCTCACCATCCACAAGATCAGCGCCAATCCGGAGGAAGACGTGCGGATGGGCCGGGTTTGACCGCGCGCCTGCCTCGCTCGCACCATGCACGCTTCAAACGCACAAAGCCCCGGCGGGAGAAATCGCCGGGGCCTCGTCAATGCAAGGTGGGGAAGATCAGAGGTCCTTGCAGTTGAACTTGATTTCGATCCACGGCGTGTCGAGCTTGCACGAGCCGTCCTTCGACTTCTTCAGGAACTTGTCGAGTTGCAGCCCGTCGCCACCGCGCGACGGGCCTTCGTCCGCCGTATTCGTTTCGCCCGCCGACGCGACCGCGACGCCGGCGTTTCCAGTGGCGCCTGCACTCTCGGGAGCGTTCGACTTGGCGGCGGGGAGCGTACCGCCAGCCGCAACATTGCCGACTGGAGCAGCAGCGGAGGGGCTGCCCGCCGCCATGGCCGTCGCGGTTACGCCGCCCGCGGTTTCCTTGCGGTCGCACCGCGCGAGGTCGGCGGGCGCGCGCTTCCAGTAATGCGTCTCCGAGAAAAGCCGGATGCCGGCCCAGCCGACCACGCGCAGCTTCTCATCACCGATCGGCTTCAACTCGACATCGAACTTGCGGCCGTGGTCGGGGCTGTAGATCCAGCCGCCGCTCCAGGTGCCGTCACCTGCAGAACGGACGTTGCCGATGATCTGCTCGCCGCAGCCTTCCCGATCCTTCTCCGACTTGACCCAGACCACGCGGCCGCACAGCACATTGCCGCACGGCGCGATCTCGACCGCTCCGCGGCCCGTGTTGTCGATCCACACGCCCATCGGCTCGGACTGGGCAGCGGCGGCACCGGCACTCGCAGCGAGCGCCACGAAAGCTGCGGCGAGGGTGTTGGGGAAACGGCTGGTCGAAATCGTGGGCATTGGAACGCCTCCTCGTTGAGCAATCATCTGGAGATGATCTCGCACGGGGCGCAGTGTTGCGGCTGTTCCGCGAGGAACACGCGGCGAGGGGACGGCCTCGGCGCAGTCTGAAAACCCCCCGTCCTTGCCGGGTTGCGCGCTCTCTCGACGGACGTGAAAGAGGCGGATATTCCTTGCGCCGTGCGGACTTCGCTCCGCAATCGCCGCGCAGTCTTACCGAGCAGCAATCCCCCAACTGAAAGAGCCCACCCGCCATGCCGACGCCGACCCCGGGTCTCGCCGCCCTCGCCTCCGGTGCCGTGCTGTCGCCGTTCACAAGGTTGCGGAACCTGCTGGCCGACATTCCCCCCGGCCACGCTCGGACCATCGATCTCACACTCGGCGAGCCGCGGGAGACGATGCCGGGCTTCATCGCCGACAAGATCCGCGACGCCGAGGCGCTGTTCGCGAAGTATCCGCCGATCAAAGGTAGCGACGAGCTGCGTACAGCGATCGCCGAATGGCTTGACCGGCGGTTCGGACTTGCCGGCGCCGCGCAGGTCGATGCCGCGCGCGAGGTGCTACCGACCAACGGCTCGCGCGAGGGGCTCTACTACGCGGCACTACCCGCAGTCGGACGCAAGCAGACGGCAGACCGCCCGGCAATTCTCATCACCAATCCCTACTACCAGGCCTACATCGGCGCGGCTCTGGCGACGGGCGCCGAACCCGTCTACCTCAACGCGACAGCCGCGACCGGCCACCTGCCGGACCTCGACGAAATCGCCGGCGACACCGCGCTGCTCGCCCGCACCGCGGCCTTCTATCTCTGCTCGCCGGCCAACCCGCAGGGCGCGGTGGCCACCCGCGCCTACATCGAGCGGGCACTGGCGCTGGCGCGCGAGCACGACTTCATGCTGTTCCTCGACGAATGCTACTCGGAGATCTATGCCGACGCGCCGCCGGCCGGCGGGCTCGAGGTTGCATCCACCACGCCAGAGCGATTCCGCAACCTCGTCGTTTTTAATTCACTGTCGAAGCGCTCGAACCTGCCCGGCCTCCGCTCTGGTTTCTGCGCTGGCGACGCCGCATTCCTCGAAACGCTGACCGAGATCCGAAATCTCGTCGGTCCGACCATGCCGGGCCCCGTACAGCACGCCTCGGCTGCGGCCTGGAGCGAGGAGCAGCACGTCGTCTCCAACCGCCTCGCTTATCGCGCCAAATATGACGTCTGCGACGAGGTTCTGGGCAGCCGCTACGGCTATTCCCGCCCTGCCGGTGGCTTTTTCCTCTGGCTCGATTTGGGCCACTGGGGCGGCGGTAGTGAGGCCACGGTAACCATATGGAAACGCTGCGGTGTCAGGGTCATTCCGGGAGCGTTTCTGGCGCAGCCCGGTAGAGACGGCACCAACCCCGGCGCGGATTACGTGCGCATGGCCCTGGTGGCGAACCCGGCGACGATCAGGGAGGCGCTCCAGCGTATCGTGTCAGTTCTCGCGTAGAGTAAGTGTTGTCATGCCGTTCGAACCTTACGATCCCTCGATCGCACGTGTGCATGCCGTGCCGCTCGAGGAGCGACTGACGAGTGCCGCGGCGCGCGCGATCGGCGGCGGAATTCTCGTTTCGGTGGCGGCTCTTTGGCTGGCGCTGGCGTCGTGGTCGGTGAGCGACCCGAGCCTGACGCATGCAACGAGCGGCGAGCTGCGAAACTGGATGGGCCCGATCGGCGCCATCGTCTCCGACCTGCTGTTGCAGACCTTCGGCTTTGCCTCGGTGATCCTGCTGTTCGGCCCGCTGTTCTGGGGGCTCGAATTGACTTTTGCCGGGCGAGTCCATCGCTTCAAGACGAAGCTCGGGTTCCTTCCCATCGCCGTTGGCGTGCTTGCCGGCGCGTTCTCGTCGTTGCCGGTGACGGCCGGATGGCCACTGCATCATGGTTTCGGCGGCATCCTCGGTGACGCCGTCTTCAGCGCCTTGACCGGCCTCCTCGCCATGTTCAATGCCCAGCGCGCCGGGGCGGCGACCGGCCTGTTGCTGTTCGCCGGTGGCTTTGCCGCGCTGTCGCATGCGCTTGGCGTTGCTTACGACGACGTGGTCGAGGCCGTGCGCCGCTCGCGCGGCCGGGTCTCGCCGTTCGCCGCCGCCCAACATGCAACTGCCGAACCGACACCGTTCGGTCGCTTCAGCACGCCCGATCTCGAGCTGCCTGATGATGCCCACGCAGCGTCCGCCCGCGCCGCTCAGGGCGCGATGGCACGAGCGCTCGACGCCGCTCGCCAGACCATGGGCCACGTCTTCGACAAGCACGTGTTCGACAAGGTGGAACCGCGCCATGCGACCGGGCTTGATGGTGGACTGGAACGAGGGCCCGCGCCCGACCTTGGTCACCAAGCGGCGGCCCACCAGCCGGTCGTCCACTATCCGCCGCTACCCCAGCACGCGCAGGCGCCGGCCGAGCCGCAACTTCCGTTGCACGCACCCTACGTTCCCCCGCACCCACCAGGCCCTGGCCTGACGCGCACGCCGCTGCGCGGCCCCGCCGCCACCCTCCATGCTCCGCGCGCTGAGCCGAACCTCGGCGCAGCGCCGTCGCACGCGCAAGGGCATGTGCATGTAAGATCCTTCGACGACGATACCGACGCGGCGAGCCGCGCCATCGCCCAGCGCTTCGCACCGGCCGGACACACCCTGGAAGAAGTAACTGCGCACGCGCCGATGCGCGACACGGAGCATGCGACGGATCACGCCGACGCGGCGCCGAGCGCGCGCGGCTACGTGACAACCGATGGCAACGGGGCGCAGCCGGCGCACGCCCCTCTCGCGCACACTCCAGTCGCGCAATCCCCCGCCGCGCAATCCCCCGCTCTGCCTTACCAAGCCACGCATTCGCAGCCCCCGCGCTCCCCTGTGCCGAATGCACACCCCTCGCAGCAGACCGCGCAATTGCCGGCAGGTCAGCAGGTGAAGCGCAACGCGCTGTTCGGCGGCCTCACGTTCCGCCACCAGGGCGAGCCGGTTTTCCGCAAGCCGCAACTCAACCTGCTGCGCAAACCGGTGGCGAGCAAGGCAGGCCCAGAACTCGCTCAGACGGCATTACGTGGCAATGCGCGCTTGCTCGAGGACGTGCTCGCGGACTTCGGCGTCAAGGGTGAAATCCGCGACATACGCCCTGGTCCGGTGGTGACCCTGTTCGAGGTCGAGCCCGCACGTGGCACCAAGTCGTCGCGCGTCATCGGGCTTGCTGACGACATCGCCCGTTCGATGAGTGCGAACGCGGTGCGCGTCGCCGTCGTGCCGGGACGCAACGCCATCGGCATCGAGCTGCCGAATCCGCGCCGCGAAACCGTACTGCTGCGCGAACTGCTGGAGGCGGACGCCTTCAAGAGCACGGAGCTCGCGTTGCCCGTCGCCCTCGGCAAGGCGATCGGCGGCGAGCCGATCATTGCTGACCTTACGCGCATGCCGCACCTGCTGGTCGCCGGCACCACCGGCTCGGGCAAATCGGTCGGCGTCAACGCCATGATCCTGTCGCTGCTCTACAAGCTGACACCCGACGAGTGCCGCTTCATCATGATCGATCCGAAGATGCTGGAGCTCAGCGTCTACAACGGCATTCCGCACCTTTTGACGCCGGTCGTCACCGATCCGCTCAAGGCGGTTGCCGCGCTGAACTGGGCCGTCACCGAGATGGAGGAGCGCTACAAGCGCATGGCCAAACTCTCGGTGCGCAACATCGACGTGTTCAACAATCGGGTGCGCAACGCCAAGAAGCGCGGCGAGATGCTGGCGCGCACGGTGCAGACCGGCTTCGACAGGCGCACGGGCGAGGCGATCTACGAGCAGGAGAGGCTGGAACTCGAGCCCATGCCCTACATCGTGGTCGTAATCGACGAGTTCGCGGACCTGATGCTGGTCGCCGGCAAGGAAGTGGAAGCCGCCGTGCAGCGCCTCGCGCAGATGGCGCGTGCCGCCGGCATCCACATCATCATGGCGACGCAGCGCCCGTCCGTCGATGTCATCACCGGCACGATCAAGGCCAACTTCCCGACTCGCATCTCCTTCAAGGTCACCTCGAAGATCGACAGCCGGACGATCCTCAACGAACAAGGCGCCGAGCAGCTCCTCGGCCAGGGCGATATGCTTTACGCTTCAGGCACCGGGCAGCTCCTGCGCGTGCACGGCCCCTTCGTCGCCGACGAAGAGGTCGAGGCCATCGCTGCCGCACTGCGCGAAAACGGCCCTCCCGACTATATCGCAGGCATCGCCGAGCCGCCTGCCGCGACGGACGGGCGCGAGGAGGCGGACGAAGCGCGTGGCCAGAGCGAGCAGGATCTCTACGACCGCGCCGTCGCCATCGTGCTGCGCGATCGCAAAGCCTCGACCAGCTACATCCAGCGCCGCCTCTCGATCGGATACAACCGTGCCGCCGACCTGATCGAACGGATGGAGAAGGAAGGCGTGATCGGCCCGGCGAATGCCGTTGGCCGCCGCGACATCCTGCTCGGCGCGGGCGGAGCAGTGGCGTCGAGCGACGTCGACGCGGCGTGACGGACCCACCCCTGTCCAGCCGCTTCATCCCCAGCTCGATTTTTCGACGAAGCTCTTGTTACTTGCCGATGCGGCGTTCACCGCTACGATCCGCCAACTTCTGGACGTAATGTTCAGGATTGTCGGGCCGAGCGCCCTGCGAACCGCATGGGCTAGGGGATTGGAATGGGCAGTTCGATGAAATCACGAGTTCTTGGTTTGGCCGGCCTGGCGCTTACGGCGACGTTGGCGCACGGGCTTATCACGGTGCCAGCCCTCGCCCAGGACGCCAAGCCCGCTGGCACCGCCGGCACGGCGTGGAGCGCCGAGGTGGCACCCAAGGGCACCACCGGCATCGCCCTGGACCCTGCGCAAACCGAGATCGTGAACAAGGTCGGCGCCTACTTCTCCGGCCTCAATACCCTTCAGGGCAAGTTCGTCCAGACCGGCGCTGACGGCAAGGTGATGAAGGGTAAATTCGCCATGAAGCGCCCGGGCCGCTTCCGCTTCGACTACGCCCGTCCGAGCCTCCAGGTCATCATCTCCGACGGCCGCTTCCTCGCCATTCAAGACATGGACCTCAAGAACGAGGATCGCGTCGAGCTCGACCAGACGCCCTTCCGGCTGCTTCTGCGCAAGGAGGTGGACCTGATGCGCGACGCCCGCATCGTCGAGGTGCAGGACGCGGGTGAAACGGTGACGCTCGGTATCGAGGACAAGGACCCGAATACGCCCGGCCGCATCCGGCTGGTCTTCTTCGCCAAGCCGCAGTTCGAGCTCAAGGAGTGGCTGACGAAGGACGCCCAAGGTTTGGACACCCGGGTGGAGGTACAGGAGGTCCAGAAGGATGCTCCGGTTGAGGACAAGCAATTCGAGATCAAGCCGATGGGTGCTGCGTTCATGCAGCAATAGCGGCTGATTCGGCCGGGCTGGCGCGGTCTGAGCGAGCATTTGGGGCAGCAACATCGAAAATACGCCGATGTTTTAATTGCTTATCTCATAGCTGTACGATCGCGCGCCAAATGCCCACACTGTGGCGAGGGAGACGCTGTAAAGCTTCGGGGTGGGGATAAGCTGTCGATCAGCGGTAACATTTTCGTGATCGCATGAGATTCCCCCTGTTGAAAATCCCCATTCTGGTCTTAGGTATTGCCATACAGATGGTGTCACCCTGTACTCGGTAGTGCCCCCCCGTCTAACCGAAGACATCATCTGCGACGCCGGCTTCCCTCCCGGTGTCACGCGCGAGAGCGCTAGCAACGCCCAACCCCTCCCCCCGGGGTTGGGCGTTCACGTTTCTAAATCAGTTGAAGCCTGCCCGAGCCCGCGGTTGGCTCGGATCGAGCGGCCCCCTTCCTGCCCATTGTGCCTCTAGTAGACTCGTGCCAGCCCCCTGAACGGCGTTCCTCGTCAACGAGAGGGCTTCTCGACGGCGCTGCCGTCACGCCCCACCGGCTCGAGGTCCTGCACGGAAAGCGATAGGATGTAAGCGGCGAGCGAAACCCTTTCGTCACCAGAGAGGTGGTGGTTCGGCATCATCGGCGGCACCGAGGCCAGCCACGCGACGATACCTTCGATGGTCTGCCCAGGCCGGTTGGCCACCGCCGCGAACCCCGGTATCGACGATGCAGCCGTCTTTTCGCCTTGTCCGGGGTTGAGGTGGCAGATCGCGCACATGCGCTCTGCAAGTTGACGCCCCTTCTCGATCTCGGCTGACGTCTCAGATGGCCCGGCGTGGGTGGCAGCGGGCGCGTTGGCGAGCATGGCCATAGTGAACAGCGCCAATAGCGACCAACATTGACTACGGATCACGGCGCACGGGCTCCTTTCGACTCCTTACCTGCGGTAGGGTAGCAAACGCTAGGCGAGCGCTCCACGCGCGGCGTCAAATTCGCTCGAAAGCGCGGATCGCGTCGCGTCTCAACCGATCGCTCTCCAGAGCGATCTCGATGGCAGCGCGGCGCGCTTCCGTCTCGACCGATCGCACCCCAGGCGGCTTCCGCTCTGCCTCCGCTGACGCTAGATAATGCTGCCCGAGAACCAGAAGGCTTAAGGCTACTGCCATGCAACCCGCACTCGACCAGACCGCCGCATCGCGTGGCCCTGCCCCCGCAAGCGAGGCGACTGCGCCGGCTACCGGAATGCGCTCTATCGCCGGCTTCGACCGCTCCCGGCTCGGCGAAGCGCTGGCGAACGTCGGCGTCCCCGCGAAGCAAGTGCGCATGCGGGTCAACCAGCTCTGGAGCTGGCTCTACGTCCGTGGCGTCACATCTTTCGACGACATGACGGATGTCTCCAAGGAGCTGCGCCTCAAGCTTTCGGAAAGATTCACCCTCGACCGGCCTGAAATCGTTTCCGAGCAGGTGTCCGTCGACGGCACGCGCAAGTGGCTGCTGCGGTTGCCGAAACGGGGCCATGAGGTTCGCGCGCCCGAAATCGAGACCGTCTACATACCAGAGAGCGATCGCGGAACGCTTTGCATCTCGAGCCAGGTCGGCTGCACGCTCAATTGTTCCTTCTGCCATACCGGCACGCAGCGCCTCGTGCGTAATCTCGAAGCCGAGGAGATCGTTGCCCAGATTCTCCTCGCGCGCGACCGCATCGGCGACTGGCCGGGTGCGACGCCGCCGGGCGACGGCCGCCTGCTCCCCGACACCGATCGCAAGATCACCAATATCGTGCTGATGGGCATGGGAGAGCCGCTCTACAATTTCGACAACGTGCGCACCGCCATCGAGGTGGCGTCCGATGGCGACGGGCTTTCGGTCTCGAAGCGCCGCATCACGCTCTCGACCTCCGGTGTCGTACCGGAAATCGGCCGCTGGGGCGAAGAGGCCGGCACGATGCTGGCGATCTCGCTCCACGCGGTGACCGACGTGCTGCGCGACGAACTCGTGCCGATCAACAAGCGCTATCCCATCGCCGACCTGATGGAGGCATGCCGCAATTATCCGGGGCTTTCCAACGCGCGGCGCATCACCTTCGAGTACGTCATGCTCAAGGGCGTCAACGACCGCATCGCCGACGCCAAGGCCCTTGTTCGCCTGCTCGAAGGCATACCGGCCAAGATCAATCTCATTCCGTTCAATCCCTGGCCCGGCACCACCTATGAATGCTCCGACTGGGAGACGATCGAACGCTTCGCCGAAGTCGTGAACCGTGCCGGATACGCAAGCCCGGTGCGCACGCCGCGCGGGCGCGACATCCTCGCCGCGTGTGGACAGCTCAAATCGGCGAGCGAGAAACTGCGGGCCTCCGAGCGTGCGTCCGCAGTCCCGACTGCACCAGCAAGCGACTGAGCGGGGCAGCGCATGGTCCTCAGCACCATTGGCCGGCTGATCTGGCTGCCGATCGCGTTCCTCATCTCTGCCGTCAGTGCCATGCTCGTGCTCGTGACACTGGGCCTCGAACGTTTCACCCAGGCGACCGCCGGCCAGTTGCAGGACGACGACGTCATCGTCCGCATGTTCGAGATTGCCTTGCAGGGACAGGTGATCGCTTCCGGACTGACGCTGTTGCCCGCCATCGCGGTGGTGATCGTGGGCGAGGTCGTGCGCATCCGCTCGGCCCTCTATTACGTGCTCGGCGGCGGGCTGGCGCTTGTCTCGATACCGCTTTTGGCGCGCTACGGCATGGCCGGCGGTGCCGACACCGCTTCAGCCGTCGTCTGGCAGGTTATGGCGACGGCAGGCTTTGCCGGCGGGTTCGTCTACTGGCTACTCGCGGGGCGGCGCGCCTGAACCAGCAGCCGAGCGGCTCCGCTGACGCCGAACCCTGCCGAACCCCTGATGTCCTCCGAGCGCTGTTGAGTTGCACGCGCGACCCGGTGTAGCGTTCTTTGATTGATGCGGCAGGCAGAGATATTCGACCGGAGCGTGAAGCCCCGGTGACGAGGGCCGACCGTCGCGGCGGGCTTGCATCGGCTGCAGCCGAGGCCTCGGCCCGGAAAGGAACGGCAAATGGTGCGCGGATTCTTGCGTGTCGTAACAGGCTTCGTGCTCGCCGCGCTCGTCGCCGGCTTGGTGCAGGTGCTGTTCGCGAGGCCCCCGGTCGATCTCGCCGGCCTGCCGCAAGCCGAGCTGCTCGGGCGCCTCGAGTCTCGCGGCATTCTGACCCTGGCCATCGCCACACACTCGGCGATCTTCGCCAGCCTGTTCGCGCTCCTGGCGATCATGATGGCGGAATGGCTCGGCGTTCGTAGCGCTGTCTATTACGCCGTCATAGGACTCGCCATCGGCCTCGCCGGCTTCCTCGCCCAGTTCGCCAGCGAGAACGCGGCCCAGCCGACCATCGTCAACACGTATGCGCTCATCGCCTACGCAACGACCGGTCTTGCCGCCGGCCTCGCCTACTGGTTTTTCGCCGGTCGCTGCGCAGGACGGCGAAAGAAGGCGGATCCCGAAAACACCCGGCCGCCCACCAAGAGCAGCGACAAGGGAACGGAGAACGAGCCCACGGCCTCGACGGCCGTGACCAGGCCCTTGCACCGAACGACCCCGACGACTTCGGTTCCGACGACACATGGTCCAGGTTCCGCGAAATCTCTGGAAGTGGCCTGAGGCACGGGCACACTCTGGCTATGGTGCGACGCACGGTCTCTTAGCCGACCGGCGGATTGTTGCACTGCAAAATAGATGCTAGCTTGGCCATACCGTCGACAATGCGAATTGCACCGAGCCTCAGACCGCCCGCCTTGAGCGAACCGGCGGCGCAAGGCGACATGTCATAGCGATCGGCTCAGAGGGAGCGACGACGATGCAGGCCACCGATGCTTCGATGAAGATCGCTCGGCTGTCGACGGAGGCCGCCCGCAACTACGCGAGCGCCGCCTTTGCCGCCTATGCCGATTTCACTGCGCAGGGCATGAACATGTGGGCGCAGGCGTTCGACGCCATGCTGCCGAAGAAAGAACCCGAGCCGCGCTCCTGGTACCGCCCTCCGGCGCCGGAGGGCAAAGCGAGCCGCAGCGCCCCCGCCAATCCCTTCCTTGCGTTCGCCGCGTTTGGCTGGCCCCAGCGGCCAACCGAAATCGGTTTCGACCCCATGGGCTCGGCACGCGGCACGGCGGCCCTGCCCGGCTCGCCGTTCCAGGCCTGGCAGGCCTGGATGCGCATGTGGCCCGTGCAGGGCAACCCGGCCTGCTGGCCGATGGCGTTCATGCTGATGCAGGCGGGCTGGCCGCGCGATGTCGCCTATCCGACCGCGATGGGCAACGTGGCGATGCTCGAGGCCGTCGGTACGGCCACCGAGCTCGCGAACCAGACTTACGCGAGCTACCACTCGGACGGCGGCTACGCCTCGTCGCACGTGCGTTACTCGCGGAGCTGACACCGCCACGCCGATGCGAGCGCGCTGTTGCTCGGTTGCGATCGTGTGGGAAACGAGGCTCGGCCCGCGGATATCCCGCTGACTTCGAACTTGTTCAGCCGGTCGGAAAAACCAATTCGGAAATCAAATTGAAAAGGCCAGCACCCGAAAGGGCGCTGGCCTTTGTCACATCAGCTGGGACGCGTCAGTTCTTCTTGGCCGGAGCCGTGGCCGGAGCGGTGGCCGCCGGAGCCTTTGCGGGCTCGGCCGGCTTGGTCGCGGCAGCGGCCTTCTTGGCCTCTTTCGCGGCCTGAGCCTTGGTGATGTCCGGCTTCTTGCGGCAATGCGCCTTCACCTTCGAGCCGTTCTTGCGCACCGACTCGGCGCGCCAGATGCAGTCGGTGAGCTTGCCGCATGCGGGCTGGTCGAGCCCTTTGCACGCAGATGCCACCTTCGCGGGCTTCGCGGCGGTAGCTGGCGCAGCGGCCGTGGTCTTGGCGGTGGTCGCCGGAGCTGCCTTGGCGGCAGGAGCCGTTGCGGGAGCGGTGGCCGGAGCCGTCGCCGGCGGGTTGGCCTTCTGCGCAAACGCCGCCGGAGCGGCGGCGAGAGAAATACCTGCTAGCGCCATGATGGCGCCCATACGGATCTTAGTGAACATGTTGTTCCTCCGTTCCTTGATCCGGGGCGCTGTATATACCTTCCGCGAGAACGGGATTATCAGCGAAATGGGAGATGTTCTTATCCTCGGCGCGCATAGACCGACTTTTCCATCCCCGCGCTACACCGCCAGCACCGGACATCCGGCGCAGGCTCGAGCTGGCTTGCAGCTTCGACCGCGCTGCATATAGTGCGTCGCGATTTGCATGCCCCGTGCTGCCGGGACGGCCGCACCAGAACCTGAGAAAGCCAGCGCAATGTCCGCCACCAAGCCCGCCGTGAAGAAAGTCGTTCTCGCCTATTCCGGCGGCCTCGACACTTCGATCATTCTCAAATGGCTACAGGAAACTTACGGCTGCGAGGTCGTGACGTTCACCGCCGATCTCGGCCAGGGCGAGGAGCTCGAGCCTGCGCGCGCGAAGGCGGAAATGCTCGGCATCAAGCCGCACAACATCTTCATCGAGGATCTGCGCGAGGAGTTCGTTTCCGAATACGTATTTCCGATGATCCGCGCCAATGCGCTTTACGAAGGAATTTATCTCCTCGGCACGTCGATCGCGCGCCCGCTCATCGCCAAGAAGCAGATCGAGATCGCGCGTAAGACCGGCGCCGACGCGGTCTGCCACGGCGCTACGGGCAAGGGTAACGACCAAGTCCGCTTCGAGCTCGGGTATTACGCGCTCGAGCCGTCGATCAAGATCATCGCACCATGGCGCGAGTGGGAGTTCAAGAGCCGCGAGGACCTGATCGCATTCGCCGAAGCGCACCAGATTCCCGTGGCCAAGGACAAGCGCGGCGAGGCGCCCTTCTCGGTCGACGCCAACCTGCTGCACTCCTCCTCCGAGGGCAAAGTGCTCGAAGACCCGAACGTCGAGCCGCCGCCGTACGTGTTCATGCGCACGATCGCGCCGGAGGATGCGCCTGACAAGCCGACCATTATCACGCTCGGCTTCGAAAAGGGCGATGCGGTTTCGCTCGACGGCAAAAAGATGAGCCCGGCGACCCTCCTCGCGGCACTGAACGACCTCGGCCGCGACAACGGCATCGGCCGCGTCGATCTGGTCGAGAACCGTTTCGTCGGAATGAAGTCGCGCGGTGTTTACGAGACGCCCGGCGGCACCATTCTTCTCGCCGCCCACCGCGCCATCGAAAGCCTCACGCTCGACCGCGGCGCCGCGCATCTCAAGGATGATCTGATGCCGCGTTACGCGGAGCTCATCTACAATGGCTTCTGGTTCAGCCCTGAGCGCGAGATGCTGCAGGCCCTGATCGACAAGAGCCAGGAGCACGTCGAGGGTGAAGTGCGCCTCAAGCTCTACAAGGGCAACGTCATCGTCATCGGCCGCAAGAGCGCCAAGTCGCTCTACTCGATGAACCTCGTGACGTTCGAGGACGACCGTGGCGCCTACGACCAGAAGGATGCCCAGGGCTTCATCCGCCTCAATGCCCTGCGCCTCAGAACGCTCGGGCAGCGCGACCGGGGCTGAACCACCTCTGGCGGGAGAACAAACGGACCTTGCTCACTCAGCGAGAAAGAGCGGCTGTCTCTTTCTATCTCAACACACGCTCGGCACCGCCGATGGTCTTCGCCCGCTAATGAATCTGAATGGCAAATTTCACCGCGAAGGCCGAGGCCTTCGCGGTGCTTCTGTTATGGGCGCTCTATAAACTCGTCGTGCAAGCGCGAATATCGGTGTCGTTCCACACCGCGCTCGCCGAATATCAAGACGCCGTGCGCGCTTTCGAAAATCCCGCCCTTCCCGAGCTGGGTGATATGCGCGGCGCATCAAAGGCCGAACAGGCTGCTCAGCAGGCTCGGGGGCGGCGGCGGGGCCTTGTAGGGCGTCATGGCGGACGCGATCTCGGTGTAGAGCCTGCCCGTCCACGCCGGACCACGTTCCAGCGTCGGCGCCGCCTTGCTCCTGAGATCTGTCGGCGCGATCACGACCGCAACGTTCTTCAGGCCCACCTCGTTGGCGAGCACGAACAGCTCTTCCGCGTTCTGGTCACCGACAGCGAGACAACCCGCCGACAGGTTCTTACCGTGGATCATGATGTCGCCACCGAGATCCTTGCGGCCATCCTGCTTCGCCATCTCGCGATCGAAGGCGTTCGGATAGCTGACGCGCATCGACACGTGATAGGCGCTGTTGGGATTGAGATACGAAATGCGGTAGACGCCCTCGGGCACCTGCTTGTCGCCGCGAACAAGCTTCGGACCGGTCTTGCCGCTGGCGCCGAGCACCTTGTAGCGATGCACGAACTGCCAAGTGCCGGGCATAGACTTGGCGTAGACTTCGAGCGCCCGCTCATCCTTGATGGCGACGTAGGCGAGCTCTACCGGCGGCCACTGCACTTTGGCGTCCTGGAACCTCGACTGCACGCGCTTCAGCGCCACGGGCGCGATCTCAGCGAGGCGGCCCTTCAACGCGTAATTCCGTTTCACCGCCTGCGCGACGGAAGCCGGCAGCGACGCGATCTTGCGCGCAGTTGCGGCGGCGAGCGCCTTGACCTCGGTGGACCACGGCGGCGGTGGTGCCTCGAGAACCTCCGCCGCTTCCCACGGCATCACCAGCGTTCCGACGTCGGGTGAAACGAACGCGAAGCGATCGTGTCGCCCGTCAACCGGATCGCGCGGGGCCGAAGCCGTCGTGAAGTACAGGGGCAATCGGCGCGGATCCGGTGGCGCGGGGAAATCGGCGAGCGATGGGCGCAGAGTGTCGGCTCTCCGCAAATCGACGGTACGACCTTCTAACGTAGGCGATGTCGAGTCATCGACGCCACCGCGCGCGAAGGCGAGCGCCAGCGCGGCGCCCAAGCTCGCCGAAACAGCAATCGCTGCAATCGTGAAACGCCTGCGCGCGTTCATTCCCTGCCCTTGTCAACCGGAGCCGATCTGGTCCGCGCAGAGCATGACTGATTCGCGGCAAATCAAGGGCCACCCCAGTCAAATTATGTTGGATTAGCAACAAGTTCCTGCCGCGCCGGGGGCTTCGAAAAATGCTCCGCAGGAGTCTATTGGCGCGCCGGCCATACCGGAAAGTGAGCAACTCCTCCTCCTCACCGATACTTGACTTGCTGCGGCCCCGACCCAACTTCGCCGTTGAAGATGGAATGGGAGCTCGAGCGTGATTGATTCGATCGTGACGATTTTCGCCGATCCAGCCGCCTGGGTCGCGCTCGCGACCCTCATCGCGATGGAGGTGGTGCTCGGCATCGACAACCTCATCTTCATCGCGATTTTGACCAACAAGCTCCCCGAAAGTCAGCGCGAAAGGGCGCGGCGGATCGGCATCGGCGCCGCACTGATCCTGCGGTTACTGTTGCTCGGCACGATCGCCACGATCATCAAGCTCACGGCGCCCGTCGTCACCATCCTCGGACAGCCCTTCTCGTGGCGCGACATCATTCTCATCGCGGGTGGCTTGTTCCTCGTCTGGAAGGCGACGAAAGAGATCCATCACAAGGTCGACCCGACGCCGAATCACGACGTCTTCGACACCGCCCAGCCGACGCTTGGTTTTACGGCCGCTATCGGCCAGATCCTGCTGCTCGATCTCGTGTTCTCGATCGACAGCATCATCACCGCGGTCGGTATGACACCGCACGTACCGATCATGGTGATCGCCGTGCTCGTAACAGTTGCCGTGATGCTCGTCGCCGCCACGCCACTCGCCAACTTCGTCAACTCCAACCCGACCATCGTCATGCTGGCACTGGCGTTCCTGCTGATGATCGGCACGGTGCTGATCGCGGAAGGCTTTGGCGCGCACGTGCCGAAGGGCTACGTCTACGCGGCCATGGCGTTCTCCGCCTTCGTCGAATTGCTCAACATGATGGCGAGGAAGCGGGCCGGAAGCTAAGGCTGAGGCGGCAGCGTCCACTTCAAGAAACGGCGGGCCGACACCCGCCGTTTCTTTTTTTCATAAGTCGGCGAATCCATGTGCGGCGGTGATAAGTCGGAGGACTATGGTGGTCGAGCGTAACGAAGCTTAGACCGCCTCGGCCGGCGCCGGTGCTGCGTTGCTCACCAGTTCGCGATGCGGCAGATCGCAAAGTCCTCCGCCGAGATTCTGGTGGTGCCAGAGCTGCGTTGCCAGCACGCTCGCCAACCCCATGCTGTTGAAGAAGTGCCAGGGCCGCAGTTCGCCCATGCGCGCGAGGGCGTAGAAACGGCGCACCTTGGCGACGTCGAAATATCCCGTCTTCCGCAACGCTTCCTCGCTCAGAAGCTGCGCCACGTACGGCGGCGCGTTGTCGATGAAGCTCTCGGCGAAGGGGGCGCGGAACATCGCCTTTGGGCGCAATGCGATCTCGTGAGGCAGCCAGCGCGCCGCCGTCTTGCGCAGCAGGTATTTGTCCATGCGCAGCCCGCGCAGCTTCCAGCGCGGTGCGAGGCGCGACGTCAGTGCGATGACGTTCTCATCGAGGAAGGGATAGCGCGCCTCGACGCTGTTGGCCATCGCCACGCGGTCACCCTTGTGGTTGAGCAGGAGCCCGGGCAGCATCACTTTGTAGCCGAGATAGAGCGACTGATTGAGCGGGTTCCAGCGCCGCATGCGCTCGGTATCAAGCTCAAGATCGCCGTATGCGCTGGCACCGCCGAGCCGGTCGAACATCTCGCGGCTGTAGAACTTGTGCCGTGACGTACCGACCAGATGATAGAGCTCCGTCTGCGCCTGCTTGCCGCCTGTCGTCGCGTCACGGGCCGCCAGCTCCGCGAACGAAACCGAAGGCGTCACGATCTTGCGTAGCGTGCGGCTGAGCACTCGCCCCGGCAGCCGGCTGCCGAGCCCCAGCGTCTGCACGAAACGTTGTGTCTTGAACCAGACGTAACCAGCCAGCGCCTCGTCGGACCCTTCGCCCGTGAGCGCCACCTTGTAGCCGTTGTCGTGCACCGCTCGCGACAGCGCATGCAACGCCGCGCACGCTGTATCTATGACCGGGCAATCGGCAGCCGAGACGAGATCGGGGTAGACCTGCGAGATGAGTTTCGGTCCCGCCTCGACGACGTGCGGAATGGTGCCGATGTGGCGTGACGCCATCATCGCCTTGCTGCTCTCGTCGAGCGACTTGTTCGGCACCTTGACGGTGAAGCTGGGAATCGGGCGGCCGAGAACGCTCGTCGCCTGCGCCATGACCGCCGCCGAATCGATGCCGCCGGAGAGATATCCGACGACCGGCACATCCGCGCGCAAGCGCACCTCGACCGCCCGGCGGAACGTCGCCTCGAACTCGTCGACGAGACGCGCCTCGTCGCTCGGATCATCCTCGTCGCCCCAATCGGGAAACTCGAGATCCCAGTAGCGCCGTTCGGCGATGCTTGCGGCTCTGCTACCCGGCTGCAGCTCGATGGTCAGCATGTGTCCCGGCAGAACCGACTTGATACCGGCATACATCGTCCGCCGGCGCGGCATGGCGAAGAACGTGAAGATGTTGTCGATGCCGAGTGGATCGACCTCGACGGGCACCTCGCCCGAGGCGATCAGCGCCTTGATCTCGGAGCCGAAGTAGAGCGTATCGCCGCGCCGCGCGACGTGCAGCGGGCAGATGCCGGTGCGGTCACGCGCGAGGATCAGGCGTCGGCGCGCGATGTCGAACAGCGCGAACGCGAATTGCCCGCGCATGTGCTCGATGAAGCCGTCGCCGTGTTGCTCGTAGAGATGGACGATGATCTCGGTGTCGGTGTGCGTGCGGAACTGGTGCCCCTGAGCCTCGAGCCGCGCGCGCTGCTCTGGAAAATCGAACAGCTCGCCGTTGAAGATCACCGCGACCGTGCGTTCCTCGTTGAAGATCGGCTGCTGGCCATCGGCGAGCCCGACGATACTCAAGCGGCGGTGAGCAATGGCAATGCCGCGGCTTTCGAACCAGCCATTCTCGTCCGGGCCACGGTGGCGAATGGCATCGCCCATGCGCTCGACGGTCGCCCGGTCGGGCGCCTTTTCGCCACGCAGATCGATGGCACCCGCGAATCCGCACATTTGTCGCGCTCCCCGTGGCTCGAGCGCCGCACCCGGGCCGCTCTGGTCTCGTCAGTCCCAGCCGCTCGCCTTCTGCCGCCAGATGCTCCGCCAGGGTGGCCGTTTAGCTGCACCCCCGATACTTCGTCGCGGCGGAGATGTTCGCGCCACGGACCCCAGGATATAAGTGGCCTGCGATCACCGAGCAACGCTGATGGACCCCGCATGACCAGAGCCAGCCTGAACAAGACCTTGCGGAGAGCCTACGTGGTACTGGTGTTGGTTCTCATCATATCACTCGCGGCGCGCCTATCCGGCCATCTGCCGCTGATCGCAGGTACCTCCGTCGAGGCTGTCGCGCGCGACGTCTACGAATACCTCAAGGACATGGCCCTGGTGCTGGTCACCGTGATCGCGGCCTATCTCGCGAACGTGTTCCAAAAGCGCTCGAATTTCGTCGAGTCCCTCGAGCAGGAATGGCGCGGGATCGTCCGCACCAAATCCGCCCTGTTCTCCTATTGCGAGAAGCCCTACCCCTCGACCGACGATTATATCGCAGCCTACTGCCGCATCTCCGAGACGATCGACAACATGCGCATCGTCTACAAGAACGCCGGCGAGACGGACAAGCTGATCGGCCTCTATCCCTATGCGCCGCTGCACGACATGCGCCGCGCGCTGCAATCGATCGACCCGCGTGCCCGGCCCAATACGACGGCGGACGAGCGCCGGCTGGTGCAGGACGCGATCCTGCAATCGTTTTTTGCGCTGCGGGAGAGTTTTCTCGAGGAGCTCGACCTGGACGAGCCGCGCCATCCGCTGCTGATCTCGGGCGGGCGCCGGTTGAAGACGCCAGGCTCCGCGCGACGCGCCACTGCCGAGCAGGATCGCCAGCGGGCACGACTCGATGGCAAGACCCCGCCGAGACCGGATGTCGATGCGCTGCTGGAACGGCTCTACGATCAAGAGAAGGTGGCGGACGCAGCCCGCCTCGACCGCGCCACCACGCCCCCCGCTGCGAAAACCACACCACCCCGCGCCTGACGCCCGAACGCGATCCAATCCCAATCGCTGCGCTCCCAGTGAGATCACTCCGTGATTTCAGTGAGAGCGTGATCGCAGCTTGGGCCGCCCGGCTCAGGCCCGCGCGCGGGTGGCGGGCGAAGTGTAAACCGCCGCGCTGCGTGCCGCCGGCCGCTGGCTCGTATCGATGCGCGCGCGGTTCAGGGCCTGGAACGCGAGGTTGATGCGCCGCACAGTCACCGCCAGGTAGTCTCTCACCTCGGCCGGCAGGATGGCCGTCGCGTAGCGATCTGGGTGATAGACCTTCGCCAGCTCGTGATACGCCTTGCGAACCTCGTCCTCGGTCGCATCGGCCGTGACGCCGAGGATCTGGTGCGGGTCGAACGCCTCGCCGCGCGTGCCGGCGCGGAGCTGTTGCGCGTTCGGCGCGTTGACCAGTTTGATCGCGCGAATGGTTGTCTTGGCGATCAGGCTCGCCTCGCCGCCATACTCTTGGAATTCGAGGAAGGGCGCGGGTCCGTTCAGCACCTCGTAGACGGGCCGGCTGGCGGATACGAGAAAGCGGCCCTTGAGCACCGTTCCGTCGTCCAGCGACACCTCGGCCGGCACGCCGACCTGCTGGGCCTGGGCCATATTGTCTACGCGGTTGCGCTCGAACATGTGCTGATGCCTCGCTTGGTGTGCCGAGGCGGGACACCCGCCTCGACCTCAACGCAAGGGAGCAAGAAGCGTGCAAGTGAGCGCGTGAATCGAAAAGCAGTGACCGGTGAAGGCGCGCGGAACGTCGCCCGACGATCGCCAACTGCGCGGTGCCCTCGAATGTTAACCGCGAACCGGACTAAGCGTCAGAACCGCTTCAGCAGTCGCTCGATGTAGTCGAGCTCCTCCGGCGGTCGGGTCTGCTGGCCGAACCGGCGGCGCAGCTCCTCCAGAATCTCCCGCGCCTTCTGCCGGTCGATCTCGTCCGGCACCTTCACCGACGTGCCGAGATCGGGGCCTTGCGAGCGCTGCGGGCGTCCGAGCGGATCGCGCGGTGAATCCCCGTTGCGGCCATAGCGCTGGGGCATGTTCTGCAGCATCTGCTGCGCCATCTGCTGAGCGCCCTCGCGCATCTGGTCCAATGCGCGGGCCTGTTCCTCGGTCGCGCCTTCGAGATCGCCCTGCTGCAACGAGCGCTCGGCATCCCGCATGGCCTCCCCGGCACGATCGAGCTGGTCTGACTTGCCGAGGCCAAGTTCGTCGAGCTGCCGCTGAAGCTGGTCGAGCTGATCGCGCAGTTCCTGCTGCCGCGATCCGAGACCGGCTTGATCCGACGGACCGCGACCGCGCTGGCCCTGCTGGCCCTCGCCCTGCTCACCCCTTTGGCCCTGTTGTCCCTGACCCTGTTGCCCACGCTGGCCTTGCTGCCCCTGCTGCTGCTGACCGCGCTGGCCCTGGCGGCCCTGCTGCTGACCGCGCTGTCCCCGCTGGCCGCGGTTGTCGTTCTCCTTGCGCATCTCGCCGAACGTGTCGTCCATGAGCTGCTGCTGCTTGCCGATCATGTTGCCGAGCTGATCCATCTTCTGCATCATCTCGCGGCTGCGCTGGTTCTGCGCCTCCGACTGCTGCGCCGACTGCATGCGGTCGAGCAGGTCGCGCAGCTCGCTCAACATCTGCTGGGCCTGCTCGCGCGACCCGTTCTTCGCCATCTCCTCGATGTTCTTCATCATGCGGTCGAGGTCTTGCGACGACAGCATCTGCTGGTTGGGGTCCTGCCCGTCAGGCATCTCGTCGGGACGCTGCTCGTTGCGCTCGGCGAGTTCGCGCATGAAATCGTTCAGCGCCTCGCGGAGTTCCTGCATGGCCTCTGCGATTTCCTTCTCGGACGCTCCTTCCTCGAGCGCCTTCGACAGCTTCTCCTGCGCCTCGCGCAGACGCCTCTCGGCCGCCGAAAGATCACCGTCCTCGAGCCGCACGGCGATGTGCCAGAGTTGCTCGACAGCGCTGTTGCGGATCTCGCGTGAAGCGGAACGGCGCAGGCGGTGGTAGACCGAGCGCAGGCCGAGATACGCCTGCACATCGTCGATGAAGCCTTCGGGCTCGAGTGTCAGCGCCTCGATGGCGGTCAGCACGCGGCCGCGGTTGCGCGGATCGTCGGAGAGCTTACGCCTCTGCTCGATGATGGCGCGGGCGATCGGGTTGGTGAAACGGCGCTGCGGCAGCTCGATGATGATGGGCTCGCTCTGGCCCACCTGGCCAGCGACGTCGGTCGCTTCGAGCGTCAACTGCACCTTGAGCCCGGCCCATGGATGGTTGCCGAGTTCGAGATGTGACGACGCCTCCGCGCTCGTCGCGCCGGCGCGCGGCAGACGCAGTTGCATGAGAGGCGGACGTTCGTGCGGCGGACGTGGACCGGTGAGCGCTTCCTCGCCAAGCAGACCCGCCGTATCGCGCGGATCGGCCGAACCGGTCTGCCCTCCGGGAGCGCGCAATTTAGCGACCTTGGCGACCGCGGAGGCGACTCCGTAATCGTCGGAAACCTTGTAGTTCAGCTTGAGCGAGCCACGCGCCGAGCGCTCGGGCGGATCGGTCAACACGATCTGCGGCAGCTCGTCGGGCGTCACGCCGAACGTCCAGGCGGCCATGTCGGCACCGAGCGCCTGCACGCGAATGCGGGCCGAACGTTCGAGCACATAGCGCAACTCGACGACGGGACTGCGATCCCCTACCGACGCCGCCGCCGTCCCCGCCGAATGCTCGGCCGTGATGCGCAACGGCTTCTCGAGCCCCTCCATCTGCACCTCGAGCGCGGGCTCGAGACGGCGCGCCCCGCTCGACCGCACTGTCAGCACGCTGCCCGCCGGGGCCTCGATCACGCCAGCCGACGAGGGTAGCGGGCCGGCCGAGGGATCGCGAGCACCGTCGGCCAGCATGATTGGTGGCTTGCCCGTGTAGACGGGGGGCGTCACCCAGGCGTCGAGCCGCGCGGCTGCGAGCAGGCGCGCGTCGGAGAAGCGGAAAGCATCACCGAGACTGTCCTTGAATCCGCTTCCGATCAGCGTACCGGCCATCGCCAGCAGCAGCACCAGCAGCGCTCGGATGGCAAACGGATCGAAGCGATGCGTGCGCGGCGCCGGATGCCCAACCTCCAGGCTCTCCATGCGCCGGGCCAAGCGCTCGCGATGCGCACGCCAGATGGTGAGCGCGGTGGTATCCTTCTCGTCGACGGTCAGTGTGTCCTCGTAGGACGACGCGGGCCGGTGCGCCACACCCGAAACCCGCTCGATCCGCCGCAACGCCTCGTCGCGCGACGGCCCTGGGGTGCGTGCGGCAAAAACGATAGCGGCGACCAGCGCGATCGCGAACAGGCCGAGCCCCGCCCAGTGCGCCGGATCGGACAGCGAGGACCAGACGCCGGCCGCCGAAACGAGCACGAACAGCCCGAACACACCGGCAATGAGCCAGAGCCGTGGCCACAGGCGCTCGAACAGCATCACGAGGCTGCTCAAGTGAACCTTGCGCTCGAACGCGCGCTCCAGCTCGGCGCGGGCGATCGCTGGGGGAGGGGTGGGCTGATCCATGCCGCAAATCTAGCACGGGCCGGACGCCGCGCACCTTCAATCACATGTGCGCCGAGCGGGGATCAGGCGATCGGCGAGCGTGGTGAATCGACGCCCGACGACTCCTGGGCAACACAAAAATAACCGTTTATTTTCATCGCATTGGGATGCGCGCCCGCGCCGTGTGCCTCAATCGTGCAGCCAAGTCGGGAGGCGATCGAGACCGATTAAATCTTCGTAATCCGGCCGCGGCCGCACGACCGCGTAGCGGTCTTCGTTGACCAACACCTCCGGCACCAGCAGACGCGAGTTATAGGTCGACGACATTACCGCTCCGTAGGCGCCGGCCGTCATGACGGCCATCAAATCGCCCGCCCGAAACGGCGGCAGTACGCGCTCGAGGGCGAGATAGTCTCCCGTCTCACACACCGGGCCGACGACATCTTGCATTACCGGCGCCAGCTCGCCGCGCGCTTCCTCGACCGGCCAAATCTCGTGATACGCCTCGTAGAGCGTCGGCCGGATGAGGTCGTTCATCGCCGCATCGACGATGGTGAAGGTGCGGTCGGCGCCTTCCTTGACGAAGATCGTGCGCGCCACCAGCACGCCGGCATTGCCGACGATCATGCGGCCGGGTTCCAGGATCAGCTTGAGCCCGAGGTCGCCCAGCTCGTCCATGACGACGCCGGCGTAATCATCCGGGTGCGGGGGCACGTCGCTCGGTCCGCGATAGGGGACACCGAGCCCGCCGCCGAGATCGAGATGGCCGAGGTGGTGGCCGTCGGCCCGCAGCGTCTGCACGAGGTCGCGCATGAGACGGAAGGCATCGCGGAACGGCTTCAGATCAGTGATCTGGCTACCGATGTGCATGTGGATGCCGCTCGCCTCGATGCCCGGGAGCGTGCGCGCCTCGGCATAGAGCGCCGCGGCGTCGGCATAGGGAATGCCGAACTTGTTCTCGGACTTTCCGGTCGAGATCTTGGCGTGGGTCTTGGCGTCGACATCGGGATTGACCCGCAGGGCCACGCGCGCTGTCAGCCCCATCTCGCTCGCCACGGAGCTCAGCGCGAGAAGCTCCGGCTCGCTTTCGACATTGAAACCGTAAATGCCTTCGCGCAGGGCATAGGCCATTTCAGCGCGCGTCTTGCCGACGCCCGCGAAGATGATCTTGTCGGCGGGCACCCCGGCAGCGCGCGCGCGGCGCAGCTCACCTTCTGACACCACGTCCATGCCGGCACCGAGCCGGGCCATGGTAGCGAGCACGGCCTGATTGGAATTGGCCTTCACCGCGAAGCAGATCAGCGCGTTTTGACCTGAAAATGCTTCCGACAGGACCTTGTAGTGCCGTTGCAGCGTCGCGGTCGAATAGCAGTAGAACGGCGTGCCCACTTCGGCGGCGAGGCGCGCGAGCGAGACGTTCTCGGCGTGCAAGACGCCATCGCGGTAGTGGAAATGATGCATGTCGAAGGCGCCCCGGGAGGATGTGGAGCGCCTTCTATCTCATAACAGCGCGAGCGGGAAACCGTTATTCGACGCGGTCTGCCGGCGTTCGCCTCCTCATGCGGCCGCCGCCAGACGTCCCGCGATGAAGCGGTGCTCCTGCGTTTTGCCGCCGAAGCCGTAGGCGGCCGCTGGAACGGCATCGACCAGCGCATAACTTTCCTCGTGCACCCCGCCGAGCAGTTGGCTCATGCCTGCGAAAACAGCGGCAATATAGGCCTCGATCTCGTCCTTGGTGTTGGTCGCATCGGTGACCTTGATGTCCAGCCAATAGCTAGCGATGCCCGCGGCGGCGATGGATTGGCCGCCCGCGAACCAGTGCTCGGGCGCGATGTAGGATATGGCGACCGCGGTCACTGCAGGGTCTTTCCCGAGATGCTCCGTCGTGAGCCGCGCGATGGCACTTGCGATCTTGGCCGAGAGCGCAGCGTCCGGACTGCCGGATACGATGACGTTGATGAAGGGCATGGAGTGTCTCCTCGTTGTTGACCGGGCCGGAGGTTGCCCCAGCAAAAGGTGCAAAAAAATCGAATATTTATGCATCTATTGTGCTACAAAACAGAACTATGAACCTGATCGACCCGGAGTTGCTCCGCACGTTCGTTACGTTCGCCGAAACCGGCTCGCTGGCGCGCACCGCCCGCGTGGTCGGACGCTCGCCCTCTGCCGTGACGGCACAAATGCAGCGGCTGGAGGATGTCGTGGGCCAGCGGCTCCTGCAGCCCGAGGGGCGTCGACGCAGGCTGACCCTCGCCGGCGAGGAGTTCGTCGTTCATGCCCGCCACGTGCTCGATGCGCACCGCGATGCCTGGTTGAGCCTCGCCGGGGCGCGCGCCCACGGTCAGATCTACATTGGTGTCACACAGGATTTCGCCGACAGCGCGCTGCCGGGCCTGCTCGAGCGGTTCGGACGCACCCACCCGCGCGTGCGCATGGACTTGCGGGTCGGACGGTCCGCCGAGCTTGCCACGTCGTTCGAGGACGGCGCGCTCGATATCCTGATAGCGGTGCGTGACTCGCCTCATCCGATGGGCATCGCGGTACTGGGCGAACCGATGATCTGGGTGGGCTCGGCGCGGGGCACCCAGTGGATCGGGCACCAGGTTCCCCTGGCCCTGCTGGATGCTCCGTGCGCATTCCGGTCGGCGGCTCTGGCGGCGCTTGAAGGCGGTGGCCGTCCATACCGGATCGCCGCGACGAGCGGGTCGTTGAGCGGATTGCGTGCCGCGGTGGCGGCGGGATTGGCGATCACGGCTCGAACGCCGAGATGGCTCGGCGAGGGGCTCGCCGATGTCGGACGGACCTACGGGCTTCCGCCGCTACCCGAGGTGAAATTCACGCTGGCCCTCCGGCGCAAGGCAGAGACACCCGCGACGGATCTGGCGATGTGGCTGAAGTCTGGGCTCGCCGCGCAAACCCTGAGCGGCGATGCACGGGAAGGCCGGATCGTCAGCGAATGAGGCCGTCGAGGATGAACCCGCGGTGCGGCTTCGGGCCGGCGGCCGACTTGCCACCGGCATCTGCGGCTTCGGGTGATGTCGCGGTGCCGTCCGCCTTGGCTTCGGCAGGGGCCTGTAGCGAACCGCGCACGCCGCATCCTGCCAGCAACAGCGGCAGCACCAGCAGCACCACGGCCCTTTTTGCGAGACTCGACATCCTCATCCCATCCACAAGCGGCGCCCGTCGGCGCGCCATCGCGGTGGCGACCCTTCGCGGCCTCCTCCGGCACGTGCTCTGCCGTTCTAGACCGCCTTCCGCGCCTTTTCCAACCGCTTGAGCCAGCTTTTAGCCATTTTGGCGACGCTCTGTGGCGCGGTTCCCCCATAGCTGGTCCGGCTCTTGACCGAGCTTTCGACGCTGAGCACGGAGTAAACTTCGCGGGTGATGCGCTTCTCGACGACCTGCATCGCCTCAAGCGGCAGCTCGGACAGCTCGACGCCGCGCCGCTCCGCCTCCTTGACGATGGCGCCCGTAACGTGGTGCGCCTCGCGGAACGGCAGTTTGAGGGTCCGAACAAGCCAGTCGGCAAGGTCCGTCGCGGTGGAGTAGCCCCGGCCGGCCGCCGCCGCCATGCGCTCCGGCACCGGCTCGAGCTCGGCGATCATGCCGGTCATAGCCGCGATCGCGACCGCGTAGCTCGACAGCGCATCGAAGGCCGTTTCCTTGTCCTCCTGCATGTCCTTGGAATAGGTCAGCGGCAGGCCCTTCATGACCATGACGAGCCCCTGGAACGTTCCAGCGATCCGGCCGACCTTGGCGCGGCACAGCTCCGCCGCGTCCGGGTTGCGCTTCTGCGGCATGATCGACGAGCCCGTCGTCCAGCGGTCCGTCAACCGGACGAAACCGAACTGCGGCGTCATCCAGATCACGATTTCCTCCGCCAGCCGCGACAGGTGCACCGCCGAGATGGTCGCGGCGGCCAGCGTCTCGAGCGCGAAATCGCGGTCCGATACGCCGTCGAGCGAGTTGGCGGTCGGACGATCGAAGCCGAGCGCCTCGGCTACCATGTGGCGGTCGATGGAAAACGATGTTCCAGCGAGCGCCGCCGACCCGAGCGGACACTCGTTGAGGCGCTTCCGCGCATCGGCGAAACGGCTGCGGTCACGTCCGAACATCTCGACATAGGCAAGGAGATGGTGACCGAACGTCACCGGCTGGGCGGGCTGGAGATGGGTGAACCCCGGCATGACGACGTGGGCATGCTGGAGCGCCTTCTCGGCAAGGGCCTGCTGGAGAGCGCCGAGTGCTGCATCGAATGCATCGAGGGCGTCGCGCACGTACATGCGGAAATCGAGCGCCACCTGATCGTTTCGCGAGCGTGCCGTGTGCAGACGGCCAGCCGCCGGCCCGATGATCTCGGCCAGACGGCTTTCGACATTCATATGGATGTCTTCCAACGCCTCGGAAAACTTGAACTTTCCGCTTCCGATCTCGTCGGCGATCTGGTCCAGACCCTTGGCGATCTCACGAGCATCTGATTTGGTGATGATGCCCGTTTCCGCGAGCATGGCGGCATGCGCCTTCGAGCCACGGATGTCCTGGGGTGCCAGCGCCTTGTCGAAGCCGATCGAGGCATTTATTCGCACCATCAGCTCGGCCGGTGACATCTCGAAGCGGCCGCCCCACATCTTGTTGGCTTGCCGCGGCTTGTTGGCTGGTTCGTCGGTCACGGGTCGGGCTCCCTGCCGCTCTGGTCGGCGATACGAATTGGGAAGGATCTCGATGCGGGTTTCTTATCTTGCCGTTGGGGGCGTCGCCGCAGTCGCGGCCGTGGCCGCGATATACGGCAGCCCGAATGGAATTGACAACGCTATCCGCACCCCGTCGGGCGCGGAGACGAAGCTGGCTGCCGCAACGCCTGGGGCCGAGGCAGCGGCCGCGCCGCGCCACAACACCGGCAAGTTGGCGGCATTCGTCTACAAATCAGCACTCGAGCCGATCGCCGAGTTCCCGTTCTTCAACGGCGCCAAGGAAACCCAGACCATCGCTCACCACAAAGGCAAGGTGGTGCTGCTGAACCTGTGGGCGACATGGTGCGGCCCGTGCCGCGAGGAGATGCCATCGCTCGACCGGCTGCAGAAGGATCTCGGGTCCGACAAGTTCGAGGTGATCGCCGTTTCGGTCGACAAGAACGGCTTCGATACGGCGAAGAAGTTCCTCGACGGTCTCGGCGTGCAGTCGCTGGCCTACTATGCCGACCCGACAGGGCGGGCTCCTTCCCAGGTCAAAGCCATCGGCATGCCGGCGACGCTTCTGATCGATTCCAACGGCCGCGAGATCGGCCGCCTCATGGGCCCCGCCGAGTGGGACAGCCCCGACGCCAAACGCCTGATCGAGGCGGCGTTGAGGTAGGTTAGGAAATGGATGGTGGGAACTTGGCGACCATGTTGGGAAACCACGCGAACAGAGGTCAAGTTTCCAGTCAACCGGACATGGGCCACCGCTACGATTCCGCTCTCGCGCACCGCGCTTGAGTTCTCCGCTGCGCGACGATAATACTCCGCTGACGCGATGCCGATGCATGCTGCATCCGGCCGCGTACGACAGGAAGACGCTCGATGACCGTTCGGTCCGATCGCCCTCTGAGGGGCGCAACCTGATTTCGCCAGCGTAAGCGGCGCAACTGGTTCACTGCGCGCGCGGCGTCCGAAAGGCGCCGGTCGGGCGCGCGGGTGCACGTCTCTTCCTGAAAGCATCGACTATGGGCAAACGACCAACCATGGCCGGCCAAGAGCCGTGTCGCCGCCTTGCTGCATCCTGTGCCCGTGTCCGCCACCGTCAACGGAGGCGTGCGAAACATGCGAACTGACATGAAATACATTCTGGGCGATCGGCGCGGCAGCCGGCTCGCCGGCCCGCGCAAGGGCAAGCGCTTCTCCCCGGCGGAGTTCCGCAAATTCGACTGGGATTTCGACGATGCACCGTTCGTCGCCGGATACGTCGGCCACGCGCTCGAGAGATCGCTCATCGGCACGCGCCGCTGGGGCCGGGGTTACGCCGACAAGCCGATCGCGCGCTATCTGTCCTCGCAGGTCGGGAGGCGTTGGAACGACATCTTGTCCGACATCCGCGCAGCACTGCGTAAGGCCGAGATCGCGGAGGCGCACTGGCCGGACATCGTCATCCACCACGTCGCCGTCGAGGTGCAGATGCTTGCCGGCGATCTGAGGTGGAGTAGCTGGCGTGGTACGTATCTGGCGCTCTCACACGAGTACGCGCCACCGCTCTATGTCGATCCCGACAGCGGGCGGCTCTGCCGCAACATGTCGATCGAGACCCGGCGCATGCGCCAGAAGCGGCTCGCTGCAGAGGCCACGCGAGAACTCGCTGCGCGTATGCGTCCGCTCTCGCCGACGAAACAACTGCACCTCCTGTCGGACGGGAACTGGTGGGAAGTCACGCTCGGCGATGCCCGGACTTCTGTTGTAAGCGACTGGGGCACAGCCGATGTCGTGCTGCGCGCGGGAATGTCGAACCTGCCACGCAACATTCTCTATGGCAGGCCCGGCGTCTTCGCCACGAGCAAGCGCCAATTGTCGGCGAAGGAGATGAAGCGGCATGGTTTGGGGTAAGGTTTTTCCGTCGCCGCCGAGCGGTCGCGGAGGGCGCACGGCGATCGATGCGGGAGCACGCAATGGCAGCACCGACAGCCGTCTGGTGTGTCGCTATCGGGGAACCGCTTTCCGATCCTTGTGTTCCTGCCGTGCCGCCAGCGCGGATGGCGCAACCCACGAAACGAACGAGTAAGCGAGCGAGTGAATGGCCAGCAACAAGAACACGATCTGCCTGTGGTTCGACAAGGACGCCGAGGACGCCGCGCGCTTCTATGCCGCCACGTTTCCAGATAGCGAGGTGACGGCGGTCCACCGCGCACCGAGTGACTACCCCTCTGGAAAGGAAGGCGATGTCCTGACCGTGCAATTCACCGTCGCCGGCATCCCGTGCGTCGGCGTGAACGGCGGGCCGGTGTTCAAGCACAACGAATCGTTCTCGTTCCAGATCGCGACCGACGACCAGGAGGAGACCGACCGCTACTGGAACGCCATCGTCGGCAATGGCGGTAAGGAAAGCGCGTGCGGCTGGTGCAAGGACCGGTGGGGCCTCTCCTGGCAGATCACACCACGTGCGCTCACCGATGCGCTCGCTGCCGGCGGAGCGGAAGCCAAACGCGCGTTCGACGCGATGCTGGAAATGGGCAAAATCGACATCGCCAAAATCGAGTCGGCCCGGCGCGGGTGACTAGGTTCGCCAGGAGCGCGACTGAAAATATGCGATGGCGCTGGCGGTCCATCGACGTCACGAAGGCTATTATCAATGCAAAACCTGAGGCGCAATTCCCGCATGCGATGAAAAGCGAGGGGCGCCTCGATCTACCGGGATTGCTCGCTCTGCGCTGACCCAGACACGAAAAGGCGGAGCCTGAGGCACAGGCCCGCTCTTGACGTTGGCTGAAGGAACGCTCTCGCTTACTTCTTTTTCGCGGGGGCCTTGGCCGGGGCCTTCTTGGCCGCGGGCTTCGCAGCAGGAGCCGCAGCAGCAGCCTTCGCCTTGGTCTTCTGCGTCAGGGCCGACGCCGCCACCGTCTTCTCGGCTGCGGACGCGTTCTTGTCCTTCAGCACCTTGGCGGCCTTGGAAGCGACGGCGGCGCTCGTCGTCTCGTCCGAGCCCTTCTGCGTCAGCGCGGATGCCGCGGCCGACTTCGCCTCCTTGGAAGCCTTCGGGTCCTTCATCACCTTTGCGGCGGCGGAGGCCACCTTGCTGCTGGTCGATTCCGATTTCTTGGCCATGGCCGTTCGCCTCGTTCGATCGCCGCATCCAGTGCGGCGAATAGAAGCTATCGAGATTCGCGAATTTGAGAATCGAAAAGCGCGCCGAACGGTAGAAATCCAGCCGTTTTGCGGAGCCGCGCCCATCCCCGCCGGTGATTGACACCTCGCGCCCTCCACGCGACAACCCTGCGCACGCAAAAAAGCAGCTCAAGGGGAGACCGCCCGCCATGGCGCACGACGACCTCAAGACCACCATCGAAGCCGCCTGGGAGGCCCGCGATACCATTTCGACCGCCACCAAGGGCGCCGTGCGTGATGCGATCGAGGCCGGGCTCGAACTGCTCGACAGTGGCAAGGCGCGGGTCGCGGAGAAGCAGGCGGACGGCTCCTGGCACGTCAACCAGTGGCTAAAGAAAGCCGTGCTGCTGTCTTTCCGCCTCGCCGACAACGAGATCATGCCCTTCCAGAAGAGCGGCACGTATGCGAGCCGCGTACACGGCTATGACAAGGTGCCGTTGAAGTTCGCCGACTGGAGCGCGCAGCAATTCAAGGACGCGGGCTTTCGCGCGGTGCCGGGCGCCATCGTCCGCCGTTCGGCCTACATCGCGCCCGGCGTGGTGCTGATGCCATCTTTCGTGAACCTCGGCGCCTATGTCGACAGCGGCACGATGGTCGATACCTGGGCAACCGTCGGCAGTTGCGCGCAGATCGGCAAGCACGTGCACCTCTCGGGTGGCGTCGGCATCGGCGGCGTGCTGGAGCCGATGCAGGCCGGTCCGACCATAATCGAGGACAACTGCTTCATCGGCGCGCGCTCGGAGGTGGTCGAGGGTGTTGTCGTCGGCGAGGGCTCGGTGATCTCCATGGGTGTGTTCATCGGCGCCTCGACAACGATCATCGACCGCGCGACGGGCGAGCGGTTCATTGGGCGCGTGCCGCCCTATTCAGTGGTCGTTTCAGGTTCGATGCCGGGCAAGCCGCTGCCGGACGGATCGCCGGGTCCGAGCCTCTACTGCGCGGTGATCGTGAAGCGCGTCGACGAGAAGACCCGCTCGAAGACCTCGATCAACGAACTGCTGCGCGACTGAGACGGGAGATCGCCGAGAGGCTTCGGTCCGGTCGCTCCGATCGATGGACCCGCTTGCGCTTGCGCTTTCGGCTGTTCGCATCGCGCGCCGGTGAAGCTCAGACGCAGTTCGAGAAATACGCGCGAAGTCTCTGGACGGCGAGGCTTTTCAGGCGGAACATGGTCTCATCTGCGAATCAGGCGGGGACCACGCCCATGCCTCTGCACCGGCAAGCCAAACGAAGAACGGGGGCGACACTCGGTACCGCCCTCGCCGTCGCCGTGCTCGCGGCCATTGCACCGCGACCGGCAGAGGCATTCTTCTGTTTCGGCTTTTCCATGGGAACGGATGGTCCCTCGTTCCGTTTTGGCATGGGGGAGCCCGGCTATTTCCGCGTGATGAGCTATGGCCCGCCCGCCTATCAGCCAACGAGCTACGTCATCCCATGGAACGGCTCGCCGTACGGCGCGTGGGCGCCGCCGCCCCAATTCATGGCGCCCAGTCCATACGCTGCTCCGGGTGGATATGGCCCTTGGGCAGGCGGGCCGGGTGGAAGCTGGCCCGGGTCGGCGTTGCCGTTTTCTGGGTGGCCGGCCTCGGGTTGGCCTGGTGCTGGCTGGCCAGGGGGATACGGCCCGGCGAGTCCCTGGTCCGGTGGCGGCGTCGCTCCTGTCTACGCTCCGGGCGGCTTCATGCCGTGGGGCCTGCCGCTCGCATGGTGACCCGTCGCACCGGTCACGGTATTGCGCCCGTTTCCATCACTGTTTCCATCACTGCCGCCGGCGAATGAGCTGATGGATGAAGGCGAGCTTTCCGTAAGCCGCTGCCGGAATGACGAATGGATAGAAATCCTCGTGTCCCATGCTGCGGTTGATGCTGTTCATGGCGATGGTGAGCGGAACCCAGTGATCCATCAGTGAGGAAAAGCTCTCCTCACGATATACGTCGTAACGCTTGAACGGCCAGATACCGCCGAGCGAAAAATTGGCGGCGCCGGGCTCCATGCCCTCGGCTTGCGCGGTGTCGAGCGTTTCGACCATATGCAGATAATGCGCCCAGGTTTCCGCCCAATCCTCCCACGGATGCATGCTTGCGTAAGCCGAAACGAAATGCTCCGGCCAATCTTGCGGTGGCCCTGCTGAATAATGGTGCTGAAGTGCAGCCTGATAATCGGCGCGCTCGTCGCCGAATAGTCGGCGAAACTCATCGTGCTTGTTGCCCTCGTCGACCAGCACCGTCCAGTAGAAGTGTCCGCTCTCGTGGCGCAGGTGGCCAAGCAGCGAGCGGTAGGGCTCCGAGAACTGCTGACGCTGGCGGGCACGCTCCACGGCGTCGGCCTCCGCCATGTCGACACTGATGACACCGTCGAGATGTCCCGTCACCACATCGCGCGCGAAATCGAACGCCAGCCGCCCGCTCGTCGGGTTGCCCGTGTCGAGCGGCAGGCCGAACCGCAGCAATCCATACACGAGGCGTTTTTTCGCACGTTCGAACTCGGCCCATTTCGGAAGGCTATCGCCTTCAGAAAGGTTGGGGATGACGCGGTTGAGATCACACGCGGCGCACAGCCCGTTGCCGTCGTCCGGCGACGTCAGCCAGTTACAAACACCGTGTCTCTCGTTGTCGCAGAAGCGCACGGCACCCGCCTTCGGCGCACCGATGCGCCGGTAGAGACCGACGTTCCCCGGGAGCTGTTCGACCGCCTCCATCCGCATGGTCCGCGGCGAGAAGCCGACGTTGCTGCCACACGTGAGGCATGTCCGGTTGTCAAAGTAGACCCGCGAACCGCACTTCGAGCAGGAATAACGCTGCATCGTCTGGTTTGCCTTCTGAAGCCGTTCCACGCTGCACGCTCCTCCTCGGACGCTGGCGGCGACCTTTCGACGGTCGCGCCTCGCCGGTGCTTCGACATCTGCCGACGCGATTACGCGGAACGGGGGCAAATGTTCCACGTGGAGGCTATCGCGAACGATTAAACTAGCACGTCTGACGAAGCACAAATTGCCTTCTTTCTGCGCATCGCAGTGCCGTATTTTCGGCATGATGCCCACGGCTTCATCGAACTGACTTAATCCGTGCTTCTTCCTCCCTCGTCCCGCTTGTCGCTTTCACGACAAGCCGATACGCCTTGCCAATATTGGGGCTGTCCGAATCGAACGGACCGAGTACGCGCGGTTCCGCGCCCCCCGTGAACTGCAAAGGCCCGAGATCACATGACCCTCCACGTCGCGCTTCGCCACAAGACGGCCTACCGTTACGACCGGCTGACGAGCATGGGACCGCAGGTAATACGGCTGCGTCCCGCACCGCACTGCCGCACGCCGATCCTCAGCTATTCGATCGAGCTGGAGCCGAAGACCCACTTCATCAACTGGCAGCAGGACCCGTTCGGCAACTTCCTCGCCCGCGTCGTGTTGCCCGAGGAGACGGAGGAATTCTCCGTCACGATCGACCTCGTCGCCGACATGGCCGTCATCAACCCGTTCGACTTCTTCGTCGAGGAAGCGGCCAAGGAGTGGCCCTTCACCTACGACCCGGTACTGAAGAAGGAGCTGGCGCCCTATCTCGAGCCGGAACCGGCGACGCCACTGCTCAAGAAATACGTCGCCGGCATCGTCCACGATCCGAACGACACGACGCTCGACTTCATCGTCGCGATCAATCGCCAGATGCAGCATCACATCGGCTACTCGATCCGCATGGAGCCCGGCGTGCAGACGCCCGAGGAAACTCTTCGGCGCGCCAACGGCTCGTGCCGCGACACCGGATGGCTTCTGGTTCAGGTGCTGCGCCACCTCGGCCTCGCGGCCCGGTTCGTCTCCGGCTACCTGATCCAGTTGAAGCCGGATGTGAAATCGCTCGATGGACCGACCGGCACCGACCACGATTTCACCGATCTCCATGCCTGGTGCGAAGTCTACGTGCCGGGCGCCGGCTGGATCGGTCTCGACCCAACCTCGGGCCTGCTCGCCGGCGAAGGGCATATTCCGCTGGCGGCGACGCCACATCCCGTTTCGGCGGCACCCATTACCGGCGCGCACTCCAAGGCCGACGTGCAGTTCACCTTCGAGATGGGCGTTACGCGCATCCGCGAGACGCCGCGCTCGACCAAGCCCTACGACGAGGAGACCTGGGCGAAGATCGACGAGAGCGGCCGGCGCATCGACGAGCGGCTTCGGCGCGGCGATGTCCGCCTGACGATGGGCGGCGAGCCGACGTTCGTCGCCGCCGACGACATGGAAGGCGCCGAGTGGAATACGGCCGCCGTCGGCCCCAACAAACGCAGCTATTCCGAGAACCTGATCCGCCGCCTCCAGGAGCGGTTCGGCAAAGGCGGCATGCTGCATTTCGGGCAGGGCAAATGGTACCCGGGCGAGCAGTTGCCCCGCTGGGCGTTTGCACTCTACTGGCGGGCCGATGGCCAGCCTTTGTGGGAAGACCCGAGCCTGGTGGCCCCGGTGGCGCCGAAGAAGCCTGCGACCATCGACGATGCCGATCGCTTTATGAGTGGCCTGTGCCGGCAACTGGGGCTTCCCGAATCGAGCGGCATTCCCGCCTACGAGGACACTGCGCATTTCCTGCTCGTCGAGCAGAAGCTGCCCCTCAACGTCGACCCCAAGAACAACAAGCTGGAGGACCCGGCTGAACGTTCGCGAGTGGTCCGGGTCTTCGACCGCGGCCTCATGGAGCCGGCGAGCTACGTATTGCCGGTGCAGGTCTGGCACACCCACGATCGCGGGCGCCGCTGGGTGACCGAGCGGTGGGCGCTTCGCCGCGACCGCCTGTTCCTCATTCCTGGCGATTCCCCCGCCGGCTACCGACTGCCGCTCGCCTCCACGACCTACATTCCTGCGATCAACTATCCGCACGTTCTTCCGCGCGACCCGTATGCAGACGCACCGCCACTACCGGAGCGCCGCATCATCATGCAGCGCCGCCGCACGGTGACGCTGGAGGCGCCGCCCGTCGTGCCGAATACGCCCGTCGAAATTTCGGGATCGGTGCGCACCGCGATGGCGATCGAGCCGCGCGACGGCATCATCTGCGTATTCATGCCACCGCTACCCGATGCCGAGGACTATGCGGCGATGGTTGCCGCCATCGAGGAAACGGCGCGCACGACGAACCTTCCGGTCCACATCGAAGGCTATCCGCCGCCGTCCGACCATCGCCTCAACGTCATCAAGGTGACGCCGGACCCTGGCGTCATCGAGGTGAACGTGCAGCCGGCCGAGACCTGGGAAGAGGCCTGCGCCATCACCAACGGTCTCTACGAGGACGCCTATCTCTCGCGCCTCTCGACCGAGAAGTTCATGCTCGATGGTCGCCACACCGGCACGGGCGGCGGAAACCACATCGTGATGGGCGGCCGCACGCCGTGGGACAGCCCCTTCGTCCGGCGGCCCGACCTGCTCGCTTCACTCGTCACCTACTGGCAGAACCACCCGTCACTATCCTATCTGTTCTCAGGCCTCTTCATCGGCCCGACGAGCCAAGCGCCGCGCGTGGACGAGGGCCGTCACGAATCTCTCTACGAGCTGGAAATCGCGCTGACGCAGGTTCCCGAATACGGCTCGGGCTCGGTTCCGCCATGGCTCGTCGACCGGCTGTTCCGCAACCTGCTCGTCGACGTGACGGGCAACACGCACCGCGCCGAGATCTGTATCGACAAGCTCTATTCGCCTGATGGCCCGACAGGCCGCCTTGGGCTCGTCGAGTTCCGCTCGTTCGAAATGCCGCCGCATGCGCGCATGAGCCTCGCGCAGCAGCTTCTGCTGCGAGCGCTCATCGTGATGTTCTGGGAGAAGCCCTACCGCACGCGCCTCGTGCGCTGGGGCACGACACTGCACGACCGCTTCATGCTTCCGCACTACCTGTGGACCGACCTCGCTGGCGTCATCGACGACCTCAAGGCGGCCGGCCTGCCGGTGGAGCTGGAATGGTTCCGCCCGCATTACGAGTTCCGCTTCCCGCTCTACGGAAAGATCGTCGCGCGCGATCTGCATGTCGAACTGCGCCAGGCTCTCGAGCCATGGCACGTGCTCGGCGAGGAAGGCGTCGTCGGCGGCACGGCGCGTTATGTCGACTCCTCACTCGAGCGCGTGCAGGTGAAGGTCAACGGCCAGAGCGGCGAGCGATTCGTTGTGACGTGCAACGGCCGAACCGTGCCGCTGACGGGGACGGGCGTTCCCGGCGAAGCGGTCGCAGGCGTTCGTTACCGCGCCTGGTGGCCGCCGTCCGCCCTGCATCCGACGATTTCGCCGCACGTGCCGCTGACTTTCGACGTTGTCGATACCTGGACGGGGCGTTCGATCGGCGGCTGCCGGTATCATGTGGCGCACCCGGGCGGGCGTAATTTCGAGATCTTCCCGGTCAATACCTACGAGGCCGAGGGCCGGCGCCTCGCGCGCTTCGATACCGCTGGTCACACGTCCGGCCCGATGCGCCCGGCGCGTCCAGTGATCAATCCCGACTACCCGATGACACTCGACATGCGTCGGTTCGACTGAGGCAAGGGATCTGGGCGGGGGCGGGCTTGTGGCACCGCCCCCCCGCCCGGCTCTCCCCCAACCAGTGGTAGCTCGCGGGCGCTCAATGCGAACCGCGACCGACGGCGGTCACGGACGATAGGTGCGTTCGATCCTGCACCGATTGAGGTGCCGGCGCGGAACCGCTGAATCAACGTCCGACGTTGAACGGACATTCGGGCGACTCGCCATAACGGCGTCGAGTTGGCCCCTGGTGGCCACTTATACCCGATACCGGACATGCTAGGCTCGGCGCCAACACGTCGAGCCGGGCTGCCATCAGCAGGCATCGCCATGCGGTCGTCCAAGTTCAATTGATCGAGGGTGCCATGTCGGAAAAGCTGATCATCTGGACGCTGGACTGGGTTCCTGCCGGCGAAGCCCCACGCGGCTTCGTGCGTGACTTGCGTTTGCGATGGGCGGCGGAGGAAGCCGGCCTGCCCTACGAAGTGCGGACGGTGCCGTTCGAAGGGCGGGAAACCAATCATCTCGACCGCCAGCCATTTGGTCAGGTTCCTTACCTGACGGATGGAGATGTCAGCATGTTCGAGAGCGGGGCGTGCCTGCTGCACCTAGCCCGTCGTAGCGAGACACTCATGCCCCGCGATCCGATTGGCGAAGCGGATACGGTGCAATGGGTGATCGCCGCGCTCAACTCCGTCGAGATGGTCACTGTGCCATGGTGGTTCCTGACCATCACGGGTCAGCCGGACAATGGCCTCACCGACTGGTTCAACCAGCGGCTTGTTCGCATGGAAAGAGTTCTCGCCGAGCGTCAGTGGCTCGCGGCCGATCGCTTCACCGTTGCCGATCTGTTGATGGCGGATGTGCTGCGCGTCGGCCTCGTGCGTGCGCACGGCGAGCGCCCGGCAACGGAGGCCTATATCAAACGCATCACCTCGCGCCCCGCGTTTCGCAAGGCCCACGCTGACCAGATGGCGCACTTCGAGGCCGCGGATAGGATGCGTTCTCAGAGGTAATCGCTGAGGACGCGCGTGGCGTCACTTGGGGCACCATTCGTCCTCACGCAATCGCGATTGCGTTGGGCGGTCGGTTTAAGTGGTTCGAGTGTCCGTTGGCTATACTTGGAAGCTTTGCCGGCGTTGACGAGGAAGTTGGCGCATTCGGCGAGGCCGCTTTCTTCCCAACGCCGACGTGCTTTGACACTGACCGGCAAACGGCGAGCGCCCGGCCATCGGAGGCCGGGCGCTCTGTTTTTGTCCGCTCTCGCCAGCGCACGACCGCCGCGGGAGAACTCGTCTTTTGGCCGACAGGGACGAACTCTCAACCCTGTCGAATGGGCTCGGGCAGTCGGAGCCGTGGAGTCACGCGATTGTACGGCCTCAGGGCGCAATCAGGGGCAGAACGGTCGCGCCGATCGCAATGCAGAAGACCGAGAACAGAACGACGGTCTCGAGCAGTGCGTTGAGACAGCCATCACAGCCGTAGCAACATGGATCCTTTGCCATCATCATCATCTCCGGTTGGCGATAGATCTTGATGGCAGGCTCTTCGGGGCTCGGTCGTTTTTCTCCGTATATCCCTCCTGGCCTGCTTGGCGGCGCAACCGCGCGTTGAGCGATTGGACACGCTCGCGGAGGGTGCGTCGCGTCGTACCCTTACGTCAAGGTCAAGAGGTGCGGCGGGTTGTCGTCTGCTGACGGCGAACGGAATTCGATCTAGAGCATTGAAAATAAATTGAAAAACACCACGCCACCACATCGTGAGTTGCAAAAAAGTCACGAAGAATGTGGCATCACCAGGGCATGAAGCTATTCATGAAGTTCATCGGTTTCTGAATCGAGCGATTCATAGTGGCGATATTCCAACGCATCATGTCGGTGTGCATCGCCATACTCTGAACCGCCTGGTTCATAGAACCCATTTGATGGTCGATGCTGTCGAGCCGGCTCATGTGCTTGGCCATCTCGTTCGTGTCCGACGCCATGGCCGCAACCCGGTTGCTCATGGTGTCGATGTTACGCGACATCTGCGCGATGTTGGCAGTCAGCGTATTCATGGACTCCGTGAGCTGCCCCAATTGCTGGCCCATCTGCGGGCGAAGCTGCTCGGCCAGGAGCCTCAACTCGCGAGAAACGGAGTAGATTTGGTAGAAGCCATAGATCGCAAGGAGCGTGAAGATGACGACCGCTGGATAGGCGATGAACTCCCAGCGCCGGGCACTGCGCTCGAACGCAACGGCGAGGCGCTCGACGGCGTCGCCCTGCATGTTGGCAGCGGAGCCGGCGCCCTTACCGATAACGGCGATGTTGCCGACTGTGCTCACGCTGGCGGGATCGATAGGTGTGCGGCTCACTTCGCTCTCCCACGGCTGGACCTTGCATCGTCCGCCCAGCGCCTTGCTTCCTCGACCGCGGGCTGATCCGCCGCTCTCCGGCTGGATCGAAACGCGACTGCGCCCCCGCAATGGAAACACCTTAAGGCCAAATCCTTTCGCATCATAATATTCAAGCATAGCGGCACAATAGGGGTTTCTGCGCAAACAGAAGCCTCTCTCGCGTTGCGATGCAGCAAATTTTACCCCGCCCAAAGATGAGCCGAGTAGATTTCTCTTACTAATACTGCCCTTGTATGCTGAAATGCGATGTTGCATTGCAGCGAGAGCTGAAGCTCATCGCTGGCCTAGATCATTAACTTAGATGAAAACATGGAGCCGACCGCCGTGGCAGGTCGTCCCGCGACCATGCGTCATCCGCTTCTGCGACGAATCGTACCCAGCTCGCGGCAGTCTGTCGGGCTCGGCCGGTCGAGCAGACGAGGCATGATCGTGCAGGAGGACGGCAGTAAGAGGGAACGTGCCCGATGTTGCCGAAGCGGGGAGGCCGCGTCGGAACGACCGAAACCATTGCGGGCATCCGCACCTCCGGTGCGGATGCAGCAGACGTCATCAGGGCGCGATGCCGTTCGGTGGCGGCGGGGGCGCGTCGGGATCGTTCTCGGCACCGCCGTGCAGTGTAGCGCCATCGCGACCGTAGAGATCAGTACGGAACTGGACGCTGCCGCCGGGCTCGGCCCAGGCCGTGATGTAGGCGAAGATCACCGGAACGGGACGGGAAAGCTGGAGATCGATAGCCTGTCCCGTTTCCAGCACCTCGCGGGCGCGACCCGGACGGTCCCAGCCGGATTCGCTCCTGGCGATCCATTCGGCAAGATCGACCACGCCCTGTACGCGCACGCAACCGGCGCTGAACGCCCGCCCGCGCTGGTCGAACAGGTTCTTCATCGGCGTATCGTGCATATAGACGCCGTGCTCGTTCGACATATCCAGACGGACGAGACCGAGGGCGTTGCGGTCACCTGGGTCCTGCTTGAAGCGGATGCGGTTCTGATCGACCATCGACCAGTCGATCTGCGTCGCCGGGATCTCGGGCCCATCGTAGCTTCCGTCGTAAACGCGGATGCCTTCCTTCTCCAGGTAGTCTGGCTCCTTGCGCAGGCGCGGGATCAGGTCCAGCGTCGCAACCGAGGTCGGCACGCGCCAGTAGGGGAAGAAATTCACGGCGCGGATACTGCCGCGAAGCGAGGGTGTCTCGCGACCTTCACGGCCGACGATGACGCGGTGGCGCTGGACCACCTCATATCGCTCGACTGCCTCCAGCTCGAACGCCGGAACGTTCACCAGCACATAGCGTTCATCTGTGCGCGGCTGCATCAACTCGACGATCCGCTGCCGGTTGAGGCGCAACTGAGCCAGGCGGTCCGCCGCCGTGATGTTCATGGCCTCGATGGTGGCGCGATCGATGCGACCGGTGACCCGGAGTCCGTGCCCGCGCTGGAATGTCCGGACGGCCCGCTCGACCGAGTCGTCGAGGGTGAGCGTTTCGAAGTAGGCGTCTGACCGGGCCAGCTCGCCGGTAGCCCGCAGGCGCTTCTTGACCAGCGGCATACGCTCGTCGTCGTCGCCGGGGCGAATGGTGCGCCCGCGCGGAATATTCGGCCAACCGCCACGCTCGACGACACGCTGATAGCGTTCGATAGCAGAGTCGATGGCGGCGACCATGTCTTCGCTGAGCCAGGGCGTCGCGTTGGGGCGGAGATCCTCGAAGTTTTCGCGCGCGGCTTCCGCGCGCTTGGGTTGTTCCGATCGCCGGCGTTCACCGTTTCCGCCGCCGAAACCAGGGATTTGCTCCCACCACTCTGCCCCCTGGGCGTGCGCCATCGGAGCCGCCGCACCGATCACTCCGATGACCCAAGCCACGGCCGCCAGAGCTCCGCGACGACGGAACGACCACCGCTTCGACCATTTCGACCCCACACTCGGCCGCGAATCCAATGTGCGCCAAGCCAAGGTGCCGTGATCGCCCGCCATGATCTTCCCTGCTCTTATCGAGGACTTTCGTCCAACGTCGACTGATGCTCGTTGTCGGCTGGCTGTCTCATACCCGCCGGGTGTGCCTAGGCCCAGCGCGGCCAGCCGCCAGATCGGTCCGAACCGGTGTCTGATCCGAACCTTTGAATTTCGCGGCGCCAACGTCCGTGAGGAAACACTGGCTTGCCCGCGGTCCTCGCCCTTCGCGGTTCTCCGCGACGGCGCTTGCGGGAATCGATATTTCGCCCCGCGTTGACTAATTGGGACCCATATGGCCAAACCAAGACATCTCGCCAAGATGCGGTCCTTCACTTGCTCCACTCGGCCGGGAAATGTTGCTGCGATGCAGCATAGCCCCTTGCGCGGCGGATTGAAATGCCGCGTCGCGGTTTCCCCGCAGCCTGCGACGCACCGGCATCATCCCGGACCACCACGCGCACCCGCCCGCAGGCAGACGCATCTCAAAGATGTTCCCAGCCGGTCGACGACAGCCTGACTGCATTTCCCTCCGCGTCGAGAAACCTGATATTGCGCTCATCGGCAATACGACCGATTGCCGTAACCGTTACACCGGCGGCCCTGGCAGCGCCTTCGAACGCGCTCGCCTGGGCCTGGGGAACCGTCGCCAACACCTCGTAATCCTCTCCCCCGGCGACGAGCTGCCCGATGCTCGCCCGCCCGCTGGCGAGCGCGCGGCCCGCGGCGGCGGAAACCGGAACTCGGTCGAGTTCGATTTCGCCACCAACTTCCGATACCCGGCAGAGCGTCAGGAAGTCCTTAGCGAGTCCGTCGGAGACGTCGAGCGCGGCACTTGCGTACTGCCGCAGCACGGGCGCCAGTGCCACCGGCGGACGCGGAGTTTCGAACCGCGCGAGCAGAGCTTGTGTGCTGGCGCGGTCTAGATCGTAGCCACCGCGCAGGCTGGGGTCCTTGCGCAGGGCGAGGCCGAGCGTGGCATCGCCGATGGCGCCACTCACATACACCACGTCGCCGGGCTTCGCCCCGGCTCGGCGCACGGTCCGGCCTGCCGGCACCACACCGATCGCGGCGATGGTGATGGTCAAAAGACCACCCGTCAGGTCCGTGTCACCGCCGAGCAGATGACAGCCGAAAACGGACTGCGCCGCCGCGAGCCCCGCAGTGAGCTTGGTCATCATCCGGCGTGTCGGCAGAGATGGAAAAGCGAGCGTCAAGAGATAGCCGAACGGCTGCGCACCCTTGGCCACGAGATCGGAGACGTTGACAGCGAGCGCCTTGAAGCTCGGCACGTCGCCAGGAAGAAAATGGACGCCCTCGACGAGCGAGTCCGTCGTCAGCAGCAGGTCCATGCCGGGTGGCGGAGAGAGAACGGCGCAGTCGTCGCGGAGCGCCAGCGTTCCGGCATCCCCGTTCGTCAGAGGCAACAAGAACTGCTCGACAAGTTGCGCCTCGCTTTCGATCCTCTCGTCGGTGTGCTCGCTCACCTCAAGTGCTCCTCCGGGAGGGTCAGCCCTGGGTCTCGGCTGCTCCGGGCTCTTTCGTCTGGAACTCGGCCGGGCGGAGCCGTCGGGCCAGGCGGTCCAGGATTCCGTTGACGACCTTCGGCTCCTCGTCTGCGAAGAACGCGTGAGCCACCTCGATGTATTCATTGATGACGACGCGGGCCGGCACGTCGCGACGCTCCTGTAGCTCGAACACGCCAGCTCTGAGAATGGCGCGCAGGATCGAATCGACCCGCACCAACCGCCAGCCGCTGGCGAGCTGATCGTCCACCACCGGGTCGATGTCACGCTGACGTCGCACCACGCCGCGCAGAATGTCGGCGAAGAACTGTGTGTCGGCATTGGCGACGAGGTCGTCCTTCTCCTCGCCCGTGAAGCGTGTCGTCTCGAACTCGCGGATGACCGCGTTGAGGTCGGTTCCGGCGATATCCATCTGGTACAGCGCCTGCACCGCGGCCATGCGTGCCAGCGAGCGCCCGCCCGGTGCCGCCTTAGCTTTCGTCTTGCTCGTCATGCGCCGAGCCCCTCGAATTGTCGAACGATGTCGATCAGCGCAAAGCAGGCGCGCGCCGCGTCGCCGCCCTTGCCCTTGCGCCCTCCGCGAGCCCGCTCGAACGCCTGCTCGCTCGTATCGACGGTGAGAATGCCGTTGCCGACGGGCACGCGATGACTGGTCGCGATCTGCATGAGCCAGTGGTTGGCGTTATCGACAACGACATCGTAGTGCGAGGTCTCGCCACGGATGACGCAGCCGAGAACGACGGCGCCGCAGAAACGGCTCGACGGTGCACCGCGCGGAATGATGCCGCTGCCGACCGCAGCCGCCAGCACCTGCGGAATCTCGAGCGCACCCGGCACGGTGACGCGCTCGTAGGTGGCTCCCTGCGCCTCTATTTCTGCGATCGCCCCCGACACGAGTTCGTCGGCGATGTCGTCGTAGAACCGCGCTTCGATGATGAGGATGCGGCTCGACGGGCGGCGCAACGGCGTCGCGCCGCGCTGCTCCTCGCCCATGCCCTCAGGCCTCCGAGTTCTGCGCTGTACCATTGCGTACTTCCGATTCCGTGTTTTGCCGTCGTCGCGCCGTCCGGTGGCCGGGCAACGGGACGGGTTTGATCTCTGCTTCGCGCCGGCCATCCGCGGTGCCTCTGCACCGCATCGCGGCCGAGCCACGGCCGCAGGCTCCGGCGTTACGGCTCAACCGATCTTGCGTGTGTCCACGATCCTGAGGCCGAAGGCCTCGAGACCGACGTAAACCTGCTCAGGCGAGTTGGTGAGCAGCACCATGTCGCTGACACCGAGATCGCGCAGGATCTGCGAGCCGACGCCGATCTCGACCTGACGGCGCTCGTGGTTGGCCGACTTGCCCCCCGGGCGCCGCGGCTGCTCGTGAATGCGCTCCGAGAAGGTGCGCGGATTCAAGTCGCGGATGACGATCACGATGCCGCGCCCCGCGGCGTCCACCGCCCGCATTGCCTGCTCGACGAGCCCGATCGACGACGCATAGCCGACCCCGACGAGATCGACCAGGGGATCGACGGCGTGAACACGCACCAGAACCGGCTCGCCGCTCGCGACGTCGCCCTTGACCAGCGCGATGTGTTCGCCCGGCTCGACCGTCGTCGCGTAGACGCACAGGTCGAACTCGCCACCGTAGTTGCTACGCACCGGCTTGCACGCGATGCGGCGAACAATGGTGTCGTTCTTCAGCCGGTAAGCGATCAGATCCTCGATCGAGCCGATCTTGAGCCCGTGCTCCTTGGCGAAGGGAGCGAGATCGGGCATCCGCGCCATCGTGCCGTCGTCGTTCATGATCTCGCAGATGACGGCCGCGGGATACAGGCCGGCGAGGCGCGCCAGATCGATGCTCGCTTCCGTGTGCCCGGCGCGGATCAGCACGCCGCCGTCACGGGCGACGAGCGGAAAGACGTGACCCGGCGAAACGATGTCGTCGGCGCCTTTGGTCGGGTCGATGGCCGTGGCGATGGTGCGTGCGCGATCGTGAGCGGAGATGCCGGTCGTAATGCCCTCGCGGGCCTCGATCGACACGGTGAAGGCCGTCTCGCGGTGCGAGCGGTTCTCGCGCACCATGCTTTCGAGACGAAGCTCCTCGGCGCGCGCCTTGGTGACGGTGAGGCAGACGAGGCCGCGTCCATGCTTGGCCATGAAGTTGATCGCATCGGGCGTCGCCATCTGCGCGGGGATGACGAGGTCGCCCTCGTTCTCGCGGTCTTCCGCGTCGACGAGGATGACCATGCGGCCGTTGCGCAGCTCCTCGAGAATCTCGGGTGTGGTGGCGAGCGCGCGTCCGCCGCGCCCCGCTGCCGACGCCTGCTTTGCCGCAGCGGTCTTCGACGGGGCGGCAGCAGGCTTCGCCGACCGGGTGGGCCGTTTCGTCACGGGCGGAACTCCATCAGGCGAGCCACATAGCGCGCAAACAGATCGACCTCGAGGTTGATCTCGTCGCCGGGCTTTTTGCGCCCCCAGGTGGTCTGGGTCAAGGTGTGCGGAATAATGTTGACCCCGAACCGGGCGCCGGCAACCTCGTTCACCGTCAACGACGTGCCGTCGAGTGCAACCGACCCTTTCGGGGCAATGTAGATCGCGAGATGCTCGGGTGCCTCGAACAAAAAGCGCAGGCTCTCGCCGTCCGGTGTGATCGAGACCACCCGCGCGCGGCCATCGACGTGGCCGGAAACGATGTGCCCGCCGAGTTCGTCGCCGGCACGCAGCGGCCGCTCCAGGTTGACGGCGCGGCCCGGCTGCCAGGCGTCGAGCGTCGTCTTGGCCCGCGTCTCGTTGGAAACATCTACGGTGAAGCGGGCACCCTTGCCGTGTGGAGCGAGCGCGGTGACGGTGAGGCATACGCCATCGCAGGCGATCGACGCGCCGAGCGGTATCGTCGCCGCGTCGTAGGCCGTCTGCAGCGTGAACCGTCCGCCGTCGCGGGCGACGACCTCGCCGACATCGCTGACCAGTCCCGTGAACATTCTAGCCTCCTTCGGACACCCGCAGCGGCGGGCGTCATACCGATACGCGCCCGCTGCGCTGTCTGAATACGAGCATATCGTCGCCACCGAGCCGACGGTGCTCGGAAAGGTCCAGACCGGCGATCCCTGCCACGGCTTGGAGCACGGCGCGCGCCGCCTCCTCCGCCACGGGCTGGCCGCCGCCGCGGGCGTGGAACAGAACCACCTCGTCAAAGAGCCCGTGGCGGACGAACGATGCCCAGACGCCCGGACCACCTTCGACCAGCAGTCGCGTGATGCCCGACTGGGCCAGGGCTTCGAGCACGTCCGGCAACCACAAGCGGCCTGCGACGAGGCGCGTCGGCGAGACTTCAACACCGAGGGTGCCCAGCGTCTGCGTCTGCGCTCCAGAAGCCGTGAAAAGTTGCACAGGCACCATCCGCGCACTCCGGGCGAGACGGCTCTCGGCCAACCCCGCGACATCGGCGGCGAGCACGACGCGGCGCGGCGAGCGGTGTGCGAGCCCCGGCAACCGGCATGTGAGGTCGGGGTCGTCGTCGCGCACCGTGCCATGACCGACCAGGATGGCATCGGCCTCCGCCCGCATCAGGTGCCCGCGCGCGCGCGCCTCTGCCCCGGTCACGAAAACCGGTTCCCCTCCGGCCCCACGTGGCACCCTGCCGTCGGCGCCGACCGCGATCTTGAGCTGTACGAATGGACGCCGCTCGGTGACGCGAACGATGTGGCCGCGCGTCAGCCAATGCGCTTCCTCCGCGCGAACGCCGCGCGTCACGGCAACCCCGGCACGGCGGATCTGCTCCAGACCACGGCCGGAGACACGCGGATCGGGGTCCTGCAATGCGACGACGAGCCGTGCGATGCCGGCCGCGAGCACCGCGTCCGAGCACGGCGGCGTCTTTCCGTGGTGGGAGCACGGCTCGAGGGTGACGTACATGGTGGCACCGCGCGCACGCGCACCGGCCTGCGCCAACGCCACAGGCTCGGCGTGCGGGCGACCACCTGTCTGTGTCCAGCCCCGCGCGATCACCTCGCCCGTTTGCGGCTCGACGATTACCGCTCCGACCGTCGGGTTCGGCGCGGTCTGTCCGAGGCCACGCCGCGCCATGCGCAACGCGATGCCCATCATGTGATGGTCGATCCGATGCTGGTCGCCGGCGGTTGGCGGCTTCGGCGGCATGGCCCGGATCAGCCCTTCTTCGGCAAGGGCAGGGCGGAGGACCAGTCGTCGCCACCTGCACGCGGCATGGCGGTGGTTCGCTCGGCGGAAGGATCCCGCGCGATCTCGCCCAGAACTTCGGCGAAGTCGGAGGCCTCGCGGAAGTCTCGATAGACGGAGGCGAAGCGCACGTACGCGACCGGGTCGAGGCCCCGCAACGCCTCCATCACCGACTCGCCGATAACCTGCGACGGGATCTCCGTCTCGCCCGAGCTTTCGAGCTGGCGGACGATGCCGGAAATCATGCGCTCTACCCGCTCCGGCTCGATCGGACGCTTTCGGATGGCGATGTTGACGGATGCGAGCAGCTTGTCGCGATCGAACGGCACCTTGCGGCCCGACCTCTTGACGACGATGAGATCGCGCAGCTGCACCCGCTCGAACGTGGTGAACCGACCGCCGCAATCAGGGCAGACGCGGCGCCGGCGGATGGCGGCGTTTTCCTCCGTCGGCCGGCTGTCTTTCACTTGCGTGTTCTCGCTCGCGCAATAGGGGCAGCGCACTCGCGTCTCCTGGATCCAAATTGAAGGTGGGAGATATGAACGAGACGCGCGCCGCAATCAACTGCGCTCCCGAGCACACTTGGCACGACGCTGGAACAGCGGAGATTGCGAATGCGAAGGGCCGCGCTGGCAAATTTCTGAATTGATTTCTGGGTATGCTGAGCGCTGGCGTGGCAAGTGCAGTTGCCGGTTCGGCAAACCCTCGCCGCAGCATCAGTCCGATGCGGACTTGATGCCGCGTTCGCGCGCTTCGAAGGCTACACGAGCGGCCAGCACCGCGCTGATGTGAGTCTCCGCCCAGCCGCCGAGTTCGCGCACCGTTTCGGAAAGCGATCGGCCCAGCTCGTTCAAGCGATACTCCACGCGCGGCGGTACCTCCTGGTGATCGATGCGATCGACGAGACCGTTCCGCTCCAGCTCGCGCAGCGTCTGCGTCAACATTTTCTGGGACACCCCACCGATCATGCGCATCAGCTCGCCGTTGCGCATCGAGCCGCGGCGCAAGGCGTGGAGGATCAAGAGTGCCCACTTGTCGGCGACGAGTTCGAGGATTGCACGCGACGGACAGGCTTCCGCGCAAATGTTCGGCTCGGTGGGCGCCGCGACCGAGGGATCCGCTTCGCATGAACTGGGAGAGACGATCGCCTCGCCCTTTCCAACGATGTGCTTCCGAACCATGCCGCCCGCCAGTTACCAAAAGGTGCGTACTTTACGATCAGTAACCCATAGATATATCCGCTGTCGAGCCTTCTCGAACAAGCCGGAGATCATTCATGACCGCCATCGCCATCGTCTACCACTCGGGTTACGGCCACACCGCCGTCGTCGCTGAGCATATAGCAAAGGGCATTGCCGCGACCCCGGGCGTCACCGCCAAGCTCTACAAGGCCGACGAACTCTCCACGCCCGACAACGGACCGTGGGCGGAGCTCACAGCGGCCGACGCCATCATCTTCGGCGCGCCGACCTACATGGGCTCGGCGTCGGCGCCGATGAAGGCGTTCATGGATGCGTCTTCGAAGATGTGGTTCACACAAACCTGGAAAGACAAACTCGCCGCCGGTTTCACGAACTCGGCGAGCTGGTCCGGCGACAAACTCTCGACGCTGACGCAGTTCGCCGTCTTCGCCGCCCAGCACGGCATGATCTGGGCCGGCACCGGCATGATGCCCGGCAACAACAACAGCAAGGGCTCTACCGAGGACATCAACCGGGTCGGATCGTTCCTCGGCCTGATGACGCAGGCGAATGCTGACCAGCCGCCCGAACTCGCACCGCCAGAGAGCGACCGCAAGACGGCCGAGTTGTTCGGCAAACGCATCGCCGAGGCCACCGTGCGCTGGAAGCGCGGAGCTTGATCGGGAAGAAGCCCGAACAGCTTGTCTGGAATGGAAACGGCGCGGCCTTCATTGGCCGCGCCGTCGTCAATTCATGAACTGTGGAGCCACGCGTCAGGCGTAAATCGGGAAGCGGTCGCACAGCGCGATGGCCTGCTGCTTCACCTTCGCCTCGACAGCGCCGTTGCCTTCCTCGCCGTTCTTGGCGAGACCGTCGAGCACTTCGCCGATCATCCGGCCGATCTCCTGGAACTCGGCGACGCCGAAGCCGCGCGTGGTTCCAGCAGGGGAGCCGAGGCGGATGCCCGACGTCACCATCGGCTTGGCCGGGTCGAACGGCACGCCGTTCTTGTTGACCGTGATGTTGGCGCGGCCGAGCGCCTTCTCGGAGATGTTGCCGGTGAGGTTCTTCGGGCGAAGATCGACCAGGATGAGGTGTGAATCCGTGCCACCGGAGACGAGTGCGAAACCGGCCTGAACCAACACCTCGCCCATCGCCTTGGCATTCTCGATCACGTTCTTCGCGTAGATCTTGAACTCGGGCTGCAGCGCCTCACCGAAGGCGACGGCCTTGCCGGCGATGACATGCATGAGCGGACCGCCCTGGATGCCCGGGAAGATCGCCGAGTTGACCTTCTTGGCGATGTCCTCGTCGTTGGTCAGGATCATGCCGCCGCGAGGACCGCGAAGCGTCTTGTGGGTGGTGGTGGTGACGACGTGGGCGTGCGGGAACGGGCTCGGGTAGAGGCCGGCCGCGACGAGGCCGGCGAAGTGGGCCATGTCGACCATGAACACCGCGCCGACCTCGTCGGCGATCTTGCGGAAGGCGGCGAAATCGATCGTGCGCGGGTAGGCCGAGCCGCCGGCGATGATGAGCTTCGGCTTGTGCTCCAGCGCCTTCGCCCGCACGTCGTCCATGTGGACCGTCTGCGTATCCGGGCGCACCTCGTAGTGGACCGGCTTGAACCACTTGCCCGACTGGTTGACCGGCGCGCCGTGGGTGAGATGACCGCCGTGGGCGAGCGACAGGCCGAGGATCGTATCGCCGGGCTGCAGCATCGCGTTGAACACGCCCTGGTTCGCCTGGCTACCGGAGTTCGGCTGCACGTTGGCGAAGCCGCAGTTGAACAGCTTCTTGGCGCGGTCGATGGCGAGGTTTTCGGCGATGTCGACATACTGGCAGCCGCCGTAATAGCGCTTGCCCGGATATCCCTCGGCGTACTTGTTCGTCAGCACCGAGCCGGCAGCCTCGAGCACCGCTTTCGAAACGATGTTCTCGGATGCGATGAGCTCGATCTCGTGCTGCTGGCGGCCGAGCTCCTTGGCGATGGCGGACGCCATCTCCGGATCGGTCTCGGCGAGGTCCGCCGAGAAGAACTTCGCCTGCGTCGGTGCGTAGTCGGCCTTTGCTATCGACATAAAGGGTTTCCTCGTTCCTTGGGTTCTGGTTCTTCTGCGGCCCGGGACCAAGTGAGGCCACGGGCATCGACCAATTCGGCCGGCCACTCGCGCCTGCCACCGGAGCAAGCACCCCGCCAGAGGCGGCGAGGAACCGTTCGGGCATGCCAACGCTCAGGGCGGATTACCTACCATAGTCTAAATCGTTGAAACAAGGCGGCGGCGACATGCCGTCGCGCCATTTTGCGGCGGATTTACGGGGTTTTTTGCAGGCGGCAGTCGTTCTTTGCCGGGCGGGTAACGAACCTCCCACCCGGCCGGGCGGCCACGGCTCGAACACCGCCACGATCCCCGACGCGAGAACGAAAATGCCGGACGGGCGGCTACCCATCCGGCATCGAAATAAAGTTTGCTCGCGCGAGCGCCCAAGACTACTCGGCGGCGAGCCTGACGTACTGGCCCTTCGCCACCGGGCAGCGCTCCCAAAGCTCCTTGAGCGAGGCGACGAGGTGGTCCATCTGCGCGTCGGTGTGCTGCGGTGAGGGGGTCAGGCGGATGCGCTCGGTGCCCTTCGGAACGGTCGGATAATTGATCGGCTGGACGTAGATGCCGTACCGGTCGAGCAGCGTGTCGGTCACGGCCTTGCAATGCACCGGGTCGCCGACGATGACGGGCACGATGTGGCTCGGTCCCTCGACAACCGGGATGCCTGCCTCGGCCAGACGGCGCTTCAGAGTGCGGGCCCGTTCCTGATGGCGTGCGCGCTCGATTTGGCTGCGCTTCAGGTAGCGGATGGAGGCGAGCGCACCGGCCGCCACGGCCGGGGCCACCGACGTCGTGAAGATGAAGCCCGGCGCATAGGAGCGGATCGCGTCGCAGGTGTCGCGAGTGGCGGCGATATAGCCGCCCATGACACCGAAGCCCTTGGCCAGCGTGCCGTTGATGATGTCGACGCGGTCCATCACGCCATCGCGCTCGGCGATGCCGCCGCCGCGCGGGCCGTACATGCCGACCGCGTGGACCTCGTCGAGATAGGTGAGCGCGTTGTACTTCGCGGCAAGGTCGCAGATCGCGCCGATCGGAGCGATGTGCCCGTCCATCGAGTACACGCTCTCGAAGGCGATGAGCTTCGGCGTGTCACGGTCATATTTCTGGAGCCGCGCCTCGAGGTCGGCGACGTCGTTGTGACGCCAGATCTCGCGCTTGGTGCCGCCGCGGCGGATGCCCTCGATCATCGAGGCGTGATTCTTCTCGTCCGAGAAGATGACGAGGCCGGGGATGAGCTTCTGCAGCGTCGAAAGCGTCGCGTCATTGGCGACATAGGCCGACGTGAACAGCAACGCGGATTCCTTGCCATGAAGATCGGCGATCTCGCGCTCGAGCTCGACGTGGTAGTGCGACGTGCCGGAAATATTACGCGTGCCGCCGGAGCCGGCGCCGACGGTATCGATCGCCTCGTGCATGGCGGCGAGAACTTCCGGGTTCTGGCCCATGCCAAGATAGTCGTTTGAGCACCAGACCGTGATCGGCCGGGTGCCTTCGGAAGTGAACTGCTTGGCCGAGGGGAACTCGCCACGCTGGCGCTTGAGATCGGCGAAGACGCGATAGCGGCCCTCAGCGCGAATGGTATCCAGCGCCCCGCGAAAGATCTTGGCGTAATCCATTATGCCTTCCACTCCCTGACCGATGCCCTATAGCATCACGAGCGGGCATCGGGATGCAATGCCGCTTTGAGGCGAGGCTTGCAGCCGATTGTCGCGAGAGCGCGCCCCCACGCCGGCCGTCGATCCTCTTTTCCCACCCGAACCTCTAAGTCGCACATGAGTTGGGCGATGCCAAGCGGGTGCGACCATGCAACTGCATGACACGGCCGCTCGCCGCTGATCTTGACCGAAGTCAACATGTAACCCGTGGAGCGAATGAGACGAATTGACAGGGGGGCGCCGACGCCCGCCGGACGGTTTAAGCAGGCATCTGCAGCCCCGGACGAGGACTCGGAACCCGATTGCCGGAGCGCGATCAGCGACCTCGAATTCAGCGCCCCCGAATAAAGAGCCGGGCGCTACCATATCGATTGATCGCAGCCCGGACCGACGGGCGGCCCTTCGGTGGGCATTCCGGCGCTAAATCGGGATCAATAAGCGCTCGCGGTCTCCCCTACCCCGTCCTTCAAGTAGAGATCGCGGCGGAACTGGACGATGCCATCCTCGGTGGCCCAAGCGGTGATGTAGACGAAGTAGAGCGGGATCGGCCGTTTCAGCTTCACGTCCTTGCGCTCTCGCTTCTGCTTCAAAGTTTCGATCTGTTCCTTGGTCACGCCCTGGTCCTCGAGCAGCCAGGCGGCGAGGCTCTCGATGTTCTGGACGCGGATGCAGCCCGAGCTGGCAGCGCGGAAGTTCCGCCCGAACAGCGTATCGGACGGCGTATCGTGCATGTACACCGAGTGCTCGTTGTGGAAGTTGATCTTGAGGAAGCCGAGCGGGTTCTCCTTGCCCGGCTGTTGGCTGTAGCTCAGCCCGTGGGGCATCGATCCCGCCCAGTTGATCTTTTCCGGATCGAGCTTCTTGCCGCCGCCGTCGTAGGCATCGATGCCGAACTTGACGAGCACGTTCTTGCCCGCCTTCTGCATCTGCTGGCCCTTCGGAATGAGGTCCTTCGTGATGACGGTCGGCGGCAGGCGCCAGACCGGATTGAAGTTGAGCTCGTGGATGGCCGACTTGAGCAGCGGCGTTTTGCGGTCGGGTTTGCCGACGACGCCGGTGTGGCGCGACATGACGCGCCCGTTCTCGACCGCCTCGACCTGAGCCGCCGGAATATTGACGACAACGTACTTACCCTTGCCGGTGCCGCTGGCGTACTGGCGCAGGCGCTCGAGCCCCTGCTTCAACTGCTTGAGGCGGCTCGGTGCCGGAACGTTCAGCGCAGCGAGCGTGCGCTTGTCGACGACGCCAGTCGGAGTAAGCCCGTTCGACGCTTGGAAGCGCTTGACGGCGCGCTCTAGCCCGCTGTCGAAGCTGTCGGGATAGTAGCCGTCGTCCTTGAGGTCGCCCGATACCTTGAGTCGCTCGCGCAGCTCCGCGACCGCCGCGCCGCTGGTGCCCGGCTGCAGCTCGGTGGAACCGAGCGGCTTCCACCCGCCGGCCTTGACGATGTCCTCGTAGCGCTTCACCGCCGCCTTGGTCGCTTCAATATTGGCGGCGGAAAGCGTCGGGTAGCCGCGCGGCGGGTTGGCCTCCCACTCACGCACGAACTCGCGGTCGTAGGTGCTCGCTGAATAGCTGGCTCCGCCATCGCCGCTCGGGCCGAACTTCAGCCACGAATTGCCTTCGTAGGCGTATGCGCCGGTCACCATCGTGAGCACGGTAATTGTCGCCCCTGCCACACCCCTCGCGACGGCGCTCTTGATTGCTTTCCGGTCGAACATTTTCCCTCCAGCACGTTCCTGCACCCGCCCGGTACCTATCCTTCGGGCAGCCTCACGGGCATCGGCACCACCGGCGACCAACGCGCCTCGTCTGCCACGGCCCGTTTGCCCCGGAATGGCGGACAGCGTCGCGCAAGCTTCGGTTGTCGATGGTTAACACACATTAAAGGTCGGCAGCCCGCACTGCGCTCATGCGGCGCGCGACGGCGAGCGGGATTCGACCAGACGACGAAAACGCTCAGCGGCCGGCGGCCTGCTCGAAACGCAGCGCCAGCCCCCGTCCATTGCCCTTCACTGGGAAGTTGGGGCATTCGGTCCAGATTGAAAAGCCGAAATGGTCAACCGTCGGGACTACTTGGGTCGCTTGGCTCGGCGTGATGCTCCAGCGCAACAAAACCAAGTCGGTCGCGCTCGGTAAGGCGCTATCGAGGGAGCGGGTCTCTCGCCATGAATCCTCGCCACGAATCGGAGCAGGGAAAAACAGCACGGCCCGGCACCCCGTCCTGGGTGGCCGGGCCGTCGATTGGTTCATCCGTCGACTGAGCCGTTGCGTGAAGCCCAGACGGAAACGAACAAAACTCGATCAGAGGCGATAGCGGATCTGATCCGACCAGAAGCGCTCGAGCCGCACCAGCGATTTGTTCAGCCGCTCGAGATCATCCACGCCAACTTCGCCGACCGACTGCAGCGAGCCGAGCTGGCGTTGATAAAGGCCCTGCACCACGTCACAAGCCTCGAGACCCTTGTCGGTCAGGCTGACCCGCACGCTACGCTTATCGACTTCCGAGCGCTTGTAGTGGATGTAGCCCATGTCGACGAGCTTTTTGAGATTGTAGGAGACGTTCGAGCCGAGATAGTAGCCGCGCGTCTTCAGCTCGCCCGCCGTCAGCTCACTCGAGCCGATGTTGTAGAGCAGAAGCGCCTGCACGCTATTGAGCTCGGAGCCGCCGATCCGGTCGAACTCGTCCTTGATCACGTCGAGCAGCAGGCGGTGCAAGCGCTCGATGAGGCGCAGAGCCTGCAGGTACTCTGTACGGACGCTCGGGTCCTGCGACTGCGCCCTGTGGCGCGTGACATCGAAAGCAACACTCATTTCCTGCCTCGTTACCTGTTTGACGAAACCCCGTTGGACTCGTTGTTTTTTCGGCAACCGCGACAGTAGCGACGCCCTGGTCCTCTTGGTGGGTTTCTCGAAAGGTACCGCAGACAACTAAAGGTTACCTAAATAGGCATAGTAAAAGAACAGTAACGGGGGGTGCCGAGAAAGGACTAATTAAGCACGGAGGACGACGGAATAACTGTTTTTACGCCGGGGGCATGCCCTTCGATAAAAACAGGCGGACACGCCCTATTTGCGCCGGTTTTCGCCGTTTTCGGCAGCTTCGGGGCCTAGACGCGGGCGGCCTGCATCTCGCTTCTCGTCGGCAGCTCGAGCTCTTCGCCGGGGCGTAGCGCGGCGAAATGCGCATCTACCATTCCCTGTGTTACATCAGTTATTCTTGCAGGTGACCACACGGGGAGGTTGTCCTTGTCGATCAAGGCCGCACGCACGCCCTCGGCAAAATCGTGACCGTCGAGGCAGTGGCAGGCCAGCCGATAGTCGACGGCCAGCACGGAACGCAGATCCAGGGTACGTGCGGAGCGCAGGTGCCGCAGCGTGATCTTGAGCGATGTGGGCGACCGCTTTGCGAGATCAGTCAGTATGCCGGCGGCAAACTCGTGCCCGGAAGCGGCGGAGCGGGCCAGGCGCTCCGTTATGGCCTCGACGGTATCGGCAGCGAAACAGTCGGCGATCAGCCCGCGATGCATCGCAAGTTCCCCCGTTCCCGGGTCCTGATGCAGCCCGTCGAGCAGGCGATCGACCGGTTGAGCATCGGCGAGCTGTGTCTCTATGCCGGCAAATTCCCGGCCGGCGATGCAATGCGTGACAAGCCCGAGCCGGAACGCCTCGGCCCGGCCGATCGTCCGCCCTGTAAGTCCGAGATACGTGCCGACCTCACCCGGCAGCCGCGCCAGCACGTGCGCAACGCCGACATCGGGGAATAGCCCGATCGCCGTCTCCGGCATGGCGAAGCGGTAGCCTTCGCCAGCGACCCGGTGTGTGTTGTAGATGGAAATGCCGACACCCGAGCCCATCACCAGCCCGTCGGCCAGCGAGACAGTCGGCTTGGAGAAGCACTCGAGCATCCAGTTGAGGCGGTATTCCGCCGCGAACGCCGCCTTTGCGCGCGCCGGGTCGGTACGGCCCCACGCCACCAGCTCGCGCACGTCACCGCCAGCGCTGAACGCCTTGGGGCTCGATGAGCGCAGCACCACGATGTAGAGATTGGGGTCACGCGAGAACGTCGGGATCGCCGCAGCGATGGTCTCTCGCATCTCCGTCGTCAATGCATTCAATGCCTTGACGCGATTGAGGCCGATCGTCGCCATGGCCCCTGACCGGCCGATGGTGACATCCGCTATCAACAGGTCATCCCCAGCCGGCACCGTCATCGCTCGACCTATCCACCGTTCATCGACAGCAAAGTTCGGGAGGCCAGTTGCTGATGCATTGTGCCGCCTAACTTCGGGGCTATACACGATCCGTTTATGAGATGAAACTTGTGTGCGATTCGAGGTGACCGCGCCGATGCGCTCTGGGGGGAGTAGCGCGACTGCCTCGATCGACGACGGGGGCTTTAACTCAGATGAGACGAACCTGGATCGGTCCGGCGCTTGCGCTCGGCCTGCAGTGCGCAGCACTGCCGGTGGCGCTCGCTGGCGATTCCGACGCTGTTGCGCCACCGCAGCTGCGCTTCGTCGCCGATCCCGCGCTCGTCAGGGATGTCGATCCGACCGCGCGTGCCGGGATGCCGGCAGCCCCGCAGGTCTCCACACCTCCGAGCGACGACAAGACGAGCAAACCTGCCGCCACCTGGGCTGCCTCCACGACAGACGCCACGAAGCCCGCCGCCCCGGCGAGCTGGCCCGTTACCCTGAAAGAGATTCACGCCCAGCGCGCCGCATCTGGCAAGGTCGAGCAATGGTCGCCGGCCGAGGTTCAGTCCGCGCGCCTCCGCTGCGCCGCAGTTCTCAAGGCGATCAATGGCGTCGCCGAAATCGAAGAACCAATGCGGATAGGCTCGTGCGGTACCCCCGCTCCGATCCGCCTCATCAGCTTCGGCCGCAAGCCAGAGGTGGTGATTTCGCCGCCAGCTCTCATCAACTGCGATATGGCGGAAGCCCTGCACAAGTGGTTCACCGGCAGCCTCCAGCCGCTCGCGCGAAAGCACCTCGGCGCACCGATCATCAAGATCGACAAGATGAGCGACTACTCGTGCCGCAACGCCTATGGCCGGGCACGCGGCCGCCTGTCGGAGCATGGCCGCGCCAACGCTCTCGACATCGCCGGATTCTCGACCGCCAAGGGTGATTCCGCGATGTTGCTCGCGGATTGGGGTATGACCGCGCGCGATATCCGTCGCCAGATCGCGGAAGCGCAGAAGAAAGCGGGCCCCGTCACGCATATCGGCGCGGCCGAGACCCACGTGCCTGCCCCGCCGCAGACCGGCACACAGGCCGCCGCGCAGCCAGCCGAGACTGCCCGGACTTCCGTCGTCGCACGCCCTACCATCGTCGAGGGCACCGGCCCACGTGGCCAGGGCTCCGCACTCTCCTACGCGGGTTCCGATCGCGATGATGCCGACGAGGGCCGCGGGCCACTCGATGGCCTCATCGGTAAACTCGGCGGCCACGTTCCTCGCCAGGAAAAACCCGCCGCGAGCGTCGTCCAGCTCGCCCGCGACATCAAGATCGAGGCGCCCGTCGGCGCGGACAAAGCGCAATTCCTGCGCGAGGCGCACCGCACGGCCTGCACCATCTTCGGCACCGTGCTCGGGCCCGAGGCGAACAACGCCCACCGCAACCATCTCCACATCGATCTGGCGACTCGCGGCGCGACCGGCGCCTTCTGCGAATAGCAAGTTCTGCCCGGAGAACCCTTCTTTACTTCCGGATGAAGCAGAACGCCGGGACCCGATGGCCCCGGCGTCCTGCTGGTGTTTCATCGACTGCCAATGCAGCAGCGACCCGTGACACCTCCCGCCGCAACTCAATGACGTGCCGGGGCTGTTCGTGGCCTACCTCCTGATGACGGCGACACCGCCGGGCGCGCCGCTGTACCCCTGGGAATTGTCCGCGATTGCCCACGACATTGGGAAAAGCGCAGTCGGAAGCACGCCACGCTTCCTGCTCAACCGAGCGAGTCCGCGAGCGACGCCCCGACGCGCCGCTTGCCATCGCTGGCCCCGACCGCCCATAACGGCGCCGAACGAAAGCCCGCGACCGCGAGAGACACCATGACGCGACCCAAGCCCCCCGCACTCGCCACGGACCTCGCGGGATTCCCGCTCGTACGACCGCGGCGCAACCGCCGCACCGACTGGTCGCGCCGCCTCGTTGCCGAACACGTGCTGACGCCGGGAGACCTGATCTGGCCGTTGTTCGTGCTCGAGGGTAAGGGCGAGCGCCAGCCAATTGCCTCGATGCCAGGCGTCGAGCGGCTCTCGGTCGATCTCGTCGTCGGTGCCGCGCGGGAAGCACAGTCGCTCGGCATCCCCGCGATCGCGCTCTTTCCCTACACTGACCCGAAGCTCAGGACCGACGACGCGCGCGAGGCATTCAACCCTGAGAACCTCGTCTGCCGGGCCACCCGCGCCATCCGCGACGCCGGTATCGACATCGGCGTCATTCTCGACGTCGCGCTCGACCCCTACACGAGTCACGGCCACGACGGCCTCTTGATCGACGGCGCCATTCACAACGACCGCACCGTCGAGGCACTGATCAAGCAGTCACTCAACCAGGTCATCGCCGGTTGCGACGTGCTCGCTCCCTCCGACATGATGGACGGGCGCATCGGCGCCATCCGCCGCGCGCTCGAGGCCGATGGCCTCACCGATACGCAGATCATGAGCTACGCCGCGAAGTATGCGAGCGCGTTCTACGGACCGTTCCGCGATGCCGTCGGCTCGTCGTCGACTTTGAAGGGCGACAAGCGCACCTACCAGATGGACCCGGCCAACGGCGACGAAGCCCTGCGCGAGGTGGCGCTCGACATCGCCGAGGGCGCCGACATGGTGATGGTGAAACCCGGCATGCCCTACCTCGACATCGTCCGGCGCGTCTCGGAGACGTTCAAGGTGCCGACCTTCGCCTATCAGGTGTCGGGCGAATACGCGATGCTGATGGGCGCGGCCGAGCGCGGCTGGCTCGACGAGCAGCGCGTGATGATGGAGAGCCTGCTCGCCTTCAAGCGAGCCGGTGCCGCGGGCATCCTCACCTACTTCGCGCCCAAGGCCGCGCGCGTACTCGCGGGATAACGTTGTAATACGATCTCACGCGGCGATCAGGAAGCGTATCGCATAGGCGACGGCGGCGACGGTCGCGACGCCTCCGGCCCACAGCAGCACGAACCACATGAGGCGGCGGGCGAGAGATGCCGACGGCTGCGCGCCACCCGGCAGGCGGCGAGCTTCGCGCGGTTCGCTCAATGATAACCTCCGCCGCTCGCCACCTTGCCGCGGAACACCCAGTAGGCGTAGGCGGTGTAGGCGAGGATCAACGGCACCAGTACCGATGCCCCGACGAGCAGGAACATCAGGCTCGACTCTGGCGCCGCCGCATCCCAGATCGTCACGGACGACGGCACGATGTGCGGATAGAAGCTGAAGCCGATACCAGCGTAACAGAGCATGAAGAGCGCCAGCGTCGCGAGAAACGGCTCGCGTTCATGGCGCGCCACGGTGCTATCGGGTGATGGCTGCGCCTCGCGAACCGATGCGATCAGCCGCCACGCGGCGAGCGCCGTCAGAATGGGGATCGGCGCCGCATAGAGCATCGACGGGAAGCTGAACCAGCGCTGCATGTATTTGGCTTCGAGGAACGGCGTCCACACGCTGAAGACGAGAATTCCCGCGACGAGCGCGAAGGCGAGGGGCTGCGCGAAACGGCGGGCGCGGCGCTGCACGTCACCCTCCGTCTTCATGATGAGCCACGTCGCACCGAGCAGCGCGTAGCCGACGAGCAGGGCGATGCCCGTCGCCATCGAAAACGGAGTAAGCCAGTCGTACCATCCACCGGCATAGGCGCGCCCTTCGACGCGGATGCCCTGCACCAGTGCGCCGAGCGCGATGCCCTGAGCCAGCGCCGCGACCGTCGAGCCGAAGAAGAACGCCCAGTCCCAGATGAAACGTCCGCGTTCCGTGCGCCAGCGGAATTCGAACGCGACGCCGCGCAGAACGAGGCCGATCAACATGGCGATGATCGGCGCGTAGAGCGCGGGCAGCACGATCGCGTAGGCCAGCGGGAACACAGCAAGCAGACCGCCGCCGCCGAGCACCAACCACGTCTCATTGCCATCCCAAACCGGCGCGACCGAATTCATCGCATCGTCGCGTGCCTGCTTCTCGCCGAGCAGCGGAAACAGGATGCCGATGCCGAGATCGAATCCATCGAGCACGACATAGGCGAGAACGGCAAATGCGATGATCGCGGCCCACAGAAAGGCGAGGTCGATGCCCATGGGAGATCTCCTCAATTGCCGTTGGACGACAGTCCACCCACCGCCCCATGCGATCCGGGCGCAGCGACAGCGGCGCGATGCGGCTTGTGCGAACCAGAATCAGCGGAACCTTGATTGGGGGAACGCGACATGAGCCTCAAGACATAGTACGTGCCGGCGCCGAACACGGTCAGATAGACGACGAAAAATGCGACGAGCGAACTCGCGACCGCGGGAGCGCCTATCGCCGACACACTGTCGGCGGTACGAAGTAAACCGTAGACCGTATAGGGCTGGCGGCCGCTCTCGGTCGTGATCCATCCGGCCAACACGGCGAGAAATCCTGAAGGCCCCATCAACACCGCGGCGCGATGCAGCCATCGCGCGTCGGCAAGCCCTCCGCGCCATCGCGCGATGACGCTCCACACGCCCACCGCAAGCATCGCGAAGCCGACCGCGACCATGATCCGGAACGACCAGAACACCAGCAGTGTGTGCGGCCAGTCTGCCCTCGGGAAAGCGTCGAGACCTTTCACCTCGCCATCGAGGCTGTGCTTCAGGATGAGGCTGGCGAGATTTGGCACCTCGACAGCGTATCGGGTCACCCCCGCTTCGTTGTCGGGCACTCCGAACAAGAGAAGCGGCACACCTTTGCGCGTCTCGTAGAGACCTTCCATCGCCGCGATCTTCATCGGCTGATGCTCGAGCGTGTTGAGACCGTGCATATCACCTGCCGCGATCTGCACGGGCGTCACGAGAGCCGCCATCCACATCGCCATCGAGAACATGAGGAGGGAGGGACGATCGCCACGATCGCGCAGCAGATGCCAAGCCCCGACGGCCCCGACCACGAATGCGGTCGTCAGGTATGCGGCCAGCACCATGTGCACGAGCCGGTAAGGGAACGACGGATTGAAAACCACGGCCCACCAATCCGTGGGAACGAACTGGCCCTTGTCGTTCATGGCGAAGCCTGCCGGCGTCTGCATCCAACTGTTGACCGAGAGGATCCAGAACGCCGAGAGCAGCGTTCCACCCGCCACCATGAGCGTCGCGAGGAAGTGCAGGCGCGGCCCGACGCGATCGCGGCCAAACAGCATGACGCCGAGAAATCCGGCCTCGAGGAAGAACGCCGTCAGCACCTCGTAACCCATCAATGGTCCGAGCACGGGGCCGGTCTTGTCCGAGAACACGCTCCAGTTGGTGCCGAACTGGTAGCTCATGACGACGCCGGAGACGACGCCCATGCCGAAGGCGACGGCAAAGATGCGTATCCAATAATCGAAGAGCCGAATGAAGACGTCGCGGCCAGTTAGGAGCCAAAGCCCCTCGAGCACCGCGAGATAGCTCGCCAGCCCAATCGAGAAAGCAGGGAAGAAGATGTGTGCTGAGATCGTGAAGGCGAACTGCAGCCTCGCCAGATCCAGCGCGCTCATGTCCATGGTTCCGCTCCTGCTTCGGGCTTCGACGAGCCGGATCGCTCGACATCGCTGGCGAACCTTGGCATCGACTATAGCTACGCGCCGATCAATCTGAAGCCCGCACTTTCCCGGTCGCTCCCAACCACGCTGGCGCTATAAGCGAAGACATGCAGGAAAACACCCGCGCCGATCTTGTGAGGCTGCTCGCCTGGTATGGCGAGGCGGGGGTCGATTGCGCGCTCGGTGAGCAGCCGTTCGACTGGCTGGAGAAGGGGGCGCGGGCACCGGGCGCCGACTTCGTGTGGCCTTCGACCGAGAGCGCCGGTATCCCCCCCGGCGTGCGGACCGCTCCATCAACGCCTCGACCGCAAGCGCCCACGGCCCAGCGCCCCCAGCCGCCGCAGGGCGGCCCCGCCACCCGCAATTCCGCCGGTTTCCGGCAGGCCGCGCCGCTGCCCGCAGATGCCACACGCGCGCCGCCCGCCCGCTTCGCCACGGCGCCCCCGGATGCGGCCGAGACCACGGCCCGCCGGATCGCCGCCGCCGTACCCGACCTTTCCGCACTCGCCACCGCGTTGCACGCATTCGATGGCTGTGCGCTCAAGGCCACCGCCAAATCCACCTGCGTCTGGCGGGGCGCGGAGCAAGCGCGGGTGATGATCGTCGGCGAGGCGCCCGGCCGCGACGAGGACCTGGAGGGAAAGCCGTTCGTCGGCCGCGCCGGTCAGCTTCTCGACCGCATGCTCAAGGCCGTCGAACTGGACGAGGGCAACGTCCACATCACCAACGTTGTCTACTGGCGGCCACCCGGAAACCGCACGCCGACGACGCAGGAAACCCAGGTCTGCCGCCCCTTCCTCGAGCGGCAGATCGCGCTGGTAGAGCCCGAGTTCCTGCTGCTGCTCGGCGGCGCCGCGGCCAAGGCGATGCTCGATGTCGGCGACGGCATCATGAAGCTGCGGGGTAAGTGGCGCGATGCGGAAATCGGTGGCCGCCGCCTGCGCGTGATGGCGACCCTGCACCCGGCCTACCTGTTGCGAACTCCAGCGGCGAAGCGGCTTGCATGGCGCGATTTTCTGGCGCTCAAGGCTGCCCTGGAGCAGAGCGCAAAACATTGAAAATTATGTATTTTTCTGCGCATAACACTAACGTCGACCGGTCCGGGCGAGGTTTGATTAAAACTGCACATACTCCGTTTACTGCACGCGAATTTGACGCTGCTATAGCTCTGAACACGCAATAGCAAACGACAGGGCCGACGGCCCGGTCATTGCCACCGTGATGCACAGCAGTTCTGCCCTCAGAGGCTCGCCTTGAAAACCGGACTTGTATATCTGCGTCCCGCAAACCTCGTGGCCTTCAGGTCCACCGGGCCCTACCACCGCTCGTCGACAGAGGCGTGGGAGCGCATGTTCGCTTGGATGTCGCGTCACGGCCTCCGCGGGAAAGTGCACCGGGGCTACGGCATGGCGCTCGACGATCCGCGCAAAGTGCCAGCAGCGCAGTGTCGTTACGACGCCTGCATCGAGATGCCCGACCAACTGCCTACATCGGCGTGGAGCGAGCTTCTCCCGCAGCGGCTGCCCGGCGGACCATATGCCCGCCTGCGCTACGTTGGACCGCATTCCGAACTCAGTGGGATCGCCAAGAACCTGCGCGAGCAGTGGACCGGCAAGCACGGTCTTTCAGTCTGCTCGCGTCGCCCGATGATCGAAATCTACCTGGACGATCCTCAATCCTGCCGGCCCGAAAACCTGCGCACCGATCTCTGCCTGCCCATCGCCTTCTCGAGTGCCCGCGCCGTCGCCTGAGCAGCGTCGATAGCGCTCTCGATTATCGGCACTGTCCGTGCGTGTAGCTCTTGCTGGGAGAGCGGGGCGCCATCGGCTCGGCCGACGCAGGCCGGACATGGAAAAAGGGCGTACCGGTCGAATACCGATACGCCCTCTTTGTCCTTCGAACGACGCGACCGCCGATCAGTCGGTGCAGCGCTGATCAAACTTGCGGCAAGCCCAACCATGGCCCTGCTCGCACTTGCGATCGTAGTAACTGCAGCGGTTGCCGCCCTCGTAGTCGTCATCGTAGCGGCGGCGCTCTTCGGCCTTCGCGGCATTGGAAGCGCCAGCGATGATGGCGACCGCAGCAGCGGCTCCGAGAATGCCGAGACCGACGTTCCGGGCGCCCTTACCCTTGACGTGAACGATCTGGCTCTGCGGAGCGGCGGCCTTGAGCCCTCCGAGCGGCCCCATGCCCGCAGCCGAAGCTCCCGAGACCGTCAGGAGCGACATGCTCACCGCAAGTGCAATTCCCGACGAAATCTTTCCAAAACCCATAGATCGAACCCTTTCGATTTGCGCCCAGGGATGCGCGATTACAACGCTCCCGGAGCCTCCGCGAGGCCTTTGATAATTTGGCAAAATATCGAGTGCTGAATGAACCCTACCTGAACATTGGAAAGGCTGAAATGAAATTCGAAGGGTCCATGCGCTCGCTCCCGCACATTCACGCGGCGCCCCGCCACCCTGCACCGGTATTGCGATAGTCGTCCACGCCGGCCAAACAAGTTCCTTTCAAGTAACCATGTTTCCACTTGCCCAAGACTTCACCGCCCAAGACAAGCGATAACAACTCCCGGAGCCGAGACCGTTTGCTTCGAGTGCTCGATCAATTCAACCGGGAGAACGATAAGATGTTTAAGCGATTCACTCTCGCCGCAGTCGCCGCGGCCGTTGCCATCCTCGCCGTTCCGGCCGCCTCCGAGGCTGGCCACATGAAGCGCGGCGCGCGCACCGCCCACGCCTCCTGCCCGGTCACTGCCATGCTGCATCGCGCCGACCGCGCTGTGCGCACCGCCGTCGTCGCCCCGCGCGTCCACGTCCGCCGCGAGCGTCCGGAGTGGCTGAAGGCCCTGTTCTCTCGTGATCGTGCGCACAAGCGCCCGGCCCGCGCCCACAAGCGCCACCGCTAAACATCGCGATGTTGGGTTGATCTGGGGCGCGCGGCAGGTGACTGCCGCGCGCTTCTGCATTCAAGTGATCGTCATCCCAGCAAGCCGAGGCCGCCCTTTGTCTCCGTTTCGCCGAGCCCCAGCGCGAGCTGAATGGGCTTGAACGAGCGGCGGTGGTGCACCGTGACACCCAGCCGGCGTATCACCTCCTGGTGCTCGGGCGTTCCATAACCTTTGTGCCGGTCGAATCCATAGGCGGGGAATTCTCGCGCCAGGGCGATCATCATCCGATCCCGCGTGACCTTGGCAACGATGGAGGCCGCGGCAATCGACAGGCACTTGGCGTCGCCCTTGACGATGGCGCGCGCCGGCATGGCAAGACGCGGGAGCCGGTTACCGTCGATCAACACGAGGCGCGGCACGGGCGTGATTTGGCGGATCGCCTCGGTCATCGCCCACATCGTCGCGTTGAGAATGTTGTCCTGATCGATGCGCTGCGTATCGGCGATGCCGATTCCGATCGAAACTGCCTTCGCCTCGATACGCGCCAGCGCCCGCTCGCGCTGGTCGGCGTCGAGCATCTTGGAATCGGCGATGCCCTCTGGCAGCGCCTGCGGATCGAGTAGCACCGCCGCCGCGACCACGGGCCCTGCCCACGGACCGCGCCCCGCCTCGTCGACGCCGACGATCGGCCCGCCGGAGAGCAACAGCTCGGCGCTTTCCAGCTCGAAGGTCGGGATCAGGCGCGAATCACGGATCTTCATGCGCCAAGCGTGGTGGCGCTAGCCCCGACCTGTCAAAGCAGCGGCAATTGTCCGCCGTGGAGAACCGGACGGCGAAACTGAGTTGTATCGAGCACCAGACGCTCGTCGCCGAGGCCGAGTCGGCGGCGCGCCAGACGAAAGCGCTGTGCGATCTGCTCCGCAAACGGTCCCGAGCCGCGCTGCCGCAGCCCGAACTCGGCGCGATAGTCCTGCCCGCCGTGCATCGACTGCATGAGGTTGACGACGCGGCGCGCCCGACCCGGCTCGTTCGCGTCGAGCCATTCCCGGAACAGCGTCTTGATCTCCAGCGGCAGGCGCAGCAGCACGTAGCCGGCCTCGCGCGCACCAGCTTCCCGGCACGACGCCAGGATCGCCTCGATCTCGCTGTCGTTGAGGGCGGGGATAACAGGCGCGACCATCACGGCGACCGGCACCCCGGCCTGCGCGAGCTTACGGATGGCCTCCAGCCGGCGCGGCGGCGTCGAAGCGCGCGGCTCCATGGCGCGGGCCAGACGGCGGTCGAGCGTCGTCACCGAGATCGCAACCTTGACGAGTCGCCGCTCCGCCATCCGGGCCAGGATGTCGCTGTCGCGCAGAACGAGGGCGGACTTGGTGACGATGCCGACCGGATGGCCAGCCCTCTCAAGCACCTCGAGGATAGAACGGGTGATGCGGTGCTCGCGCTCGATCGGCTGGTAGGGGTCCGTATTCGCGCCGAGCGCGATGACTTTCGGCACGTAGCGCGGGTTGGCCAGTTCACGTTCGAGCAGCTCGGCCGCGTTGGTCTTGGCATAGAGCTTCGTCTCGAAATCGAGACCGGCGGAATGGCCGAGGTAGCAGTGGCTGGGCCGCGCATAGCAGTAGATGCAGCCGTGCTCGCAACCCCGGTACGGGTTGATCGACTGATCGAAGGAGATGTCCGGGCTATCGTTGCGGGTGATGATGCTGCGCGCGGTTTCCCGTTGCACGACGGTTTCGAACGCTTCGAGCGCGCCGAGACTTTCCCAACCGTCGTCGAACGCTTGTCGAACCTCGCTTTCGAAGCGTCCGGTTTCGTTCGAAACGGCGCCTCGACCGCGTCGGCGCTCGGCGTCGACTTTCGCCCCGCCGCCAGCCTCGTTGACCGGTATGTCGTCAGCAGGCCCCGCGGGCGGCGCGCCAACCCTGAAAACGTCCGACGCAGACCCGCCGAAGGACCCGGCCACTGCTGCCGCGCCCTCCATTCGAACGTACCCGCTCGGATCGCGCCGCATACCGTCCCACCTCGTTCTCTGCGATCGCGTTCGTCAGCCGACACAAGCCATAGCCCGCGACGCGGATTACAGCTCTGCCGAACTTACCAGCCCCGCAAGAACAATCAAGGAACATAACTGCAACAACGGCAACAAGCGGTCTGCACCCGCAAGCCTCCCCGATGTTTGAGTTGTCGCCCTACGGCTGGCGTGCCAATTGGTGTGCCATGATCTCGGTCATCATTCCGACCCTCAATGCCGACGAGCGGTTCGCCGCATGCCTTACCGCGCTGGTTCCAGCCGCGGTGGAGGGGGTCGTGCGCGAGGTGATCGTCGTCGATGCGGGCTCCACCGATCACACTTTGAAAATCGCCGATCAGGCGGGTGTGGATGTCGTCGTGTCGGAAGCGGGGCGCGGCTTGCAACTTCGCGCCGGCGCACGCCGCGCGCGCCAGCCATGGCTGCTGTTCCTGCACGCCGACACCGTTCTTTCGCCGGGGTGGGACATCGAGGCGGTGGAATTCATGGAGCGCGTCGATAACGGCCGCCATCGGCCGATGGCCGCGACGTTCAGCTTCGGCCTCGACGACTACGGTGCGGCGCCGCGTATTCTGGAGTGGCTCGTCGCGATGCGTGGCCTTTTGCTCGGCCTGCCCTATGGCGACCAAGGCCTGCTGATCCCACGACAGCTCTACGACGAAGTGGGCGGCTTTCAGCCGATGCCACTGATGGAGGACGTCGCAATCGTGCGGCGTATCGGCCGCCGGCGCATTTGGCGCCTGCGCGCCGGCGCCGTCACCGGCTCCTCGCGCTATCGCGCCGAGGGGTACTTGCGGCGCGTGATGCGCAATCAGCTCTGTATCGCGCTCTATGCTGCGGGCGTTTCTCCGGCCCGCATCGCAAATTTCTACGCCAACGGTGCTCACGAGCCCAGAAACGCCGAAGCTCCCAGATCAGCTACCGACGCAGCGCCTCCTGAGCGGCGCCGACGTGTCAACTCTGCGTGACGACATCGCAGACGTCGCAATCGGGCACTAAATACCGCCTGATCGTTCCTCGCCACGGCCATGCTCCAGGGTGTGCATCCCGCGGCGTCGAGTTAACAACTCCAGATACCTCGGGAGACCGGAGATGACGCACCTCACGCGAAGGACCTTCGTGGCATCGGCGGCGGCAGCCTCCGCCGTACTCGGCATCGATCGCCAGATCGCATTCGCCGACAGCAAGGCCGAGGCGGAGGCAACGGCCGCCGGCTTCCATCGCTTCAAGGTTGGTGACGCCGAGGTGACGACGTTGTTCGATGGCTTGTGGGCCAAGCCGCACGATGAAAAATTCATCCGCAACGCCACCGTCGAGGAAACGAAAGCCGCGCTTGCCAAGGCCGGTCTGCCGACCGAGGCCGTGAACATTCCCTTCACCATTACACTGGTGAAGACGGGCGGGCGGACGATCATGTTCGACTCAGGCACCGGCGCGCAGCTCGCACCGACGGCCGGCCGGCTCGCCGACAGCATGAAGGCGGCTGGCATCGATCCCGAAACGATCGACACGATCGCCGTGACGCATTTCCACCCCGACCACATTTTCGGACTGATGGCGAAGGATACCAACGCGCCCGTTTTTCCGAAGGCGCAGATCGTGGTGCCCGAGGCCGAGCTCGCCTGGTGGACCGACGAGAGCGTATTCACGAAGCTCCCCACCGAGCGCCACGGGCTCGCCAAGCGCGTGCAGGCGACGCTCGGAAAATGGGAGAACGTCAAGCGGATAGGCGACGGCGGCGAGATTGCGCCGGGTGTCGTCGCCGTCTCCGCCTTTGGCCACACGCCCGGCCACACGACCTACGTGGTCGGCTCGGGCAACGGCCAGTTGATCGTTCTCGCCGATATCACCAACATCCCGGCTCTGTTCGCGCGTAATCCCGGCTGGCACGTCGCGTTCGATGCCGACCCGGTGCAGGCCGAGGCCAGCCGGCGGCGCATGTTCGATCGCGCCATCGCGGATCAGGCGGTGATCACCGGCTACCATTACGGCATGCCGGGAGCGGGTAAGATCGAGAAGGACGGCAACGGCTACGCCTTCGTGCCGGTTGCCTGATGGGTGCCCGCGCGGTGACGCCACGCTGGCGCCCCCGGCTGGTGATGATGGTGCGACTGCCGGCGATGGGCCGGGTGAAAACCCGGCTCGCCCGGGGCGTGGGTGCCGTTGCGGCGGCGGCGTTCTATCGCCGTTCGACCAGTGGCCTCGTCGCCCGGCTCGGTACCGACCCGCGCTGGCAGCTTACCCTCGCGGTGACGCCCGACAGAAGTGCCGCGAGCGGCTTCTGGACACACCAGATTCCGCGCGTCGGGCAGGGCCGTGGCGATCTCGGCCAGCGCATGCAGCGACTATTCGATCGCTTGCCGCCCGGCCCTGTCGTCATCATCGGCTCCGACAGCCCGTCGATCCGCCCCGCGCATATTTCACGCGCCTTCCGCGCTCTCGGGAATGCCGATGCCGTGCTCGGACCGGCGCCGGATGGCGGCTACTGGCTGGTCGGCTTGAAGCGATTTCCGAATGTGCCGCGAGCGTTCGCTGGTGTGAGGTGGTCGAGCGCCACGACACTCGCGGATACCATTGCGGCGCTCGGACCCGGCCACCGGCTTGCGCTCATCGACACGCTCGACGACATCGACGAGCCGGCGGATCTCACCCGCGACCGGGGCCGGCATGCGCGGCGCATTTGACACCCTGCCGCCGAAGTGGGTTGTACGCTGCATTTGCTGGAATTCGAGCCTTGCTCCCGAAAGCTCCGCGATCATCGCGCCCGAGAGAAAACAGATGTGCTTGTGCGAGGTCACGGACAACCGGTATTTGCAGTGGTAGGTTAGTTAAGACTCATGCTCGCCGGCTCCTGGAAGCCGCTGCGAGCGCCGTTCAATCGCCTGCGTGAGACATGTCCAGCGAAGCAACCGGCTACACCGCCGCGCAATACCTCGAAGCCGGCTACCGGGCGGAATCCCACGGAGACCGCGAGCGCGCCCACCAGTACTATGCCTATGTGGCCGACGCATTTCCCGAAACCCCGGAGGGTGAGGCGGCACGCGGCGGCCTGATGCGGCTCGGTATTGCTGGATCAGCAGACCCGCACCACCAGGCACAGGCCGCGGCCCAGCAGCAGACGGCCCCGGCTGCTCAGGCGCAACCGGCGAGCGCGCAGCAGCAAGCCCCGCGAGGCGCCAACGGCGCGCCCCATCATCAAGGCAATCATCCAGCTAGCCAACCGGGCGCGGCGCAGGCGCCTTCCTGGCAGACACCGCCCGACCAGCGGACCGGCGGGCAGCGTGCACGTCCGCAAGCGGCGCAACAGCCCCCGCCGCAGCAGGGCGGGCAACGCATCGCACTCGGCGATCTGGCGCGAAGCAAGCTGCCGCCGGGCCAATCAGGCGATCCCCACCAAACTGCGCAGGCCGCGCAACACGGCTTTGCCCACACCCAGCACGATGCCGGTGGCCACGCTCTCTCTCCGACCGACAGTCATGAGCGACTGCCCGAGGTCGTCGCGCGGCGTCAACGCGAGCTCGCAGGCACAGAAGAATACGAGGCGCCTGCGCGCCGCTTCCGCTCCGGCCGCGTCATGGCGTGGCTGTTCGTGGTGGGCGGCTGGCTCAGCATTGCCGGCGGCATCGCCGCCGTCGCGCTCGGTTTCGTATTCTCGACCATGGGCGGCTCGGTGATGGGCGTCGGGCTCGGCACCATCGCCGGCATCGGCGCAATCGTCGGCGGGTTGATGATGGTGATGCTCGGACAGCTCGCGCTCGCAGTGTTCGAGAATACCGAAGCCGTGCGCGAGATCGCCGCCCTCGTGCGGATGCGCGGCGATTTCTGATCGCCCTCGCGACGCGCGGGGGAGCACTTGAAATCCAGAGCATCCTTATCCGACCGCTCATCGCCCGTGTCGATGCGGTGCGTTCGGATGATGCTCGATACGCCGTTATTTCCGGTGCTCTTCGAGCCGCGGCATGATCTCGACGAAGTTGCAGGGGCGGTGACGGTTGTCGAGCTGCCACTTCAGAATGCCGTGCCACGCATCCTTGCAGGCGCCCGTCGATCCCGGCAGGCAAAAGATGTAAGTACCGCGCGCGACGCCGCCACAGGCCCGCGACTGGATCGTCGATGTCTCGATCTTCTGGTACGACTGCATGTGGAAGATCACCGAGAAGCCCTCGATCTCTTTCTCGAACAGCGGGCGCACCGCTTCCGGCGTCACATCGCGACCGGTGAACCCGGTGCCCCCCGTTGTAATGACGACATCGACCATCGGATCGTCGATCCAGCCCTGAACGCGCGCACGAATGGCCGCGATATCGTCCTTCACCAACGCGCGGTCAGCAAGCACGTGCCCGGCCTCCGCGATCATCTCAGCGAGCGTCGTGCCCGAACGATCCTCGGCGAGCGATCGCGTATCGGACATCGTCAGCACAGCAATGCGAACCGGGATGAAGGGGCGGGACTCGTCGATCTTCGCCATTGCTGGGCCATTCCTCGCTGTATGAAGCTTGCCACCAATATCCGATCGCACGGCCACCGCAATGCCCGACGACAAGGTGGGGTGACCAGGACGGTTGCGAGAAGCCGCCCTCTCGGAGACTGGCCGGCTGATGTTCATGATGTTCATGATGGCCATGCCGCTCGATACCCGCGTGCCGCTCATCCCTTGCTCATTTGAGATCTCCGCCCAACGCGGCCCATTCGACATCGCGGCGAGCTCCGACCGTGCTCGCAAGTGGCGCAAAGGTGGCTGTTCAGACTGCATTCAGCTTGGCATCGCCATGTTGCTGCCAAGGATCGATGAGTACGTTGGAAAGCTGCTTCCGGAACAGCGTCTTGCGTCAATCGTTTAGGAACCGGCCAGAGCATAATGTGCGGTTCGGCCGGCGCGATTTGGGAACCCTCTGCTTGCTCCCGTACGCAACCGACGCCGAGCCGAGACGGTTTTGAATGAGACTGTTGTTCTCGGAATGGCCGTCCACCGTTTTCCAAGTCGGCTGTACCGCAGGGAACAGCGCCAGGAGATTTCAGTCCGCAGATTTGGAAACTTCAAATCCGAGATCCGAGTTGCTGGCGTATCCAGCAAGAACAGTAAGACCCGCCATCAGACCAACGAGGCAACGACCATGATCCGCCTGACCCGCTCCTTCGCCGCCACGGCCATCGCCTGCGGCCTCGCGCTTGCGGCCCCCGCCACCGCTTCTGCCATCGGCACCGGCGCCCTCGCCGGTCTCAAGGAGGCCAAATCTCAGAGTAACGTAGTCGAAGTTCGCCATGGCCGCGGCATCGCGCTCGGAATCCTCGGCGCGGCCGCAGCGACAGCGGTCATCGCCGGCGCTGCCCGGGCAGATCGCTACGACGACGGCTATTACTATTATCGCGACAGCTATCGGCCGCGCTGGTCGTGCTGGCGCCTGCGTGACGCTTGCGACGACGGCGCCGACTGGGCCTGCCGGCGGTTCTATCGCCAGTGCGACTGAGACGCCTCGGCGAAATGGCGTTCGAAACGCGCTCCGGCCACCGGTCGGGGCGCGTTTTTGCGTTCCGAGGCCAGCCCCGCGTTGCAGGTGGGCTCCATCGCGCCGACACACTCCGGTGCGAGAGGTTTCATATCGGCACCTCGTCTCAACGCTCCGTTAACCATCTGTGCGCTTGAGTGATGGAGGCTGGCGTGAAAGTCTCAGTCGTTCATGCGTTGTGTGGTGGGTGCAATGGGTATGCGTCGTCGTGCGTCCTCGGCTGGTGTCGAGGATCGAATCCTGGTCGGTGATTGCCTCGAAGAGCTTCGCCGTCTGCCCGACGCGAGCGTCGATCTCGTCTTCGCCGATCCGCCCTACAATCTCCAGCTCGAGCGAGAGCTACTCCGCCCCAACAACACGCGCGTCGACGGAGTCGACGACGATTGGGACAAGTTCACGAGCTTCGCCGATTACGACGCCTTCTCGCGCGCATGGCTCAAGGAATGCCGCCGCATCCTGAAGCCGGACGGAGCGATCTGGGTGATTGGCTCCTATCACAACATTTTCCGCCTCGGCGCTCTGCTCCAGGACCTCGGCTTCTGGATTCTCAACGACGTCGTCTGGCGCAAGGTGAACCCGATGCCGAATTTCCGCGGCCGGCGCTTCACCAACGCCCATGAGACGCTGATCTGGGCAGCGCGCGATCAGAAGTCCCGCTACACGTTCAACTACGAGAGCCTGAAGGCGCTCAACGACGATCTCCAGATGCGATCGGACTGGCTATTCCCGATCTGCTCGGGCCCCGAGCGGCTGAAGGACGGCGAGGGCCGCAAGGCCCACCCGACGCAAAAGCCCGAGGCACTGCTGCATCGCGTGCTGATCGCGTCGAGCAACGCGGGTGATACCGTCCTAGACCCGTTCTTCGGCACCGGCACCACGGGCGCCGTGGCGAAGCGGCTCGGGCGGCGCTTCGTCGGCATCGAGCGCGACACCGTCTACGCGGCGGCGGCCCGCGAGCGCATCGACGCCGTTCAACCGCTCGGCCAGTCCGCACTCGAGACATTGAAGTCGAAGCGCTCGGAGCCGCGGGTTCCCTTCGGCACCCTGGTCGAGCTTGGCCTCGTCACGCCCGGGTCGGCGCTGTTCGACGCCAATGCCAAGGTCAAGGCGGAGGTCAAGGCCGACGGCACACTGGCCTGCGCCGGACGCCAGGGCTCGATCCACCGCATGGGCGCCGAACTGCAAGGCAAAAGCGCGTGTAACGGCTGGACCTACTGGCATTACAAGGCCGACGACAGGTTGCGCCCGATCGACGACTTGCGCGAGGAGGCGAAGCGTCACCTCGGCCTCGCGGCCCTGCCGGCCATGATCGCGGCTGAGTGACCGTTCCCGGGTTCACCTGCATGCCCGTTGCCTGTTTGCAGCGGGCGGCGTGCAACGGGCCAGCCAGTCCAGGGCCCGATTGATGACCGCTCCCCCGGCTTGCTAGGGTGCGATCGCCCGAGATGGAAGGGCCTGGCGCTTTCATCGAAGGCTTGAATCGCGCCCTGACGTCATGGGGTAGAGTGTGATCGGCGATGCGTCGGGGGATACGGCAGGCGCGGCACGCGCGGTGCGCCGATCCGCAACCGGCATGTCATGCGGCCGCTTGAGGGAGTGAGAGCGTCTTGCCCGAGAAGTTGTCGTCGAGCGACCTGCACGCCGAGCTCGCGAAGGCCAATGCCTGGTCGCTCGCACCCGTCGAGACCGCGCCCGATCTCGCCCGCAACCTTGGCGGTGTCTACACGACGCTGCGCACGCTCGATCTCGGCCGCTACGATCCTCACCAGCTTGCCGAGGATGCTCCGGTTCTCATCGACTCGCTGTTCAAGACACGCATGGCGCTCAGAGACCGCGTTGCCGAATGGCGCAACAAGGGACTGCTCGGCAGCGAGGTGCAAACGGCGATCCGCAACCTGCTGCGCATCACGCGCTACGGCGGCGACATGCTCGGCGAGATGGCGATGGACTTCCGCCGGCTGCCCTCGACCGGACACACGCAGATGGCCTTCACCGGCCGCAGCAACAACACGCTCATCAACCCGCGCTTCGACATCGGTAGCGATCTCGCATTCAAATCGGGAGACGTAATCCTCGTGCGCGGCCGCGCCCACAACAGCGCTGCCATCGCCCGCATCGGCGACGTCGACTCACAGTACAGCCACGTCGGCATCGTCTATGTGGATCCCGCCGGCAAGCACTGGATGATCGAAGTGCTGATCGAAAAGGGCGGCGTCATCGTGCCCTTGAAGGACGCGCTTCAACACGGGCTCGGGCGCGCCATTCTGTTCCGCCATCGCGATCCCGTGCTGGCGCACAACGCCGGTTACATCGCGCATGAGCACGTGCGCCATTCCCTGTCGCATTACGGCAAGCCGATCCGCTACGATTTCACCATGAAGATGGAAAGCTACAAGCAGATGTTCTGCTCGAAGCTCATCCGCTTCGCATACGAGAAAGCGAGCGAAGGCGAGATCAAGCTTTCCACGTTCGAGACGCGGCTCGACATGAAGAACATCGATTTCTTCGATCGCATCGGCGTGCTCGCGAACTCGACCTTCGCCCCTGGCGACATGGAGCTCGAGCCGGACTTCGATGTCGTTGCCGAGTGGCAGGACTACCGCGTGACGTCGGACCTGCGCTTGCAGGACATGGTGATGGACAAGCTGCTCGAATGGATGGAGACGCGCCGCTACAAGTTCAAAGAGACGCTCGCGATCCACCTGATCGCTCTGCTCGGCCGCTTCTCCACGTATCTGTCGCCGGGCATCAAGAACATGGTGGCGGATTCGATCCCCGAGGTGCCGGCGCACATGCCGCGCCGAACCATCGCCACCATCGTCATGTTGCACAAGACCGCAGAACCGATCGTCGAGGAGCTGCGCGCGCTCGAAACCGAGCGCAACGGGCGTTTCCATTTCCCGCTGCATCCGAGCGAGGTGCTCGAATGGCTCGAACGGTATCGCGAGAGAAGCGGCGGCGTGGTCGGCTATTTGAGCGCATGAGTTGCGGCTCGGTGGCGTTGCGGCGGATGTCGGGGGCTACCCTTCCTTCAGCGCGTGCTGGATGACCTTCCGCATCACGCTTGGCAGTGCCACGCGATCGAGATCGCGGCGATGGACCCACTGGCATCGGTCGGGTTCCGCCCAGAACGTCAGCTCCGCATCGACCGGCACGATGGCACGATGCACGGCGATCTCGAGCCGGAAATGCGTGAACGTGTGGACCACGTCGCCCGGCACGCGCCACCAGTCGCCGCGCACGGGCGCGACGCGCTGCGGGCCGACCAGATGGCTCGAACCCTCGGCCCAGGGGGTGGACGGTATCTCCAGCATGCCGCCGAGCAATCCGGTCTCCGGGCGGCGGCGCAGCAGAACGTGGCCATCCTCGCGCAGCGCCAGGAAGGCATGACCGAACCGCACCGGCCGTTCCGCCTTCGCCGTCTTGGCAGGCAGCGACGCCTCGATGCCTTTGGCGCTCGCCGCGCAATCGGGCTGCACCGGGCAGACGAGGCAAGACGGGCTCTTCGGCGTGCACACCGTCGCCCCGAGGTCCATCAGCGCCTGGGCGAAATCCCCCGGGCGCTTCTCGGGCGTCAGCGTCGCGGCCAGACGGCGCAACTCGGCCTTCGCCTTCGGCAATGGCGTGCGGACAGCGAACAGGCGCGCCGTGACGCGCTCGACGTTGCCGTCGACCGGCGTCACCGGCTCCTTGAATGCGATCGAGGCGATCGCCGCCGCGGTATAGGGACCGATGCCCGGGAGCTCGATAAGGTCTGCGGACCTCTTCGGGAACTTGCCGCCACGCTCGCTGGCGACAACCTGGGCGCATTCGTGCAGCTTCCGGGCGCGGGCGTAGTAACCGAGCCCTGCCCAGGCGGCGAGTACGTCGTCGCGCGGCGCGGCGGCGAGGGCCTCGACGGTTGGCCATCGCTCGATGAAGCGTAGGAAATAGGGGATGACGGCCTTGACCGTGGTCTGCTGCAGCATGATCTCGCTGAGCCAGACCTTGTAGGGGTCCGAGCGACGGCCGGGCTTTGCGCGCCAGGGGAGCTCGCGATGCTCGCGGTCGTACCATTCGAGCAGCGCCGCCACCGTGTCGGGGCCGGCGGGACGCAGAGGTAGCTGCTTTTGCACCACGTCAGGCACCCGGGCCTCCAACCTCACCCACAGCAATCCTGCACCCGGCGACGCCGGTCTAGTCCCGCACGTTCGACCGAATCACCCCTCCGATGGTAAAGGATGCGCTGCAAAGCAGTTCAACCGGTCGCCTCTTATCCCCGTGAAAACCGCGCCAGACAACACTTCGGGCCATGCCTCGACCGCCGCCGCCGCCCCCGATCGTAGAGCGGGTGCGCGTTCGACGGGCGGCGCCGGTCCGCGGGCCGTCGCGAGCCTGGTGCCGGCCATCACGCGCAAGGCATTCGAGAAGCACGGTTTTGCCGCCGCCACCCTGATCACCGACTGGGCGCGCATCGTCGGCGCTGACCTTGCCCGGCTGACCCGTCCGGAACGTCTGAAGTGGCCGCGCGCGGTGGAGAAGTTCGCCGATACGACGGAGACCGAGACCGGCCGTCCAGGCGCCACGCTGACGTTGCGTGTCGATCCCGCAGCAGCACTCGACGTCCAATACCGCAAGGCGCAGATCCTTGAGCGCATCAACGCCTATTTCGGCTATCGGGCCGTGTGCGAGTTGCGCTTGATCCAGGCGGGCAGCGACGACGAATTCGGCGATGCAGCCGAGACCGCGACGATGTCCGCCGCGCGAGCATCATCGCCGCGACATACTCCGTCGCGCGCCGCGCCCGCTGCTTCGGCCAACTTGTCCGGCATCGACGACGACGCACTTAGAGCGGCCCTGGAGCGGCTTGCGGCGAGCATCGCCAAGGGCTGATGTGGCTACCCCCGACGAACTGCCGCGGCACGCGGACCGGAGCGGCCAGGACACGGTTGCATCACCCCAAAGTGAACTCGCCGAACCCACCAGTTCAGATGGCGTTCACCGCGCTTTTGCCTTATTCCCGCTGGCGCGCCCATGCTAAATCGCGGGCTTTCGTCCGCTACCGTGATTATGAAGGCGCGAAGCCGCTCGTCACAAGCCGCTCGTCACTCGAAGGAGCCTGCCCGTGAATCTCACCGTCCCAAGCGCCGTCGCCAGCCGCCTGCTTTCGCGCCGCACGGTGCTCTCCGGCGTCTCGGCTCTTGCCATCGGCGCCATGCTCCCCGCGGGCTCCGCTACCGCCCAGCGCCGGAGCGGCCCGACCGAGGTTCCGGTCGAAGACCTGATGAAGCCGATCGAGGGTCTGGCGGACACGGCCATGGGCCCGGCTGAAGCCAAGGTCACTATTGTCGAATACGCTTCGATGACCTGTGGCCACTGCGCGGCGTTCCACAAGGACGTCTATCCCGAGCTGAAGAAGAAATACATCGAGCCGGGCAAGGTGCGTTTCATCATGCGCGAGTTCCCGCTCGACAATCTCGCCGCCGCCGCTGCGATGCTCGCCCGCTGTGCCGGGCCAGACAAGACCTATCCGCTTATCGAGACACTGTTCGCCACGCAGGCCGAGTGGGCCTATGTGCAGGGCAATCCGGTTCCGAAGCTTTTCGAGGTGGCCAAGCAAGCTGGCTTCACCCAAGATAGCTTCGAGAAGTGCCTGACGGATCAGAAGCTTCTCGACCAGATCAATGCCCAGCGCGCACGCGCCTCCGACCAGTTCGGCATATCCGCCACGCCGTCCTTCTTCGTCAACGGCAAGAAGCTTCAGGGCGCGCCGACGCTGGCCGCTTTCGACGCCATGATCGAGCCGCTGCTGAAGTGACGGTTGGACGGGAGATGATGCCGGTGGGGAAATCGCGTTCGATGAGGGCCGCACCGCTCGCCGCCGCGCTGCTTTCCGCGGTGGCGCTCGGTGGTTGCTCGGGTGAGCCGCTGACCAGCCTCACCAGCGCCAGCATCGAGCCAGTCGTACCGGCGGCCGGGTCGGCATACGGCGGTGCTTCGCAGGCGGAGACCAACGATGCGACGGCTGGGCCGCGCGAGGTCATCGCCAACCCATCCGTCGCCGAGGTGATGCAGACGGGGCCACTGCCTGAGATGGCGTGGGGCAAGGCCGAGGCGCCGGTCGTCATCATCAAATACATGTCATTGACCTGCCCCTACTGCCGCAAGTTCCACCAGGAGGTCTTTCCCGAGATCAAGAAGCGCTATGTCGATACCGGCAAGGTGCGCTTCATCCTGCGCGAGTTCCCGATCGGCCGCACATCCGGCACCGCGACCATCGCGCTGCGCTGTGCTCCGCCAGCCAAATACTTGGATCTTTACGGGAAATTCCTCGACCAGCAGGCCACCTGGGTGTCACAGGAAGTGCGGCCAGACGCCATCTTCAAGGTCGCACAACAGGTGGGGATGAAGCGGGAGGAGTTCGATCTCTGCCTCAAGAATCAGGGCATGATCGACGGCTTGAAGTGGGTCAAGGATCGTGGCCGCACGCTCGGCATCATCGGCACGCCGAATTTCTTCGTCGATGGCAAGCTGGTGAAGCGCGTGCTGACGGCGCCCGAACTCTCGACGATGATCGAGACGGCGCTCGCCGCGAAAGGCGCGACGGCCAGCGCGGCGCGGTGAGCCGGTAACATCCGGCTTTGCGGCCCACGCGGCTCGAGCGGTCTCGACGCCGGCAACGTGGAGGAGCCGACTACCGGCTATGAAAATCAGCCGTCTCAGACTGCTCGGCTTCAAGTCTTTCGTGGAGCCGACCGAGCTTTTGATCGAGCCGGGCCTCACTGGGGTCGTCGGTCCGAACGGCTGTGGCAAATCCAATCTGCTCGAAGCGCTGCGCTGGGTCATGGGCGAGACCTCGCACAAATCCATGCGCGCGGCGGCCATGGACGACGTCATCTTCTCCGGCACGACGCACCGCCCCGCCCGCCACTTCGCCGAGGTGACGCTGTTCCTCGACAACACCGAGCGGCAGGCGCCGGGCGAATTCAACGACCGCGACCAGATCGAGATCACGCGGCGCATCGAGCGTGAGGCGGGCTCGAGCTATCGCATCAACGCCCGCGAGGCCCGCGCCCGCGACATCAAACTGCTGTTCGAGGACGCCGCCACCGGTGCGCGCTCTCCGGCACTCGTTCGCCAGGGGCAGATTTCCGAGATCGTCAACGCCAAGCCCGAGCAGCGCCGCCGCATCCTCGAGGACGCCGCCGGGATCGCCGGGTTGCACAGCCGCCGCCACGAGGCCGAGCTGCGCCTGAAGGCCGCCGAAGCCAACCTCGCCCGCGTTGCCGACGTTCTCGGGCAGGTGACGTCGCAGATGGAAAGCCTGAAGCGGCAGGCGCGGCAGGCGCGCCGCTACAAGGAGATTTCCGACGAGATCCGCCGCAGCGAGGCCCTGCTGCTGCATCTCGCCTGGAGCGACGCCCAGCGCGCTGTCGAAACCGAAGAGGTTGGGCTCGAAACATCGCTCGCCCGTCTCGCGGAGCTGATGAGCGGGGAAGCCGGTGCCATCGTCGAGGAGACGCGGCGCGCAGACGCGATGGCGCCCTTGCGCGACGCCGAGGCACGTCGCGCCGCAGCATTGCATCGGCTGAAAATCGAGGCCGAGACGTTCGAGCGCGAGGTGGCGCGTGCCGTGGAGCGCCAGCGCGAGCTTGAGGCGCGCGCCGCCCAGCTCGAAACCGATCTCGTACGCGAGGACGCGCTCGCCGCCGAGGCGCGCGAGCTGCTGGCGCGTCTTGCCGATGAGGCTGCCGAACTCGAAAGCCTCGATTCCGTTTCCGACGATGCGGAGTCCGAAGCGCGCGAGACGCATGAGCGATCGACGGAACTGCTGGCGGCCGCCGAGGCCACGCTCGCCGACGTGCAGCTCCGCGCCGCCGAAGCGCGCGCCGGCCGCCGCAGCCTCGAGACCGGTGTCGCCGAGCGGCGCAGCCACCGCGAACGGACCGAACGCCAGCTCGCCGCACTCGAATCGCAGGCGCGCGAGATTTCGGCCCGCGCGCCCGACGCGCGCCAGTTGACCGACACCACCACGCTGGGACAGCAGCTGGCCGCCGAGCTGTTAGAGATCGAGGACGCCACTCTCGAAGCGGAGCGGAAGGCACTCCGGCTGGCGGAGGAGGTCAAAGTCAAACGCGCCGAGGCTGAGACCGCACGACTTGCGGCCAAGGCACTTTCGACCGAGCGCGAAACGCTCGCACGCCTGCTCGTGCCGGCGCAATCGAGCGGCCTTCCTGGCATCGTCGACCAGTTGCGCGTCTCGTCGGGCTACGAGACCGCCCTCGGCGCAGCGCTCGGCGAGGATCTCGAAGCGCCGGCCATCGACGAGCCACAGGATGGTGACGGCGAACCGGTAGCGGTGCACTGGCGCCTGATCGAGACGACCAGCGCCGACCCGCGACTGCCGGTGGAAGCCGAACCGCTTTCGAAGCACGTCAAAGGCCCCGCGGAGCTGACCCGCCGCCTGCGTCAAGTCGGCGTCGTCCCGCGCGATCTCGGTGCCCGCCTCCAGGCGCACCTCAAGACGGGACAGCGCCTCGTCAGCCGCGAGGGCGACCTGTGGCGTTGGGATGGCTTCGTCGCCGCCGCTCACGGAACGACGGCCGCAGCCCAGCGCCTTGCCCAGAAGAACCGTCTCGCATCGATCGAATATGAAGAGGCGCAGGCGACCGAGGCGGCAGAGATGATCGCCGAAGCGGAAGCCACCGCGGCCGAGGAGCTGGCCGAGGCACAATCCGAAGAGCGGCAGCTCCGCCAGACCTGGCGCGCGACGCAGGCCCGGCTTGCAGAGACCCGCGAACGGTTGACGCGCATCGAGCAGGCGGCTCGCGAAACCGAAGCTCGCTATGCCGCCGTTTCCGAGGCCCGCGAGCGAGCACAGGACGACCTCGCCGAAGCGATCGAGCGCGAGACGGAGCTGCAAGCCGCTCTCGACGACCTCTCTCCCAACGATGCGATCGACGCCGAACTCGCCGCCGCGCGCACCGCCACCGACCGCTGCCGAGCCGACGTGACCACCACCGCCGCCACGCTCGCCGAGCAGCAGCGAACCCGCCGTGCACGAGCCGAGCGGGCGGCAGCCATCGCTACCGAACGTGACCGCTGGATCAGTCGTCAAGCCGCCGCCGAGCGTCAGACCGCGTCGCTGCGACAGCGTGCCGAGGTGTCCCGCACCGAGCTCGCAGCGCTGGCCGAGATGCCGGCTGGATTGGAGGAACGGCGCGACACGCTGTTCTCCGCGATCGCCGATGCCGAGGCCGAGCGCCAGCGCGCCGCCGACACGCTCGTGCAGGCCGAGGCCGATCTCAAGGCAGCCCAGCAGGCCCTACGCGCGGTTCAGTCCGCCGTCTCCGACAGTCGCGAGGCGCGAGCCCGAATCGAAGCCAGGCTCGAGGCTGCCCGTCAGCGCCGCCAGGAGGAAGCCAGGAGAATCCGCGAGACGCTCGGCGTCGTCCCCGAAGGCTGCCTGCCGCTCGCCGGCCTCGACCCGCAGCAACCTCTGCCCGGTATGCCCGACGTCGACCGCCAGCTCACGAGGTTGAGGTCCGACCGCGACCGTCTCGGCGGCGTGAACCTCCAGGCGGAAGAAGAGCTGGAAGCGCTCACAGGCCAGTTCTCGACCCTCGAGACGGAGCGCGCCGACGTCGAGCAGGCGGTCGCCAAGCTTCGCGGCGCAATCGGCCAGATCAACCGCGAGGCGAAGAAGCGGCTCGGCGAAGCTTTCGATACGGTCGATGGTCACTTCCGCCGACTGTTCACGACGCTGTTCGGCGGTGGCGAAGCGCGGCTGGAGATGGTCGAGGGCGAGGACCCGCTGCAAGGCGGCCTCGAAATCATCGCCAAACCGCCGGGCAAGAAGCCGGCGACGCTATCGCTGCTCTCCGGCGGCGAGCAGACGCTCACGGCCTTGTCGCTGATTTTCGCCGTGTTCCTCACCAATCCTTCGCCGATCTGCGTGCTGGACGAGGTTGACGCGCCGCTCGACGACGCTAACGTCGATCGCTTCTGCACGCTCATGGAGAAGATGGCGGCGGAGACGGCAACCCGTTTCCTCGTCATCACCCACCACCCGATGACGATGGCGCGGATGAACCGCCTATTCGGTGTCACCATGGCAGAGCGCGGCGTGTCGCAGCTCGTTTCGGTCGATCTCGAAACCGCCGCGCGGTTCCTCGAGGCGGTCTGACGCCCCGCTCATCGAACCACCCTGGAAGGCCCTTTTCGGCTCGCGCTCACCGGGTGCGCGACCAGCGGCGGCGTGTCACGCCTTGGCCAATGTTCCAACCCGGCGACAGGCTCGTTTCGCGGCACTGGCCGGCAGCAAAGTTGGCACGATCATCCAAGACATTGTTTTCGGCCATCCAATTTTATTCCGTAGCCGTACCATATGGTTCGCCGAACGGCCCTCCGGCACCGTTAGAACGCTACGATTGTTGAGCTTTCGGTTCCTTGACACCCCCAAGGGGCGTGACTATGGTTCGCGCCGTCGATAACCCCGCTGTTTTCCGGGCTCTCTCCAGCTTCGGGCCAAGTCCTCATGTCAGACCGCGACAAGTCAGGCAGCGACGGAAGTGGCGACCGCCAGCCTGGCGAGATCAGCCCGGAGGAACGCGAAGCCTTCCGAAAGCGTGCGAGTGAGCTCGGCAAACGCCTCGACGAGGCGCAGTCGCGCCACTCAGGCGGATCGAAGCGAAGCGATGGCTCGTCCGAGCAGCCCTCCGGGGCAGGTCTCGCCCAGGCCTTCCGGTTCGCGACGGAGCTGATCGTCGGTCTCGGCGTCGGCTGGTTCATCGGCAACGCGCTCGACGGCGTGTTCGGCACCGGGCCGTGGCTGCTGATCGTGTTCATAATGCTCGGCTTCGCCGCCGGGATGCTGAACGTGATCCGCGCGGCGACGAGGTCGCAACGCAAAGGGCCGGCGGCTCCGCCGGGACGGCCCGAATTGTACGACGACGAAGACGACAAGTAGGGGGACGGACCTTGGCAGCCGGCGCGCACGAAGAGGCCCATGGGCCTATGCACCAGTTCGAGCTCACCAAAAAGGTGCCGCTCGAGCTTTTCGGCTATGACGTTTCCTTCACCAACTCCTCGTTGTGGATGCTGATCGCCGTGGTCGCGGCCAGCGCCTTCCTCATCATGTCGATGCGCGGGCGCTCGCTGGTGCCGACGCGCTTCCAGTCGATGGCCGAGGTGATCTACGAATTCATGGCGAAGACGGTCCGCGACGTGTGCGGCCCCGAGGGCATGAAGTACTTCCCGTTCGTCTTCACCATCTTCATTTTCGTCTTCTTCGCCAACGTCCTCGGCATCATTCCGGGCTCGTTCACCACCACCAGCCACATCTCGGTCACGTTCGCGCTGGCGTTGACGGTGTTCGTGTTCGTCACCCTGGTCGGCTTCAAGACGCAGGGCGTCGGCTACCTCAAGATGTTCGTTCCGGAAGGCGTGCCGCTGCTGCTGCTGCCGCTGATCGTCGTCATCGAGGTGATCTCCTACTTCATGCGCCCGGTGTCGCTCTCGGTTCGTCTGTTCGCCAACATGCTCGCCGGCCACATCCTGCTCAAAGTCTTCGCCGGCTTCGTCATCGGCCTCGGCCTCGTCGGCGGCTGGGCTCCGCTGGCCTTCATGGTCGGCTTTACCGGCTTCGAGCTCGGCATCGCCATGCTGCAGGCGTTCATCTTCGCGCTGCTCACCTGCATCTACCTCAACGACGCACTGCACTCGCACCATTGATCCAGGCCCGGTTCCCAACGGTCCGCGCCCGGCTCGACAAACACCCGTCCAAGTTCGCAATCAATCCGCACACTTAAGGTCCAAAAGGAGACAACGATGGATCCCGCAACCGCAAAACTGATCGGCGCCGGCCTTGCTTGCACCGGTCTCATCGGCGCCGGCATCGGTGTCGGCACGATTTTCGGCAACTACCTGAACGGCGCGCTGCGCAATCCGTCGGCTGCCGACAGCCAGCGCATCTGGATGTTCGTCGGCGCCGCCATGACCGAGCTTCTCGGCCTGCTGGCGTTCGTCGTCGCCATGATCATCCTGCAGTAATCCGCACGACCCGAGGGCGCGGACGTATCGCCGTCCGCGCCCTTGCTGCCTTGACTGGGCGTCTTGTCGGCGTCCCCCCATTTCCGGCCCGCGCGCCAGCCTCGTCGACCGGGCGGCATGTCGGGCCTGCTGTTTGATCGAAAGGTCACTCGCCGGACGGGCCTTGCGCCTGATCGGGGCTGACCCTGATACAGTTCCATGGCCGCCTCGGCTTCGCGCCGCCGGTCCCGTCCTGAGGAGCTCTCGATGATCGCCGCGATTGTCGCCGCCGCAGCCACACACGCTGCCCCGCAATCCTCCGGGATGCCGCAGTTCAACCCCGCGTTCTATCCGTCGCAGATCTTCTGGCTGGCGATCTCGTTCGTCGTCCTCTACCTGCTCATGTCGCGCGTCGCGCTGCCCCGCATCGGCGAGGTGATCGAGGAGCGCCGTGACCGCATCCAGCGCGACATCGATTCCGCCGAGAAGGCGAAGCGCGAGACCGAGAAGGCGCTGGCCGGCTACGAGAAGGCCCTCGCCGACGCCCGCGGCCGCGCCAGCGGCATGGCCAAGGAGACGCGCGACAAGCTCACCGCCGAGGTCGATGCCGAGAAGAGCCGCGTTGACGCTCAGGTTCAGGCCAAGATCGCCGAGGCCGAGACGCGCATCACCGCCACCAAGACCAAGGCCATGGCCAGCATCGGCGAGATTGCCAGCGATATCGCCGGTGCCGTGGTCGGCAAGCTCACGGGCAGCGACGCCACGCCCGACGAGGTCAAGAAGGCGCTGCTCCAAGTCTCGAGCAAGTGAGGCAATAGGTCATGCTCAATCCCGCCAATCCCGAATTCTGGGTCCTCGTTTCGTTCATCGGCTTCGTTCTGATGATGATGTACTTCGGCGTTCCGAAGTTGATCGGTGGCGCGCTCGACGCACGTGCGGACGCGATCCGCAAGGAGCTGGACGACGCGCGCAAGCTGCGCGAGGAAGCCCAGCAGTTGCTGGCCGACTACCAGAAGAAGAGCCGCGAGGCCGAGGACGAGGCCAAGAGCATCATCGACCAGGCCCGCCGCGAGGCCGAGGCGCTGGCCGCTGATACGCGAAAGAACCTTGCCGAGCAGGTCGCGCGCCGCTCCAAGATCGCCGAAGAGAAGATCGCCCGTGCCGAGGCGCAGGCGCTCTCCGAGGTTCGCGGCTCGGCCATCGACGCCGCCATGGCCGCCGCCGAGAAGATTCTCGCCACCCGCCTGCAGGCATCGGGCAGCGACCCTCTGCTGGCCCAGGGCCTTGCCGACATCAAGCGCAAGCTGAATTGATCGCGGATTCCCCCGCGCGCACGTCAGCGTCAATACGGAAAAGCCGGCATCATCTGCCGGCTTTTTTTGTTTTTAGATCATCGAACCGGGTGATCATTTTCCACGATGTGCGGAGAAAAGCGCGAAATATCAAATCTCTGGAAGCGTGATCGTGACCAGCGCCGCCGGTTTCATCACCTCTCGCCGGCTGGGTTTTCCATGCCGGGAAATCTCGGACGCCGGGGCACCTCTTGCTCATCAATTGCGGCGGCCGGTAGGCTTCAGACAGTCGCGCGACGATCTCCCGACCAACTCTGAACTGGAGCCTGATCGATGCAGTCCTGGATGCTGGCCTTCCTCTATGCGGGTATCTCAGCGGTCTATTTCGCGATGGCCCTGCACGGCCATCATTGAAGCAGCGAACAACACGAGCACCCCGCCGTTCGCAGCGGGGTGCATTCAACCCAAACCTCGATATTTCAAGTCTGTTCGGTGGGCCTCGACGACGCGACCCACACCGGCGCTTCCAGCCTAACCTGCGCCCGGCGTCTTGCGGTCGAAAGCGACCTGCACCTGGAACTCGCCCGGACGCGAGCCTTCCGGCAACGCGAACGAAACCTCGCGCACCGCCGAGAAGTAGCCGATCGGCTTGTCGAGCGCGACGGCAACGGAAAGCTTCACCGCGTCCGCAGCCACAGGCGCACGCTTGGCGTCCATCACGGAGATGTTGACCGGCAGGGTGACGACACCCGACTGACCTCGTGGGCCGAGCAACACGCGACCGGAGAAGCCGTACTTGATGACGACGCGGCCAGCCTCGACGTGGCACTCGCGCGCCATCTTGGTGATCTCACCGCGATGCATGATGGCGAGGCCGTCGCCGGAGCGCCCTGCCTCGTAGAAGGTGATGTTGTTGTCGCGCGGGTCGGAGACGACGCGCGGACAACCTGGATCGATAGCACCCGTCACGGCCGCACCCGGCGTGGCGCCATCCGCTTTCGCGGCGATCAGCAGTTGCTCCTCGCTGACACCATCCGCGGATGCCGAGCTGCTCGACGAATTGCCGCCGAACACGCCACCGCCCAACCCCGAGGTGAGCGAGGACATGCCACAGCCGGCGAGCGCCGTGACGGCGAGCCCCATGGTGACGAAAGGTGCAGCACGGCGGGAAACCGCCGCGAAGGATTGCGTCATGACGCCCCGATCCGCATAATCGCGCCGCAGTGATAGCGGTGCGCTTGCCATTCCCCCTAGGCCACGAGCGGCGCCCGGCGGTTCAGCCGTTCATCCTGCCCATTGCCCAATAGCGACTCGAAACCTAACATTCGCGCGTGGCACCGGCCAGCCGTGCCCCGATGTGATCTGTTGAGAGCCTCTGATGACCGTCACTCCAGACCCACGCCCTCCACTGCGAATTCTGCTCGCCGCGCCCCGCGGCTTCTGCGCCGGAGTGGACCGCGCCATCCAGATCGTCGAGCTGGCTTTGGCGAAATTCGGCGCGCCGGTCTACGTGCGCCACGAGATCGTCCACAATCGGTATGTCGTTGACACCCTCAAGGCCAAAGGCGCCATTTTTGTGGAGGAGCTGGACGAGATACCTGAAACCAGCCAGCCCGTGATCTTTTCGGCACACGGTGTGGCGAAGTCGGTTCCCGCCGACGCCGCCGCCCGCAACATGTTCGTGCTCGATGCCACCTGCCCGCTCGTGTTCAAGGTGCACTTCGAGGCGGAGCGCCACCACCGCGAGGGGCGCGAGATCATCCTGATCGGCCATGCTGGGCATCCCGAGGTCGACGGCACGATGGGTCAGCTTCCCGAAGGCGCCGTCCGGCTGATCGAGACGGTGGAGGACGCGCGCCGGTTTACGCCCCGCGATCCGGGCCAGCTCGCCTATGTGACCCAGACCACTCTTTCCCTTGATGACACTGCCGCGATCGTCACCGTGCTGCGCGAGCGGTTCCCTTCGATCGCTGCTCCGCACAAGGAAGACATCTGCTACGCGACGACCAACCGCCAGAATGCGGTGAAGGCGATCGCACCCGAGATTGATTGCCTGCTCGTGGTCGGGGCGCCGAACTCGTCGAACTCCCTGCGCCTGCGCGAGGTGGGCGAACGGGCCGGCTGTCCGAAATCTCGCCTGATCCAGCGCGCGAACGACATCGACTGGGCCGATCTCGACGGCGCCGGCACTATCGGTATCACCGCCGGCGCTTCCGCGCCGCAAGTGCTGGTCGATGAAGTGCTCGATGCGCTCGCCGCGCGCTTCCGCACTTCGGTCGAAGTCGTCAGCACGGCCGAGGAACGCATCGCCTTCAACATCCCGCGCGAGCTGCGACAGCCTGCGGCGTGAAGCTTCGGAAATGCCGCCATCTTCGCGCAATCACGCCTGTCCGCTTGCGCCAACATCGCGAGAGCGCTAGAGCGCTATTGTCTTTGATCAATTCGCATTCGTGATCCATCAAAGTCGCCAAGAGCGCCCTGCAACATGGTTTTGGTCGCTGGTCACGATCTCGATGGAAGCGCATGGCACTTCCTAATCGACCGATCGCGCCCTAGCACCGCACTTCCCGCCTCAATGCCGGATCAGACCCCAACATGGCCGTATATACCGAGGTGACCGACGAGGAGCTGGCGGCGTTTATCGCCGGCTACGACGTCGGCGATCTGCTGTCCTACAAGGGCATTGCCGAAGGCGTCGAGAACACCAACTACGTGGTGCACACGACTCGCGAACCGTTGATCCTGACACTCTACGAAAAGCGCGTCGCACGCTCCGACCTGCCATTCTTCGTCGGGCTGATGGAGCATCTCGCCGGCAAGGGCGTGCCCTGCCCTGTTCCCCGACACGACCGCAAGGGCGAGACGATCGGTGAACTGGCCGGGCGGGCGGCGGCGCTCGTCACGTTTCTCGAGGGATTCTGGATCCGGAGGCCGAAGGCGGAGCATTGCGCCCGCGTCGGCGAGGCCCTCGCCCGACTGCACGGCGCCGGAGCGGACTTCACCGGCAAGCGGACGAACGCTCTCGGGCCTTCGGGATGGCAGCCACTCTTCGACCGGTTCCGCGATCGCGCGAACGAGATCTCTCCGGGGCTTGAGGGTGTCATCGCAGATGAGCTTGCGGCCCTGCTGCCGGCGTGGCCACAGAACCTCCCGTCGGGCGTCATCCACGCCGATCTCTTTCCGGACAACGTCTTCTTCGTCGGTAGCGAGCTCTCGGGACTGATTGACTTCTATTTCGCGTGCAACGATGCCTTCGCCTACGACCTGGCGATCTGCCTCAACGCCTGGTGCTTCGAGCCGGACCACGCCTACAACATGACCAAGGGACGGGCGCTGCTCAAAGGCTACGAACAGGTACGCCCGCTCTCCGCCGCCGAGCGCGCCGCGATGCCCATGCTCGCGCGGGGCGCGGCGTTGCGCTTCCTGCTCACACGTTCCTACGACTGGCTGAACACGCCGAAGAATGCCGTCGTCAGCCCACACGATCCGATCGACTACCTGCGGCGGCTGCGGTTCCATCAGAGCGTCGGCTCGATCGCCGGCTATATCGGCGAGGCGCCATGAGCGAGACCGGGACACGACCGCATGTCGTGGTGTTCACCGATGGAGCCTGCTCGGGAAACCCGGGCCCGGGAGGATGGGGCGCCATCCTCACGTCGGGCACGCACCGCAAGGAACTCATGGGCGGCGAAGGCGAGACCACAAACAACCGCATGGAACTCTATGCGGCCATCGCCGCACTCGAGCAGTTGAAACGCGCCAGCCGCGTCGAACTGCATACGGACAGCGCCTATCTCAAGAATGGCATTACGCAGTGGATTCACGGCTGGAAGCGTAACGGCTGGCGCACCGCCGACAAAAAGCCTGTGAAGAACGCCGATCTCTGGCAACGCCTCGAGGCAGCAGCGAAGCTGCATGACATCGCCTGGCACTGGGTGAAAGGCCATGCCGGCCATCCCGAGAACGAGCGCGCCGACGAACTCGCGCGCGAAGGCATGTCACCATATCAACGCCGTTGAGCAGGGGCTCCTGCTTCTCGCGAATCACATGTAGTATCGCCGTCGATGGCCTGCGGCCGCGACATATGCGCCGGCAGCGATGTTGCAATGCCGTCAATATTTCGCGCACGCGAATCTGCGCCGATGGGCCTGGAAAAATTTGCCGCCGTACCACACATGCGAATCGATCGCGTTGAGTTCGCGATTCGCGCTCACGGGCGTTTGAGTATGACATGTGCCCGCGTTAGCCTGCTCGATGCAGCAATGATAAACGCCGGTTCGGGAGACGACGAATGACATTGCCTCGTGCGCTCGCAGCGCTCTTCGCCTTCGCGACGTCCATCGCCACGGCCCACGCGATTCCCGCCGACGCCGCTTCGCTCAGCGGAAGCTGGTCCGGCGGCGGCAAGGTTCAATATGGTGACACGCGAGAGAAGGCGAGCTGCCGCGCTCGTTTTTCGCGTTCAGGCTCCGCCTATTCGATGAGTGCTGCTTGCGCCACGCCGTCCGGCCGCGTTGACCAGTCGGCCGAGGTTTTCGAGGTCGGACCGAACCGCTACAGAGGCAACTTCGTCAACAGCCAGTATGGCATCTCCGGTACGATCAGTATCTCCGTGCGCGGCGATACGATGTCGGTGAGTCTGTCGGGTGGATCGAGCACGGGAAGCCTGCAGCTCTCACGCCGTTGACGATCGCCCGCGAACGGCTGGGATGGAACTGCTCTGCGCGTTACACCGGGAGCGCGCACGTAGATTGAAGATGCCGGCCCGGATAATGCGAAGCAGCGCGCGATGCCCTCGCGCGCTGCTTTTTTCAGCCGCTACCAAACTCAGATCGAGTTGCCGATCATGGAGCAGAGCGTTGCGGCGCTCGACTTGTCGTGCTGCGGCGGCGCATCCTCGACGTTCAGAACCTTCACCACGCCGTCGTCGACCAGCATGGCATAGCGCTTGGAGCGAACGCCAAAACCCCGCGAGGTAAGATCGATCTCGAGGCCCGTTGCCTTGGCGAAGTCCGCCGAACCGTCTGCCAGCATCGTGATCTTGCCCTCGGCTCCCGTATCCTTGGCCCAGTGGCTCAGCACGAATATGTCATTGACCGCCGTGCACGCAACCGCATCGACTCCCTTCGCGCCAAGCTCGTCGAGACGCATCAGAAAGCCAGGCAGATGCTGCTGATGGCAGGTCGGCGTATAGGCGCCGGGGATCGCGAACAGCGCCACCTTCTTGCCTTTGAACATATCGGCGGATGAGACATTCGTCGGGCCATCCGGCCCCATGGTGACGAAGGTCGTGTCGGGCAGCTTGTCGCCTACTTTGATCGTCATTCGCGCTTCCTCGTTTTGTGGCTGTCGTGTTTCTCTACCCGTTCGAGCGAAATGGAGCACTAACCCGGCGACGCCGCTCATTCGAGCGGGAGGCGCACTTCGCTCTGGCCCTTCGACGATACGAGCGTCACCAGAACGGACTTGCCTTGCAACGCGGCGACGTCCGCGCCTTCGGTAAGATCGATCTCGTAGATGCGCACTTCGCCGGTTTGCGATTTGAGCTTCGGGATCGGCACGTACTCGCCGTCGGGGCCTTCGGCGAACGCATCGGCACCCTCAGCTCCATCGGCGAACACGACGTGGAGAAGGATACTCGGCGCCGCGCCGCTGAGATTGATCTCGGATTTGCGCAGCTCGGGTCGGCCGCCGACCGGCTTGCTTGTTGGAACGCGCGAGAGAGCTTCGACGAGACCGTCTGGCAGCTTACTGCCCTTTGTACCGATCTCGACCTCGTGAGCACTCTCGCCCGGAACACAGATGTCGTGGCAGGTGCCGAATGAAAAATCGAGCTTGAGATCGACCGGACGCGCAGGATCGGCGGGTTCGACCAGGACGGGGAACACCACGCTACCCTTGTAGCCTATGGTGGTCCCAGCCTTGTCGACCATCCGGCGCGGCGCGGGATAAAGCACCTTCGCACTCGCCAGATTGCCCGACCGCGACCAATCGAACGACGGTGGCACGCCGCCGGCGTCTCCGGGCGTGCGCCAGTAAGACTTCCACCCGTCGGCCATCTCCATCACAACTCCCGCGACGAGCTTGCCGTCCGCCATGCCACCCGCGAGCAGCCGCGTGCGCACCATGTGCCCTTGCACCCACGCCGACGCGGCATCCTCAGCCTGAGCGGCGATGGAGCCAGGGATGGCGAACGGACCGATCGCAACAGCGAGCGCGCATGCGATGGATCGCGCGACTTTCGTTCCGCGACAGGCGTCGCGCAGTTCCGCACCCTGCAAGATGCCTCCGGTCATGTTTCTTCCTGCGCTCGATCCGCCCCGAACGGCGCCTCCGCGGCGACGGGCCGCCGCTTCGCCGCGGTCCTTGCCGCGGGACGGGCTGCACGTCTGCCGCGAGACATAGACATAGCGCAAAACCGATGAACTCCAACGGCGCAGACGCGGCCTGTGGGGTCGCTCACGCGAGAATCGCCATGAATTGATCGAAACCCTTCAATCCGGAGCCGAAACCCCATACTCTTGGACCATGATCAAGCTACCGACCAGAAACGGCAAAGGCGGGTCCACGCTCGAGGGGCAGCTTCTGATCGCCATGCCGCGCATGACGGACCGACGCTTCCAGCGGTCCGTCATCTACATGTGCGCACACTCCGACCAGGGGGCGATGGGGCTGATCATCAACCAGAACGCCGAGCACATCGATTTTCCGGACTTGCTGGAACGGCTGGGGTTGGTCACGGAGATCTTCACCGGCTCAGGCACTATCGAACTTCCCGACGAGCTACTCGACATTCCCGTGCACGTTGGCGGACCGGTCGACTCGGGGCGTGGGTTCGTGCTGCACAGCTCGGACTACTTCGTGCAGGACTCGACTTTGCAAATCCTCGATGGCGTCTGCCTCACGGCGACCCTCGACATCCTGCGTGCGATGGCAACGGGCAAGGGACCGAAGCACACGCTGCTGGCGCTCGGCTATGCGGGCTGGTCTCCCGGCCAGCTCGAAAGCGAGATCCAGGCCAACGGGTGGCTGCATTGCCCGGCCGACATGGACCTGATCTTCGACGCGGACAACGAGTCGAAATATGCCCGCGCCATGGCCAAGATCGGCATCGACCCGTCGCACCTCGTCGCCGACGCCGGGCACGCCTAAGCGAATCCCCCGCGCCGTTTCAATGTCGCACGGTGATGCAACGTCAGCGGAGACGCGCTGAACCCGCGCCACACGGAGCTTTCCAATGGAAGGAGCGGCCAAGAGCTGAGGTCCGAGGGCGTTTGCTACTTGCGGGCTACCTACGCGCTTGTGAGAAAATCGCAGGCACCACTCAAACTCTTGAAATAAATGGCGCGCCCGAAAGGATTCGAACCTCTGACCCCCAGATTCGTAGCGGCAAGGTCGTTAGTAACTTGACGGAATAGACAGTATTTTTGTTGCAGTTAAAACAATCAGTTAGATTGCGCCACGGTGCAGGATGTAACCTCTCGGAACCGTACAGTGCATGCTATTTTGTTACCTATGTGTTACCTTTGACGACCTCCAGACTGTTCCCAGAGCAAAGATCTGATGGTCCAGGACACCCTCACTGACCTCGTCATCAAGAACCTGAAACCGGTTCCGGATAAGATCTACGAAACCTTCGACCGCAAGGTGCCGGGGTTCGCTGTCCGTGTGTTCCCGTCAGGCACGAAGTCGTTCGTCGTGTTCTATCGCCAGCAGGGAAGACTGCGACGCCTGACCCTCGGCAAGTACCCGGTTGTGTCACTTTCGGAAGCGCGGCGGCTAGCGCAACGTGCGCTCAACAGCGTGGCGCACGGCAGCGATCCGCAGCAGAGCAAGACCGACGCGCGCAACAGCATCACGTTCAATGAAGCGGTGGACACCTTCATCGCGACGCACTGCGCGCGGTTCAACCGCACCAAGACCGCTCACGAAACGGCGCGCGTGCTGCGATCACAATTCGTCAAGCGATGGGGAAGCCGCGATGTGCGAGAGATCGCCCGCGCCGACCTGGTCGCGGTGCTCGATCGCATCGTGGCGACTGGAGCCCCGAGCGCGGCCAATCATGCGCTGGCGGCAATCCGCAAATTCTTCAACTGGGCGGTCGAGCGCGGGCTGATCGAATCCAGCCCTTGCTTCGGACTGAAGAAGCCGGCGCCGCATCGCTCGCGTGATCGCGTGTTGAGTGATGGCGAACTGGCGAAAGTCTTCGAGGCAACAGCGCCTGTCGGGTATCCGTACGGGGCGATCGTCGCGCTCCTGATCCTGACGGCGCAGCGGCGCGGCGAAGTGACGGAGATGCGCTGGAGCGAGATCGACTTCGACAACGCGACGTGGACGATCCCGGCAGCGCGCACCAAGAGTAACCGGATGCAGGTGTTGCCGTTGGTGCCGCAGGCGCTCGCCACACTGGCGGCGCTGCCCCGGTTGGATGACGACCGCGTGTTCCCGGCGCAGGCGGCGAGCAGCAATTCCTTCTCCGGGTTCTCGCGCGCGAAGAAGCGCCTGGACGAGGTGTCCGGCGTCTCGCAGTGGGTGGTGCACGATCTGAGAAGGACGGCGGCGACCGGCATGGCGAAGCTCGGTGTCGCGCCGCACGTGGTCGAGCGCGTCCTCAATCACACGTCTGGAACACTCGGTGGCGTCGCCGGCGTCTACAATCGATTCGGCTACTTGCCGGAGATGCGCGCTGCTCTGGATCAGTGGGCAGCACATGTGAGCGCGGTGCAGAAGGGAACATGAGGGAACATCGCTCCATTTTCCTCATCAAACGCTTGCAACTGCGCGTGACACGCATATCCTCAGCATCGGTATCAACAAGGAGGGTTCAGCGAACTGCATCGCCCATGGCACAGACAGTCCGACCGCTACGGATTATCCCGTGGCGGGAGCTGTCCGGGATGGTACCGTTCACGCGCCAGCACGTTCTTCGCCTAGAGAAGGTTGGCAAGTTCCCGAAGAGGCTGAAGGTCGGCAACCGCCGCATCGGATGGCTCGAAACGGAGATCGAAACCTGGATTAACGATCGCCCACGTGGTCGCTAGGTTTCGGCGGAATAGGCAAAACGAAGCCCCCGACAGCGCTAAGCGTCGGGGGCTTTGCATTTCTGCTCTCGCCCCCCCGAGCGACCGTCGGATCATTGAATCCTCACAGGGCCACTTTCGAGCGCCGCACGGTTGTGACCTTGCCCCCTGAAACGCCCAGCAGATCATCGCGATCCTGAAGGAGTTCGAGGCGGGAATGAAAGCGGCGGAGGTGTGCCGCCGGCACGGCATCTCGCAGCCGACGTTGTACGCCTGGAAGGCGAAGTACGGCGGCCTCGAGGTGTCGGAGGCCAAGCGGCTGAAGACGCTGGAGCAGGAGAATCGCAAACTCAAGAAGCTGCTGGCCGAGCAGGTGATGGACGACGCGACGCTGAAAGAGATGCTCGCAAAAAGCTGTACCGGATCGCTTGGTGGGTAGGCAAATGGAAAAATCCGCTGTTTACTCGGCGTGTCTTGGCAAACGTCATCCGAGATCGTACTCGGTCGTCCGGCTGAATTGCAGCATTCGCTCGCACCGACGTGTGCGGTGGCGCGCGCAAGCGCCTGACAACACGTGCTGCTCCACGAGGGAAAGATCATGAGCACTATCGAGATAATCAAATCTTTGGTCTCAACGTTTCGCGACAACCGTGACGGCTATATCACTAGCAAGTTCAATGAGACACAGACGCGTCTCCAATTCATAGATCCGATGTTCGCTGCCCTTGGCTGGGACATGCACAACGTTTCCGGTTACGCCGAAGCCTACAAAGACGTCGTGCATGAAGACAAATTAAAGGTGGCCGGATCTTCGAAATCCCCTGATTATAGTTTTCGGATCGGTGGTGCACGACGTTTCTTTCTCGAAGCAAAAAATCCTTCGGTCAACATCAAGACGGATATTGAGCCTGCGTTTCAATTGCGACGGTACGGATGGAGCGCAAAACTGCCGCTTTCCGTACTAACGAATTTCAATGAACTAGCTGTCTATGATACCAGGATCAGGCCGTACAAAGCAGACAAGGCTTCTGTGGGGCGTGTGCTCCACTTTTCGTTCGAGGAGTACGCGAGTCGCTGGGATGAACTCGCAGCCATCTTCTCCAAGGAAGCGGTGCTCAAAGGGTCGTTTGATCGATACGCTGGCAACAATCAGCGCAAAGGAACAACCGAGGTCGATGAAGCGTTCCTCGACGAGATCGAATCGTGGCGGGCGGCTCTGGCAAAAAATATCGTGTTGCGGAATGGCGGGATAAGCGTTGTTGACCTAAATTTTGCCGTCCAGCGCATCATCGATCGAATTGTGTTCCTTAGAATTGCCGAGGATCGTGGTATCGAACCTTACGGACAACTCCAGAAGCTCACCAACGGAAGCAAGTCGTACAAGCAGCTCGCCAAGGTGTTCGAACGGGCGGACGCTAGATACAATTCTGGGCTATTTCATTTCGTCAAGGAGGCTGGCTTCGTCGAGCCGCCTGATACCTTTACGCTTGGGCTGACAGTCGACGATAAAGTCATCGTCGATATGATTTCCAGCCTCTATCCACCAGAAAGCCCTTACGAGTTTTCGGTGCTGCCGCCCGATATCCTCGGGCAAGTGTACGAAAAATTCCTTGGCAAGGTAATACGACTGGCGGGGAAGAGTGCCGTCATCGAGTTGAAGCCTGAAGTGCGGAAGGCAGGGGGAGTCTATTACACGCCGTCGCACATAGTGGACTTCATCGTGCGTCAGACATTAGCGCCGCTACTTGAAGGCAAGACGCCGGCACAAGTTAGCGGTGCTCGGGCACTGAGGATATTAGACCCGTCTTGTGGCTCTGGTTCGTTCCTGATCGCGGCTTACCAGTATCTGCTGGACTGGTATCGCCGGCAATACCTCGCCGATGGCGCAACGAAGCACTCGCGCGGCAAGAACGCGAAGGTGTACTTGGTGAAAGCGGATGAGTGGCGTCTCACTATCATGACCAAGCGCCAAATCTTGCTGGATCATATCTTCGGCGTTGACATCGATAGCCAAGCGGTCGAGGTCACCAAGCTGTCATTGTTGCTGAAGCTATTGGAAGATGAAAGTACTGATGGGTTGGCGGCGCAATTGGACATGTTTCGTATGCGGGTTTTGCCGGACCTTGGTGCAAACATTCATTGCGGTAACTCGCTGGTTGCTTCGGACCTGCTGACAATCGAAGGATACAGCGGCCTGGATGATGATGCTCTCCGCAGTATCAACATGTTTGATTGGGAGAAGCAGACGAAATTTGGAGACATCATTAAATTTGGAGGCTTCGATGCTGTCATCGGGAACCCGCCTTATGACGTTCTTGAAAAAGATCGCGGCAAGTCATCATGGCCGCATGACATTCTCGCGGGGTACGTCGACGGGGGTGGGAAGTTAAGCGCAGCGAGTGGCGGTAAGCGCAACCTGTTTCGCTTTTTTGCGGTTAAGAGTACCGAACTGCTCAGACTCGGGGGGAGATTCGGCATGATCATGCCGATGTCGCTGTTGGGTGATGTCAGTTGTGCGTCGACACGTTCCTTTTTGTTTCAGAATGCGAAGGATTTCTCGGTGCGCTGCTTCCCACAGAAGGACAACGCAAGCCGAAGAGTGTTCAAGGACGCAAAACTTTCCACGGCTGTTTATGTGTTCCGCAAAGGAGCAGCCGATGGTAAGTTGGAGGTTATGGTGTACCCTTGGGACAAGTTTGACGATCCGGCCGACACTTGCACTGTGACCCTGAAGGATTTGCAGCTCATCGACGCTGCAGTAAAGCCAGTACCGCTGTGCAGTCAGAAGGATTATGATGTTTGTGTGGCAATCCACTCAAGGCTGTCGGTGGTGCCGTTCAAACAGGTCAAGGATTTGGAGATTAGGCGCGGCGAAATAAATCAAACTATCTATCGAGCCTTTATCACATCGGACCCTCGTCATAGCCGTCTTCTCAAGGGAGCGGAGGTCGGCGTTTACGAGACGTATGCAGAGTTCAGCCAAAGTGAGCGGGAGTGGTTCAACGAGAAACAATACGAGAAAGAGAAGAAAAACACGCCTCAATTGCTGCGACGCATCGCAACGCAGCGTATCACTGGGGTCGATGATTCTCGGCGATTGACTGCGACGATCATCGATCCTCCGACATATTTTGCCGACTCGACTAATTCAGTTTCATTGCGCACAGGAAGTCCTTATGCGCTCGAGTACGTACTCGCGCTGCTCAATAGCAAGCTGATGCAGTGGCGCTTCAGGTTGACCAGCACCAACAACAATGTCGGCACAAATGAGATCGAAGCCCTACCGTTCAGGGTCATCGATTTCAGTGTTGCAGCGGAAAAAGCGGCACATGATGGAATTGTCGACAAGGTGCGTGATCTGATCGCAACCAAGTTGAAAATCAACGGAATGGCAGGCGATACGACTATCTTCCTGAGAAAATGTGACGCTATCGAACGACAGATCGAAGCGGCGATCGTGAGTCTGTATGGACTTACAAGTGAGCAAGTCGCTGTGGTAGAAGCGGGCGCTGGCGCGCGTGGTTCACGCCACCACAGTGGTGAGGTAACGACAACGGCGGCGGGTTAGCCACCTCCGAGCGATGCGCGCCAAAGCGGACGCAATCTGGGACCGCCTGCCCGCTATACCGACTTCGGCTTCAGGTCGATCGCGTCGATTGCGGATGCCACCCGTCCGTTGGCTTAGCCTCCAGAAGCAGACGAGCCCCCACGCCAAGTGGGGGCTCGGCCAAACTGCTGACATGCATGCTACGACTTCGCGCTCTTCTTCGTCGCGACCTGCGGCTGGGCTTCGTCGGCTTCGTGCTTCTCCGGATCATATGCCCTCAGCACGATCTTGCCGTTGCCGTGCAGCGGCAGGGCCTGCAGCATGACGTTGAAACCTTCGCCGTCCTCATGCGGGAAGGCGACGCCGATGTTGAGCCAGTAGTCGTCCTGCTTCGGCCGCTCGATGATCGAGTAAACCCGGTACATTTTAGCCATTGCTTCAATCCTTTCAATCGGTTGCACCTATCGAAAGGGTACGCCTCACCTCGAAGGCGTCAATCTTGACGTCCGCACTCAGTTGTTGCGCCGTCCATGCTTTCTGGTGAGGCACGCCTGACATGCTTTCCGGAGCCGACAGCGCCCTCGCGCAGCGCGCCGGGCCCGGCGGTCAAGCGTACGAACCTCATGCCGACCGCCACTGTGCTTGACGGCCGGAAGCGCCGTGCGCGCTACGCTTCACCCCTCGGCAGAGAAGGGAACCGTCATTCGGCGATGCTGGTGCGCTCGCCCTTGCCGTCGATCCACGCGACGGAAAGAAGGTCGGGCGCGCGGCATATGTCGTCCCCGGTTGCGAACAGGAACTGACGGGAGCCGGCACCGCGCGTCGCCTGCTGTAGCGCCGTGAGCATACCCTTCACTCGCTCGGCGCTGGTCGTCACCGTAAGCACGCGAAAGTTGCCGATCCCGAGCTGCTGCCCAAATGCGTTCGAGGCTCCACCGCCCGCGAGGTACGTCACGAGCTTGCGATAGATGGAGGTGTGGTCGAGGCTCGCGCGCATAACGGGCATGGTGCCCCGATCAGCCTCGACGAAGAAATACAAGCGCATGCGTTCGGAGTTAAAATCGAAGCCGAACACTGCATCCGGCACCACCGCCAACTCCTGCGGCGATCCGTTGACCTGACTGCGTGCCGCCAGGAGGAATGGATTCTTGGCACGCTGCGTCGCTTCCGGCGCCCGCGCGATGATGTCGCCGGTCTCGATTAGCAACAGTTGCGGTCGTGATTGCGTAGCGCGCGTTGC